>DASRIC010000035.1:0-3581 GCA_035650215.1 Thermoleophilaceae bacterium
CACGCCGCCGAAGCCGTGGCGTGTGCGCTGCGCCGCCTCGAAGAGCTCCGTGTCGATCTCGCCGCGGAAGACCTTGTTCATGCAGCCCATGAAGCGCCGGCCGGTCTCCTCGTCGTCGTACAAGTAGAGGAACTGGCAGCCGGACGCGATGCAGCCACTCGGGTGCACCACGCGGTCGCAGAACGAGCAGCACTGCCTGCACTCATGCAGCTCGGTGGCAGTGCGTGCTTGGAGTGGAGGCACCCGGCCAGTGTAGATGCCGTCAGGCCACGATGCGCGCGGCGCCATGAAGCGCGCCGAGCTCCGCCCGGCAGCTGCTGTCGCCGGACACGCGCCACTGCTCGCCCAGCACGAGCCGGCGCTCGCCCACGGCGAGCAGGAGGTCGTGCTCGCCGGGGTGGTGTCCAACGACCTCCTTGAGCTCCTCGAGGAACCCAGCCGGCACGCCAGGGGACACGTGCACCGTGAGCCGCTGGACGATCGGCTCGACCGCGGCCTCCTCGGCCGCGCGCAGGATCTCCTCCTGTGAGGGCGCGAACGCGTCGACCTCCTGGGCGATGAGCTTGACCTCACCCGCCTCCTTGTGGTCCACCCGCCCGCGCACGAGCACGATGGCGTCGAGGCCCACCTTGTCGGCGTTGGCGGCGTAGGCGGAGTTGAAGACGAGCATCTCCACCTGCCCCTCGAGGTCGTCGAGAGTGGCGAACATCATCGGGTCGCCCTTCTTGGTGCGGATCCGCTTGCACTCGGCGATCATGCCGCCCACCGTGACCCACTCGCCGTCCTTCTTGCCGGCGAGGTCCGCCAGCGAGCAGTCCGCCTTGGCTCGCAGCGCGGGCCGCACCTCCTTGAGCGGGTGGCTCGACAGGAACAGCCCGAGGGTCTCCTTCTCCCACAGATTCAGGTCCTCGCGCGCGTTCGGCAGCTCCGGCACCGGCAGGTCGGGCTGGGCCGGGCCGCCCCCGCCGCCGGCGCCGTCGAAGTCGAAGAACGAGCCCTGGCCGAGCTGGGCGTCCTGCTGGGACTGCACGCCCGCGGCCTGGGCGTTGGGCATCACCTTCATCATCCCGGTGCGGCTGCCCGGCAGCGATTCCATCGCCCCGCACTTGACGAGCGCCTCGACCCCGCGCTTGTTCACGGCCGAGCAGTCGACGCGGCGGCAGAAGTCCCAGATCGAGCTGAACGGACCGCCCTCCTCGCGCGCCTCGATGATCGCTTCAACCGCCTGGTAGCCGAGGCCCTTGACCGCGTCGAGCCCGAAGCGGATGTTGCCCTCGACCACCTTGAAGTCGTGCCCCGACATGTTCACGTCCGGCGGCAGCACCTCGATGCCCATGTCCTCGCATTTGGCCACGAAGAACGGCACCTTGTCCTTCGTCGACATCACCGACGAGATCAGCGCCGCCATGTACTCGGCGGGGTAGTTGGCCCGCAGCCAGGCGGTGCGGTAGGAGATCAGGCCGTAACAGGCGGCGTGGCTCCGGTTGAACGAGTAGTCAGCGGCCGCCTCGTTGACCGACCACAACTCGTTGATCACCGCCTCCGTGGTGCCGCTCGCGCGGGCGCCCTGGAAGAAGCGGTCGCGCAGCGCCGCCATGCGGTCGCGCTGCTTCTTGCCGATCGCCTTGCGCAGGTCGTCCGCCTCGGGGCCCGAGAAGCCGGCGATCGATTTGGCGATCTGCATCGACTGCTCCTGGTAGAGGATCACGCCGCGCGAGGACTCGGTGATCGAGCGCAGGCGCTCGTCGGCGTAGTGGATCGCCTCCGGGTAGCGCTTGTTGCGGGCGTAGGTGTCGATGTAGCGCATCGCGCCGGGCCGGTAGAGGGCGTTGAGCGCAACGAGGTCGTTGAACTCGCTGGGCGCCACCTTGCGCAGCGCCTCGCGCATTCCGTCCGACTCGAACTGGAACACCCCGACCGAGTCCCCCCGCGCGAGCATCTCGTACGTGGCCGGGTCGTCGAGCGGAAGGCCCGTCATGTCGGGCCGCTCGCCGCTCGACTCCTCGATGATGTCGAGCGCCGCCTCGATCACGTCGAGGTTGCGCAGTCCGAGGAAGTCCATCTTCAGCAGGCCGATCTCCTCGATCGGCTTCATCGAGTACTGCGTGACGGTGCGGTCGTCGGCCACCTGGAGCGGCACGATGTCCGTGAGCGGCCGGTCGGCGATAACCACGGCCGCGGCGTGGATCGAGGAGTTGCGCACGATCCCCTCGAGCCCCTTCGCGACCTCCACGATCTGGCGCGCCTCGGGCTCCGAGTCGTACACGCGGCGCAGCTCGGGCTCCTCGGCCAGGTACTGGTCGAAGCTCTTCGAGCGGCCCATCACCGGCTCGGGGATCAGCTTGGCGATCCGGTCCCCCGCCCCGTAGTCGAAGCCGAGCACGCGCGCCGCGTCGCGCGTGGCGGCGCGCGGGAACATGCGGCCGAAGGTCACGATCTGGGCGACCGAGCCGCGCCCGTACTTGTCGGCCACATACTGGATCACGCGCTCGCGGCCCTTGACCGAGAAGTCGATGTCGATGTCCGGCATCGAGATCCGCTCGGCGTTCAGGAAGCGCTCGAACAGAAGGTCGTACTCGAGCGGGTCGACGTCGGTGATGCGCAGGCTGTACGACACGATCGAGCCGGCCGCCGAGCCACGACCCGGTCCGACCGCGATGCCGTTGTCCTTGGCGAACTTGACGAAGTCCCAGACGATCAGGAAGTAGGCCGAAAAGCCCATCCGCTCGATCACGCCGAGCTCCATCTCGAGCCGCTCGACCGCCTCGGCCGGCGGCGGGTCCCCGTAGCGCTCGGCGAGGCCCTCGTGCGCGAGCCGCCGCAGGTAGGCAGCCTCGGGCTCGCCATCGGGTGTGGGGAAGCGCGGGATCAGCATCTTGCCGAGCTCGATCTCGACGCTGCAGCGCTCGGCGATCTCGAGCGTGCTGGCCAGCGACTCCGGCCACTCGGCGAAGTCGGCCGCCATCTCGTCGGAGTCCTTGAGGAAGAACTCGTTGGTGTCGAAGGACAGCTTGGGCGCCTGCAGCGTGCTCTTGGTCTGCACGCACAGGAGGGCCTTGTGGTTGTCGTAGTCCTCGCGGCGCAGGTAGTGGACGTCGCCCGTGGCCACGAGCGGTCGGCCGAGCTCGCCCGCCACCTTGACGATCCCCTCGTTGGCCTTGTCCTGGGCGGCGATCCCGTTCTTCTGAACCTCGAAGTAGACGTTGTCTGGCCCGAAGACCTGCACCAGCTCGTCGGCGTGGGCGCGCGCCTCGCTCGGGATGCCGTCGACAATCCGCCGGCAGAAGCGCGACTGGAGGCAGCCGGTGAGCGCGATCACGCCCTTCGCGTGGCGCTCGAGCAGCTCCAGGTCGACGTTGGCCTTCCCGCGCCGGTAGCCCTCGAGGTAGCCCGCCGAGCTCAGCTTGACGAGGTTGCGAAAGCCCTGGTCCGAGGCCGCGAGCAGGGTGAGGTGGTTGCGCTCGTAGCGCACCTCCTGCGTCCGCCGGTCGTCGACGAAGTAGGCCTCGAGGCCGAGGATCGGCTTGATCCCGTGCTTCCTGCAGGCCTGGTAGTGCTCGACCGCCCCGTTCATCACCCCG
>DASRIC010000036.1:0-45282 GCA_035650215.1 Thermoleophilaceae bacterium
GTCGACCCCTCGCTGTCGCCGGCGCTGCTGATGACGCAGGTCGGCCCCGACGCGCCGCTCTCGGAGCGCGAGCGCGAGATCCTCCACCTGCTGGCGCAGGGCCTTCACAGCGAGGAGGTCGCGCGCCGGATCGGCCTCTCCACCGAGACGGTGAAGTCGGACACCAAGCGCGCGATCCTCAAGCTCGAGGCCGACACGCGCGTGCACGCCGTGGCGATCGCGCTGCGGCAGGCGATGATCGAGTAGCAGTGTGGAGCTGCCCCGCTTCTGGATCGTCGTTCAGATACTGATCGTGATCTTCGTGCTGATCGGCATGGTGATCGCGATCACGAAGCTGGCCTGAGCGGGGGCGCGTCCTCCTCGGCCGGCTCGAGCTCGAGGCTCTCCGGGAGGTCGATCTCGCCGCGGCGGCGCTCGGCCTCCGCCTCGTCGAGCGGCTTGACCCAGAACTCCTCTACGCAGATCACGATCAGCGCGAGGATCGGCACCGCCACGAACAGGCCCACGAAGCCGAACAGCTGACCGACGACCACCACGCCGACAGCTATCAGCGCGGGATGCATGCGGGTGCGCTGCGCCATCACCACGGGGATCGTGACGTTGCTCTCGAGCTGCTGGACGACGATGTAGACGACCAGCGCGAGGATCGCCTTGCCGGGCGAGTCGGTGAGCGCGAACAGCACCGGCGGGATCGCGCCCGCGATCGCGCCGAAGTACGGCACCACCACGAGCAGCGCCGACAGCACCGCGAAGAAGATCGCGAAGTCGAGCCCGATCAGGGTCAGCCCGATCCACAGGAGCACGAACGTGACCAGCATGTCGATGGCCACGCCCTCCATCCAGCCGATCCAGGCCCGACGGATCCGCATCAGCACATGGCGCGCGTCCGCGCGCCTGCGGGGCGTGAAAAGCGCCAGCATGCCGTTCACGAGCGGCTCGGGGCGCACCGCCATGTAGTACGCGGTGATCAGGATCAGGACGAGCGCGCCGAGCACACCCGCCACGTTCAGCCCGATCGAGGTGATCGGGCCGATCAGGCGCTCGGGATCGTCCGTGTAGTCCTCGACGAAGTTCTGGACTTTCTCGCCGACCTGCCCGGGGTCCTGGCCCGTGAAGTCGGCGTACACACCCTCGAGGTCGTCCACGATGCCCGGCACCGCCTGCACGAACTCGTCCGTCTGGTCCACGAACGGCGGGATCAGCAGGTAGACCACGAGCCCGAATGCCGCCACACCGGTGACCAGCGCCAGCAGGGCGCCCACCGCCCGCGGGACCCTGTGACGCTCGAGCCGCGTGGCCGCCGCGGCGAGCGGGATCGCGAACACGATCGTGATCAGGATGGCCAGCAGCAGCGTGACGAGCTGGCGGAAGAGCAGGCCGAACAGGAGCAGTCCGGCCGCGAGGACGACGGCGCGGTAGGCGACTTGATGCGACGGTGTCCGTTCGTCAGTCACCGCTACCGCCTACGGTAGGCGATCGGGTGGCCGCTTTCCCCGCGCGAGGGAACGGCCCGCCCCGGGGCGCAGAGCCCCGGGGCGGCGCTGTCTAGGTGCGGCGCTCGAGGTCGGCCACATCCTGGGCCTTGTCATCGGCCCGCTGCTGCGCCTCGGCGAGCTTCTCCTTCTCCTCGCCCTTGCGCTCCTCACGGCGTCCCTGCTCGCGCATCGAGGAATCGCCCTTGAGGTCGCCTGCGGCCTTCTTGGCCCGGCCAGTGATCTTGTCGAGGATGCTCACGTTCGTTCGCTCCTTCGGTCGAGTCTCGAGGTTTGGGTACCCGTCCGGAGGCGCTGGAAACCGGTGTACGTTGCGTCCGGGTGCGGGTCTAGCGTGCTCCGCGTGCGCCTGATCGTCGCCCGCTGCGAGGTCCACTACACCGGACGCCTGACCGCCCTCCTGCCCGAGGCGCTGCGACTCGTGATGGTCAAGTCGGACGGCTCGGTGATGGTGCACGCCGACGCCGGCGGCTACAAGCCCTCCAACTGGATGACCGCCCCAACGGTGATCGAGGAGGGGCCCGGGCGCATCGCGGTGCGGAAGCTCGGCGGCGAGGACCAGCTCGAGATCCGCATCGCCGAGGTGGTCTCGGACGTGGTCCACGACATGGGCGAGGCCGCCGCTCTCGAAAAGCAGGGAGTGGAGCGCGAGCTCCAGGAGCTCCTGGCGGGCTCGCCCGAGTGGTGCGGCGATGGGTTGCGGCTGGTGCGCCGCGAGTGGCCCACCGACATCGGGCCGGTCGACCTCATGTGCCGCGACGAGGAGGACGAGTTCGTGGCCGTCGAGATCAAGCGGGTCGGCACGATCGAGGCGGTGGACCAGCTCACCCGCTACCTCGAGCGGATCCGCGGGGAGCCCGGCCTGGCTCACTGTCGCGGCGTGCTCGCCGCCCAGGCGATCAAGCCGCAGGCGCGCGTCCTTGCCGAGTCGCGCGGCATCGACTGCGCGGAGGTCGACCTCGCCGTGCTGCGCGGCGAGCGCGAGCCCGACCTCACCCTGTTCGCGGGCTAGCTCGAGCGCTCAGGTACCGGGAAGCCGCTCCCCTCCATCGCGCCCTCGATGCGGGCGATCACGGTCTCGATCACCTTCACGCGCGCGTAGGACTTCGAGTCGGCCTCCACGAGGTGCCAGGGGGCCGGCGGATGGTCCGTGCGCTCGAGCATCGTCTCCACCGCCGCGAGGTACTCCTCGCGCTGGGCGCGGTTTCGCCAGTCCTCGTCGGTGATCTTCCATTGCTTGAGCGGATCCTTCTCGCGCTTGCGAAAGCGCTTCAGCTGCTCCTCGTCGGAGATGTGGAGCCAGAACTTGATCAACACCACCCCCTCCAGGCAGAGGGAGTGCTCGGACTCCACGACCGTCTCGTAGGCGCGCTCCACCTCCTCGGGGGTCGCGAACCCCTCGACGAGCTCCACGAGCACGCGCCCGTACCACGAGCGGTCGAGCACGGTCATCCCGCCGTAACCGGGCAGCGCCGGCCAGAACCGCCACATGAAGTGGTGACGCTTCTCGTCGTGAGTGGGCGCCGCGAACTGCGCCACGCGCACGTGGCGCGGGTCGAGCGGGGCGACCATGCGCTTGAGAGCGCCGCCCTTGCCGGACGCGTCCCAGCCCTCGAACAGCACGCACACGGGCGGCCCGAGCTTGTCCTCGTAGCCGGCCAGCTTGCCGCCGAGCGCGAGGCGCAGCTCCGTGAGGCGCCGCTGCGCGACATCGAGCCGCTCGGCCTCCTCCTTCTTCGAGAGCGACAGCGACAGGTCGAGTTCGTCGAGCCTGCCCATGTCAGGACACGAATGACGCCAGCTCGTCCAGCCGCTTCTCGACCTCGTCGGGGGGGTCGGCCGGCAGGCGGAAGAGAGCCCCGTCGACGCCCGCCTCGCTCAGCCGCTCGAGCGCGCGCTCCTCGGGCTTGGCGTTGAAGAAGGACACGGGCACGCGCCGCCCGGCGCGCTCGCGCAGCTCGGCGATGCGCTCGGCGAAGCTCTCGACGCTCTTGATCCGGTTGGGCAGCCACTCGTCGCCGTAGGCGAGCACGCGGTCGAGCACCTTCTCGCCGTTGCCGCCCACGAGCACGGGCGGATGCGGGCGCTGCACCGGCTTCGGCCACAACCAGACGCGCTCGAACGACACGTGCTCGCCCTCGTACGAGGCCTCGTCCTCCGTCCAGAGCGCCTTCATCGCCTCCACGCGCTCGCGCATGAGCGAGAAGCGCCGGCGCGGGTCGGTGCCGTGGTTTCGCATCTCCTCGCGATTCCAGCCCGCACCCACGCCGAACAGGAAGCGACCGCCCGAGAGCACGTCGAGCGAGGCCACCTCCTTGGCCGTGATGATCGGGTCGCGCTGGATCACGAGGCAGATGCCGGGGCCGAGCTTGATCCGAGACGTGACCGCGGCCGCGGCGGCCACCGCCACGAACGGGTCGTAGGTGTGCGAGTACTCGCGCGGCAGCTCGCCGCCGGCAGGGTACGGCGACTCGCGGGACGCCGGGATGTGCGTGTGCTCGGGGAACAGCAGGCGCTCGAAGCCGCGCTCCTCCGCCAGCTGGGCCAGGCGCCCTGGATCGAGCGTGTACCAGGTCGGGAAGATGAACAGCCCTAGCTCCACCGCAGCTCCAGTCGCTCGAGACCGTAGACGCCGTGCACCCCGCCGAGCTCCGGCTCGCCGTCCAGCGTCAGGCCGGGCATGCGCTCGGGCAGGAAGGCGAGCGCCTCCTGGAGCTCCGCGCGCGCCAGGTTCGCGCCCAGGCAGTAGTGGATGCCGGCGCCGAATGTGAGCGGCTTGGCGCGCCCGCGCTCGGCGTGGATGTCGAACGAGTACGGATCTCCCTCCACGCCGTCGCGGTTACCCGTGAACGAGCAGACCATCACCACGGTGTCTGCGGGGAACACGACGTCGCGGTACTCGACCTCCTCGTGCAGGAGCCGCGCGGTGAACGGGGTGATGGGCTCATAGCGCAGCAGCTCCTCGACCGCTCGCGGAGCCAGCTTCGGCTCGGCGGCCAGCCGGCTCCACTGCTCGGGATGCTCGGCGAACACGCGCAGGCCGTGCGCGAGCTGGGACTGCGTGGTGTCCACGCCGCCGACGAGCACGTTCAGCACGAGGTTCATGCACTCGACGTCCGAGAGCCGGTCGCCCTCCCCCTCGGCGGCGATCAGGGTCGAGATCAGGTCGTCGCCCGGCGTGTGCCTGCGCTGCTCGATCAGCGCGCCCGCCCACTCGTAGAACTCCGCGCAGGCGCGCTCGATGGCGTCGCGCTCGTTCATCAGGCTAGGCGGGTCGAACTGGCGCTGGATCAGGTTCGACCACTCGTGGAGCTTGGGAGCGTCCTCGAGCGGTGCGCCCATCACGGTCGCGATCGTGAGCGAGGGGTAGGGCTTGGCCACCTCGGCCACGAACTCGCAGCGCCCCCTCCCCTCGAGCGGCGCCCAGAGGCGCTCGAGGAAGTCGCGCATCGCCGGCCGCCAGCGGTCGGCGGCGCGCGGCGTGAACGCCGGGTTCACGAGGTTGCGAAGGCGCCCGTGCGCCTCGCCGTTCACGTGCAGGATGTTGCGCCGCATCTGCTCGAGCAGCGGCCCCTCCGGCACCTCGAACAGCTCCGCTATCCGCATGCCGGGGAAGGTCGCGCTCTTGGTGCGCAGGAAGAACGTGGCGGCCTCGCGTTCGAGCACCACGAAGCCGATCGGCGTGGTGGCGAGCCAGTGCCGCTCGCGCAGCCCGCGCATGGTCTCGTGGAAGCGGTCGCCCTTGAGGTCGGGTCCGAGGTAGTCGAGCGCGGGAAGGTCGATCTCCGTCACGAGCGCCATTGACGCCGGACACTAACCTTGATCGTGATGAGCTTCCTCTTCCGCCACAAGACCGACATGCCCGACCCGGCCGACGCGCTCCCCGGCCGTGACGCGCGTCCCTTCGACGTTCCGGACACCCACTTCGTGCTCGGCACCCCGCTCGAGCCGCCCTTCCCCGAGGGCGTCGAGACGGCCGTGTTCGGCATGGGCTGCTTCTGGGGCGCCGAGCGCGGCTTCTGGGAGGCCGCGGGCGTGTACACCACGGCCGCCGGTTACGCGGGCGGGAGCACGCCGAACCCCACCTACGAGGAGGTGTGCAGCGGTCGCACCGGCCACACCGAGGCGGTGCTGGTCGCCTACCGGCCGGAGGAGATCTCCTACGAGGACCTGCTCAAGCTGTTCTGGGAGGGCCACGACCCGACCCAGGGCATGCGCCAGGGCAACGACGTCGGCACGCAGTACCGCTCCGCCGTCTACACCACCTCGGACGCCCAGCGCGAGGCGGCCCTCGCGTCACGCGACCGCTACCAGGAGCGCCTCGGCGACGCCGGCTACGGCGAGATCACCACGGAGATCGCGGACGCCCCCGAGTTCTTCTACGCCGAGGACTACCACCAGCAGTACCTCGCGAAGGTGCCGAACGGCTACTGCGGCCTGGGCGGCACCGGCGTGTCCTGTCCGGTGGGCGTGGTCGGCGCGTAGCGCCGCTGCGTCGTGCGTCCGGTCGAGCCACCGGATTCGGGCGCTCGCATGCAGCGATCCGTCGCCGCGTGCCTGGCCTCGATCCTCGAGCTCGACGTTGCGGAGGTTCCCCTCCCGGCTGAGGGGCATTCGCAGCCGTTCACGGTCTGGCGTCAGTGGCTCGGCCTGCGCGGACTCGGTCTCGTGCCGATCGCCGATCCGGCGAGCTTCGACTGGCCCGGACCATGGCTGGCGATGGTGCGGGCCGCCGACGGCGATGGCGAGCTGGGCGCCGTTGCCTTCGGCGCGCCGCCCGGGCTGGCATGGAGCCCGCTGAGCGGCCCGGAGACGTTCGACGCGGTCGAGGCGGGCTTCCTGATCGCTCCGGCCGACGTGGCGATCTGGGACCCGCCGCCCGGCGGCGGCGTCCGCGGCACGGGCACGGTGGAGACGATCGTCGTCGCGCCGGAGGCCGAGGGCGCGCTGCACCGGATCGACCGGGCCGTAGCGCGCGCCGGCCGTGGACTCGAGGGCGACCGGTACTTCGACGAGCGCGGCACGTTCTCGAACCCCCACGGGCGCGGCTACGACCTCACGCTGATCGAGGCGGAAGTGCTCGACGGCCTCGAACTGCCCGCGGGCCGCCTGAGTCCCGAGGAGGCGCGCAGGAACATCGTCACCCGCGGCATCGACCTGAATGCGCTCGTGGGCGAACGCTTCCGGGTTGGCGGCGTCGAGTGCCTCGGCCAGCGGCTCTGCGAGCCGTGCGCGCACCTCGAGCGCCTCACGGCCGCAACCGGGAAGCCCGGCACCCTCCGCGCGCTCGTCCACAGGGGCGGGCTTCGCGCCGACGTGCTAAGCGACGGCGAGATCCGCGTGGGCGACGAGATCGCGGGGGGCTGAGCGGCTCGGCGCCGAACGAACGTCCCGGACTGGTCGCCATAGCGTGCACTCCGGGACGTTCATCGGTTCAGCAGCCGGGCCATCAGCTTCAGCCGCTCGTCAGCTTCGCCGGGCCAGTCGCCCACGTCGGCGGGCCACCAGGTCCACTCGTCGTGCTCGTGGTCGGGCACCGGGCTGCAGTCGCCGGGCACGGTGGCGAGCCCGATCAGCATGGCCATCCCGTTCGGGAGCGAGACGAGCGCCTCGACCGAGAGCCGCTCGGGCTCGAGCTGCCATTCCTCGGAGAGCTCGCGCGACAGCGTGGCGGCGGGGCTCTCGCCGAGATCGACCGCGCCGCCCGCCCCGAGCGCCCAGCGCCCCGCCCAGGTCGACACCCAGTCCGCTCGGCGCCCGGCGAGCCAGCGGCCGTCCTCCGAGCGCACAACGCAGAGCGCGGTCATGCTGCCGTCGGCGTCGTCGAGCAGACGCAGCGCCCAGCGCACCGGTTGCAGCTCGAGGCGCAGCCCGGCGCCGTCGGCGCTCCAGCCGGCGAGGCGCGTGGCCATCCCGTCGTGCGAGGGCGAGCCGCGCTCGCGCAGGCCGTTCATCGCGGCGTCGGCCGCGCGTTCGGTGTCGGCGGATGGCTCGTAGACCTCATCGCGCCAGGCAACCTCCACCTGGTCGGGACGCCAGGGACCTCGCGCGAGCATGCCGGAGCGCGGAACCACGCGGAGGAATGTAGATCAGGCGGCTTCGATCGAGTCCGTCATGTCCTCGGCATCGAGGCGGCTGAGCACCGACAGGAAGGCGGCCACCACGCGCGTGTCGAACTGCGATCCGGCGCAGCGCAGTAGCTCGCCGCGGGCAGTGTGCTCGTCGAGCGCCGCCCGGTACACGCGATCGGCCGTCATGGCCTCGTAGGAGTCGGCCACGGCGAGGATCTTCGCCTCGAGCGGGATCTTCACGTCAGGCAGGCCGTGCGGGTAGCCGTTGCCGTCGGGCCGCTCGTGGTGCGCCACGATCCAGGTGCGCAGGTCTTCGAGGCCGCGGCCGCTCAGGATCTGTGCGCCGATCTCGGGATGCGTGCGGATCTTCTCGAGCTCGGCTTTCCCGAGCGGACCCGCTTTCTGGAGGATCGCGTCGGGCAGGCCCATCTTGCCGATGTCGTGCAGGATGCCCGCCACCTCGACGCGCCGGACGCGCTCCGGGGGCAGGCCGAGGTCCGCCGCGATCAGGCCACAGTAGCGACCGACCGTGCGCGAATGGTCCGCGGTGCCGCTGTCGCGCAGGTCGAGCGCCTCCGCCAGCGAGAGCAGCGTGGCAAGCTGCACCTCGTCCGCCCCGCGGCCGCCCTCCGGCGCGAAGATCGCCGAGATCTCGCGGTTGAAGATCACGGCCCGGTTGCGCCCGAGCGCCTTGGCCGCGTAGAGCGCCTGGTCGGCGGCCTCGAGAACCGCGTCGGCCGAGCGGCCGTGGTCAGGGAAGGTCGCCACGCCGAACGAGAAGGTGAGCCCCGCCGGATCGTCCTCGAAGGCGTGCTCTACAGCCGCCAGGAGGCGCTCCGAGACCAGGTAGGCCTCGTGCTCGGTCGCCTCCGGCAGGAGGATCGTGAACTCCTCGCCGCCAGTCCTCGCGATCGAGTCCATCGAGCGGCGGTGACGCTCGAGGATCTCGCCCACCCGCACGAGCGCGTCGTCGCCCGCCCGGTGGCCGAGCCGGTCGTTCACGGACTTGAAGTGGTCGAGATCGCCGATCACGACCGAGAAGGGCTTCTCAGAGCGCTCCGCCCGCGCGACCTCAGCGTCGAGCTCGCTGTCGAGGGCGAGCCGGTTCTTGAGCCCGGTCAGGCCGTCGGTGAGCGCAGCGTCGGAGAGCCGGTGCACGAGCTGCACCACGGCGTCGCGGACCGAGCGCAGCAGCACGGCCGCGGGAAACAGGATCCCCATCACCGTGAGCCAGGTGCCGGCCACCGCCTCAGGCGGGGCCGCGGCCACCAGCACGGCCAGGTAGGCCGCCGCCAGCAGTCCGAACTGCGCCGCGGCGCCGCGAACCGAGAAGAAGTAGCCCACGTAAAGTGCGAGCCACACGTACAGCATCTCGCCCGACAGCGAGGTGCCGGTGCCCGCGCTCAGGGCGTGCGCGGAGACCAGCAGCGTTCCGAGCGCGGTGGCAGCGTGCATCATCTTCGGCCCCACACGGTGGGCGAACAGGTAGAGGCCGAGCGCCACGAGCGCGCAGACGAACGGGATCGCCAGATGGACCGGTCCGAAGCGGCTCGTGAGGATCGCGACGGCCAATAGCACGAGCGCCTCGCCGCCGAAGATCGCGGACGCCACGCGGGCCGCCACCAGCGAGCTTGGCTCGACCGCAGACACCTCCGAGAGCGACGGAACGCGCCGTTCCCCCTGTTGTCCCGGGACAGGGAGCATTGCCCAGGTTGTCGGCACCCTGCCCCAGGAGGGTGAATCGAACGTTTGACTAGTCAGGTGGCTAGGCGCCCAACTCGTCCCGCAGAGAGGCGAGGCCGGCGCGCAGCTCGGCCAGCTCGCGCTCGAGGCGCTCGACGCGCTCGTCGAGACCGTCCACGGGCGGCGCCGGCGGGGCGGGCGCCGGGGGCGGCTCGGACGGGGCAGGCGGGTCGGACGGGGCGGGCGGCGAGGACGCGGCAGGAGCCGCCTCGACCTCCTCCTCGTCCCCGACCGCTCCGAGCAGCTGCCGGTAGCGCTCCTCGCGCTGGCCGGGCCGCCGTCCCAGCCGCTCCACGAGCCGCCGCTCGGACAGGCGCCCGAGCACCTCGTCGAGCTCGGCCGCCCCCGCAAACGAGTGCAGCCGCTCGCTGCGCGTGCGCAGCTCGCCCGGCGTCTGCGGCCCGCGCAGCATCAGCACACCCAGGAGCGCGACCTCGGCCTGGTCGAGGCCGAGCGTGCGGTCGAGGGTGTGCCGGTACTTCATCGCGCGCCGGTTCGACCAGCTCGCGAGCGTGGCCCACTTGCGGTGCACGAGGCGGTCGAGCGCGCCGCGAATCTCGCCCTCGTCGTAGCTCACCACCGGATCGCGGTTGGTCGACTGGTTGCACGCCAGCCGCAGCGAGTTGAGCGTCAGCGGATACACGTCCGGCGTGGTGCGCTGCTTCTCGATCAAGCAGCCCAGCACGCGTATCTCGGCGGCGTCCGGCTCCATCGGCCCGGGGAGCCTACTCGGGGCCGCGCGAGCCCGGCTGCCATCCTCGTGGGGTGGGGATCTACCTGCGCATTCTGCGCACGCCCGGCGTCGCCCGAGTTGTGGTCGCGACGGTGATCGGGCGGCTGCCGATCGGCATCAGCAGCCTCGCGATCCTGCTGTTCGTTCGCGAGACCACGGGCTCGTTCGCCTCCGCGGGCCTTTGCGCCGGCGCGCTCGCGCTCGGCAGCGCCGCCGGCGCGCCGCTCCAGGGCCGGCTCGTGGACCGGCGCGGACAGGGCAGCCTGCTCCCGCTGGCGGTGGCGCACGCGGCGGGCCTGGTCGCGATCTGGGTTCTCGGGGCGGGCGGAGCGCCGGTTGCGCCGCTCGCGCTGGTGTCGCTCCTGACCGGCGCGGCGCTGCCGCCCCTCACATCCGTGCTCCGCTCGCGCTGGCCCTACCTGCTCGACGCCGAGCTCGTGCCGGGCGCGTACGCGTTCGACTCCGTGCTCGTGGAGCTGATCTTCGTGACCGGCCCGCTCGTGACCACGGCGGTGGTCGCCACCGTCGGGCCCGAGTACGCGCTCGCCGTGTCGGCCACCTGTGTGCTTTCCGGCACCGTGACCATGCTTGCCGGGCTGCGCGACAAGGCGGGGCCCGAGCGCTCGAGCCCCGCCGAGCGCGCGCTCGGCCTCGGCGCCCTGGCGGCACCCGGCCTCCGCACGCTCGTGGTGGCGAGCCTGCCCGTGGGCTTCGCTCTCGGCACGCTCGAGGTCGTGCTGCCCGCGTTCAGCCAGGACGAGGGCTCGAAGGTGCTGGCGGGCGTCTTGCTGGCGATCTGGTCCGCCGCGAGCGGCGCCGGCGGCCTCCTGTACGGCACGCGTGCGTTCCGGCTGCCGCTCTCTGAGGTGCACCTGCGGCTGGCGATGGTGCTCCCGCTCGCATGCGGGGTGCTGTTCGCGGCCAGCTCGCCGCTCACGATGGGCCTGCTCGTGATCGTGGCCGGCGTGCCCATCGCGCCGCTGATCGCGTCGCGCAACCAGCTGGTCGAGCGCGTGGCCCCCAAGGGCACGGCCACCGAGGCGTTCACCTGGCCGCTCACCGCGCTCGTAGGCGGCGTCGCGCTCGGAGCGGCCACCGCGGGCTCCCTCGTGGAGGCCTACTCGTGGACGGCGGGCGTGGCCTCGGCGGTGGTGGTCTCCGCGCTCGGTGCTTGCGTGCTGCTCGCGCGCCGCGAGACGCTGGCGCCGGCGCTCGCACGTTAGGCTCGCCGGCCATGGGAAACATCAGCGGTGAGCGCGTGGTCGAGATCGACGCGCCGATCGAGCGCTGCTTCCAGATCGCGGCGGACATCGACAACGCGATCGACTGGCAGGGGTCGCTCAAGGACGTCGAGGTGCTGGAGCGCGGTCCCGACAGGCGCGCCGTGCTCGTGGAGACGGAGTCCGACGCCAAGGTCAAGACCGTGAAGGCTCGCCTGCGCTTCTCCTACGACGAGCCCACCTCGATCCGCTGGGTGCAGGAGAAGGGCGACACCAAGTCGCTCACCGGCTCGTGGAGCTTCGAGGACCTGGGCGAGGGGCGCACGCGCGCCACCTACGCGCTCGAGGCCGACCCGGGCCGGATGCTCGGGATACTCCTGCGCGGCCCGGCGGAGGCCAAGGTGCGGGACTTCCTCGTGGGCGACGCCGCCGACGGCCTCAAGAGGCACGCCGAGTCGAGCTGACTAGGCGCGGCGCTGCTCCAGCGCCAGCAACACCCGCTTGCGCTCCAGCCCACCGCCGTAGCCGGTGAGCCGCCCGTCCGAGCCGACCACGCGGTGGCAGGGCACCACGATCGGAATCGGGTTGCGCCCGTTCGCGAGCCCGACCGCGCGCGCCGCGCCCGGCGCCCCGATAGCCGCGGCAAGCTCGCCGTAGCTAACCGTCTCGCCGTAGGGGATCTCGGCGAGCGCCCGCCAGACGCGCTGCTGGAACGGCGTGCCGCCCGCGCTCAGCGGCAGCTCGAACGTGGTTCGCTCGCCCGCGAAGTACTCGGAGAGCTGGCGGCGGGTGTCGGCAAGCATCCCGCGCGCGGGCGCGCGCGCGAGACGATGCCCACCGTCGCAGTGGCGGTCGAACGCGAGTGAGCGCAGGCCGCCGTCGCCGGCGGCCACGGCCACGAGCGGGCCGAGCGGCGTGTCGATGAGGATCCGCGCGCTCATGCCAGCTGCGCCCACAGGTGCTGGGTGGCGTACGCGCGGTAGGGACGCCAGGCCTCCGCCGCCGCGCTCGCGGCCCGCGGGCTCCCGTCGCGGCCGAGCCGCTCGAGCGCATGCCGCACGCCGAGGTCGGTTGGGAGGAACGCGTCGGGATCGCGAAGCGCGCGCATCGCCACGTAGGCGGCGGTCCAGGGCCCGATGCCGGGGAGAGCGAGCAGGCGCCGCTCGGTGTCGGCGCGGTCGGCACCGGGATCGAGCTCGAGCTCGCCCGCCTCGATCACCGCCGCGAGCCCCGCGAGTGCGCGAGCGCGGCTGCGCGGCATCGGGAGCGCCTCCGGGTCGGCGGAAGCGATGGCTGCGGTGGACGGGAACAGCCGCGCGACTCCACCGAGCGGGGCCTCGAGCGGCTCGCCCAACTCGGCCGCCAGCCGCCCGGCCACCGTAGCCGCGCCAGCCACCGACACCTGCTGGCCGAGCACGGCCCGCAGCCCGAGCTCGGCGCCGTCCACGTGACCCGGCACCCGCCGCCCGGGCGCCTCGCGTACGAGCCCGCCAAGCAGCGCGTCCCCACCCAGCGCGTCGACCACGGCCTGAGGATCGGAGTCGAGGTCGAGCAGCCGCCGGCAGCGCTCCACGGCGGCCGCGAGGTCGCGCAGGTCGTCGAGTCGCAGCGCAGCCTGCACGTGCCCGCCGGCCGGGGACAGCTCCACGGTGCCGGCACCGTGCGGCAGGCGCAGACTGCGCCGGTACGAGCCGTTCAGCCGCTCCTCCACGCCCGGCACGGCGCGGGCGCCGAGGAACGCCATCAGGCCGGCGGCGTCCAGCGGCGCCCGGTACGGCAGCCGCAGGGAGAGGGTCGCTCCGGTCCGGGCCGAGCGCGGCGCGCGCGGCGCGCCCGGCGCGCGCGGCCGGCGCCGGCGCAGCTCGCGCGGCGCGAGCGCGAACACGTCGCGAATCGTTTCACCGAACTGGCGCACGCTCGAGAAGCCGGCGGCGAACGCCACGTCGGTGATCGGCAGGTCGGTGGTCTCGAGCAGCACGCGGGCGGTCTGTGCGCGGCGGGCGCGCGCCAGCTGGAGCGGCCCGGCGCCGAGGGTGTCCACGAGCCGCCGGTGCAGGTGGCGCTCGGAGTAGCCGAGCCGCCGCGCGAGCCCGGACACGCCCTCGCGGTCGACCACGCCATCGGCGATCAGGCGCATCGCACGGCCCACGAGGTCGGCGCGGAGGTCCCACTCGGGCGAGCCCGGCACGGCGTCCGGGCGGCAGCGCATGCAGGCGCGGAAGCCGGCGGCCTGCGCAGCCGCCGCGCTCGGGTAGAACACCACGTTCTCGCGCTTGGGCGTCCGCGCCGGGCAGCTCGGCCGGCAGTAGATGCCGGTGGTCTTGACCGCGGTGAAGAACCAGCCGTCGAAGCGGGAATCGCGCGCTTCGGCGGCGCGCCTGCAGGCGTCGAACTCGAGCGTCATCACCGGGCACGATGACAGGCTGCGCCGCCGATTTCTGGCGGAAATCGGACATCCATGGAGGTAAGGCCCGCGATGACCGGGTACCACGAATGGATGCCGAGAAAGACGCTCCTGACCGCCCTCGCCGCGCTCGTTCTCCTCGTGCCGGCGGTGCCCGCTCAGAGTCCCGCCCAGAGCTCGATCGCGCTCCCGGACGAGTTCCGCCCAGAGGGCATCGCCGCCGGCAAGCAGGACACGTTCTACGTGGGCTCGATCCCTCTTGGCGCCGTCTGGCGCGGATCGTTCCGCACCGGCGAGGGCAGCGTGCTCGTGCCACCTCACCCGGGCCGCAACCACACCGGCCTCAAGTACGACCGCCGCTTCGACCGGCTGTTCGTGGCCGGCGGCGCGTCGAAGGGGATCTACGTCTACGACGCGTCGACGGGCGCCGATTTGGCGAGCTTCTCGCTGCCGGATGCAGGCTTCGTGAACGACGTGGTGCTCACACGCGAAGCGGCGTGGTTCACCGATTCTCAGGTGGCCCAGCTCTACCGCGTGGACAATGCGCCCGACGGGTCACTCTCCGAGCCCGTGCGCGTGCCGCTGAGCGGCGACATCGAGTACGTGGCCGGCCAGCTCAACCTCAACGGCATCGAGGCGCTTCCCGGCGGCCCGCGGCTGATCGCCGTGCAGAGCTTCAACGGCAAGCTGTTCACGATCGACGCGAGCAGCGGCGTGACGCGCGAGATCGCGCTCGACGAGCCGGTGCCGAACGGCGACGGCCTGCTGCTGAGCGGCCGGCGGCTCTACGTGGTCCAGAACCGGCTCAACCAGGTGGCGGAAATCGAGCTCAGCGGCGACCTCCAGAGCGGTCAGACGCGCACGCGGCTGCGCGACGAGAAGCTCGACATCCCCACCACGATCGCCCCGTTCAACCGCTTTCTCTACGTGGTGAACGCGCGCTTCAACCTGCCCGACAACTCGGAGGACGACGTGGTGCGGCTGCGGCCCCGGCCGTGAGCGGTCGACGAGCGTAGCTACTCTCCGCCCGGCCATGGGAAACCCCGCTGCCGCGATCCATCCGCTCACACCCGGGAGCCCGGCCTACGCGGCCGCGAAGCTGGCGGCCGTCGGCGGGCTGTTCGCGCTGCGGATCGCGCTCTCGAGGCGCAAGCGGTCGACCCCCGAGTCCGATCACGCGGACGAGGCTCCGACTCCGAGCGCCGAGCTGCGGCGCTCCCCGCATCCGGTCAGCCGCCGGAAGGCGAAGCGCCGCCGTCGCCGCTGATCGCCGTAAGGCGGCCGAGTTCAGCAGGGAGCGTGCAGCGATCGGCCGGAGGCCGTAGTGTCGTCAGCGTGAGCGCCACGGCGCCGAGGGAGACGCCGGCCTATACGCCCGATTCCGGCGTCTTCGACGAGGGCGTGGCCGCCGACGGCCGCTCGCGCCCGCACTACGCCGAGCTGCTCGCCGGGCTTCTGGAAACCGATCTGGAGCAGCTGAGCGCGGCGTTCGCGAGCGAGGTGCGGCGGCGCGGCGTCTCCTTCCGGGCCGACGGCCGGGCCGAGACGTTCCATCTCGACCCGGTGCCGCGCCTGCTGGAGCCGCGCGAATGGGCCGCCCTGGAGCACGGTCTGATGCAGCGTGTCCAGGCGCTCGACCGGTTCGTGGCCGACGTCTACGGGGAACGCCGGATCGTGGCCGAGGGCGTGCTGCCCGAGGAGGCGCTCCAGGGCTGCGACCACCTCGAGCCGCGGCTCGCCGAGCTCCCGCCTCAAGCGGTCCACATCGGGGTGGCGGGCCTCGACGTGGTTCGCGGTGCCGACGGCTTCCTGCGCGTGCTCGAAGACAACGTGCGCACGCCCTCCGGGCTCGCCTACACGCGCGCCGCGCGCGAGGTGCTCGAGACCTGCCTGCCCCAGCCGCCGGCGGACCGGCCTCGAGGGCACGGCGACGTGGCCGGCGCGCTGATGCGCACGCTGCGCGCCGCGGCTCCGGACGCGAGCGGGGATCCGACGGTCGTATTGCTGAGCGACGGAAAGGAGAACTCGGCCTGGTACGAGCACGAGCGGCTGGCGGGCATGCTCGGCGTGCCAATCGTGACGCTGGCCGACCTGAGCGTCCGCGGCGGGCGGCTCATGGCCCGGGTGGACGGCAGGCGCAGGGTCGTCGACGTGGTCTACCGCCGGACCGACGAGGACCGCCTCACCGACGAGCGCGGCGAGCTCACGACCGTCGGCGCGGCGCTGTTCGAGCCGCTGCGCGCGGGGCGGCTCGCCTGCGTGAACGCCTTCGGCACCGGCGTGGCCGACGACAAGCTGATCACCGCGTATGTCGAGGACATAGTGCGCTTCTACATCGGCGTGGAGCCGTCGCTTCGCTCGGTGCGCACCTACGACCCGCAGGTCCCGGAGGAGCGGGCGACGGTGCTCGAGCGCATCGGCGAGCTCGTGATCAAGCCGCGGGCCGGCTTCGGCGGCCAGGGGGTGCTGGTGGCGCCGCACGCGCGGCCCGAGGACGTGCGCGCCGCAGGCGCGGCCCTGGCCGCAAACCCGGCTGCGTTCGTGGCGCAGGAGACCGTGGCGCTGTCCACTCATCCGACGGTCGTGGGCCGGCGCCTCGAGCCGCGCCACGTGGACCTGCGTCCGTTCGTCCTGCTCGCGGGCGATGATTCCGGGCAGGTGATCCAGGGCGGACTCACTCGGGTGGCCCTCGAGCGCGGTGCGCTCGTGGTCAACAGCTCGCAGCGCGGCGGGGCCAAGGACACGTGGGTGATGGCGGGAGCGACGGCATGAACGCTCCGCCGCTGGTCGGTGTCTCCACCTCCGAGGTGCGCACGAAGGAGCATCACGACGTGGTGCCCCAGGGCGAGCCGGCCCGCACCGAGCTGGCGCTGGGCGAGCGCTATCTCGACGCGATCCGCCTCGCCGGCGCGATGCCCGTGATCCTCGCCCCGGTGCGCACGGGGACCGTGGACCTGCTGCTCGACCGCCTCGACGGCCTCTGCCTCTCCGGCGGGCCCGACCTCCACCCGCACCACTACGGCGCGGCCGAGCACCCCGAGCTCGGGCCCACGGAGCCGGACCTCGATCGCTTCGAGCTCGCGCTGGCACGCCGCGCGATGGGC
This sequence comes from Thermoleophilaceae bacterium, assembly GCA_035650215.1. GTDB lineage: Bacteria > Actinomycetota > Thermoleophilia > Solirubrobacterales > Thermoleophilaceae > JACVRW01. Next base: position 16,769 of record DASRIC010000036.1, read on the forward strand.
CGCGGCGTGCCCGTGCTCGCCATCTGCCGCGGCATGCAGGTGCTGAACGTGGCCCGCGGCGGCACGCTCCACCAGCACCTGCCCGATCTCGGCGGCGACGTCGAGCACCGCCAGCAGCTCACGGGGCCGCGCACCACCCATGAGGTCGAGCTGGCGCCCACCAGCAAGCTGGCCCGCCTGCTCGGCCTGGAGACGCTCGCGGTCAACTCCTTCCATCACCAGGCGATCGACAGGCTCGCCACCGGCCTGCGCGTGGTAGGCCGGTCGGCAGACGGCGTCATTGAGGCGGTGGAGACGGACGGCCAGGGCTTCGTGTTCGGCGTGCAGTGGCACGCGGAAGGCCTGGTGGAGCGCCCCGAGCAGCTCGCCCTGTTCGAGGCGCTGGTGCGCGCCGCCTCTGAGCACTCCGGCAAGGAGACGCAGGCGGCCTAACTAGGACCGGTCGACGATCTTGCCCGGGTTGAGGTTGGCGCCCGGGTCGATCCCCTCGAAGAGCGCCTTCACCATCTCCACCCCCGGCGCCGAGATGTCCTCCTCGAGCCAACGCGAGTGCTCGGTGCCGACCGCGTGGTGATGCGACAGCGTGGCGCCCGAGTCGATGAACGACTGCTGGATCGCCGACTTCACGAGGTCGTATTGCTCGATCGGCTCCGCGCGCGCCGAGGGCGTGATCGCGAAGGTGAAGTAAAGGCAGGCGCCCGCGTGATAGGAGTGCGAGAGGTGGCACATGATGTACGCCGGCACCGCGAGCTCGGAGAACGCCCCGCGCGCCGCGGCCATCACGTTGTCGTACAGCTCGGGAAGGACGCTCCAGGGGGCTGAGGTCTCCGACACGTCGGCCAGCGCGCCGCGGTCGAGCAGGTAGTCGCGGATGTAGGGCGTGTCGAACTTCTTCTGGTCGTAGAGCGCGCCGGGCCCCGTGCCGATGCACACGCCCCCGCGGCGCCCGACGATCCGTCCGACCAGCTTGCGCTGCGTGGCCACGTGCGCCTTCGTGCCCTCGTAGCCGATGAACGCCAGGCACATCTGCTCGCGGTCGTAGCCCTTGCGTCTCTCGAGGTAGGTGGTCAGCGCCTTCGACTTCACCCGGTCGAGGATCGAGTTGCCCGTCCTGGTCGAGAACGAGAAGGCGGTCTCATACGAGTCGGAGACGCGTGTGACCGAGGGCGAGGCCTCGTCGGCCGCGATCTCCCGCATCGCGGCAAGCCCCTCCGTCCACGACGGGAACAGGTAGCCGAGGATCGTGCGCTCGTCCGGCAGCCGGTGCACGTGCACGGTGGCCTCGGTGATGATGCCGAGCCGACCCTCGCTGCCCAGCACCATCTCGCGCACGCTGGGGCCGGTGGAGGTGCTCGGCACGGGGCGGGTCACGAGCATCCCCGAGGGGGTGGCCACCCGCATGGCGCGAGTGAGCTCGGCCACGTCGCCGTAGCGGTCCGACTGCATGCCCGACGAGCGCGTGGCCACCCAGCCGCCGAGCGTGGAGTGGGTGAAGCTGTCGGGGAAGTGGCCGAGCGTCCAGCCGCGGGCGTTCAGCTGCTCCTCGAGGTGCGGCCCGAGCACGCCCGCCTGCACGCGCGCGAGGCGCGACTCCTCGTCGATCGAGAGAACGCGGTCGAGCGCGCTCAGGTCCACCGAGATCACGCTCCGCGTCTCGCCCGGGGGAGCCTCGAGGCTGCCCGAGATGTTCGTGCCCCCTCCGAACGGGATCAGCACGGCGTCGGCGTCCATGCCGGCGCGCAGCACGGCGGCCACGCCCGCTTCGTCGGCGGGGCGCACCACCGCGTCGGGCACGCGGCCGACGTCGCCGCCGCGGTGGCGTACGAGGTCGCGCAGGCTCTTGCCGCGCGCGTGCACGACGCGGTCCAGGGGGTCGATAGAGACGCGCTCGGCGCCGGCCGCCCTCTCGAGCGCGTCGCGCAGCTCATCCGGGAGGGACGGCTCGGGGATATCGAGCTCCTCGAAGGACACGTGCCGGACCGCCGGCCGGTCGACGTCAATGGCGAGATTGCGCTCGAGGAACGGCCCGAGCGCGGGCTTGCCGTGGTGGGTGAATGACACCCCCTCGTCTCCCCAACCCCACCACTTCATCCGTGCTAACCATACGCGGGGAATGGCCAGCGACGCCGCGAGACTCCCCGACCTGCCCCATCCCGTGTCCCGGGCGCTCCGCGAGCGGGCTCGCAGCGGCTCCGAGCCCGGCGCGCGCGAGGACCCTCACCGCATCGCGCTGGTGATCGAGGGCGGTGGCATGAGGGGGGTCGTGTCGGCCGGGATGACGGCCGCGCTCGAGCGGCTCGGCCTCACCCCCTGCTTCGACCTGGTGGTGGGCGCCTCGGCCGGTGCGTTCAACGGCGCGGCGCTGATCGGCGGCGTGGCGGGCCACGGCGCGGCCACCTACTCGGGGCCGCTCGCGTCGCGCGCGTTCGTGAACCCCGCGCGGGTGCTGCGCGGACGGCCCGTGATCGACGTGACGTACGCGCTCAACTACACCTCAGCCGACATTGACGCCGGCCGCCACGAGCGAGTGCTGAACAGCCCGATCGAGTTGCACTGCATCGCCGTGGATGTGGACACGGCGTGCCCCGTGAGCCTCTCCGGCATGCGAACGAAGGGCGAGCTGTGGAACGCCCTGCTCGCGTCCAGCCGCACACCCTGGGCCGGCGGCCCGCCGATCGAGATCGGCGGCCGGCGCTACATCGACGGCGGGCTCGGCGCGGCAATCCCGGTGAAGGAGGCGCTGGCGGCGGGAGCCAGCCATGTGCTCGTGCTGCAGACGAGGCCTCAGGGGGTCCCGCGCAAGGGCGTCTCGAGGCTGGCCGACCGCCTGATCGAGCGCCAGCTGCGGCGGCTCAACCCGGCGCTCCTCACCCTCTACCGCGACCGGCTCGACTGGTACGAGCGGGTGGTCGCCGACATCGGCGAGCGCTCGCGCGACCCCGGGGGGGACAAGCCGCCGGTGCTCGGCCTGCGGCCGCCCGCCGGAACGCCCGTGGTGGGACAGCTCGAGCGGCGCTCCGCGGTGCTGGCCACGGCCGCCCGCGACGCCGAGCGGCTCGTGGAGGGCGTTCTGCGGCCGGCGGCCGCGCCCCAGCCCCTTCGCGCCGGCTGAGCTCAGACGCCGAGCGCCTCGAGCACCCGTCCGGTCTCGCTGTCGGGCGCCTCTACGAGCACGAGCACGCGGCCGGCGTGCATCGCCTCGAGCTCGGCCTTCGCCGTCGCCTGGTCGAGCCCGGCCTCCGTGAGCAGCCGCTCGATCTCGCGGTCGCCGCCGATGTGGGCGTGCTGGACCCCGCCCGGATAGCTGATCACCTGATCGCGCTCGGTGTCGGCGAAGCTGCCGGCGCGCTGGTCGCCGCCCGCGAAGTGGCCCCGCTCGTGTCCCTCCGGGTGCTCACCGGCGAAGTCGCCCACGGCCTCGCCCGGCTCCGTCCGGCCGGCGAACTCGCCCACCGGCTCGTCGCGCGCGTCGCGGCGCGGCTGGCCCGTGAACACGCGAACGTCCGCGCCCGGGATCCCTGCTTCGAGCACCGCGCCCACCGCCTCAGCGGCCTCGGCGTGCGAGACGAACGATCCACACAGTGCGGCCACCGCTTCCTCCTTCGTCGGGTGAGCCCCGAGTCTACGGCTCGGCTAACCGCCCAGCTCTCCCGTCGCCTCTTGGAACTGCCCCATCAGGCGGCCAAGTGCCTCGCCCGTGTAGGCGTTCAGCGTGCCGGTCCTCTCGGCGATCAGCGACGCCCTCGTCTGGAGGCGCTCGAACTCCGGGCTGCGCGCGACCTCGTCAAGCGACTCGCGCTCGCCGCGCAGCAGGATGAAGCCGGCGAGGTCACCGCCGTGCGGTGCCAAGAACCACGCCTCGAAGCTCTCGATCCTCCCCGCCTGCTGGAGCTCGCCGTAGTACTGCACGGACTCGTTGAAGACGTCGACGGCCTTGCCCTCGCGGCCGCTCACGATCTCGCCCCAGCCAATGAACAGCGCTTCGTCGGCCATGGGATCCCCCTTGTTCGCGGAGCCTCCGACCCTAACTTGCGCCGCAGGCAGCCGCAACCCGGCGCGCTAGTCGCTCGTGTTGCGCTCGATGCCCTCGCTGAAGCGGCCCTCGTGGTGCTTCTCAGGCGAGTCGGGCAGCTGCTCCTCGCCTTCACTGAAGCGACCCTCCTCGCCGGGCTCGCCCTCGCGAACCCCGCGCGCGAAGTCCGGCTTGAGCTCCTCCTCCGGCGGATCGGGCTTCTGGTCGACGCCCTTCTCGAAGCTGTCCTTCTGCTCGGGCTTTGCTGAATGCTCGTCGCCGTCCATGGTTCCTTGATACCCGCGATCGGGGGCCGATACTCGGGCCTTCACGAGGCCCTCCCGCTCGGCCCACTCAATCGTGCGCCGCAGCGTGTCGGCAATCGGGGTGTAGGAGAGCCCCAGCTCGCGCCCGGCGCGGCTTCCGTCATAGCGGTGCCCGTGCAGAAGCGTGCGCACCATCTCGCGGCAGACGGGCGGCGGGCGGCCGCGCACCCGGTAGCCCGCCTCCACGAGCCCTCCGCCCACGGCGGCGAGCCGGGGCGGCAGGAAGCGAACCTTCCGGCGGACTCCCGACTGCGCGGCGGCGATCTCGAGGGCCTCGCTCCCCGACAGGGTGGCGCCGTTCAGCACGTAGCGCTCACCGGGCGCCCCGCGCTCGGCGCCGAGCAGGTGACCGTCCACGCAGTCGTCGATGTCCACGATGCTGATCTGGGTGTCCACAAACGCGCGCAGCCGCCCGTTCAGGTAGGCGATCAGGATCCGCCCGGTGCCGCCCGTGCGCCCGGGGCCCTGGACCGAGGAGGGGTTGATCGACACGAGCTCGACCCCAGCGCGGCGCGCCGCCTCGAACGCGGCCAGCTCGCCCTCGTGCTTCGAGCGCTCGTAGACCGACAGGTAGCTGCCCCGGTGCGGCGAGTCCTCGTTCCCGACCGTGCCGTGCGCCTCGCCGAGCGCCGCGGCCGAGGAGGTGAGCACGACCCTGGGAACGCCGGCCCGCGCGGCGGCCCGCACCGCGGCCTCCGCGCCGCGCACGTTCACGTGGAACAGCCGGGTCGGGTCGCTCGGGCACATCGTGTTCACGCCCGCCACGTGGAAGACGAGCGCGCAGCCGTCCATGCCGGAGGCGAGCACGTCCTCGTCGAGGGTGTCGCCCCGGACCACCCGTGCGCCCTTTGCGATCAGGGCGCGCTCGGCCTCGTCGGAACGGGCGAGCGCCACCAGCTCGTCGCCGCGCCCGATCAGCCGGCTTGCGAGCGCGCCCCCGATGAACCCGCTCCCGCCGGTCAGGAAGATCCGGGTCACGCTTGCCGGTCCTCACGCGCCACGGCGGGGAGCACGCGCACCAGATAGTCGGCCGCCGAGTACACGGTGATCGCTGCGGCGGCGAGCATCGCCCACTCGTCGATGTAGAGGCCGGCGATCTCGTCACCGGGCCGCAGGATCGCCAGGATGATGGCGAGGAACTGGATGCTCGTCTTGACCTTGCCGAGCATCGAGGGCTGCATCACGTCGCCCTCCGAAGCCACCACGCCCCGCAGCCCCATGACCACCAGCTCGCGCCCGACGATCACCGCGACGATCCAGGCCGAGGCGCGACCCGCCTCGAGCAGCGCGATCAGGACGCCGGAAACCAGCAGCTTGTCGGCGGTGGTGTCGAGGAACGAGCCGAGCTTGGTGGTCACGCCCCATCGGCGCGCCAGCCGCCCGTCGATCCAGTCCGTGGCGGCCGCGATGGCGAACAGGACCGCCGCCACCAGCTCGGCCGAATCGCCGTCCTCGTAGAGCACGAGCCACATCACCACGGGCGTGAGCAGGATGCGCGTGGCGGAGCCCACGGCGATCGCGCGTGCGGAGCGGATCCTGCTGTCGGTCACGAGGTGCGTTGCCACGGCGCGCGGGCGGACTCTACCGGCGCTCCCCGCCGCGGCAGGGCGCGGCGGGCGGCGGCCGCGGCGGCCTCCGCATCGGTGTCGCGCAGCGCCGCCTTGACGGCCGGGATCCTGCTTGCCGCCATGCTCAGCTCGCGCACGCCGAGGCCGGCGAGGAGCACCGCCGCCTCGGGCTGACCCGCCAGCTCGCCGCAGACCCCGACCCAGCGGCCGTGCGCCTCGGCGGCATCGACCACGTCGGCGATCAGGGCCAGCACCGGGGCCAGCGAGTCCTCGAGCAGGCCGGCGAGCGCCGCGTTGCCTCGCTCGGCCGCCATCGTGTACTGCGCCAGGTCGTTCGTCCCCACCGAGAAGAAGTCCACCTCTGGGGCGAAGCGCTGCGCTTCGAGGGCGAGGGCGGGCACCTCGACCATCACGCCCACCTCCAACTCGGCGTCGCTGCCAATCGCCAGGCGCTCCTCGGCCAGCAGCTCGCGCGCGCGCGAGAGCTCGTCCAGGGTGGCCACCATCGGGAACATCAGCTTGAGCGGGTACTCGGCGGCCGCGCGCAGCACCGCCCGCAGCTGGGTGCGGAACAGCTCGGGCTCGGCGAGCGAGAGCCTGATGCCGCGGCGGCCGAGGAACGGGTTCTCCTCCCGCTCCTGGGCCACGAATGGCAGCGGCTTGTCGGCCCCCGCGTCGAGCGTGCGCACCACCATCGGGCGCCCGTCGAGGGCGCGCGCGATGTCCGTCAGGACGGCCACCTGCTCGTCCTCGTCCGGCGGGGTCGCGCGGTCGAGGAAGAGGAACTCGGTGCGCAGCAGGCCCACACCCTCGGCCCCCTGCTCGAGCGCCCGCTCGACCTCCGCCGCGCTGCCGAGGTTCGCGAACACCTCCACCCGCCGGCCGTCGGCAAAGGCACCCGGCTCCGCGGCGCGTGCCTCGAGCGCGCGCCGCTCCTCGGCCGCGGCGTCGAGCCGCGCCCGGCGCTCGGCCACCACCGCCTCGCCGGGGTCGACCTCGACCACGCCCGTCTCGCCGTCGAGCACGAGCTCGGTGCCTTCCGGCAGCGCCAGCAGCGCGTCGCCCAGGCCCACCACGGCCGGGATGCCGAGCGCGCGGGCGAGGATCGCCGCGTGCGCGGTGGCGCCGCCGCGGGCGGTGGCGATCGCGTGCGCGTGGCCCGGGTCGAGGCCCGCGGCCTCGCCCGGCGTGAGCTCCTCGGCGACCACGATGCCGGGCCCTTGGAGCACGGCCGCCGGGGCCGAGTTGCCGAGCTGGGAGAGCACTCGCCGGGCCACGTCATCCACGTCGACCGCGCGCTCGCGCAGGTAGGAGTCGTCGAGCCCCCGAAACGCAGCGGCCGCCTCGGCGCTCGCCGCCTGCCACGCGTGCGCGGCGCCGGCGCCCTCGTCGATCATGCGAAGCGCCGGGTCCGTGATAGCGGCGTCGTCCAGGAGCAGGGCGTGAGCGCTGAAGATCTCCGCGGCCTCGTCGGCGCCGCGCGCCAGCACCTCGCCGCGTAGCTCCTCGAGCTCGGCGCGGGCGGCGGCGCGCGCGTCGTCGAGGCGGGCGCGCTCCTCGGCCGGGGTGCCCGTCGGGGCCTCCTCGTCCACGATGGGCGCCGCCGCCTGCAGCCGCCGAGCCGGGCCGATCGCGATCCCCGGTGAGGCGGGGACGCCGCGCAGCTGCGCGCCGGCGGCCGGCGGCTCGGCCGGTGCGGCCGGCTCGGCCGGCTCGGCCGGCTCGGCGGGAGCCGGCTCCTCGTCGTCGGCGTCGCCGAAGTTCTCCGCCGCGAGCGCCTCGAGGGCCGCGAGCGCCTCGGCGCTCTGGGGCCCGCGCGCGCGGACCACGATCTCGTCGCCCTGACCGACCGCGAGCGTGGCCAGGCCGGTGAGGCTGCGGCCGTCGGCGGGGCCGCGCTCGCCGCTCGCGTTCGTGACCTCCACGCGGGCGTCGAGGCCGCCCACCGCACTCACGAAGCGGGCGGCCGGCCGGGCGTGGAGGCCGAGCCGGTTGCGTACCCGCAGGCGCAGCTCCTGGGCGGGCTCGTCGCCGTCCTCGCCGCGGGAAGGCTCCTCCTCGCCGTCGCCGCCGCCGTCCGCGCCCAGCTGCTCGGACTTCATCCTGAGCGCGCCGCGGGCCTCGCGCGCCACCTCGTCGAGCGAGCCGCCCGCGCCGGCCAGGGCGGCGGCGGCCACCGCGCCCTCCACGAGCGGCGCCTCGGAGAGCCGGATCTCCCCGCCGTCCTCCGCGAGCATCTCCGTGGCCATCTCGGCGCTCATCAGCGCGCTGCCGAGATCCATCAGCACCAGCACCCCGTCGGGCGAGCGCACTCGCTCCACCGCCTCGAGCACGCGCTGGGCGTCGGTGCCCATCGCGCCGTCCTCCATCCCACCCGCCGGCTCGATCGCCACCTTGCCGCCGCCCATCTCCCGTGCCAGCTCGCAGACGCCGTCCGCGAGCGCCGCGCTGTGGGAGACGATGACGAGGCCTACCACGAAGCGCTCAGTCCCGACGCCCGGTGGAGCATCTCCACCGGATGCACCGAGCGCACCCCCGTTGCGGCCTCGATGTACCAGCGGCAGGTCTCCGAGTCGCACACGCTCCGGTCCGGCGCGGCGTCGGCGATCTCCGCGAACAGCCCGGCCCCCACCTTCATGGCGATGTCGTACTTCTCGCGCTTGAGGCCGTAGGTGCCGGCCACTCCGCAGCAGACCGCGCCGGTCTCGATCGTCTCGAGCTCGGGCACGAGGGCGAGCAGGTCGAGCGCCGGCTTGCCGATGCCGTGGCCCTGCTGCTGGCAGGGAGCGTGGTAGATCACGGTCTCGGAGATGGGCTGGAAGTCGGCCTTGAGCTCGCCTCGCTCGTGCAGCATCAGCAGGTACTCGCAGATGTCGAACGTGCTGGCGGCCACGGCCTGCAGGTCGGGATCGTCCGCCATGTCGAGGATCTCGAGCGCCTCGCGCTTCAGCATCAGGCTGCAGCTGGTGGACGTCGCCACGATATCCACGCCGTCGCGGGCGTATGGCGCCAGCCGCGCGGCCAGCCGGTGCACGTAGCCGCGGGCGTCGTCGAACAGGCCGTTCGACTGGAGCGGCAGACCGCAGCAGTCCTGCTTCTTCGGCACCTCGACGCTCAGCCCGTTGTGCTCGAGCAGCTCGACAGTCATCTCGCCGAGCCGCGGCTCGTAGTAGTTCGTCCCGCAGCCGTGGAAGTACGCGACCCGGCGGGGGCCGGCCCGGGCCGACCGGCGGCGCGCCCAGCCCTGGAAGGTGCGTCCGGCAAAGCGCGGCACCGGAGCCTTCTGGTGGATCCCGATCGCCTTCTCGACGAGCAGTCGGACCATCCTGTTCTGGAGGCTCCAGTTGGCGATCGGCGCGACCGGGGTGCCGAGCCTCCCGGTCAGGGTCGGGCGGGCGATCAGCCGGTCGCGCAGCTTGACCCCCTGGGTTGCCTTGAGCCGGGCGCGAGCCTGCGTGTTGATCTCGGCGATATGCACGCCCTGGGGGCATACCTGCGTGCAGACGCCGCAGCCCGAGCAGTAGTCGAGCGAGGCGTCCGCCGAGGGCTCGTCGTCGACCCGGAAGCGCTCCGCCTGGGGACCCACGTACTTGGGGCCCGGGAACAGCGGCGTGACGTTCGAGACCGGGCAGTAGGTCTCGCAGATCGTGCACTTGACGCAATGGTCGAGCGAGCCCCGCATGAGGTCACCGAGCACGTCGTGGTGTTCGGCGCGGAACGCCATCGCGCTCAGCCCTCGGCCACCCCGGCCGCCGATCCGGCCGGCTCGGAGGCGCCGAGCACGAGCTCCGCCGCCCGGTAGCCGGTCGACAGGCTCAGGCCGTCGCCGCTCTTCTCGCGCCACGGCTCGGCGCCGGCGAGCGAGGCGCCGGCCACGAGCACGTTCTCGTACAGCCGCTCGCCCCGGGCGTCCACCGGACGCAGCTCGGCGTCCACCGCCACCCCGGCGCGGCCCATCGGGTGGTCGTCGAAGTAGCCGGGCCGGAAGCGCTCCTCACCGGCCTCGGGCACCCCCGCCACGGGCAGGTCGAGCGCCGTCTCGCGCGCACGCCAGCGCGAGTCGAGCTCGATCCCGCCGGACGCGATGCCGCCGGTGGCGAGCACCACCCAGTCCGCGCCGCGCCGCTCCTCTCGCAGCCCCACCCGCGTGCGCAGCTCGGTCACGCGCCCGCTCGACTGCTCGGCGCCGGTCACCACGGTGTTCAGGATCACCCGGCCGCCGTTGCGGCGCAGCTCCCCGCGCAGGCTCGCGTGCACCCGCATGCCCGGCACCGACGGGGGCAGCGTGGGGACCTCGAACACCGGGCGGCCAAGCCTCTCCTCGAGCTCGCTCCACACTCTATGCGGGTCAGCGTGGCCGAGCATGGCGGGGAAGGCGGCCCGCTCCTCCACCCCGAGCCGGCGCAGCAGCTGCCCGCTGACCTCCGCCCGGAAGGCGGGATCGTCGAAGGCGCGGGCGAAGGCGAGGGCGTTCGCGTCGGCGCGCCCCTCGGGCGCGAGATCGAGCTCGAGGCCGCGCGCGCTCACCCCCTGCCGTCCGAGCGTGTCGGCGGCCAGCGTGGGATGGAAATCCTTGAGCGCCCGGAAGCCGACCACGCAGATCGCCGCCTCGGCGCGCAGGTCGCCGCCGGCCATCGTCTCGGGCACGACCGCCGACGGGCGCGCCACCCCGACGGCCGTGGGCAGCAGCAGGTTCTCGTCCACGCCGCCCACGTACTGGTAGGGACCGAGCGGCCCGGCCGCGATCCGAGCCTTGAACCAGTCGACGGCGGCCGTCACGCCGCCGGCCCCCACGAGCGCGTAGGGGTGCTCGGGCCGCTCGTCGATCAGCGCGGCGAGCGCCTCCGCCGGGCGCTCGACGCGCTCGGGCGCGTAGCCCAGCACGTCGACGGTGCCGGCACCGAGGTGGGTGGCGCCCACGCCCTTCGCCAGTACGAGCACGCGCGCGCCGCCCTCGGCCAGGCGCACGGCGGCCGTGAGGCCCGCGAGCCCCGTGCCGACCACGATCACGTCGTGGTGGCTCACGCGACCTCCTCCGCCTCGGGCAGGTGCTCCACGTCGAGCAGCCCCTGGAAGATCCAGTCGTCGAGCCGCGCCTGGCGAAGCTGATCCCCGTAGAGGATCGGCCACACGCCCTTCCAGCGCTCCTGGAGGAAGCCGCTCAGCGAGTCGGCCGCCTCGGCGCCGTCGAGCCGCCCCACGCCGTGGAGGATCCCCGTGGCGCGGTAGATGCAGAAGCCGCCCTGGCAGGGTCCCATGCCAAGACGCATCGAGCGCCGGATGTCGTCGAGGTTCGCGCTGCCGCGGCGGCGCATGGCCTGCTCGAGGCGGCTGCGGCCGATCAGCTCGCACTCGCAGATCAGCTGCTCGTCCTGAAGCGTCTGCTCGCGCCGGCGCAGCCGCGAGCCGAGGCTGTAGCCCTCGCCGTCCTCGTTGCCGGGCGGGCGCACGTCGCGTGTCTGGCAGGCGCGCTCGGTGCCGAGCTGCTTGCACATGGCGTCCACGATGTCCTCCGCCATCAGGCGCAGCGTGGTGAGCTTGCCGCCCGACATCGTGAGCAGGCCGTCGACGCCGTCGCGCTCGCGATGGTCGACCACCGCGTGCGTGCGGCTGATGTCGCGAGTGTCGGCCACCTGTTCGGCCTTCTCGTCCTGGAAGAGGGGGCGCGCGCCCGCCCACACCCGCAGCGCGCGCGCCTCGCGGAAGCCGGGCACGAGCCGCTCGCCGTCGTCCAGCATCTGGTCCACCTCGGCCTGGGTTACCGGCAGCTCGTCCGGGTCGGCCGAACGGATGTCGGTCGTGCCGATCACGCTCACGGTCCGGATCGGCACGAGGATGTCGCCGTCGGCCGGCATCGTGCAGCGGTTGATCACCGTGTTCACGAGCCGGTGGTTCATGGCGATCATGATCCCCTTGCCGGGCACCACCCCGACCCCCTCGATGCCGGCCATGGTGGCGATCTGCGCGGCCCACGCGCCCGCCGCGTTGATCGTGAAGCCCGCCTCGATGTCGAGCTCCTCACCGGTCAGCTCGTTGCGCACGCGGGCACCGGTCACCGCGTGGCCCTCCCGGTGCAGCGCGATCGCGCTGTGGTATGGCAGGATCCGGGCCCCGTGCTCGGAGGCGCCGCGGGCGAACGACCAGACGGTCTTCCAGGCGTCGATCGACGCGTCGGGCACCGCGAAGGCGCGCTGGATCCGGGAGTTGAGGCGCGGCTCGCGGCGGAGCGCCTCCGCCACGCCGATCTCCTCGACCGGCAGCTCGGCGGCGCGGCAGCCCTCCAGGAAGCGATCGCCGTAGGCCGGGTCGTCGTCGGGCGTCGTCACGAACAGGCCGCCGGTGTCCTCGATGCAGTCGGGGATCACCCGGCGCAGGATCGCGTTCTCGGCCACGCACTCCTCGGCGGCCAGCGCGTCCTTGACCACGTAGCGGCCGCCCGAGTGGAGCAGCCCGTGGAAGCGCCCGCTCGTGCCCTCCGCCAGGTCCGCCCGGTCGATCAGGATCACGTCGAAGCCGCGCAGCGCCGCGTCCCACGCCACACCGGCGCCGGTGGCGCCGCCGCCGATCACGAGCACGTCGGCTACGAGCGTTGGCACCGGGCGAATGCTATTCGAGGCAGGCGCTTAGTCTGCGCCGATGCCACCAGCCCATATGGGCCTCGGTCTCGCTGCGCTGGGCCGACCCGCGTACATCAACCTCGGCCACAGCGACGACGTGGCCGACCCGAGCGTCGACGCGATGGAGCGGGCGGCGCACGCGGTGCTCGACGCCGCCTACGAGGAAGGCGTGCGCTGGATCGACGCGGCGCGCTCCTACGGTCGCGCGGAGGCGTTCCTCGCGTCGTGGCTCACCAGCCGCGGGCTCGGGCGCGACGACCTCGTGGTCAGCTCGAAGTGGGGCTACCGCTACACGGCGGGCTGGCGCGTGGACGCCGAGGAGCACGAGATCAAGGACCTGTCGGCGGAGCACCTGCGTGCCCAGTGGCAAGAGACGCGGGAGCTGCTCGGCGAGTGGCTGCGCGTGTACCAGATTCACTCGGCCACGCTCGACAGCGGCGTGCTTGACGACGCGGCGGTACGGCGCGAGCTCGACGCTTTGCGAGACGAGGGCATTCGGATCGGCCTAACCGTGACCGGCGCCGAGCAGGCGGCGACGATCGAGCGCGCCCTCGACGTCGGCGGCTTCGACACCGTGCAGGCCACCTGGAACCTCCACGAGCGCTCGGCCGAGGACGCGCTCTCGCGCGCGCACGCGGCCGGCCTGCGGGTGCTGGTGAAGGAGGCACTCGCGAACGGCCGCCTCGCCGGGCGCGGTGCGCCTGCGGCGCTCAGCGCGGCCGCCCGCGCGCGCGACACGAGCGAGGACAAGATCGCGCTGGTCGCGGCACTGGCGCGCCCGTGGGCGGACGTCGTCCTGAGCGGGGCGGCCACCGTCGGGCAGCTCCGCAGCAACCTGCACGCCGACATGGAAGTGGCCTGGGACGACGAGCTCGAGCACGAGCTCGGGGGCCTGGCCGAGGAGCCGGCGGCGTATTGGGATACGCGCGCCGAGCTCCCCTGGACCTAGACCTACTCCTCCTCAGCCTCGAACCAGTCGAAGGTCCGCGTCACGGCCTTCTTCCAGAACTTGTAGTACTCGTCGCGCTCGGCGGCGTCCATCGACGGCTCCCAGCGCTTGTCCTCCACCCAGTTCTCGCGCAGGTCCTCGACCTCGTTCCAGAAGCCGGTGGCGAGCCCGGCGGCGTATGCCGCTCCGAGCGACGTGGTCTCGGGCACCTTCGGCCGGATCACCGGCACGCCGAGCAGGTCCGCCTGGAACTGCATGAGCAGGTCGTTGCCGACCATGCCGCCGTCGACCTTGAGCGACTCGAGCTCGACGCCTGAGTCCGAGTTCATCGCCTCGACCACCTCGCGGCTCTGGTACGCCGTGGCCTCGAGGGTCGCCCGGGCGATGTGCCCGGCGTTCACGTAGCGGGTGAGCCCCGCCATCACGCCGCGCGCGTTCGACTTCCAGTAGGGAGCGAACAGCCCCGAGAAGGCGGGCACGATGTAGCAGCCGCCGTTGTCGTCGACCGACTTGGCCAGATCCTCGACCTCCGGCGCGGCCTGGATCATCTTGAGGTTGTCGCGCAGCCATTGCACGAGGGCGCCGGTGATGGCGATGGAGCCCTCGAGGCAGTACACGGCATCCTCATCACCGATCTTGTAGCCGACGGTGGTGAGCAGCCCTGACTTGGACGGAACCGGCTCGGTGCCCGTGTTGAGCAGCAGGAAGTTGCCCGTGCCGTACGTGTTCTTCGCCTCACCGACGGCGAAGCACGTCTGCCCGAAGGTGGCCGCCTGCTGGTCGCCGAGGTCGCCGGCGATCGCGACGCCCTGGAGCGCCCCGCCCGCCTTCACCTCGCCGTAGACCCCGCTCGAGGGCCTGATCTCCGGCAGCATCGCCGTGGGAACGCCCATGATCCCCGCGATCTCCTCGTCCCACTGGAGCGAGGCCAGGTCCATGAGCATCGTGCGGCTGGCGTTCGTGACGTCGGTGATGTGGAGCCCGCCGTCGGTACCGCCGGTGAGGTTCCAGATCAGCCAGGTGTCCATGTTGCCGAACAGCAGGTCGCCCGACTCGGCCTTGGCCTGGGCGCCGTCCACGTTGTCCAGGATCCAGCGGATCTTGGGACCGGAGAAATACGTGGCGAGCGGCAGGCCCACGCGCTCCTGAAAGCGCGCCTGGCCACCGTCCTTCGAGAACTCGTCCACGAGCTTGTCCGTGCGCGTGTCCTGCCACACGAGCGCGTTGTGCACCGGCTCGCCCGTGTTGCGATCCCACACGAGCGTGGTCTCGCGCTGGTTGGTGATGCCCACGCCGGCGATGTCGTCGGCGCTCGCTCCGGCATCCGCGAGCGCCTCGTCCATCACTTCAGTGGTCCGCGACCAGACCTCGGTCGCGTCGTGCTCCACCCAACCCGGCTTGGGGTAGATCTGCTCGTGCTCCTTCTGGGCCACGCTGACCACCTGGCCACCGTGGTCGAAGACCATGCACCGCGTACTGGTGGTGCCCTGGTCGAGTGCTGCCGCGTACTTAGCCATTAAGCACCTTTCTCAGTTGGACGAAATCAGCTGGGATACCACCAGTCGAACGCGAGCGCGCCGAGAATGCCGCCAATGATTGGCGCCACGACGGGGATCCAGGCATAGCCCCAGTCGGACGGTCCCTTGCCGGCGATCGGCAGAAGCGCGTGCATGATGCGCGGCCCCAGGTCGCGCGCGGGGTTGATCGCATAGCCCGTCGGCCCTCCCAGCGATAGCCCGATGGCGAACACGAGCAGACCGACCAGCAGCCCGCCGAGACCGGTGGCGGCCGTGTCGGGATTCGCGAAGAAGGCGAGCACGCCGAAGACCAGCACAAACGTGCCGATGATCTCGCACACGATGTTCGCGGGCGTGCTGCGGATCGCCGGCGCGGTGCTGTAGCACGCCAGCTTGAGCCCGGGATCCTCGGTCGCGCCCCAGTGCGGCAGGTATGCGGCCCAGACGAGCGTGGCCCCGACGAACGCACCCACGAACTCACCGGCGAGGTACTTGGGCACGTCCTCCCAAGCGGTGTCGCCGATCACCGCGAAGCCCAACGTTACGGCCGGGTTCAGGTGCGCGCCGCTGAACTGGCCGACGGCGAAGACGGCCACCATCACCGCCATGCCCCAGCCGAAGGTGATGACGATCCAGCCGGCGTTCTCCGCCTTTGACTGGCTCAGCAGCACTCCCGCCACGACACCGTTTCCTAACAGGATCAGGAGTCCTGTCCCGATTACCTCAGCCCCGAAAATGCTCAAGAGCTTCTTCTCCTCCCCTTGGATTTACCGAAGCGGCGAGCACACTATTCGAACGTGCTCGCGGCTGCTTCGAGCAGCAGGTGCGACGAGGTGGCCCCCGGGTCCTGGTGGTCGACGCTCCGCGGCCCGAGGTAGCTCGCGCGTCCCTTGCGCGCCTCGAGCGGAATCGTCGCGCGCATCCCCTCCCCGGCGGCGTCGGCGGAGCGGCGCAGCGCGTCGCCGAGATCGGCCCCGTCCTTCGCCGCCGACCCGAGCGCCTCGAGCGCCGGCGTGAGCGCGTCGATCATCGTCTTGTCGCCCGGCTCAGCCTTACCGCGCGCCTGGACGCCCTTCACGCCCGCCTCGAGCGCCTCGGTCCAGCCGGCCAGGTCGAGCTCCTCCTTGCCGGCGCTCGCGCTGCCCATCTGCAGGAACAGCGTGCCGTAGAGCGGACCGGCGGCGCCCCCGACGCTCGACACCAGCGCCATCCCCACCGCCTTCAGGAGCGCGCCGATGTCGTCGCCCTCGACGGCCTCGAGCTTCTCCACCGCCTTGCGCATGCCGCGATCCATGTTCGTGCCGTGGTCGCCGTCGCCGATCGCCGAGTCGAGCTTCACGAGCTCGGCGCGGTTCTCGGCGATCACGGCGGCGTAGGCCGAGATCCAGTCGCGGACCGTTGTCGCCGTGATGCTCAAGGCGCCCCTCAGCCGACCCGCAGGGCGGGCGTGTCCGCCGGGGCGTCCCAGAGCCGGGTCAGCTCGTCGTCGAGCTTGAGCAACGTGATCGAGCAGCCCGCCATCTCGAGCGAGGTGATGTAGTCGCCGATCAGCCGGCGCTCGATCGTGATACCGCGCTCGCTCAGGAAGTTGTTGAGCTCGCGATAGACGATGTACAGCTCGATCAGCGGCGTGCCGCCCATGCCGTTCACGAACGCCAGCACCTTGTCGCCCGACTCGAAGGGCAGGTCCTCGACGATCGCCGTGGCGAGGCGCTCGACCACCTGCGCCGCCGACCCGATCGGCTCGCGGAAGCGGCCCGGCTCCCCGTGGATGCCGATGCCGATCTCCATCTCGTCCTCACCCAGCTCGAAGCTCGGCTCGCCGGACCCGGGTGTAACGCACGGCGTGAGCGCCATGCCCATGCTGCGGCCCTGGCCGTTGACCTTGCGGCAGACCTCCGCCACCTCGGCCAGCGACCTGCCCTCCTCAGCCGCGGCGCCGCAGATCTTCTCGGCGATAACGGTGATGCCCACTCCGCGCCGTCCGGCGGTGTAGAGAGAGTCCTGAACGGCCACGTCGTCGTTGGTGACCACCGCCTCGACGTCGATCCCCTCGCCCTTGGCGAGGTCGGCCGCCATCTCGAAGTTGAGCACGTCGCCCGTGTAGTTCTTGACGATGTGGAGCACCCCGGCGCCGCCGTCCACGGCCTTGGTCGCCTCCAGCATCTGGTCGGGGGTGGGCGAGGTGAAAACCTCGCCGGGGCAAGCCGCGTCGAGCATCCCGGGACCCACGAAACCGCCGTGCATCGGCTCGTGTCCCGAGCCGCCGCCGGAGATGATTCCGACCTTGCCCTGAACCGGGGCGTCGGCGCGAACGACCACGTACGGGTCATACGTGACCCGCACACGATCGCCGTGCGCAGCCTCCACGCCCTCGAGCGCCTCCCGTACGACCGCGTCCGGCTCGTTGATCAGCTTCTTCACGCTTCCTCCTCCATTCGATGACCGCGCCGCACAGGCGGGAAGTGGACGGAAGGTATCGGTGCGCGGCTCGGCGCGTCAGGCGGCCGGCGCGCGGACGCGCTCGGCGACGGGCGCGGGGCTGACGATCGGCGCCTCCTCGACCGGCTCGGGTGGGAGGCCCTTGCGTTCCCAGAACGACTTGACCTCGTCCATCACCTCGCGCGGAGTGCGGCCGAAGCCGGGGGTGACGGGATCGCCGAAGCGGACCTCGACCTCGTGCCGGCGAGAGAGAGGCCGGGCGGGAATGCGGCGCGGCCAGTTGCGGCCGGGCGGCATGGCCTCGTGGGTCCCATCGAGGTAGATCGGCACGATGTCGATGCCGTGCTTCTCGGCGATCACGGCCGCGCCGGAGTGAACCTTGCCGATCCCGCCGTTGCGCGAGCGAGTGCCCTCGGGGAACATCACGAGGTTCCACTTCTCGTCGAGCAGCCGGTCCACGTGGTCGGTAGCACCGCCGGAGAGCCCGCCGCCCTTGCGGCCGAGCGGCACAGTGTTGAACAGGAGCGCCACCCCGCTGGCCTTCCAGCGCTTGTCGTAGAAGTAGTCGGCCGCCGCGGCGACCGCGGTGCGGCGACGCCACTTCGGCGGTAGCGCGCGCAGGATCGTGGGGGTGTCGAGGTGGCTCGAGTGGTTGGCCACGAACAGCACCGGATGCTCGAGCGTGTCGAACAACTCGGCGCCGACCACGCGGTTGTGCACGTAGAAGTCGATCATCGGGCCGAGGCCGAACGTGAGGAGCCCGGCGCGGGCGGCTTTGGCGTACCCGCAGCGCGCCCAGGAGACGTCGATGTTCCGGTAGTGGCGCGCGAGCTCACCGCCCTGCCGCCCGAGCTCCGCGCCCCTGCTGCGCAGCTCGCTGCCGCGCTGCTTGAGCTCCTCCGGCAGTTCGGGCACGCGCTCGCGAAGATCGGGAACGCGCTTCTTTCCCTCCGCGATCGCTCGGTTGACTCGTCCGTCCCCCATTGCCCCAAGTACTCCATACCCAGGGTGGGGTTTCTAACCTTCGCGCCTGAATTAGCGCGATTCGATGCGGATCTCGCCTGTGCGGCCGTGCAGCACGCGATCGCCTGGTGGATCGGTTGCAAGCGCCAGGCCCCCGATCACCAGCAGTGTTACGACAACCGCCGCCACGGCCAGCCTGATGAGGTCCGCCCGCAGCCGGCCACGGCGCTCCTGGCGCCAGCTCTCGGTTGCCCGTCGCCCGAGCAGGCTCGCCACCGTCGAGTCGTCGAGGCCGAATCCGCGCGCGCGGCAGGCCTCGAGCAGCTCGGCGGGCCCGTCCACCTCCACGAGCTCGGCGCCGTAGCGCTCGGCGAGCCGCTGGTAGAGGCGAGCGTTTCGCCCCGGCAGGAGGAATAGCGCCGCCGGCCGGGCGCGCTCCGCGCGGAAGCCGTCCTCATGCAGCTCGATGGCGCCGCGGGCCTCGGCCACCCCGGGGATCTGGCGGCGGCGGGCCAGCACCCTGCGTGCCGAGCCCCGCGAAGGGTGCCAGGCATGCACGCCGCAGCCGCACCCGGCGACCGGCGGGCGGTGCTCGGGCGAGCTTGCGCACGAGGCCTCGAGCCACTCGCCGCCCGCCGGCCAGGTGGTGTGCTGCTGCGTCGCGGCCAGGCGCTCGGCGCCCGGCTCGCCGACCACCGCCCAGGTGCGCAGGCCGTAGACCGGACTCGGGAGAAGCGGCGCCGCCGCCGCGCTCACGCCGGCCCCGCGGGCTCGGGCCCGAGGGCCGGCTCGCGGGGATCGGGAGAGCGTGGCTCAGGCTCGGCCGGCGGGTCGGACGGCACGGGCGCGGCCACAGCGGCAACCGGCTCCGAGATGATTCGCAGTGAGGGACCTTCCAGGCTCACACCCGTAATGGTGCGCCTTTGGACGCCGGTCGGCAACCCCGATAGGCGCCAGAGCGGCGCCTGGCGCTAACTACACGCGCGCGCGACCCCCGTACCGTTCCCTGCCGTCATCGCGGGAAGCGCCGACGCCAGCGAGAGCGGCAGGCTCGACCGGCGCAGCCGGCGGTCGCTCGTCACGGGCACGGGCCTGATCGTGGCCACCGTGATGCCCGGCTTCCTGGCCGCCAGCCTCGCCCCGCGGATCAAGGCCGACTTCGCCTTCGGCGACTCGAGCCTCGGCCTTGCCGTCGCGCTCTTCTACGTCGTGTCCGCCACCGGCTCGGTCCCGGCCGGCCGGCTTGTCGACCGGGCCGGACCGGCGTGGGGCATGAGGCTCGCGGCCGCCTTCACCGTCAGCTCGTGTCTCGCGGTGGCCCTGCTCGCCGACTCGGCCGCGGGCCTCACCGTGCTGATGCCGATCGGCGGCGTGGCCAACGCTCTTGGGGGGCCGTCGGTCAGCGCCCTCCTCAAGCGGGAGGTAGCCGCTCGGCGGCACGGGCTTGCGTTCGGCGCGCAGCAGGCGGGGGCCCCGGGCGGCGCGCTGCTCGCGGGCCTCGCGCTCCCGGCCGTGGCGATCCCGTTCGGCTGGCGCTGGGCGTTCGTCCTGGCCGCCGTGCTCGCGCTTGTCGCGGTCGCCTGCGCGCCGCATGCGGACGGGCCGGGCGCCCGCTCCGACGCCCCACCCCGGCGGCCGCACGGCTTCAGCTCGGTACACGCCCTCGGCCTCGCGGCCGTTCTCGCGAGCGCCGCCGGCGTGGGCTTCGTGTCGTTCCTCGTGACCTACGCGGTCGATAGCGGGATGCGCGAGGCCAGCGCCGGGCTGCTGCTGGCGGGCGTGAGCCTGATGGCCACCGCGAGCAGGGTCGGCCTGGGCGAGTTGTCCGATCGCGGCCGGCAGGAGCCGCTGCGGCCGGTGGCCACGATGCTCGCCGCGAGCGTGGCGGGCTACCTGCTGCTCACCGTGGGCGAGCCGGCGGTGATCGTGGTGGCCGCGCTGCTCGCCGGCGGCCTCGGATGGGCGTGGCCGGGCGGCCTCAACCTGGCTGTCGTTCAGCGCAGCCCCGAGGCGCCGGCCTGGGCGGTGGGTGTCTTGATGACCGGCCTGTTCGTGGGCGCGGTGGGAGGACCGCTGGTCCTTGGCGTGCTCGCCCAGCACGACCTGTTCACCCTCGCCTGGATCGCATGCGGAACGCTGGCGCTCCTGGCCGCCGCCACGATCACGGCGACGATGCGGCGCGAGCGCGCCTAGGCGCGCCCCGAGATCACGCCGTCGGCCCAGCCTCGCAGGCGGTCCGGAAGCGCCCGGCCGAAGAGCGAGCGATGCTCGGCCACCCAGCGGTAGCCGCCCCGCGAGGCGTCCGGAAAGCGCTCGAAGAGCCGGGCGAGCGGGGCGCCTCCGGGCACGACGTCGAACACGCCGGGCAGAGCGTCGCCGCCGGAGCGGACCGCTCCGTCCGGCGCCACCAGGTGCCAGGAGGCCATCCGCTCGTCGTGCGGCATGCCCATGAGCAGCTCATCGGCCTCGGCCCCGCCGAGCGGCACGGGCCGGAGCCGGCCGCGTCTGTCCCAGCACAGAAGCGCGGCCATGCTCACCCGGCAGAAGCCGCAATCAGGGTCGTAGAGGACCGCCACCGGCAGTGATCTCGGGTCGGCTGGCAAGCGCCGGCGAGACTACCCCTCGCGCGGCACCTCACCGCGCCAGGCGCCGGTCTCTGCGCCTCGCGACTCGATGAAGCCCTTGAAGCGCTCGAGGTCGCCCTTCACGCGGCGGTCGTCCGCGCCGAGCGCGGCGCCAACCTTCTCCTTGATCCCCTCCGGCGCCCAGTCCATCTGGACCATCACCCGAGTGGTGTCCTCGTCGATCTTGTGGAAGGTCACCGCGCCGGCGTTGTCCTTGCCGTCGACGTTTCGCCAGGCAACGCGCTCGTCCGGCTGCTGCTCGACGATCTCGGCGTCCCACTCGTGCGTCTCGCCGCCGAAGTTCGCCACCCAGTGCAGGCGGCGCTCGTCGAGCTGATCGATGCGCTCGATGCCCTCCATGAACTCGGGGAAGTCCTTGAACTGGGTCCACTGGTTGTAGGTCTGCTGGATCGGTGCGTCGACGTCTATCGACTGTTCGATTGTCTGAGTCATGGGGTTCGGGTTCCCGGCACCCCGGCCGAAAACCCCGCGTCCGCAAGCTGGCGCGATCGCTCAGCCTCGCGCGCCATCAAGGCGCTCGAGTGCCTGATCGACGTGCCGGTACTCCTCGACGCGCACGATGCGGCCGTCGCGCACCCGCACGGCGTAGGTCTCCCGGACGTCGACGGCGATCCCGCTGCCCCGGCCTCGAAATCGCGCGCTCCAAGGGACGATCACCCAGTCGCCGCGCTCGATGAAGTCCTCGAACTTCGTGACCCCGTCGAAGCGGTCCTCCCACGGCTCCTCAATCGCGTCGACGAAGCGGGCGAGCCCCGCGATCCCCCGGTAGACCTGCGGATCCGGCTCGTCGGCCGCGGTGTGCCACTCGGTCTCCGCGTCGTGGGCGGCGAACGCGGTGTCGAAGTCGCCCCGGCCGAAGGCTTGGAGGCTGCGCCGCACGAGCTCCACGTTCTCGCTCGGACCGGCGGGCGCCGGACGGGGCCGCAGCTGGGGGCGCGCCAGCACCAGGTAGGCGAGCCCCGCAACGGCGATCAGCGCCAGCACGAGCGGCGCGGCCCAGACCTGGTACCAGGGGGCGCCGGGCGGGGCGAGCGACTCGCGCGGCCAGGCGATGTTCACGGTCTCGAACCCGAGCCAGGCCACGGCCAGCGCATTGATCGCCAGGCCGGCGCGCCCGAGCCGAATGCGA
Organism: Thermoleophilaceae bacterium; assembly: GCA_035650215.1. Lineage (GTDB taxonomy): Bacteria > Actinomycetota > Thermoleophilia > Solirubrobacterales > Thermoleophilaceae > JACVRW01. The sequence goes on from DASRIC010000036.1 coordinate 38,937, forward strand.
CCGGCGGGCCGCCAGCTGCCGCGCACGCGTGCCGTGAGAGCCGCCAGGGCGATCAGCAGGAAGGCCACGTAGATGGCCGCCGTGCCGAACGTGATCAGGCTGCCAACCGCGGCCGAGCTCAGCCCGAGCAGCAGCCCGAGGCAGGCGATCAGCGCGGTCAGCGCGGTGGCCGGGAGTGGCGAGCGGCGGGAATCGACCCGTCGCAGGACGCGTGAGCACGGCAGCACCCCGTCGCGGGCGATCGAGTAGATCGTGCGCGCGGTCAGGCCCTGCGCCGCCATCCCGCACGCCAGGAACGCCACGAGCACCACGGCGGCGAACGGCTTGGCGGACCACGAGCCGAAGGAGCTCACGACCGCCGTGGAGATCGGATCGAGGTCCTCGCCGGCCACAACGGAGGCGGGGTCCGGATGCGCGAGGGTAGCCGCGACCGCGTTGATGATCACGAGCGCCCCGACGCTCAGGAGCGCCACCCAGATGGCTCGCGGCACGTGGCGCCCGGCGGTGCGCGTCTCCTCGGAGGCCGCCACGCAGGCGTCGAACCCGATGAACACCCAGCCCCCGACCGCGAGCGCGGCCAGCAGCCCGGCCGCGGTCGATCCGCCCGACAGCGCCTCCGCACCAAGCGTCTCGGTGAGGATCGACACGTCCTGCTCACGGAACACGAGCAGCAGGGCGAGGCCAATGCCAACCGAGGCTACGACCTCGGCCGTCACGCCCGCCTTCACCGCCCAGCTGAGTGGCCGGATGCCGAACGCGCCGACCAGCCCGCATATCACCACGAGCACCATGCCCATGGCCACGAGCGCGTTTGCCGTCGGGTCGATTCCGAGGAGCGTCAGGGCCCAGGGCGCGCCCAGGTAGGCGATCGTGGTGTTCGCCACCGCGTACGCCCAGACCGCCACCCAGCCGGCGAACCAGCCGTAGGTTGGGCCCATCAGGCGGCGCGTCCACTGGTAGGCGCCGCCCGCGATCGGGAATTCCGAGGCCAGCTCGGAGTAGACAGCCAGCAGCAGGCATTGACCCGCCAGCGCAACCGGCAGCACCCAGACCCAGGCCGGTCCCGCCACCGTGGTGCCCACGAGCACCACGGCGTAGAGGCCCACCACCGGGGAGATCGCCGCGAAGCCGAACGCGACGTTGTCGATGAGGCGCAGGCGCCGCTCGAGCTCCTGCGGATAGCCGAGCTCACTCAGGCGAGCAGCGTCGGCGTCGACCGGCGCCGCCGCGGGGCTCACGGCGCGTCCACGAGCCCCGGCCGCTCTCGGCGGTCCTGTTCGACGATGCGGGCGACCTCCACCCGCGACGACGCTCCGAGCTTCACGAAGATGTTGCGGATATGCGTCTCGATCGTCTTCTTGCTGAGGAACAGCTTGTCGGCAATCTGCGGGTTCGTCAGCCGGTCGGTCACGAGCTCCGCGATCTCGAGCTCTCGCTTTGTCAGGGACCCGATGCCGGAGTCGTCCTCCGTGGCGGGCCCGCGCACCTCCGCGCGCGCGCCGAGCTTGCGCAGCTCGCGCCGTGCCTCGTCCCGGACGCGCAGCGACCGGCAACGGTCGAGCGCCTCCTCGGCCTGGCGAAGCACCGCGACGGCCTCGGGCCGCTTGTCCTGGGCGGAGAGCGCCTTGCCCTGGATCATGAGGGCGTACGCGGCGGGCAGGCGCGCGCCGAGCGCCTCGAGCTCCTCGGCCGACTGCGCCCCGGCCGCGGCCGCGCCCACGGCGTCGCCGCTCGCCAAGAGCAGTGCCGCCCGGCCGCGCCGGGCCAGGGCGGTGGGGAGCGAGAGGCCGAGGCGGGCGGCCTGCTCCTCGGCGAGCTCCACGTAGCGGGCCGCCGCGTGGAGGTCCGAGCGGGCGATCTCGACGGTGGCGAGCTCCTCCCAGTAGAAGCAGCGCTCGACCGGGATGGCGTGCTCCAGGTCCCCGCCGCCGATCGCCTCGACCACCTCGAGCCCGCGCTCGATGTCCCCGCGCTCGAAGAGCGCCGACGCGAGCGGCCAGCCGGGCCCACCGCTGGCCGCCGGCATGGTGCTGCCCGCCAGCCGGCCACCCACCCGATGGCTCTCCTCGCAGAGGTCGACCGCCTCGTCGAGGTTGCCCCGGTAATAGTGCGCCCAGGCGAGCTCGAAGAGCGCCCACGACAGGTTGTGCGGATTGCCTGACAGGCGCGCGGCCTCCACGGCTGCGTCGGTCACCTCGAGGGCCTCGTTCATCCGGCCCTGAATCTCGAACGGGTAGCCCTTGAGCAGCATCAGCGGTAGCAGCAGGCGCCCCTGACCCGCCGAGCGCGCGATCTCGATGCCGCGGTCGGCGTGGGCAATGGCCTCGTCGTAGTGCTCGAGATAGTTCTCCGCCCAGCCCAGGTAGTAGAGCGCCTCCAGGCGGGGCGCGAGCTCGGCGTCCGAGAGCCGGTCTACGTACTCGACCGCCTCGGCGCGGTGCTCCTTCGCCGCGGCGATGTCGCCCACCGCCGCCTCACCCAGGCAGAGCGCCGACACGGCAGCAGCGATCAATGCATCGTCGCCGAGCGCCTGCGCGGTCTCGCGCGCGCCTCGGCCCATCTCGAGTGTCTGCTCGAAGTCGCGTTCGTAGAGCCCGTCGATGCTGAGCTCGATCTGGAGGGCCGCGGCGGCGGGTGTCGAGCGGTCGGGCACCTCGTCCCAGGCGCGCCTGAGCCGCACATGGGCCTCGTCGTGCCGGCCCTGCCAGTGCTCGACGGCTGCACACCGGGTCGTCAGCTCCACCCGGCGAACGACGGAATTGGGTGGGAGCAGGTCGATGGCCTCGAGCAGGGTTGTGCGGGAGCGCTCGAGCTCGCCCAGCGACCGCAGCGCTGAGGCCAGCGCCACCCGCACCGTCACCTGCCGATCGGTGTCGCCGCTCGGCAGGAGGCGCAGTGCCGCCTCGAACCAGCCGGCCGCGACCTCCGGAGCCCGTCCGGTTGCGGACCTCCCCGCCTCCAGCAGCAGCTCGATCGCCGCCTCGTCGCCCTGCCCCGCCGACTGCTCCACGTGGTGGGCGCGCTCGCTCGGCTGTGCCCCCCGCGCGGCGAGCAGCTCCGCGGCGCGCGCATGCGCGGCGAGCCGCCATCCGGCGCGTGAGGAGTCGTACACGGCGCGCCGCACGAGCGGGTGGCGGAAGGTGAACCGGCGCGGCACCTGGGTGGGACGGACCAGGTCCAGGTCGAGCAGGTCGTCGAGCGCGTCGAGGGCCTGGGCGGTCTCCACGTCGGCGATCGCTCCCGCCAGGTCCGGCTCGAACGGCTCGCCGGCCACTGCCGCGGCCTCCAGGAGCCGCCGCGGGGCCTCTTCCAGCGCGGCCAGCTCCCCGGCGATGGCGCCCGCCACCGCCGGCGGCACGCCACCGTTGCCCTCGCCCCGGCCGTGGGAGGCGGCAAGGTCGCCGTCCTGCGCGGCGCGGCCCAGCTGCTCCAGGTAGAAGGGGTTGCCGCCTCCGTGGCTGTAGGCCGCGGCCACCGCGGCCGGGTCGAGGCCGTCGAGGAGCTGCCTGGCCTCGTCCGGACCGAGCTGGGCGAGATCGAGCCTCGTGACGGTCGGCGCCGTGAGCGGGCCGGCAAGCCGCTGCGCGGCGGGGCCGGGCCGGAAGCCCAGCGCCAGCAGCACCGAAGCGGTCGGGGAGCGGCGCGCCAGCGCCGCGATCAGCTCGAGCGAGGCGCCGTCGCTCCAGTGCAGGTCGTCCAGGATCACCACCAGCGGCTGCGGCTCCGCAATCAACGCGAGCAGGCGTGCGACCGCGCGGTGCGCGCGGTAGCGCTCGTCGGGCAGTGCGCTCGCGCGTGCCTCGGAGCCGCCGAGCGAAGGCAGCACCTGTGCGAGCTCCTCGGCCAGGGCGGCGTCCCAGGCAGCGTGGCTCGCGAAGTCCTGCGAGACCACGTAGGCGTCGAGCGCGTCGACCCAGACGCTGAACGGCAGCTCGCGCTCGAACTCGGCCGCGGCTCCGGAGAGCACGATGCAGCCGCGATCCTCGCCCCGTCGCCGCAGCTCCTCCAGCAGCCGGGTCTTGCCGATGCCCGCCTCGCCCTCAAAGGTCAGGAAGCGCGCTTCGCCGTCGCCGAGGGCGTCGAGCGCCGCCTCGATCTGCGTCAGCTCACGCTCGCGACCGACCGTGGTGGCCCGGCCGGGACTGGACGCTCGCTCCACGGGGCGAGCATACGCCTCAGGGTGCGGTTCAGGGTGCCGGTTCAGGGCGCCCGCCCGATGTCCCCGCCCCGGCCCGACATCGACATTGCCGCTGTTCGATCAACGGCCAAGAGGGGCAGAGATGCAAGCACAGGGCAACATCACTCAGAGGATCGGGCGCTGGAGCGTCCAGAATCGTAAGAAGGCCATCTTCGGATGGCTGGCGTTCCTGTTGATCTCGGTGGTGGTGGGGTTCAACGTCCTCCCGCAGAAGCAGATCGACCAGCAGGCGGCGGGTCCCGGCGAGTCCGGGCAGGCCGCCGAAGTGATCGACGGCGCGTTCGAGGACAAGGCCGCCGAGCAGGTGCTGGTCCAGAGCAATGAGCTCACGGCCGACGATCCTCGGTTCAAGGCGGCGGTCGCCGACGTGACCGAGCACCTCGAGGGCAGCAAGGGCGTGGACACCGTGGTCGGGCCTTACGAGGCGCCCGGGCAGGTGTCGGCTGACGGGCATTCCGCGCTCGTGACGTTCGAGCTGCCGGGCGACTCCGCCACGACCAAGAAGACGGTTGTGGACTCGCTGGCCGCCGTCGAGGCGGCCGCAAAGGCGCACCCTGAGCTCCGGATCGAGGAGACGGGCGACGCCAGCATCACCAAGGCGACGCTCGACAAGTCGAACCAGGAGATGGGCAGGTCCACCCTGCTCACGCTCCCGCTCACCCTGATCATCCTGGTGTTCACGTTCGGCGCGCTGGTGGCGGCGGGCATCCCGGTGCTGCTCGCGCTCACGAGCGTGCTGGCCACGCTCGGGCTGCTCGGGCCGGTCAGCCAGATCGCCCCGGTGGACCAGTCGGTGATGCACGTGGTCCTGCTCGTCGGTATGGCCGTGGGCGTCGACTACAGCCTCTTCTACCTCAAGCGCGAGCGCGAGGAGCGGGCCGCGGGGCGTGAGAAGGACGCAGCCATCGAGGCCGCAGCGGCGACCTCGGGGCGGGCGGTCGTGATCTCCGGCCTGACCGTGATGGTCGCGATGGCCGGCATGTACCTCGGAGGAATCTCGAATTTCGCCTCCTTCGCGACCGGCACGATCATGGTCGTGGCAGTCGCCGTGGCCGGCTCACTCACCGTCCTGCCCGCCGTGCTCTCGAAGCTCGGCGACCGGGTCGACAAGGGCCGCGTGCCGTTCGTCGGGCGCATCAAGACCCGGATCGGCGAGGCCGGCCTGTGGTCGCGCTTCCTCGACCGGGTGCTGCGTCGCCCGCTGCTCTCGGCGCTCGTGTCCGCGGGCTTGCTGGTGGCGCTCGCGGTGCCGGCGCTCGGCATGCAGACCTCGCTTGGCGGCACCGAGGACTTCTCGCGTGACCTCCAGGTGATGCAGACCTACGACCGCATCCAGGCCGCCTTCCCGAGCGAGGGCAGCGCGGAGATGGTCGTGGTCAAGGCCGATGACGTGACCTCGACGGCCGTGGTCTCGGCAATCGACTCGCTCGAGTCGAAGGCCGCCGATCGGCCCGGTCTCTTCGAGGGCGAGGCATCCGTCGAGATGAGCTCGGATCAGACGGTCGCTCTGGTGACTCTGCCCACCACGGGCACCGGCACCGACGACCGCTCGAACCGGGCCGTGGACGCCCTGCGCGACGAGCTCGTGCCCTCCACCCTCGGCGAGCTGGACGGCGTCGAGGCCTACACCACCGGCGAGGCCGCCGCCACCGGCGACTTCAACGACGCGATGATCGGCAACCTGCCGTACGTGTTCGCCTTCGTGCTCTCGGCGGCGTTCCTGCTGCTCCTGGTCACCTTCCGGTCACTGGTGGTGCCGATCAAGGCGATCGTGCTCAACCTGCTGTCCGTCGGCTCCGCCTACGGGCTGCTGGTGCTCGCGTTCCCGGGCGAGGCGATCGCGGCCTGGCTGCCGCTGTTCTTGTTCGTGATCCTCTTCGGGCTCTCGATGGACTACCACGTGTTCATCGTGAGCCGGATCCGCGAGGCGTTCGATCGCGGGATGACGACCGAGGACGCGGTCGCCCACGGGATCAAGAGCACCGCCGGCGTGGTCACGAGCGCCGCGATCGTGATGGTCGCCGTGTTCTCGATGTTCGCGCTCTCCTCGGAGCTGCAGATGAAGCAGATGGGCATCGGCCTCGCGGCCGCGGTGCTGATCGACGCGACGATCATCCGCGGCGTGCTGCTGCCCTCGGCCATGACGCT
>DASRIC010000037.1:0-30500 GCA_035650215.1 Thermoleophilaceae bacterium
ACGGGAATCAGCGAGGACCAGACCGGCGGTTTCGAGATGCCGCTCACGGTGCTGGCGGCCACGCTCGTGGTGGGAAGCGCGCTGGTGCTGCTCGCGCGCGAGCGCGGTGTGCCGGAGCCCGAGCCGGCGGCGGCTTAGAGCGGAATGTTCCCGTGCTTGCGCTTCGGGGTGTCCACGCGCTTCGTCTGGAGCGTCTCCAGCGCGCGGATCAGCTTCGGCCGCGTCTCGTGCGGCACGATCACGTCGTCGATGTAGCCACGCTCGGCCGCGGAGTAGGGGTTCGCGAAGCGCGCCTTGTAGTCGCCGATCAGCTTCTCGCGGCGCTGGTCTGGCGTGGGTGAGCTCTGGATGTCGCGCCGGTGGATGATGTTCACGGCGCCCTCCGGGCCCATCACGGCCACCTCGGCCGTGGGCCACGCGAAGTTGAAGTCGGCGAGCATGTGCTTGGAGTTCATGACGTCGTAGGCGCCGCCATAGGCCTTGCGCGTGATCACGGTGAGCTTCGGCACGGTCGCCTCCGTGAACGCGTACAGGAGCTTCGCGCCGTGGCGGATGATTCCGCCCCACTCCTGCGAGGTGCCGGGCAGGAATCCGGGCACGTCGCAGAAGATCACGAGCGGGAGGTTGAAGGCGTCGCAGAAGCGCACGAAGCGCGCGGCCTTCTCGGACGAGGCGATGTCGAGCACGCCCGCGAGCTGGCTCGGCTGGTTGCCGACCACGCCCACGGGGCGGCCGTCGAGCCGCGAGAAGCCGACCACGATGTTGAGCGCGAAGTGCTCCTGCACCTCGAAGAACTCGCCGTTGTCCACGACGCCGTGAATCACGTCGCGCATGTCGTACGGCTTGTTCGGGTTGTCCGGAACGATCGAGTCGAGCTCCATGTCCATCCGCTCGGGGTCGTCCCCGGTCTCCATCCGCGGCGGCAGCTCGAGATTGTTCTGCGGCAGGAACGACATCAGGTAGCGCGCGTCGGCGAGGCAGCTGTCCTCGTCTTCCGCGGCGAAGTGCGCGACCCCCGACTTCGTGTTGTGCGTCATCGCGCCGCCGAGCTCCTCGAACTCCACCTCCTCGCCCGTGACCGTTTTGATCACGTCGGGGCCCGTGATGAACATGTGCGAGGTCTCCTTCACCATGAAGATGAAGTCGGTCATGGCGGGGGAGTAGACGGCTCCACCGGCGCACGGGCCCATGATCAGCGAGATCTGCGGGATCACGCCGGAGCACTGCACGTTGCGCACGAACACGTTGCCGTAGGCGCCGAGCGAGACCACGCCCTCCTGGATGCGCGCGCCGCCGGAGTCGTTGATACCGATGACTGGGCAGCCGATCTTGGCCGCCAGGTCCATCACCTTGATCATCTTCTCGCCCATCACCTCGCCGAGCGAGCCACCGAAGACCGTGAAGTCCTGGCTGAAGACGCAGACCGCGCGCCCGTCGATCGTGCCGTGGCCGGTGACAACGGCGTCTCCCACCGGACGGTTGCGCAGCATGTCGAAGTCGGCGGTTCGGTGCCGGACGAACGTGTCCAGCTCCTGGAAGCTGCCGGGGTCGAGCAGCTTTTCGATCCGCTCGCGCGCGGTCAGCTTGCCCTTGGCGTGCTGCTTCTCCTCCTGCTGCGGGTTCGTGTGCACGGCCTGCTCGCGCAGCTCCTGGAGCTGGGTGAGCTTCTCGTCGTAGGTCTCCGGCGACTTCTGTCTCATCGGACGGGGGAGGTTACGCGTTGTAGAACGGCAGCCGCCCGCCCGCCAGCTCGACCACGCGCTCGTGCAGCTCGCGTGCCAGCGCCGGGCGCTCCGGCGCGAGGTTGCGCGTCTCGCCGGGGTCGGCGTGGAGGTCGTACACGCGCGGGACCCGCATGCGGTTGTCGGCGAAGAAGGCGTAGCGGTCGCTGCGCAGATAGTGGCTGTTGGAGTAGCCGCCGAAGGACAGTTCGCGCTCCGGGGGGCGCGCGTCGCGGAAGAGCAGCGACAGGTCCGCGCCCTCCATCTCCGCCGGGCGGCGCACGCCGCACATCGTGAGGATCGTGCGGCCCAGGTCGTGGAGCGACGCGCGGTAGCCGCTCGTGGTCCCGGCGCGGCGCCGCTCTGGATCCACCACCACAAGCGGCACCCGGATCAGCTCCGGGTGGAGCGCCGTGGAGATCTTGCCCGTCCAGCCGCGCTCGCCGAGCTGGAAGCCGTGGTCGCCCGCCAGCACGATCACCGTCTCGCGCTCTCGGTCGAGCTCGTGGAGGCGGTCGAGCAGAACGCCAAGCCAATGGTCGGTCATCGTGACCTCGGCGGCGTAGAGCGCGCGCATGCGGCGCAGCACACCGGGCGCCTCGCCCGGCCCGAGCCAGTTCTCGACCCGGCCGTAGCGCGGCATTCCCGGCTCCGGGCCGCGGTAGCCGCGCTCGCCGTACATATCGAGGTAGCGGTTGGGCGGCGTCCAGGGCTCGTGCGGCTCGAAGGTGTCGACCACGAGCGCCCACGGTCGCCGGCCGCGAGCCGAGCGCTCGAGCGCCTCGACCCCGGATCCGAACACGCTCGCCGCGAACGACCTCGACTCGTCGTGCGCGTAGTCGGCGTTCGCGATGTAGTGGCGAACACGCTCGATGGTCTTGGGGTCGCGCGTGGCGGGGTGGACCCAGTGCGCGAGCTGCGCGCTGGTCACGCCGTCCGAACGGCCGCCGATCTGCCCGCCGCGCTTGACGAACAGGTCGAAGCTCCGCCGGAAGGGCTCGTACGGGCGCGAGAAGCCGAGGAACGGGTTGTCCGTCACGTAGCCGGTCCAGTAGCCGGCCTGGCGCAGCGTGCTGGTGAAAGTGGTGGACACGTCGGCCAGCGGCTGCCAGCCCGGCATCTGAATCAGGCCGCGGCGGTCGTACCAGCCGCGGAACGGGAACCCCCGGCGCCCGCTGAGGAGCGAGTTGCGCGCCGGCACGGTGGGCATCGCCTCCGGGAACGTGCGGGTGAAGCTGATGCCCTCGCGGGCGAGCGCGTCGATGTTCGGCGTGCGGGCCGCGTTGCCGAGCGCATGGTCGGCCCGGAGCGTGTCGATCACGATCACGAGCACGTTGGGCCGGTCGTCGCTTGCCTCCGCGTGCGAGCCCTCGCCGAGCCTGGTTGCGCCGACCGCACCGGCCGCCACGATGCTTCCTCCGACGATCAGGAACTGTCGGCGAGTCGAAGCGATTGCGCGAGCCTAGCCCCTCGCTCAGCGGTAGATGGGCGGGCGCCCTCCCGCGAGGCGGACGACCAGGCGGTAGAGCTCGTCGATCCGCTTCGGATGCCTGCGCGCGATGTCGTTGCGCTCGTGCTCGTCGCGCTCGGTGTCGTAGAGCCTCCGGCCGATCCCGTGGTTCTGGGAGATGAAGGCGAAGCGCTCGTTGCGCACGTAGAGCCAGTTCGCGTAGCCGCCATAGGCGATGTCCCGCTCGGTCGCGCGGCCACCGCGGGTGAGCGGCGACAGGTCCGCGCCGCTCATACCCTTCGGGGCGCGCACGCCGGCGAGCGACAGCAGCGTCGGTCCCAGGTCGTGGGTCTGCGCCAGGTGGCCGCTCGTGCCGCGCCGGCGACCCGGGCGCGGATCCGCCAGCAGGAACGGCACGTGCACGAGCTCGGGGTGGAGCATCGACGCGATCTTCCCCGTCCAGCCGTGGTCACCCAGCAAATAGCCGTGATCGGCCACGAGGGCGACCACGGTCTGGTCGCGGAGCCCGAGCTCGTCGAGCCGCGCCGTGAAGGCCCCGAGCCAGCGATCGGTCATGGTCACCTCGGCCGCGTACAGGTCGCGCATCCGGTCCACGACCGGGCCGCGCCGCTCCCGGCTGAGCCACTCGCGCGTTCGCTTGTAGCGGCCCATGCACGGCTCGGGGCCGCGGTAGTCGGCGCGCCCGTAGAGGTCGACGTAGCTGCGGGGCGGGGTCCAGGGCTCATGCGGCTCGAAGGTGTCGACCACGAGCGCGAACGGGTGGCGCGCGTTCGCCTCGTCGAGCGTGGCGGCCGCCGTGTTGAAGACCCGTGCCGCCCACGAGCGCGACTCGTCGCGCCAGTAGCCGCCCGCCGCGAGGAAGCGCCGCACGCGCTCCTCGATGTGGTCCACGCGCAGCTCGGGAACGAGCCAGTGATCGAGCTCGGCACGTGACACGGATTCCACCGGCGCGGTGCGCCCCACCTGGCCGCCGATCCCCAGGAAGCGATCGAAGCTCTGCCGGAAGGGCTCGTAGTACTTGTTGAAGCCGAGGAAGGGGTTGTCGGTCACATAGCCGGTCCAGTAGCCGGCCCGGCGCAACGCGCTCGTGAAGGTCGAGGACGGGTCGGCGATCGGCTGCCAGCCGGGGGTGTGGCGCAGGCCGCTCCACTCATGCCAGCTGCGGAAGGGCCAGACGCGGCGGCCGGTCAGGATCGAGCGCCGCGCCGGCACCGTGGCCATCGCCTCGGGGTAGAAGCGCGTGAATCGCAGCCCGCGCTCGGCGAGCGCGTCGATGCTGGGTGTTCGGGCCCGGCCGCCGTAGGCGCTCACGTGGTCGGCTCGCAGCGTGTCGACCACGATCAGGACGATGTTCGGCCGCTCGCGCGCGGCGGCGAGTGCGGACGACGGGAGCGACGCGGCCAGCGCCGCCGCTGCGCCCGCCTCGAAGAGCTCGCGGCGGGACCGCTTCACCCGGACATTGTCCAGGCTGCGGCGCCGTATGGCTAGCCGCGCGAGAAGGGGCGGTGATGCGCGGCGCCGAGGGCGTCGAGGGCGCCGTCGAGCACGGCCTGCGCGCGCTCCTCGCCGAGCCCGGGGGGCGGTTCGGGGGCCGCCGCCGGTTCGGGCTCGGGCTCGGGCGTGATCTCCACGACGGGCTCGGGCTGCGGGACGGGCTCGGGCTCCGGCACGGGTTCCGGCTCCGGCACGTCGACCATGACCGGCTCGACCTGCCGGCGGAACAGCTTGGACCAGAAGCCGATCTTCCGCTTCGGCGCCGGGGCGGGCGGCGCGGGCTCGGGCGTGACCTCCACGACGGGCTCGGGCTCCGGCTCGGGCACCGGCTCCGGCTCGGGCTCGGGCTCCGGCTCGGGCGGCTCCTCCTCGGGCACCACCGCGGTCAGGGTGACCTTCGTGCCCCAGCCCGAGGGCTCGATCGACACGGTGCCGCTGGCGTGCTCGCCCTCCCAGGCGACCGTGTGCTCGGGCTCGAGCTTCGTGATCGTGATCTCGCCGAATGCCTCGAGGTGGGTGGCGAGCCTCTCCAGCTCGCTCAGCTCCTCCCACAGCTCCGGGGGAGACTTCACGAGAGTGCGCTTGGCTGTCAGATCGGCCATCGTTCCCGGGTTCGCCGCTCCCGCGCCGGACTCCTTCACGCCGCAGCGGGCCTTGCGGCGAGGAAGGCGAACTGCCCGCAGAGCGTGAGCTTCACCTGGTTGCGTGTGCGCGCGTCGAGCCGGACCGCCCGCGCGCCCAGTTCGATGAGGCGGTTGCCGGGCGACTCGCGCGCCCACCAGCGCGCGAAGAACCCGGGCATGCCGAGCGCCCTCCAGGACACGAGCGTGAAGCCGTCGATCCCCGGACGGAGCTCCGTCATCCGCAGCCCGGCGTCCTCTGCCAGCAGCGTGACGCCGTAGGGCGTGGGGTTGAAGATGCTGCGCGAGTGGAAGGCCTCGAGCTGCGAGGTCGACCCGGCGAGCAGCCCGCCCGGCGCCAGCATCCGCGCGGCCTCGCGTACGAGCGCCTCCGGCCGTCGCGTGTGCTCGAGCACCTGCTTGCAGAACACGAGGTCGAAGCTCGCGTCGGGGAACGGCAGCCGCTCGCCGTCGTAGGTCACGAACTCGGCGTCGCTGCGCGTGCGGGCGGCCACCTCGGCCGAGTCGGCGATGTCGGCTCCGACCCACTCCACGCGCGGATCGAGGGAGCGGAACAGGTCCACCGAGTCGCCGGCGCCGCAGCCGAGGTCGAGCACGCGGCGCGCCGGGCGCGCCGGGCGCGCCAGCGCGTCGGCGAGGGTCTGGCGGCTGTGGTCGCGGGGGATGCGGTCCCCGAGCAGCTCTCCGAGGTCGTCGCCGAGCATCGGGCTGGGCGCTCAGGCCTCCGAGTACTCGCCGAACTCCTCGCGCATCACGCCGCACACCTCGCCCAGCGAGGCGCGCTCCTTCAGGGCCGCGCGCATCGGGTGGAGCAGGTTGTCCGCGCCCCGGCAGGCGTCGCGCAGCTCGTGGAGGCGCGCCCGCACCGCCTCCGCGTCGCGGTCGGCCTTGAAAGCCTCGAGCCGCTCGAGCTGCTGCCGCTCGGACTCCGGGTCCACGCGCAGGATCTCCACCTCGTCGACCTGCTCGGTCACGTACTGGTTCACGCCCACCACGATGTCCTGCTTCTGGCGGTAGCGCTCCTCGTAGCCCCAGGCCGACTCCTCAACCTCGGCGCGGATGAACGGGATGCACTGCACCGAGCCGCCCAGCTCGTCCACCCGATCGATCAGCGCCTGGGCCGCCTCCTCGATCTGATCGGTGAGCGACTCCACGAAGTAGGAGCCGGCGAACGGGTCGGCGGTGTCGGCCGCGCCCGACTCGTTCGCGAGGATCTGCTGTGTGCGCAGCGCGATGCGCGCGGCTCTCTCGCTGGGAAGCGCGAGCGCCTCGTCGAAGCCGTTCGTGTGCAGCGACTGGGTGCCGCCGCACACGGCCGCGAAACCCTGCAGCGCCACGCGCACGATGTTGTTGTGCGGCTGCTGCGCCGCGAGCGTGACGCCGCCCGTCTGCGTGTGGAAGCGGATCTTGAGCGAGCGCTCGTCCCTGGCGCCGAAGCGCTCGCGCATGATGCGCGCCCACATCCGGCGGGCGGCGCGGAACTTGGCCACCTCCTGGAAGACGTTGTTGTGGCCGTTGAAGAAGAAGGCCAGGCGCGGGCCGAACTCGTCGACCCCGAGGCCCGCGTCGATCGCCGCCTGGACGTAGGCGATCGCGTTGGCGAGCGTGAAGCCCACCTCCTGGACCGCCGAGCAGCCCTTCTCGCGCATGTGGTAGCCGGAGATCGAGATCGTGTTCCACTTGGGGATGCGCTCGCGGCAGTAGGCGAACAAGTCGGTGGTCAGGCGCATCGCCGGCTCGGGCGGGTAAATGAAGTTGCCGCGGGCGATGTACTCCTTGAGGATGTCGTTCTGGGTGGTGCCGCGCAGCGCCTCCGCCGGCACGCCCTGCTCCTCGCCCACCAGCTCGTAGAGCAGGAGGAGCGCCGCGGCGGGGGCGTTGATCGTCATCGAGGTCGAGACCTCGCCGAGCGGGATCTCGTCGAATACCCGGCGCATGTCCTCGATCGTGTCGATGGCCACGCCGGTACGGCCCACCTCGCCGGCGCAGAGCGGGTCGTCGGAGTCGCGCCCGAGCTGCGTGGGCAGGTCGAAGGCCATCGACAGGCCGGTGGAGCCGTGCTCGATCAGGTAGCGGAAGCGCTCGTTGGTCTCGGCCGCCGTGGCGTAGCCCGCGTACTGGCGCATCGTCCACTTGCGCCCGCGATACATGTCCGGGTGGATCCCACGCGTGAACGGGTACTCGCCGGCGTGGCCGAGACGCTCGTCGAGCTCGGGCGCGACGTCGTCGGGCCCGTACTCGTTCTGGACCTCGATCCCCGAGTCGGTGAAGCGGCGCGAGTCGTCCGGGCCGACTATCGGGGCGATGCTGGGCTGGTGCTCCGGCGTGGTCGCCATGGTGGCGAAGGATACGGTTCGGGGCGTGAGCGACCCGGCTTCCGCGCCACGCGAGCGCCGCTTCGACGGCGTGGTGCTGCTGCTGGCGATGGTGGTGGTGATGTGGGCGCTCGAGGCGGCCGACGCCATCGCGCCCGGCACGCCGTTCGACCGCTACGGCATCGAGCCGCGCGATCCGGACAGCCTGCCCGAGGTGGTGACCGCGCCGTTCCTGCACGTGGGCTTCGGCCACCTGATCGGCAACACCATCCCGTTGATCGCGATGGGGATCGTGATCGCGCTCCAGGGAGCCAAGCGGCTGCTGCTCGTCACGTTGATCGTCATCGTGGTGAGCGGGCTCGGGGTCTGGCTGATCGCCCCGGAGGGCACCACGCACCTCGGCGCGTCGGGGATCGTGTTCGGCTACGCCGCCTACCTGCTCACGCGGGGCATCTTCAATCGCGCGCCGCTCGAGCTCGCCGTCGGCTTGGCGGTGGCGCTCATCTGGGGCACTGCGCTGCTCGGCGGGCTCGCGCCGCAGGACGGCGTGTCGTGGCAGGGGCACCTGTTCGGCGCGATCGGGGGCGTGATTGCCGCCCGGGTGTTCGCCACCGGTCGCCGGCGCCAGCCCGCGTAGCATCCCTCCGGTGGAGGTCACCGTTCGCCTGTTCGCGGTCCTTCGAGAGCGCGCCGGCGCCCCGGAGCTGGTGCTCGACCTGCCCGACGGCGCGCGCGTGCGCGACGCGATCGCCTCGCTCTCGGGGCTGGCCGAGGGGGTGCCGCTCGTGATGGCCGTGAACCGCGAGTACGCCTCGGAGGACACCGCGCTCGACCCCGGCGACGAGCTGGCCCTGATCCCGCCCGTGAGCGGCGGCTCGACCGCCGCAGCTCCCTGGGCGCGCGTGAGCTCCGAGCCGCTCTCCCTCGACGCGCTCGCGGCGCGCGTGCGCGATCCGCGGGCCGGCGCCGTAGTCACCTTCTCGGGGGTCACGCGCGAGGTCGACCGGCTCGACTACGAGGCCTACGCCGAGATGGCCGAGGAGCGCATGGCCGCGATCGCCGCCGACGCCCTCGCGCGGCACGAGCTCTGCGCGGTGGCGGTCGAGCACCGGGTCGGGGAGGTGCCGCTCTCAGAGCCGAGCGTGATCGTGGCCGTGTCGGCGCCCCACCGCGGCGAGGCGTTCGCCGGCGCCCGCGAGGTCATCGACCGCGTGAAGGCGGAGGCGCCGATCTGGAAGAAGGAGATCGAGGGCGAGGAGGGCCGCTGGGTGGAGGGCCGGCCGCCCGAGATCGGGTAGCGCGCCGGCGGGGCACCCAGGGCGGACGAGCCGAGCCGCACGGTGAACGTCCCGGACTGGTCGCTATGGGGGGTGTTCAGGGACGTTCGATGTGCGCCGGCATGCCGGCGGCGGCGAGCCCGCCGCCGAGTGCCCCGAGCAGCACGTCCCTCAACTCCTGCCGCGACAGGTCGCGGTGGTCGAACCAGTCGACGATGGCTCCGTCCATGAACCAGAGCCAGGCGGAGGCCGCCACCCTCGCCTTCGGGGCCGCCGCGGGATCCACGCCGAGGCCCTCGAGGATGCGCAGCGCGGTGGCCTGGCGCACCTGGTCGATCATGGCGCCCACCTCCGGCACGGCGCCGGCGCTCTCGATCAGCTTGCGGTAGGCGGTCGCGTTCTCCTCGACCCAGGCGAGAAACGCGTCGAGGCTGCGCTGCAGCGCTTCGAGCGGCGGCAGCGACGGGTCGGGCTCGGTGCGGCGGCGGACCTCCTCGGCGGCCTGCTCGAGCGTCGCGACGAAGAAGTCGTGCTTGCTCGGGAAGTAGTGGTACAGCAGCGCCTTCGAGATCCCCGCCTCGCGGGCGATCCGGGCCATCGAGAGCTCCCCGATCGAGTGGCGCGCGAACAGCTTGGCGCCGAGCTCGAGCAGCTGGCGCCGGCGCTCGTCGACCTGCAGGCGGGTGTAAGCGGGCTGCGCCATTCGTCGAGATCGAGATGCTACCGAGACTGTTGACCGATGGTTGACAAGGGAGTACCCCCGGCCCCTGTCGACCGACCGTGGCGACGGTCCTCGCGCTCGGCGCGTTCGTCTGGCAGCGTCTGCGCCCGCGCGCAGGATCGCGTGCAGCCAGGAGGGCAGGGCGCCCGGGGAGGCGAAAGCGCCCTCCATGCTTCGTCTCGCCGTGGTCGCGCCTGTTCTCCTCGCTGCGCTGCTCTTGGCGACGCCCGCCGTTCTCGCCCAGGGCCCCGCCCCCACGGCCCAGCCGCCCGACGAGCCGACCGGCCAGCCGCAGCCAAACGGTCCCGACGAGCCGGAGCCGGGTGACCCGCCCGAGCCGGGGGTCGAGCCCCCGGGCACGGGCGTTGAGGGCGCCCTTCCGCGGACCGGGCTCGAGGCGCTGCGGATCGCCGCCTTCGGGATCCTGCTGCTGCTGTCCGGCGCGCGGCTGCGCGTGCTCGCCGGAGTGCGGCAGGTACGCGACCGCGTGCGCAGGCGGCTGTCGTCCCAGGCGCGCCTGCGCGAGTCGCTCGAGCAACTGCGCGCGGACGCCGCCGAGCTGGGCCCGCCCGAGGTGGAGCCGGCGGTGTCGCGGGTCGAGCCCACAACGCCGACGGCGCGTCGCGTGGCGGGGCGCTCGCGCGGCTAGGGCGCCCAGCTCTCGCCCACCCGGACCCGCTCCAGATCGATCCACAGCACGTCGAGGGCGGTCGCCACGATCCGCTCGCGCGGCACCTCGGGATGGTCCGCCCACGTGGCCGGCCACCTCCGGGATCTTCCTCGCCGGCGTGGCGCACTACGCACTCACGCGACGCCCGCGGGCGGGTCAGCCCGCTAGCTGTCAGACCTGCATACCCCGACGCGGTGCGCATACTCCAATATATGTGTAGTTATTTCTGCATGCTATGTTCAGGTTTGCGATGTTTGATCTCTCCGATCGACGCCAGTTCGACGCGGCCTACCGCCACCTCGCCCCGGTGGCCCTGCGGGTTGCCCAGCGCGTGCTCGGCGACAGGCCGGCGGCCGAGGACGTGGTGCAGGACCTCTTCCTGCAACTGTGGAGAGATCCGGACTCCTTCGACCCAGCGCGCGGCTCGCTGCGCGCCTACGTGACGGTGCTGGCCAGGAGCCGCTCGCTGGACCGCTGGCGCACGCGCGCGGCCGGTGAGTCGGCCCGCGCCCGGCTGGCGAACGAGGTCGGGCTCGCGCGGCGGCAGAGCGTCGAGGGCGCGGATCACGCGGCCCTCGGGCGCGAGCGCCGGCGCGAGCTGCTCACGGTCGTGGCCCGGCTGCCGCGCGAGCAGCGCGACGCGATCCTGCTCGCGTACGGGCGCGGCCTGACCGCGCCCGAGATCGCGCACGAGGAACGGCTGCCGGTGGGCACGGCGAAGAGCCGCATCCGCCTCGGCCTCGAACGGGCGCGCGCCCACCTGGCCGAAGCGGCGTGAGCGTCGTCGGCGAGGGACCTGGCCTCGCCATCGGAGAGCTCGTCGCGCGGACCGGCGTGAGCGAGGGCACTCTGCGGATGTGGGAGCGACGCCACGGCGTTCCCCTGCCGGAGCGCCTACCGAGTGGCCACAGGCGCTACCGGGAGAGCGACGTGGAGCTGGTGCTGCGGGTGGTGCGAGAGCGGGACAGCGGGCTGTCGCTTGCCGCCGCCACCGCCCGGGCGCGGGCGGCGGAGGCCGAGCACGAGCCGTCAATCTTCGGCGGCCTGCGCCGGCACCGGCCCGATCTGGAGCCGTTCGTCCTGCGCAAGGGGGCGCTCCTCGCGCTCAGTCGCGCCATCGAGGACGAAAGCTGCGCGCGCGCCGAGCGCCCGCTCCTGTTCGGCTCGTTCCAGCGCGAGCGCTTCTACCGCCAGTCCGAGCGCCGCTGGCGCGACTTCGCCCGCACCGCCGAGCTGACCTGCGTGTTCGCGGACTTCGCCCGGCCGCGGTTCCCCGCCGGCGCGCCGGCCGAGCTGCCGATCGACCGCTCCGGGCCGCTCCGGCGCGAGTGGGCGGTGGTCTGCGAGGCGCGCGGCCACGCGACCTGCCTCGCGGGCGTGGAGCTGCCATCGGCCCGGCCGCGGCCCGACCTCGGGCGTGAGTTCGAGGTGATCTGGAGCGTCGAGCCCGACGCTGTGCGGGTCGCGAGCGACCTATGCCTGCGCCTGGCCCGGCGCACGAGCTCTGAGCTGGCCTCCGCGATCGACGGCCGTGACGCGAGGCCGAATCCGCCGCAGGCGGTCGAGGAGCAGCTTCGCCTCGCCGCCACGATCACCACGAGGACGCTGAGGCAGCTCGGCTGATGGGCGCCCGCGCCTGGGTCTACACGCTCGAGCGCGAGCAGCTGCTCCCGCTGCCGCCCGGCGAGACCTTCGAGTTCTTCGGCGACGCGCACAACCTCGAGGCGATCACCCCGCCCTGGCTGCACTTCCGCGTGGTCACGCCGACGCCGATCGCGATGGACGCGGGGACGCTGCTCGAGTACCGCCTGCGCCTGCACGGTCTGCCGATCCGCTGGCTCACCCGAATCGAGGCGTGGGAGCCCGGGCGGCGCTTCGTCGACGTGCAACTGCGCGGCCCCTACCGGCTCTGGCACCACACTCACACCTTCACGCCGCACGGCGACGGCACGCTGATGCGTGACCGGGTGCGCTACGCGCTGCCGCTCGGGCCAGTCGGGTGGGCCGCGCGGACGGCGCTCGTGCGCCGCGACCTCGATCGCATCTTCGACTTCCGGCGTGAGGAGGTTGCGGCTCGCTTCGGAGCCGGCTCAGGCCGCCGGGCCGCGTAGCACCGAGTCGCCGGAGTGCGACGGGTCGCCGTCGCCCGGCTCGCGCGACACGTCGAGGAACTGGAAGTCGCGCGGGTCGACCGGCAGGTCCACGTCGAGCTCCGCCTCGCCCGACTCCGGCACACGCACCGATCCAAGCGCGACGAGCTCGCCGTCCTTCCCGAGCAGCCACAGCTCGTAGTAGTCGCCGCCGCGGCTCGGCTCCAACCCACTCAGGCTCACGCTGGCGCGCCCGCCGGCCTCGGGGCGCAGCCGCGCAACCCCGGAGGCTCCGCCGCCGTCGTCGACGGGGGCGAGATCGACCTGGACGGGCCCGCCGTCCGTAGCGTCGTCGCCGCCCGCGATCAGGAGGCCGGCGCCCACGCCGGCCGCCAGCAGGACGACCGCGGCGAGCGCCGCAACCACCGGTCGCAGGCTGAGCCGGCGGCGCGAGGGCGCCGGACCCGCCTCATCCTCGGCGGGCCACGGGGCGGGCGGCGGCTCGGGCCGCTCCCACGCCTCGCGCGGCAGCCGGCTGAGATGCCGCTCGAGGTCCTCCCTCGACATCCCGCTCATCGGTCGTCCCCGTCCACGAGCTCGCGCAGCCGCTCGAGCGCCCCCGCCATCCGCATCTTCACGGTGCCGAGCGGGATCTCCGTGCGGTCCGCGATCTGCTGCTGGCTGAGGCCCTCGTAGAAGCGCATGCGGAGCAGGCGCGCCTCGTCCGGCCGCAGGCGCGAGAGCAGATGGGCCACGCGCCAGCGCTCGACGAGCGCCTCGGGCGAGCGCTCGGGGTCGTCGTCAGCCGCGAGGGCGAGCGCCGAGCTCTCGCCCGGATCGTGCGGCTCGGGCACGCGCCGGCGCAGCTCGTCGATTGCGCGGCTGCGCGCGATGGTCATGATCCAGGTGAGCAGGCCGGCGCGCTCGGGGTCGTACGTCGGGGCCCGCTGCCAGACCTCGAGGAAGACCTGCTGGTGCACGTCCTCAGCCGTGGCGTGGTCGCCCAGGACGTTGATCAGGTAGCCGAGCACCGTGGAGGCGTACTCGCCGTAGAGATCCTCGAGCGCGGCGCGCTCGCGGCGCTGGAGCGCGGAAGCGAAACGGTCGGCCCGCCCGCCTCCGAGGCCCAGGGCGCGGCGAGCGAGCGAGCGGCTCGAGCGGGCGGCCGGCGTGGCGAGCACAGCGGCACCCATGTCCGGTGGTACGAGGAAGGCGCCGTGGTCGGTTGCCCAACCGAAGGCGCGCCGGCGTCCGAATAGCTCGCGAAGGCCCAAACGACCTCGGAGGTATGAAGTGAGACGGTTCATCATCCTTGCGCTCGTGGCGATCGTAGCCGTGCTCGCCGCACTCCCGGCTGCAGCGAGCGCGAAGGTCCAGCTTGCGGGCGGCTCCACGACGTTGACGCTCGCGAAGGGCACGGCGGCGGCGCTCACGGCGAATGGAATCAGCGTCAGGCCGCTTAGGCCGGCGAAGGTCCGCGGCGGCGGGGTTGCGTTCCCGATCACCGGCGGCTCGATCGATCCGAGGAGCGGCGCCGGCGCCATCGCCCATTCGGGAGGCCTCGTCTTCCGGGCGGGAAGCACGCGCGTGCCGCTGCGGAGCTTCCGCGTGCACGCCGGCTCGCGGCGGGCGTTCCTGACGGCGAGGGCGGGCTCCGCCAGGCTCACCGTGCTGTCGCTCTCGCTCGCGAACGCCAAGGTCGTGCGCAACGGCCTCGGCACGACCGTGAAGGGCGTGCGCGCCTCGCTCAGCGGCCAGGCGGCGAAGGCGCTGAACGCCGCGTTCGGTACGCGGCTGTTCTCGCGCGGGTTGCCGATCGGCCGGGTCGTGGTGCGGGCCGTGCCGGCCCAGGCCGAGCTGGCGGGCGGCGACACCATCCTGGCGCTCGACTCGGGCGCGGGGACGGCGCTGCAGTCGCTCGGCATCACGGCGGCGCCCATCGACCCGGCGAGCGCCACCGGCGCGGGACTGTTGTTCCCGATCACCGGCGGCAAGGTCAACACGGCCACGTTCGCCGGCAGCATCAGCCACTCCGGCGGGCTCCGGCTCTCGAGGGGCTCGACGGTGGTGGATCTCGCGTCGTTCACGATCACTGTGGATGCGGATCCCGATCTGACCGCGCTCGTCGGCGGCTCGCGGGTCTCGATCCTCAACCTGGACTTGACCCAGCAGGCTCGCGCGCGCCGCGCGCTCGCCGTTCACCAGCTGGATTCGCAGGTCTCGGGGCGCCAGATCACCCTCTCCGGCGCGCGGGCGACGCTCACGGCGGCGGCCGCCGCGGCGCTCAACCAGGCGTTCGGCACGACCGCGTTCACCGAGGGGTTCCTCGTGGGGACCGCCACGGTGGAGGCGCAGGCGCGCTGAGCCACGTCCGGTTCGCTAGGCGCTGCGCTCCTCGGCAAGCGTGGAGCGCAGCGTTTCGGCGAACGGCAGGCTCTTGATCAGCGGGCGCAGGACGCCGGTGTCCACGGGGGTCACGAGGCCCGAGCCGCTCGAGGTCCTCCGCGCGGCGGCGGTCGCGTACAAGGGCGCGGACGCTCGCGCCTGCCTCGGCCAAGCGGGCGGTGAGCCGCCGCCCGGCGAACCCCTGTTGCTCCCGTTACCAGAACGCGCATCTCCCTCCTGTACGGGCGGCGCGGCCGTAGGGTTGAGCTGAGATGGGCGAGATCCTGATCGGCGTCTCCGCCTGCCTGCTCGGCGAGCAGGTGCGCTACGACGGCGGCCACAAGCGCAACGTCTTCCTCCTCGAGGAGCTGGCCCGTCACGTGCGCTTCCTGCCGGTGTGTCCCGAGGTGGGCATTGGGCTCGGCGTGCCGCGCGAGCCGATCCGGCTCGTGCGCCGCGACGGCGAGGAGCGCCTGGTGGGCGAGTCGGGCGCCGACCACACCCACGCGATGCGCACCTGGGCGGCCGCCACCGCGACGGACCTGCGCGAGCGCGACCTGTCCGGCTTCGTGCTGAAGAAGGGCTCGCCGAGCTGCGGGCTCGAGCGCGTGAAGGTGTGGCACGAGCGCTCCGAGCGCCCATCACCCGAGGGCCGGGGCATGTTCGCCCGGGTGCTGGCCGACGAGCTGCCCGGGCTGGCGCTCGAGGAGGAAGGGCGGCTGAACGACGCGGGCCTGCGCGAGCACTTCGTCGACCGCGTGTTCGGTCACGCCCGGGTGCGGGACTTCTTCGCGGCCGGCTGGAGCGCCGACGATCTCCTGCACTTCCACGCCGCCGAGAAGGTGGCGGTGCTGGCCCACGACCCCGAGATCGCCCGCGAGCTCGGCCGGCTCGTGGCGGCGCAGCGCGAGCTCGCGCCCGAGGCCCTGGCGGTCCGCTATCGCGAGCTGCACGCCGCCGCGTTTGCCCGCCGCGCCACCCGGGGGCGTCAGGCGAATGCGCTCATGCACCTGGCCGGGCACCTCAAGGACACGCTCGGCTCCGACGACCGCCGCGAGCTCCGCGACGCCATCGAGGACTACCGCGCCGGCCTCGTGCCGGTGGCCGTGCCGCTCGCGCTGCTCTCGCGGCACCTGCGCGCGACCGAGGCGGACTGGGCGCGGTCGCAGAGCTACCTCAAGCCGTATCCGAAGGAGCTCGGGCTCCGTGGCCGGATCTAGGCGCCCGCCCTCGAATCGGACTTACACCACTTGGGCGCCCGCCGGCACCAGGATCCCGCGGTACGCCCTGATCGTCCGCTCGAGCGTTTCGGGGCCGACGGAGACGAGGTCACGGCGCCACACGCGACTAGCGCTGAACGAGCGCCAGGGTTTTCGCAAGGTTTTGCCAGCCCGCCGCGTGCAGGCTCGGGGTCATGACTGCTCCGACAACTCCCTGGAGGACCCCGATGATCTCTCGTACCCTCGCGGCCGCGGCCGCTGTGATCGCCGTGCTGGCCGGCCTTGCTGCGCCGGGCGCCCAGGCGGCCACGACCTGCGACCACTCAGTGCCGGGTCTGCTGGAAGTGCACACGAGCTCCCAAGGCGATTTTGCCATCGTGAGCACGGCCGGCGGTGCGATCAGGGTGGGCGCTCGCGTGGCCACGGTCACGTGCGCCGGCGCGCCGGCCACGACCACCAGCGTCGACACGATCCTGGTCGTTGACGATTCGGACAATCCCGCCACCCCGGCCACGAACGACGGCGACACGTACGTCTCGATCAACGAGCCGTCGAGCTTCGGGCCGGGCAAGACCGGCGAGGCCAGCGGTGTGAGCGAGATCGAGTTTCTCGTGGATCCGAAGGCCGGCCGGGACGAGCTCGACATCGGTAGCGAAGCTCGACTCGACCTGGTGGCCGGCAACGGCGGCGTCGCATGGACGGGCGACAACGACGCCGATGTAGTGGGCATGCCCTTCGACCAGCTCGTGCTGAGCGGCGGTCCGCAGGGTGACCACCTGAGCGGCCAGGGAGGTAACGGGACGGGCGACCCACTCTCGACGACGGCGCTCGATGCCTACGGTGGCCAGGCGAACGACTTTCTCTCTGGCGGCAACGCGCCGATCGGCGACGCTCTCAACGGCGGCGCCGGCAACGACACCATGGTCGGCTACGGCGGCCCCGACGACCTGGAGCCGCGGGCGGGCGACGACACGATGCAGGGTGGCTTGGGGGCGGACAGGGCCGACTACGACGACGCCCCGAACGGCGTGCGGGTCGACCTGGCGACCGTCGCGGCTCAGGACACCGGGGAGGGCGTCGACTCGGTGTCGGGGATCGAGGGCGTGATCGGCTCCGAGTACGCCGACACGCTCTTCGGCGACGACGGCGCCAACTCGTTCGACGGCAACGACGGGGACGATGTGTTCGACGGTCGCGGCGGCGCCGACGACTTCCAGGGCGAGGGCGGTTCCGACACAGCCTCCTACGCTAGCGCGCCCGCGGGCGTGACGGCCGACCTGGCGCAGACGACCCAGCCCGGCGAGGGCGACCGCTTCCATACGATGGAGTCGCTGATCGGCTCGCCGTTCGCCGACACGCTCACGGGCAACCTCGCTGCCAACCGGATCGACGGCGGCGCCGGGGCGGATGTGGTGGCCGCCGGCGCCGGCGCGGACACCGTGCAGGTGCGCGACGGCGAAGGCGACCGCGTGAGCTGCGGCGCCGACGCGGACTCCGCGCTCTCTGATCGGCGCTCGCTCGATGCGCTGGACGCGGACTGCGAGACGGTGGACGCGCTGCCCGAGCCGGCCGGCGGCGGCGGCCAAGGCCCGCTCGGCGGGGCCGCCGACACCGCGCTCAGCTTCACGCTGTCGGCCGCCCGCACCCAGCGCGTGCTGCGCCAGCGCGGGATCCGCATGCGACTGAGCTCTCCGGACGAGCCCAGCACGGTCACGGTGACGGCCACCGCCGTCCTGCGGCGCGGCGGCCGCCCGATCCGGCTCCGGACGCTCACGGCGAGCGTGGCGGCCGCCAGCACCCGCGGCGTGCGCCTGGCGCTCAGCCGCCCCCAGCAGCGGGCGCTCCGCGCGGCCCTCGCGGCCGGCCGGCGGCCCGTGTTCAAGCTCACCGCACGGGCGCGCGATGCCGCCGGCAACACCGTCGTCCGCACGCTGCGCGTCAGGAGCGCGGGCTGACGGCCGGCGCGGCGGCCTCGAGCATCTCGCCGAGCCGCTCCTCGGGCAGCCCGAGCGGCAGCACCAGGTCCACCGCGTCGGCCCCGGCGTCGAGCCAGGCGCGGATCGCGGCGGGTGCCTCGTCGTACGTAGCCATCAGGGTCACGTCGCGGGCGAGCGGCTCGGCGGCCGCGGGCAGGGTGGGCATTCCCCCGTCCGCGTTGGCATCGAGGAGCGCGTCGATCTCGGCGGCGTACCCGAACCGGTCGCGGAGGGTCCGCGGGTAGATAGGGCCCATACGCGTCAGGTAGGCGAGCAGCCAGGCGGCGGCGATCTGGCCTGCGGTCTCCTCGTCGGCGGCGATCGCGAGCGGCACGCTCGCCGCCGCCTCGGTCGCGCTCGCCGCTTCGGCGAGCTCCTCGCCTTGCGCCAGGAGCTCGCGGCCCTCCGGGAGGCGCGAGCGCGCCCACAAGAATGGCAGCCACTGATCGGCCAGCTCGCCCGCGAGGCGGATCGACGCGGGCGCCAGGGCGGCGACGATGAGCGGGACCCGCTGCTCGGGCGGCGCGCCGAGCCGCAGCGGCCGCACGCCCTCGCGCTCGAGCGGCAGCCGCCCTCCGTCGAGGAGCGCCCTGACGGTCACGAGCGTCTCGCGCATCCGCTCCACCGGCCGCTCGAAGGGGAGCCCGTGCAGCCCCTCCACGAGCGGCGGACTGCTGGCACCCAGGCCGAGGGAGAAGCGCCCGCCGGACGCGCGCTGCAGGCCGGCTGCAGCCATCGCGATCGCCGCCGGCGTGCGGCTCCAGACCGGCAGGACCGCGGTGGCGAGACCGATCCGCGACGTCCTGTCGGCTATCTGCGTGAGCAGCACGACGGCATCCTGAGTCCAGCCCTCGGCGCTCCCGAAGCGCGCGTAGCCCAGCTCCTCCGCGCGGACGGCGAGGCGGATAGTGGCCTCAGCGTCGGTATGGAAAGGCGTGACCCCGACTCCGACCCTCATGGCAGCGTGGCTCCGTGACCGCGGTACAGGTCTGCCGCCGCCTCACGCCGCTGCGCTGCCGCCTCGCCGTCCCCCGCCCTGTCCAGGGCCAAGCCCCACTGACGCAGAGCGTCGGCCTGCTCGGCCACCAGCTTGAAATCACGCAACGTCTCGAGCGCCGTGCGGAAGCGGGCCTCGGCCTCGTCAGGACGATCCTCGAAGCTCAGCAGCACGGCGTCGGCTACCTCGACCATCGCTCGCCGTCCACGCCAGTCCTCACCTATCTCGATGATCTCGTGGCAGCGCGCCAAATGCCCGCCTGCCTCCTCCAGCCGTCGGGATTCGGCCGAGGCGCGCGCGAGGTCGGGAAGCACCCACAGCTCGAAGTAGCGCGCGCCGCCGTCGCGGACGATCCGGCGAGCTTGCTCGAGCACCTCGACGGCACGCTCGGGCTGGCCGCGCAGGAGCTCGACGCGCCCAGCCAGGTGGAGCGAGGCCCATTCGTCCCAACGGTTGCCCGTCCGCCTGCTCGTCTCGAGCACCCGGCCGGTGAGGGCCTCGATTCGATCCCAAGCACCGTCCCACAGATCGACCAGCGGCGGAAGAGAGTGGCTGATCCAGCTCGACTTGGCGTCTGGGAGCAGGGCGCGCGCGGGCGCGAGCTCGCCGCGCGAGAGGTGGCAGCGGCCGATCCCGTCCGCCAGCTGCTGCGCGTAGGCCGTCTGGCCCACGTAGGACAGCTCGAGCAGGGACTCGAAGAACGCCTGGGCGGCGTCGGGGTCGCCCAGCCCCCACGCCATCTGACCGCGGATGTTCGAGGCCATCCAGGCGAGGAACGGACGGCGCCCGCGGTCCGCTGATTCGAACGCGCGTCCCTCCGCGTCGAAGCCTTCGGCCAGCTCGCCGCCCACGATCTTGTGCCAGCCGTACGCCTCGATCGCGCCGGCCCAGAGCGCCTCGTCGCCGAGCTGCTCCGCGATCTCCATCGCACGGGCCGCGGCCTCGATCCCGGCTCCGATCTCGAGGCGGTAGGTGAGCGCCGTGGCGACCCCCGTCTCCATGTGGCCGCGCGCGGTCCGCACCGGCCCGCGCTCGAGGGTCGAGCGGGCGGCGTCGAAGTGGCGGAAGGCTCGTTCGATGTCGAGGTGCTCGGCGTAGATCGAGTCGATAAGCGAGTGCGCCTGGCCCAGGCGCGAGTGAGTTCGAGCCGCCTGCTCGTCGTCGCCGAGCTCGGAGTAGAGCTCGAGCGCCCGGTCCAGGTAACGGATCTGGCGGGCGAGGTCGCCCGTCACGGCGCAGATCACCGCCAGCGCCACGAGTAGGCGAGCCCGCTCCGCGGGCGGCGCGCCGGCGCGATCCATCAGCTCGAGTGCGCCGGCCCAGTGCGCGGCGGTCTCGTCCCAGGCGAACAGCTGGCGGGCGCCCTCGCCCGCCTCGAGCGAGTAGGCGATTCCCTTTGCCGGATCGGCTGCCGTGCCCGCCAGCCGATAGTGCAGCGCCAGCGCGGCAGCCCGAGAATCGCCTTCGAAGGTCGCCGACTCCTCGATGGTCCGTGCCGCTCGGGCGTGGATGCGTTGCCGGCGCGGCGCGCTCAGCTCGCGGTAGAGCGTCTCGCGCACGAGCGCATGCGTGAAGGCGAACAGCGATCCCTCCCGCGCTTCGAGCACGAGGCGTGCGCCGAGCGCTTCCTCGAGCGCCCCGATCACGGCGTCCTCGTCCAGCTCGACCATCGCTGGGAGCAGATCGAAGCGGAACTCGTAGCCGAGCACCGCGGCGTGCGAGAGCACGCTGTGACAGCGCTGCGACAGGCGCGCGAGGCGGCGGGCGAGCACCTCCTTCACGCCCTCCGGCACGCCGATCTCGTCCAGGCGCCGGGCCGGGCCGTCGCGCTCGAACAGCAGCCCGCTCTCGATCAGGTGTCGCACCGTCTCCTCGACGAAGAAGGGGTTTCCCTCGGTCCGCGAATGGAGGGCGTGGACGAGCGAGGACGACGCCGCCTCCCCGGCCTGCGACTCGATGAGCGCCTCGACAGCGGGCTGGTCGAGGCCAGCGAGCACGAGTCGCTCGAAGGGGCCGACGCGCCGCAGGTCGGCGAGCAGCTCGAAGAGCGGATGCCCGGGGGAGATCTCGGAGTCGCGGTAGGAGACGAGTATCAGCAACCGGGTGTCGTGCTGGGCGCGAGCGAGGTGCCCCAGCAGCTGGACGGTTGAGCGGTCGGCCCAGTGCAGGTCGTCGAGAACGAGCAGGACCGCTGCCCGCTCGCTCGCCTCGTCGAGCAGCGCGACCACGGCTTCGAACATCAGGTAGCGGCGCGTCTCCGGGTCGTCGGGCGCCGGCCGGCCATCCTCGGCAAGCTCTCCGGCCAGCTCGGGAATCAGCCGCGCGAGCTCCGTCTGGCCGGGTCCAAGCCGGTCCGGCGCGGCGCCGGGGGGCCGGGCGCGGGCGTAGTGGCGAAGCGCCTCGACGAAGGGCTCGTAGGCGACGAGCGCCTCTTCCTGGCAGGCGCCGTAGAGCACCGTGCCGTCCGTGCCGGCGATGCGGGCGAGCTCGGCGGCCAGGCGCGTCTTGCCGATTCCCGGGCCACCGGCCAGGACGGCAAGCCGCCGCTCGCCCCCGTGCGCCTCCTGCCAGACCCGTTGCAGCCGCTCGAGCTCGGCATCGCGTCCCACGAGCGCTCCCCGCTCGCGCGCCAGGAGCGAAGGCAGCGGGACGGGAGCCACCGGCGCGGCGACCGCAGGTCTGGACGCCGGCGGGGCGGGCGCCTCCCCGGCCAGGAGCCGCTCGTGCACCGCGCGCGCCGCAGCGCCCGGGGTCGTGCCGAGCTCGTCGCGCAATGTGACCCGCAGATGCTCGTACGCGCCCAGCGCCTGCGCCGGCTCGCCGCGGGCGGCCAGCGCCTCCATCAACAGGCGATGCCCCGCCTCCCTCAGCGGCTCCGCCGCGACCAGTTCGCGCGCCGCCCGCTCCGCCCCGGCAAGCCGGGCGCCGCCGAGCGCGATTCCCGCCTCGGCCACCATTTCGAGCGCCTCCAGCCGCAGCTCCCCGAGCTCGCGGCGGCGGTCCTCCACCCAGGGCGAATCGAGCCCTGCGAGGAAGCCGCGGCTCGCAATCTCGCGAGCCGCCTCGCCCGCCTCCAGCGCAGGCGTCGGCTCGCCCCCGGCAAGCGCAGCCCGGCCCCGCTCTAGCCCTACCACCGCCTGCTCCCAATCGATCTCGGTGTCGGGCGGCAGCGACAGGGACAGCTCGCGCCGCCCCTGGAGCACCCCGCTTCCCAGCGCCTGACGCACCTTCGAGAGCACCGCGCTGAGCGCCTCGTCCGGATCCGCGGGCGCCCTGCCCGGCCAGAGCACGCCGATCAGCTCGTCTCGCGACACCGGCCGGGCTCGGGCCAGCACCAGCACGCCGACCACCAGCGGGCCCTGACGGCCGGGCAGCCGCCCCTCCACCCGCTCGCCGTCCAGCTCGACCTCGAGCCGCCCGCACAGCCGGATCCGCGACGTCATCGGCCTCCAAGGTAACGCGCCGTTTGCGATCCGCGCGACAAGGTCCGCACAGGGTTTTGCCAATGCGGCGCGCGCACACTCGCAGCGTCACTCCAATCAACCACAGGAGAACGTTCGAAATGACCGCCATTGCAGACCTCAAGCGCGTGCACCGCGCCACCTGGGCCGCGGGGAACTACGCGGCCGTCGCCGAGCAGATCGACGAGACGCCGCCGCGCGACCTTCTCGTCCACATGGACATGGCCCCGGGGCAGGAGGTGCTGGACGTGGCCGCCGGCACGGGCAACATCGCGATCCGGGCCGCCGCCCGCGGCGCCCAAGTCGTGGGGCTCGACCTCACGCCCGAGCTGTTCGACACCGCCCGGCGCCGCGCCGCAGAGCACGACGTGACCGTCGACTGGGTCGAGGGCGACGCCGAGGCGCTGCCGTTCGACGACGGCTCGTTCCACCGCGTGCTGTCGGCGTTCGGCGTCCAATTCGCCCCGCGTCACGAGGTCGTGGCCCAGGAGCTGGCCCGTGTGGTGAGGCCGCGCGGGCGGATCGGGCTCGTCAACTGGACCCCTCAGGGGGCCATCGGCGAGCTGTTCAAGATCATGGGCCGCTACCTGCCGGCGCCGCCCGACTACGCCTCACCGCCGCCGCTCTGGGGCAGCGAGCAGCACGTTCAGCGGCTCTTCTCGGGCACCCCGATCGAGCTCGCGTTCGCGCGCGGCTACAACCCCTGGCGGTTCGACTCGGCTGAGGCGTGGGTCGCCTTCATGGAGACGAACTACGGCCCCACGCTCAAGGCGCGCCAGCGCCTCACCGGCGAGGGCCGCTGGGAGGACTGCCGGGCGGAGATGGTGGAGATGGCCGAGCGCCGCAACGAGTCGAGCGACGGCGGCCTGCTGATGAACGCCGAGTACCTCGTGACGGTGGGTCGCCATGTGGGCTAGACGGCTTCGACGTCACGCACTCGCCCCGCTCGCCGCGGCCGGCGACGGCCTGAAGGCCGGTCGTTAGGGCGCGGGTTGCAACAGCCGGCCCCCGCGCTCCGCGGGGGCCGGCCGTCGTCCGGGGGCGTGGATGGTCGTCAGCGGACGCGGTAGCCCAGATTCGTGTCCCAGTGCAGCCGACTCCCGTAGCTCGGCAGCGGTGCGTCGGAGCGGGAGATCCGCACGCCCTTGCGCGTCGAGGGCGGGCAGATCGCCACGTAGCGGGCGTAGCCGCCGAGGCCGCCCTTGAACTTCGGGAAGCCGAGCGAGAGCAGGCAGCCCGTAGCGGGCACGCCGTCGAGGTTCGCCACCCCTTCCGCCTGCGCGTAGCCGTGGTGCATGAGCCACGCCTCACCCTCGAGCGTCGGCGTCGTGTCCGTGTCGAGCGGCTCATGGCCGTGGAAGAGGATGTGCCGCTTCAGGTGGAGGAACTTCAGGGTCGCGAGTGCGACGCTCGGGAAGTTCGGATCGGCAGCGAGCTCCCTGGCCTTCACCGGGTCGGCGGTCCACCGCTTCGACCAGTCGCTGCGGACCATCACGATCGAGCCGGCCGGGATGCGGCCGTGCCGCTTCTCCCACGCCTTGACCTCGGCGACGGTCAGGAAGTCCTTCGGGTTGGCCCGCACCTGGCGGACGGTGTTGATGACGACGAGCGGCCGGACCGAGTAGCTCGCCGGCACCTCGTCGATCGCCGCCCACTCCGGCGCCCAGTGCGCGGGCGGGTCGAACTGCGTGCCGAACTGGTCGGTCGTGAGCGAGTACGCCGTCGCTTCGAAGCCGTCGGTGGCGTACGTGTAGGGCACGCCCGTGTCGGGGTTGAGCGTGGGGCTGAAGGTCGCCGGCCCGAAGCCCTTCCAAACCGGCCCGCCCGGCGTGAGCGTGTGGGTGAGGTCGATGTAGTGGGCCCTGCTGAGCGACTGGTTGTAGACCGCCCACAAGCCGCCTCCCCGCTGGGCGGACGCCGTGGCCGGCAGTGCGAGCGCGACCACGATTGTCACGAGCATCGCGGCTCTGATCCTGCTGCGCATGGGACAAGCCTCCTTTCGGGTGTTGAAAGGGGTACCCGATGCGAGCAACCGGCACCCGGAACGGCCCGTGGCCGACCCGGGTGCCTAAGTGCGTAGACGCCCGATATCGACTAGCTGCCGCTGCTCCGCTCCACCACCCCGCACGCCGCCCGTGCGCCGGCGTCGCCGGTCGCCAGGGTGTCCACGTCGGGCCCGAAGGTGTCGTAGGTGTGCGAGTGGTACCGGTTCGGGATGTTCGCCACGTTGTCTCGCCCGGCGTGCACGATCACGGCGCTGCCGTCGGCGTCGAACAGGTCGCTCAGCGAGAAGCGATCGGTCTGGAAGCGAAGCTCGGCGGTGCCGTCCTGGTTCACCAGCATCGGCGGCATGTCACCCGCGTGGTCACCATGAGTCATGGCGCCCGGGTTGTAGTGCCCGCCGGCGGAGGTGAACGGAGCCACGCACTCGCCGACCGCGTGCACGTGGAAGCCGTGGAAGCCCGGGGCCGCGCCCGCGACCTCGGCTGCCACGTCCACCTTCCCCTGGCGTTCCTTGAAGATTGCGACGCCCAGCTTCTGACCGCTTGCGTCCATCAGCGTCGCGACGGCACGCCGCTGGGAGCGGTCGCCCCCGCCGCTCGCCAGC
Organism: Thermoleophilaceae bacterium; assembly: GCA_035650215.1. Taxonomy (GTDB): domain Bacteria; phylum Actinomycetota; class Thermoleophilia; order Solirubrobacterales; family Thermoleophilaceae; genus JACVRW01. The sequence continues at coordinate 25,048 of DASRIC010000037.1, forward strand.
GCCGCGCCGAATCCGGTCGCGAGTGCGACCGAGCCGAGCGCCACAGCGGCCACGATGACCCCTACTCGTCTCATGGAGAATCCCCTTATTAGATGCTCGGCGTATTCCCGCGGCCCGGGTGTCGAGAAACGTCGCTACGGCGCGAATTCCCCGCCCGAGACGCCTTCGCCGGTCCCGCCGCCTCCGCCACCCGCCGGTACCAGGCCCGGGCTCGCCTGGGTGGGGGGCGCCGGCTGGGCGGCCTGGAGCGTGGTCCCGGCCGGCGCGGCGCCGCCGGGGGCGAACTCGTTGGCCGGATCGGGCGGCGGGGGCGGGGGCTGCGCCGGGGCCGGCTCGGGGGCGGGTTCGGCGGGCTGCTCGGCCGGCGGGGCCGGGGTGGGGGTGGGTTGCTCCACCACCGGCGGGGGCTCGACCTCGACGTCGCTCTCCTCCTTGACCGGCTTGGTGTCCACGCGCTGCTCGACCGCCGGCGGCCGCGGGGCGCGCTGCTCGGCAAGCTGGTCGACCGTGGCGCCGCCGCCCGCGAGCGCGGCGGCCGACACCGCCACGGCCGCGAGCTTCTGACCGGTGGCCAGCTCGGCGGCCGCGTGAAGGCGCTCGCCGAGAGCGCCGGCCTTGTGCTGGGCCCCGCCGAGCACCGACTGGAGCGTCGACTCGAGCAACCCGCGCGTCGTGCCGGCGTCGCCCGAGGCCCGCTCGGCGGCCGCGAGTGCCAGCGGCGGCACCAGCGCGGCCACCCGGTCAGGCGCGGCGCGGAACTCGCGCAGCCGCACCCGGCAGGACAGGCAGGTGCGCATGTGCGGGCGCAGCAGCGCCAGGTCCTCCGCCGAAGCCTCGCCGTCGGCCAGCGCGGACAGCATCGGCTCGAAGCGCGCGCACTCCGCCCCGCCCTGGATGCCCGACACCCGCCGCAGGAACGCGCGCCGCCCCTCGGTAAGCAGCCTGTTGACCTTGGTGTACGTCCAGCCCGTGCGCTCGCAGATCTCCCGGTAGGAGTAGCCCTCCGCTCGCAGCAGGAGCGCCTGGACCTCGTGCGGCTTGAGCTCCGCGAGCGCCTCGGCGCCCTGACGCAGCTGCTCGAGGCGCTCGGCCTGGTCGTGCGTGATCGCGGGCGGGGTAGCCCGGTCCCCGAGCTCGCCGTCGTCGGTCACCGGCGAGTGTCGCTCGCGCTGGCGGTGCAGCGCGAATGCCTCGTGCTTCACCACGGTCTTGAGCCAGGGGATCAGCTCCTCCTCGCGCGTGGTGGGCGCCTTCGTGAGCAGGATCTCGAGGGCGCGCTGGTAGGCGTCCTCGGCGTCCTCCGGCGTCATCGCGTAGCGCCGCGCAGTGCCGAGGATCTGCGCCCCGTGCCGCGAGAGAAGCCTCATGGCGGCCTCATCGATGTCGCCCCTCTCGGGGCGGCTCCTGCGCTTGAGCATCTGCACGACGTTCAGGCGCGATCCTGAACCACTCGCCCCCGCAGTCCAGCGGCGATACCGCAAACTGCGAGGATTTCCTCGTTTGGATGATGGCGACGGCGGGAGCGCAGGCGTGAATGAGAACCTGCGCTGCCGATACATTGGCGTCGCTCACCTGTTGTACTTAGCGACCAAGTGGCCAACGGTCTCGTAAAGGAGCTGCGGGAGGTCGAGCCCGCCACCATGCCCGAGCGCGACGTGCGCGCGGGCAAGCCCGTGCTCAGCGGCGTGCTCCGTTACGACCTGCTGCGCGCGTGCGCCCGGATCGCAACCCTGGCCACGCTCGACCTCGTGGGTCTCTTCCTGGCGATCTACACCGCGCTCGTCGTCAAGACGGCGATCGTGAACCCCGACCAGCTCGGGCAGATGTGGGCTCAGGCGAAGGAGTACGCCCCGCTGGGCGGCCTCGTGATGCTGCTGCTGTTCGCGCGCTCCGGGCTCTACCGCGAGCGCGCCCAGCGCCCCGGCTTCTCGAAGGTGATCGCTGGGCTCTTCCAGGTCACCCTTGTCGTGCTGATCTACGCGGAGATCGAGGGTGAGCGCTTCCAGTCGTACTACATCTTCTACGCCTCGCTCTTCTTCGCGCTCATCTACTTGTCGTCGCTGCGCTGGGTATTCGAGCGCATCAGCGGCGCCGTGCTGCGGGCGGCCGGCTACCGCCGGCGGGCGGTGCTGGTGGGGTCGGGCTCGAACATCCAGGCCGTGTCGCACGCGCTCAGCGACAGCCGCGAGATCGAGCCATACGGCTTCGTCGCGCGCACCCCGATCGCGCTCCTCGACGGCCTCCGGGACTTCCGCTCGCTCGAGCAGCTCGAGCGCCATTTCGACTCGGTCGACGAGGTCCTGATCGCCGACGCGGACTTCCCTCAGGAGGAGGCGGTCGAGCTCGTGGAGCGCTGCCATCGCCATGGCGTGCGCGTGCGGGTGGCGCCGTCGACGATGGAGATCCTGATGGACAGCGTCGAGTACGTGCCCGGCCAGGCGCTGCCGCTGTTCGAGCTCAAGCCGCCCGTGTTCGAGGGGGCCGACTGGGTCGTCAAGCGCACCTTCGACCTGCTCGGCGCCGCGTTCCTCGCGGTCCTGCTCGCGCCGGTGATGGGGCTCGCGGCGCTCGCGATCAAGCTCTCCTCGCGCGGTCCCGTGCTGTACCGGTCGGTCCGTCCCGGCATCGGCGGCAGGCCGTTCGCGTGCTTCAAGTTCCGCACGATGGTCGTGGGGGCCGAGCATCTTCAGGACCACCTCGAGCCCCACAACGAGGTGAGCGGGGCGATCTTCAAGATGAAGGACGACCCGCGGGTCACGTCGGTGGGGCGCTTCCTGCGGCGCTGGTCCCTCGACGAGCTGCCTCAGCTCCTCAACGTGCTGCGAGGCGAGATGTCGCTCGTGGGCCCGCGGCCGCTGCCCGCCCGCGACTACCAGCGGCTCGAGGACTGGCACCGCAAGCGCTACCTCGTGCTGCCGGGCATGACCGGGCTGTGGCAGGTGTCCGGCCGCTCTGAGCTCGACTTCGACGAGCTGGTCCGGCTCGACTTTCTCTACCTCGAGCGCTGGTCGGTCTTCCTCGACCTCACCATCCTCCTCAAGACGATCCCCGCCGTGATCCGCGCGCGGGGGGCGTGGTGAGCGAGCCCTACCGCAGCGCCAACCTCCTCGACCGACTGACCGACGCGGACACGCTCCAGGTCCACTACGACCAGGAGATGCGGCGCGAGCGGGAGCTGCTCGACCGGCGCCTGCCCCTCGCCGGGGGCGACGTGCTGTCCGTGGGCTGCGGGCGTCATCCCGGGCGTCACCTGTTCCCGCGGTCGGCCTTTCGCATGACCGGCGTGGACCTCGACGCGGAGCTGATCGACTCGCTCGTCGAGAGCGGCGAGCTCGACGATGGTGCGGTCGGGCGCGCCGGCCGGCTTCCCTACGCGCCGGGCTCCTTCGACGTCGTGCTCTACCGGCTCGTGCTCCACCATCTGGCCTATCAGGGCCCGCTCGACCCGGTGTTCGCGGAGGCCGCCCGGCTGCTGCGCCCGGGCGGGGCGCTGGTGGCCGTGGAGCCGGGCCTGTGGCACCCGGTGGGCGCCGGCCTCGCCGCCGCCAACCGGCTCGGCCTGGGCGTGGCCGTGCACGGGACGCCCGACGACATCCCCCTCTCGCCCCGCGCGCTCGTGCGCGAGTCCCGCGCAGCCGGGCTCGAGCCCGAGCTGCATGCGCTCACCTACGGCTGGCGGCGCCTGCCCGCGCGCGCCCAGCGGGCCGTGCATCGCCTGGACGCTCTCGGCTCGCGGCGGCGGGCGGCATCCCTTGGGCACACCTTGATGCTGATCGCGCGTCGCCGGGCGCAAGCACCCGGCTCGGCCGGGTCCGCAGCGACGCGATGAGCCCCAGCCGCTATGACGACGAGCTCTGGGAGCTCGTCCCGGACGACCCCGGCCCGCCGGCCTCGCAGCTTGCCGAGTTCGTGCGCTCGCTCGGGCGGGTCGAGCGCGCGCTCGACCTCGGCTGCGGCGACGGTCGCCTGACCGCCCTGCTCGACGCGGCGCAGGTCACGGCGGCGGACGTGTCGCCGCTGGCGCTCGGCCGCGCACGCGGCCGGCTCCCTGCGCACGTGACGCTCGCGGAGCTGGCGCCGGATGAGGCACTGCCCTTCGACGACGGCGCCTTCGACCTCGTGCTCTGCGCCGAGACGATCGAGCACGTGCGCGACGTGCAGCTGCTCCTTTCGGAGATCAGGCGCCTGCTGCGACCGGGCGGCGAGCTCGCGCTCACCACGCCGGCGAGCCGGCCGCTCATGCGCCCGCCCGACCCGCTCTCGCCCCACCTGCGCTTCTTCACGCGAGGCTCGCTTCGGCGGCTGCTCACGGAGATGGGATTCGAGATCGGCTCCCTGGAGCGGCGGGCGGGGACGCTGCTGGCGCGGGCGAGGCGCTAGGCCAACCGATGAACGTCCCGGACTAGCTGCCAGACCCCATAGTCCGGGACGCTCATCGCTGCGCCCGCGCCTGCGCGTTCGCTTTCGCCTGGGCTCTCGCCTGTCTGCGCGCCGCCCGGGCCGCAGCGAGCTCGCGTTCGCGCTTGCGCGCTTCGAGGAAGAGCTGCCGGGCGAAGACCGAGAAGGGATCGAGGTAGAGCGAGCCGCGCAGGGTCTCGAGCGCTTGGGTGGGACGGTCGAGCGTTCCGAGCTGGAAGGCCGCGAGACGATTCCAGGTCTGCGGATCGCCCGGGAACCTCAGGACGGCGTCCTCGAGCGTCCGGCGGGCGTCGTCGACCCGGTCGGCCTGGGTGTCGACCGCGGCTCGCACCAGGTAGGGGTCGGGGGAGAGCGGGTTGGCGTCCTCCGCGTCCTGGGTCTTCACGAGCGCGTCGGTGAAGTCGCGCTCGTCCGCCAGCTCGAGTGCCTGATTCGTCGCGCGGTCGGAGGCCTCCGGCTGCCAGATCGCCCAGCTCACCATGATGCCCGCCAGCACCACGCCGCCGGCCGCCACCGCCCGTCCCACGTCGCGCGGGCGCCGGAGGCGGCCCTCGGGCGGAGCGACGGGCTCGGGCGGCGCGCCCGGCACCGGATCGGCGGCCTCGAGCGGGGCCGTGACCGGCCCGCGTCCGGCCACGAAGCCCGACGCCACGAGCGCCAGCGCCATCGGGCCCGGGATGAACCAGGTCCAGTCGATGAGCGACTGGAGCCCGAACACGACGGGCACGATCCCGAGCGCCACGAGCGCGATCCGCTCAGGTCCCCAGTCCCGCCGCGGGCGCCTGGCGCCCGGCCGGCGCAGCTCGTCGAGGCGGCGCGGGTAGAGGGCCGTCGTGCGCAGAGCGGCCGCCAGCCACGAGAGCAGGAGCAGCGTGGTGAGCACCACGCCCACGATCCCGAGGTCGGCGAGCGTCTGAGGCACGAAGCCGTGCGCGTGGCGGGTGACCGAGGTATCGGTCCGGTGGCGCAGCCGGGCGACTGCGAACGCCCCTGCGCCCACCCCGGCCCACTCGCGGGCCTCGAACACCCGGCCG
>DASRIC010000038.1:0-17267 GCA_035650215.1 Thermoleophilaceae bacterium
CCCATGAGCAGACGACTGATCATCATCGCCCTGGCCGCCGCGCTCGCGGCGCTGGGCACGCTCGCCTCGGCCGGCGGCGCGCAGGCGCGTCACGGCCTGCAGACGGGCTTCAGCGACCCGCAGGCCTTCCAGTTCCTCGACCCCGCGCAGCGGCAGGCGGCCTTCAGAAACCTACGCTCCACTGGGGGCTCTGTGGTCAGGCTCACGGCCACCTGGCGCCACATCGCGCCATCGCAGCCGGGCACGGCCGTCGACGCTCGCAACCCTGGGTGGGCCGGCTACGTCTGGGGGGAGACCGACCAGATGGTGCGCGAGGCGCGCGCGGCCGGCATCACGGTCCTGCTGTCCTTCACCGGAGCACCCGATTGGGCCGAGGCTCCTGGCCGCGACCCGCTCGCGCCGCCCGGCACCTGGCGCCCCGCGGCGGCCGACTATCGGCTGTTCGCCGAGGCCGTGGCGCGCCGCTACTCGGGCTCCTTCGTCGACGCATCCGGGGCGCGCCTGCCCCGCGTCCGCTACTACCAGGCGTGGAACGAGCCCAACCTGTCGGATTTCGTCAACCCGCAGTGGACGCGCTCGGGCGGCCGCTACCGACCGGCCAGCCCCGGGATCTACAAGGGGCTCCTGAATGCGTTCTACCGGGGGGCGAAGAAGGTCAGGCGCAGCAACGTGATCGTCTCGGCCGGCACCGCTCCGTTCGGCGAGACGCAGCGCGGGCAGAAGCGGATGCAGGCCGCGCTCTTCACGCGCGAGCTCCTGTGTGTGACCGGGCGCAGCCGCCCGAGGGCCAAGCGCCGCTGCCCCGGCGGGGCCACCTATTTCGACGCCCTCGCCCACCACCCGTACCCGATCGGAGAGCCGCGGCGGACCGCGGCCAACCCCGACGACGTGGTGATTCCCGACATCTGGAAGCTCACCCGCCCCATGAAGGTGGCCCTGCGCGCCGGCTACCTCAAGCCGCGCCGGCACAAGCCGGTCTGGGCGACCGAGATCTCCTGGGACACGAGCCCACCCGACCCGGACGGCCTGCCGGCTAGGCTCGTGGCGCGCTACATCTCCGGAGCCCTCTACACGCTCTGGCGCCAGGACGTGAGCGTCGTGACCTGGTGGCTCATGCGCGACGAGCCCTTCGACCCGCGCGGCTGGGGCTACTCGCTCCAGGCCGGCGTCTTCTTCCGCGGCGCCACGGTGGCGGACGACACGCGGAAACCCGGCTTCTACGCCTTCCGCTTCCCCTTCACCGCCTACACCAAAGGCGGCGTGGCGCAGGTCTGGGGCCTCGCGCCGAGGTCGGGCCGGGTGACGATTCAGCGCCGCCGCGGCGGCGGCTGGCGCACGATCGCGCGCCTGCGCACCAGCCCCGGGCGCATGTTCCTCCGCCCGATGCGCCTGCCCGCGGGCGCGCCGCTGCGGGCACGCCAGGGCGGCGAGACGAGCATGACCTGGCGGGTGGGGCCGAGCGAGGTCGAGCGCGTGCCGTAGGCGCTACGGCCGAGCGGCGCTACAGCCCGCGCACGCCGCGGACGAAGGCGTCGTAGGCGGGCTTCTTCTTGCCCTGAAGGTTCAGCAGTCCCGTGTGAAGGCCCCACTGATTGCCCGTTCCGTACGGGCGACCGTCGCGCCAGGAGAAGAGCACGAATCCGCGGAGCTTCCAGGCCCGGCGCCTCTGCCGGATGAGCTTCAGCGAGCCGGCGATGTTCTTGGCCTGTCCCTTCGTCCCCACGCAGAAGCGGCTCTTCGCTCCCTTGTCGCACCAGCCCAGCTCGGTGATCCAGATCTTGTCGGAGCGGCCGCCGCTGCGGTTCATGAGCGCGCGCGTGGTGTTCATCAGCTTGCCCATGTAGCGGGCGTTCACCGCGTAGGTGTTGATGGCCACCGTGTCGAACGCGCTCGAGCCACCGCCCTTGTAAAGCGCCTTGAGGTAGGGCGCAAGGCGGATGGCGCTCTTCAGGCGGCTGTCCGGAAGGCCGGCCGTGACGATCTCAGCCGCCGGGTCCACGGCCTTGATCCCCGCGCCCACGGTTCGGACCATCGCCAGGTACTCCTGCGGGTTCGGCTTGTCCCGCCAGTACACGCCGAGGGTGGGCTCGTTCCATATCTGCCAGGCCGTGATCGGCAGCGGGTTGGGATGTCCCGCCCAGAGGGAGCCGCCCGGGCCGTAGCGGGCCACGAGCAGCGCCGCCCAGCGGGCCATGGTGCCGTTGTCCACCGGCGGCAGGCTGGCTCGGCTGCGCCGCTTTGCGGACCTCCTCCCGTAGAAGGAGGGTGAATCGAACAGCACGGGGAGCATCGTGATGCCGCGCCGCGCCGCGTCGAGCACGTACTGGTCGTACGTCGCGAAGTCGAAGTTGCCCGGCGCGATCTCGGTGGCAGCCCAATTGAACGTCACGCGCAGCAGCTTCACGCCTGCGGTGCGCTGCTGGTCGAGGGCGCTGTCGCGGTAGCTGCCGCCGTTCCCGAGGAGGTCGTCCGCCGTCATCCCGACAAAGCCGGGAGGAGCGGCCGCTGCCGCGGGGCCGGCGGAGATCGCCAGGAGCGCGGCCCCCAGGACCAGGATCGAGCGTGCGCGAGCCACTCCGGCCTAGTCTGGCAGGACCATGGGTCCCGCGCCACCTGTGCCGGACATCCGCGAGGCCCTGCGCGGCTCGGCGGCCGCCGCCGCCCGGAGCCCCGCGCTGGCGCTGTACCTGCTGGCCGTGGCGGCGCTCGGATGGAAGTGGCTCTCGCCGCTCTCCGGGGTGTACGAGCGCGCGGGCTGGAGCGACGCGCTGATGGCGCTGGCCGCGCTCGCCTGGCTGTGGGAGCGGGTCCGCGCGGGCGGCCTGCCGCGGCCGCGCGGGTTTCATCTCGCGCTCGCCGCCTACGTGGCCGCCACGGCGCTGTCGGCGCTCTTCGCGGAGGCGCAGGGCACCGCAGCGCGCAACCTGCTGCTGGTGGCCGAGCTCGCGGTGCTCGCCCTGCTCACGTCCGAGTTCGCCTCCAGCCGGCCCGGCCGGGACGCGGTCGTCCTGGTGGTGGCCGCGCTCGCGGCGGTCACCGCCGTGCTCGCCGTGGTGGGGCTGGCGCTCTTCTACGTGGGCGTCGACACCTCCCTGGTCGGCGCCTACGGCGAGCAGTTCATCGAGTCGGACCGCTACGCGCGCGTGGCGGCCGGGTTCGCGACCCCGCCGCTGCTCGCCAGCTTCTGCATCTTCGCGTCGGCGGTGATCGACCTCGAGCGATCGCCGCTCGGTCCCCGGACGCGGTTCGCGCTTCAGGCGGCGCTGTCGCTCATGGTGCTCGCCACGCTCTCCCGCGGCGCGATCGCCTTCTTCGCGGTGCTCGCGATCCGCGCCGCCTGTCGCCACTGGGAGCCGCGCCGCGCGGCTGCGGCCGCGGCGGTCGTGACGCTCGCGTCGGTGGCCGTCATGGCCGCCCTGACGGTGGCCAAGGTCCGCGTGGATCCCACCCGCCCCTCGACGCTGTCCTACGTCGTGCCCGACCCGGGCAACCGCCGCGAGGCGCTCGTGACCGGGTTCGAGACCTTCCGCGAGCACCCGCTGGTGGGCCTGGGCCCGGGCTCCTTCGTCGCCGAGAATCGCGGCGCGCCGTTCCGAGCCCACCTCACGCCGCTGAACGTAGCTGCGACGCTGGGCATCCCGGCGCTCGCCGCGCTCGTGTACCTCTTCGTGTTGCTGTGGCGGGAGCGGCGGCGCCCGACCTCGATAGCGATCTGGACCGGGCTCCTCGGCCTCGGCATCGACGGGCTCGCCCAGGACGTCGAGCACTTCCGCCACGTGTGGGTGATGGTCGGGCTGGCGGACGCGGATCGGGAGCCGTCACCGAGGCGGCGGCTGCGAGACGCCTCGGGCGGCGTCCACCAGTCCCATCCCGGCACCGCCGAGCTGAGCGAGATCCTTCACGATCACGAGCAGCGGGACCCGCCACCACTCTCCCGCTGACAGCGACCGCCGCGCCCTGCGCATCGGCAGCCACAGGTAGGCCGCGACCCCCGCGCCGGCCAGCAACCGTCCGGCAACGCCGCCTCGCACGAATAGCACGGGGCCCGCGCTCCAGGCGGCGAGACGCGCGAGGTGGCGGCCACGACCCTTGGTTCGTACGTCGCCGCGGGTGTAGGTGGCGAACATCGCCGCCGTCGCGAGCCAGGAGGTCCGCGGACGCCAGTACACCGCCGCCTCCTCGACCAGCGTCGGCGAGAAGCCGCGCTCGATCGCGGCCGCGCTGAAGGCGAGGTCCTCGCCCGCGTAGACGTGCTCCGGAAAGCCGCCGACCTCCTCCCACGCCGCTCGCGAGAAGGCCATCGAGCGTCCGCCCGCGTGCTCCGGGCGAAAGTTGCGCCCGAACAGCCGATGGGAGATCCGGACGAGCGGATCCTCCTCGTCGACCTCCTCGAGAAGCGGGTAGTGCGCGCAGGCCACCGCGCGGTCGAGCGGCGTCTCTGCCTCGACCACGAACGTTCCCGCGGCGATGTCGCCGCGCGCCCTGGCGGCCTTCAGGGCCGCGAGCCAGCCCGGCACCGGCCGGCAGCCGGCGTCCGTGCAGGCGATCCAGTCGTGGCTCGCCTCGCGGACCGCGATGTTCCGGCCGGCGGCAATGTTCGCCCCCGGGGCCACGAGCACCCGAAGCGGCGGCAGACCGGCCCGGCGGGCCTCCAGCTCCTGGAGGGTCCCGTCGTCGGAGCCGCCGTCGACGACCACCAGCTCGTCCGGCATCTCGGTCTGCACGGCGATGCCGTCCAGCAGCTCGGCGAACCCGCGCCTGTCGTTCCGCACGGTCACGATCAGCGATACCGGCACTCGGGAGTGGCCGTCCACTTCCATCCTGGCGAAAGTATCGGAAGCCCGGGCTGCGAAGGTGAGGCCCGATGAGACGACGGCTGCACGGGCTGCGGCAGCTCGTACCCGCGGGACCTCGCCGGCGACTGTCGCGCTGGCTCAGAGCGAGGGGGTTCAAGCCGGACGCCCACTACACGGTCCGGATGGAGTACCCGACGTCGGCCTCGAACTCGCCGCGCTGGAACCCTCACCCGGAGCTCGAGCGCATCATTGCCCGAGGCGACGCGACCTACCGCCGCTCGCTCGAGACGATCGCCTCCTACCGCGACTCGCTCCTCGAGATCGAGGCGCGGTCGCAGGATCCGCACGAGCCCGCGTGGGTCAACGACTGGCTGCCGGCCCTGGACGGCGCCGCCATCTACGCCTTCATCCGCCGGCGCGCGCCGGCGCTCTACCTCGAGATCGGCTCCGGGATCTCGACCAGGTTCGCGGCGCGCGCCCGGCGGGACGGGGAGCTCGACACGGGGATCGTCTCCATCGATCCCGAGCCGCGCGCGGACGTCGAGGCGCTCTGCGACCGAGCCCTCCGCGTCCCGCTCGAGCTGGCGGACCTGTCGGTGTTCGACGAGCTCTCGGACGGCGACGTGGTCTTTCTCGACGGCTCCCACCGCACGTTCATGAACTCGGACGCAACGGTCTTCTTCCTCGAGGTGCTGCCGCGACTCGCCGGCGGAGTGCTCGTGGGCGTTCACGACGTGTTCCTGCCCTACGACTATCCGGCCGAGCTCGCCGACCGCCACTACTCGGAGCAGTACCTGCTGGCCGCCCACCTGCTCGCCGGGAACGAGGCGATCGAGTCCGTGCTGCCCGCCTTCTACGCGAGTCGAGCTCCCGAGCTCGGCTCGCTCATCGACTCGCTGTGGTCCGATCGCCGGCTCGACGGGGTCGAGCCGCGCGGGAACGCCTTCTGGCTAGGCACCGTCCTTGACCAGAAACCCCCGGGCGATCAGATCCCTGATCGTTGATAGGCAGAGCTCCTGAAACTGCCCTCGCTCGAGGCCATCGGGAGTGGGCGCCTCTCGAAGCACCGCTGCGAGGGGGCGCTGCCCGTCGCACCCGGCCACGACCGAGACGACGCGCGGATCCACCCGCGCGTACAGGTTCATCCATCCCTGCGCCAGGACGGCCTGGCCTTTGTACGCGCCATTCTCGTAGACGAGCCCCTGATCGAGGCGGTGACCATCCACGAGCTGCCAGGCGCCGGACATCAACTCGCGGAGCTGCTCCACCCCGGCGTGCGAGCTCAAGAAGTCCGCGCCCGCGAACATCCGCTGCAGCTGGATGCCACCGGCGCCACGGGGGAGCCTGTCCGTCTTGAACGCACGGGTCCAGTTCGGTCCGCTGGAGCGGCGGCGCAGGACGACCACCCCCGTTGCGATCTGGCCCACCCCCTCGCGACCGAAGTGCTCGACCCAGCGGTTGACGGTCGGGGTGACCGTCTCGGGATCGAGCCCCGGGCGGTCGTTCACGTGGTTCATGGCGTAGATCATCGCCTCGTGGCTTCCCAGGTTCAGGATCAGTGCATCGCAGCCGAGGTCGGCGACCCACTCCCGCGGCGATTCCTCCCAAGCCTCATCGGCGTGGGTCCAGTTGCAGAACACGGTTGCGAACCCGCCGTCGGCGAGGTGCTCGGCGCACTCCCTGACCAGCTGGCGCGAGAGCGCCTCACCCCCGATCGGGCTGTCGCGATAGAGGAGCACGTTGTCGGGCGAGATCGCAACAGGAGGCGTGGCCACGACGAGGTCGAAGCGCTGGCCGCGGACCGGTTCGAGCCAGTCGCCCTCCAGCCAGCGAACGTTCTCGACGCCGTTGAGGCGCTGGCCCAAACGAGCGAACGAGAGCGCGTGCGGGTTGACGTCCAGGCCCACTACACGGTCGGCGTGCCGCGCGGCGAGGAGCGCCTGGACGCCTGAACCGGTGCCCAGATCGAGCGCGGTTTCCCCCTCGCGGCGGACGGTGAGACCGGAGACCGCGATGCTCACATCGGACAGATTGACGACGGAGCTGACGCCTCTGTTGTCGCCGCGTATCGGATCGCCGGCGACGATCAGGCCGTCGAAGGTCGACAGCTTCATCGGCGAGCGAGCGTCGGCGCCGTCGGTCTCTACCAGTCCCGCTTCCAAGATGTCTTCGATCTTCAGCGGCCGGAGCGCCTGCTCAGCCGCCGCGCGAGCGACCGTCTCGTCGTGGTGGAAGAGCTTGAGCAGGGTCGCCAGTCGGGCGTCCTCCGGGCGGTCCACGGCCTCCAGGACCTCGGGCGGCGGCACGCCTCCGGGCATACCCGCCAGGACGGAGGAGCGCTCGCCCGCGAATCCCGCCTCTCGAAGCAGCTCGCCGAGCTGCTCGACCACGTCCACGGCTATCTCCCCACGGCGCCCGCGGTCACAGCAGCCTCGGGCGCCCCGCGCGGCGTGGCGTCGCGATGCAGGTAGCCCCGGGCGATCAGATCCTTGATCGTGGCAAGGCACAGGCTGTGGAACCCGGACCTGTCGAGACCCTCGGGGATCGGAGTGGCGGTGAGCGCCTCGGCCAGTGGGCGTTGCCCGTCGCAGGCGATCACGACGGGGACGACGCGCGGGTCCACCCGCGCGAATAGGCCGATCCCCGGGGTCTGGCTCATCACGGCGTCGCCCGGTTCGTACGCGCCGTTCTCGTACGTGAGCGCCTGATCGAGGCGGTGACCCTCCACGAGCTGCCAGGCGCTGGACATCAGCTCGCGGAGCTGCTCCGCCCCGGAATGCGACGTCAGGAAGTCCGTGCCGGCGAATATCCGCTCGAGCTGATCGCCGCCGGCTCGGCGCGTGCCGTGGTCGAGGTAGAAGGCCCGGGTCCAGTTCGGTCCCGATGAGCGCCGCAGGACGACCACGCCGCCGGCGATCTGCTCGATCCCGGCGCGCCCATAGTGCTCCATCCAGCGTTTGACCCCGTCGGCGAAGGCCTCGCGCTCCGTGCCGGGCGCGAGGGTCACGCCCTCGAGCGCCTGGCTCAACGGCTGTCGACTGCGGAAGTTCAGGATCAGGGCGTCGCAGCCGAGGCCGGCGACCCACTCGCGCGGCGGGTCCTCCCAGCCCTCGGCGCCGTGGGTCCAGTGGCAGAACAGGGTCGCGAAGCCGCCCTCGGCGAGGTGATCGGCGCTCTCCCTCACGATCTGGCGCGAGAGCGCCTCACCCCCGATCGGGCTGTCTCGCCAGAGGAGCGCGTTGTCGGGAGAGATCACGACGGGGGGAGCGGCCACGACGAGGTCGAAGCGCTGGCCGCGGACGGGCTCGAACCAGTCGCCCTCGAGCCAGCTCACGTTGTCGATACGGTTGAGCCGCTGGCCCACGCGGGCGACCGAAAGGGCGTGCCGGTTGATGTCCACGCCGACCACGCGGTCGGCGTGCTGCGCTGCGAGAAGCGCGTGGACGCCCGACCCGGTGCCCAGATCGAGTGCGCTCTCGATCTCGCGCCGAACCGTGAGGCCGGCCACGCTCACCGCCGCCGCGGACAGGTCCACGACGAAGTCCGCGGGTCGATTCTCGCCGGCGTCGCCGGCCACCATCAGGTCGTCGATCACCGACACCTTCATCCGCGCATGCACGCCCGCCGCGTCGGTCTCCATCAGGCCGGCTTCCTCGAGGTCCTCGATCGTGAGCGGCCGGAGCGCCTGCTCGGCCGCCTCGCGAGCCACAGTCTCGTCGTTGTGGAAGAGCTTCAGCAGGATCGCCAGCCGGGCGTCCTCCGGTCGGTTGGCCGTCTGCAGGACCTCGGGCGGCGGAACGCCCCCGGGCAGGCCCGCCAGGGCCGAATGGCGCTCCCCGGTGAATCCCGCCTCTCGAAGCAGCTCGCCGAGCCGCTCGACAACCTCCACGATCAGGCGGTCCGGACTTCCAATTCGGCCAGCAACTTGGGCACGAGCTCGTCGGCCTCGCCGCGCTCGCCCCCGAGGACGGTGGCACCCTCGACCGCTCGTCTGATCGCCTGCATCGACTGCTCGGGTCGCTCCCGAGCCGGGACCGTGTTGGACAGGAGCGCGAGCGCGCCCTCGCCGTCCGAGAGTCGCTTCGGATTCCACTCGGCCCCAGGCAGGTAGCTGGTGGCCAGAACTGCTCCGACCTGCACAGGGCGCTCGGCCGCGACCCCGCCCAGGCTCTCGACCCGATGGTTCGTCTGCAGCTGGTCGGCGCCCCTCAGCGACAGCGGCTTGGCGTAGGGGTGTACGAGTCCGTCGCTGTCAAGCGGCGCGAACTCGTCGGAGTAGTAGACGGCCCCGGCGCGGACAAGCGCGGCCACGAGAGTGGTCTTGCCCGAGAAGCTGCTGCCGGGAATGAGGATCGCGCTGTCGCCGAAGGCGGCGACCCCGGCGTGCACGAAGATCCTGTCGGGGGCGGCGAGCGAGATGCGCTGCCGCACGACGCTGTCGAGGGTCTCGACCGCGACGTCGAGCGATACGCCCTCGACCAGGAAGGAGCTGCCGAGGTCGACGCCGTACGTCCCGCGATCGTCGGCGAGGATCGCCAGGCGATGCTCCGTCTCCCATCCCTCGCACGGCTCCCACTCGGGCGGCAGGACCTCCGGCAGGAGCGCGAGGGCCTCCGCACGGTTCGTGGCCACCCACATCTTGACGCCGAAGGCGTCGAAGGCGATCAGCCCCGCCCCGTGGTCGAAGACACGCCCCGCCCCGTTCTCAAAGAGAGCTTCAGACACGTCTGGTGATGGTAGGGGCAATCAATCTCGAATGCGACGAATCGCGGCTAGCATAAGCGGGAATGGATTCGTTCGTGCTCGGCGTTCAGCTCCTGCTGGCAGCGGTGTTCGTGACGGCGGGGGTGGCCAAGCTCCTCGACCGACCCGGCACCCGCCAAGCCCTCTCAGACTTCGGGGTCCCCACAGGGCTCGTTCCGAGCGTGGCCTGGCTTCTGCCGCTGGCGGAGCTGGTCACGGCCCTGGCCCTGCTCAGTCCCACGACCGCACGCGGCGGGGCGATCGCCGCACTGGTGTTGCTCGTCGCGTTCATCGCCGGCATCGCCCGCGCGATGGCGCGCGGGGAAGCGCCGGACTGTCATTGCTTCGGCCAGCTCCACTCGGCTCCCGCCGGGCGCGGCACTCTGGTCCGGAACGCCGTGCTGGCGGTGCTCGCGGCATTCGTCGCCGTGCGCGGACCGGGACCCGCGATCGACACCTGGGTGGAAGCACGCACTCCCGCCGAGCTCACCGCCGTCGGACTGGGCATCGTGGCGGTCGTGCTGGCTGGGCTCTGCCTCCGCTTCTGGCTCGACAACCGGGAGCTCCGGGGCGCCCTCGCCCGCGAACGAGAGGTCACCGCGGCCTTCCCGCCCGGGCTGCCGCTCGGCACGCGGGCGCCGGCCTTCGACCTCCCGGACGTCCATGGTGAGCGGCGGTCGCTCGGCTCGCTGCTCGAGGGTGGCCGGCCGGTCGTCCTCGTGTTCGTGAGTCCGGGTTGTGGCTCGTGCTGGACGCTCTTCCCCGATCTGGGTCGCTGGCAGACCGCGCTCGCGGACCAGCTGACCATCGCGCTCATCAGCACCGGGAGCGTGGAGGACAACCTCGAGATGGAGACCAACGGGTTGATGAGCGTGCTGCGGCAAGACGACTGGGAAGTGGCGGAGGCGTATCGCATCGACGCGACGCCGTCCGCGGTCGTCGTCACCCCCGAGGGAACGATCGCCAGCGCCGTGACGCCCGGCGCACCCGCGATCGAGCCCCTCATTCGCCTGACCTTGCGTGGCGGGCCGAAGACGCCTACCACGGGGCCCGCGGACGTGAGCAATGGCGCACGGTCCGAGCAGCAGCGGATCGCCGGATAGCCCGGGCGCGGGCGAGCGCCCCCAAGCCCCCCTCGAGGAGTTCGCGAGGCGCGTCCACGACCAGGCGTCGCTACGGAAGCTCGACGCCGCCGCCGTCGAGGCGTTCGCCGCCTTCGACGCCGCCGGCGTCGATGCCCTGCTCCTCAAGGGCCCTGCTCTCGCGCGGATGCTCTACGAGCCCGGCGAGCGGCGCGGGTACGTGGACGTCGACCTGCTCGTATCGCCCCGCGATCTCCAGGCGGCGAGGCAGGTGCTTGCCGACCTGGGATACCGCAACGCCCTGGAGCCATTCGGCATCGACGAGATGGCCGCCGACCTCGACTCCGAGACCTGGGCTCGGACCGGAGACAGCGCCAGTGCCGGACTCATGATCGATCTGCACCGGCGTCTGCCGGGCTCGCGGGCGGCTCCTCAGCCCGCCTGGGACGCCCTGGCAACCGGGCGCACCGAGCTGGACATCGACGGGCGGTGCGTGCCGGTGTTCAGCCGTAGCGGACTCGCCCTGCACGTGGCCACCCACGCGGCCCAGCACGGCCTGTCGTTCAGGGGCCCGATCGAGGACCTCACGAAGGCGCTCGAGCGATGGCCTCCGGAGGTGTGGCGGGGGGCGGAGATGCTGGCCCGCGAGGTGGAGGCCACGGGCGCGTTCGCCGCCGGGCTACGGCTCGTGCCCGCGGGCGCGGCGCTCGCCCTCGACCTCGGGCTGCCTGGCACGGACGACCTGGAGTGGGCGATCGCGCACGCGCACGCGCGGCCGCGGGGGAGCTTTCACCTGCAGTCGCTCGCCGAGGCACGAACCTTTCGGGAACGAGCCGCGATGCTGCGCCGATCGGTCCTACCGAGGCGTGAGTGGATCGCCTCGGAGTACTGGTGGGCACGCGGACGGCGAGGCCGCATGGCGGTCGCCTACGGCCTTCACCTGATTCGCGTGCCCGTGTGGGCGTACCGGACGTGGCGCTTCCGCCGCCGCGCCAGCCGCGCGGGCGGTTAACTCATGCAGGTGCCCGTGTTGCCGTTCGGGCAGCCCGCATCCATGTTCGTATCGGAGCAGTTGGCCTCAGGCCCGAACACGCCGCCGCAGCACTGAGCGGTTGGCAGGCAGCACTTCGTGGCGCCGTGACACAGGAACGGCTCGTTCGCCGGAAGGATCGACTGGCAGCAGCAGCAGCAGCGAAGGTTCATGCACTCGATCCCACACCCGTTGGTGGTCTGCCCGTGGAGGCAGAACTCCACCGAGGGGGTCTGCGCTGCCGACGGCAGCGGCGCGGCAAGCGACACGATGAGCGGCGCGGCCGCGGCGGCTCCGCCGATCTTCGCCGCCTTTACCGACAGATCACGGCGCGTGAGTCCGGCCTGATCTTCAAGCAGGTCGCAGCCGCGCAGCTCGTCGAGCGCGCGCTCAATCGTCTCGCCGTCCAGCCCCAGCTCGGTGCCGAGCGCAGCCGAGTCCCTGTTGCCGTCACAGGCTCGCCACACGCGTGACGCCGTGGCGCTGAGGGAGTGGGCCTGGTGGTCGTTGAGGTCGTAGACGAGCAGCTCGTCTCCCAGCTCCTCGACTACAAGCTCGTCCGAGCGGGCGAGCGGCTTCTGGCTCGTTGCCTGGCTAGCCGCCGGCCCGTAGCCACCACCCTTCTTACGCATCCAGTCCACCCAACTACCCCTTTCGTTGCGACCGTGTCGCCAGCATAGACCAGCCTGAGGAATCGTGCCACCGGTGATCGTGCACCTATTCGGGCTTTCCGGCTAGTGCACTTCGAGGATCCTTCGCGAGCGGCTTCACGAACGAGTTGCGCGGGTTCAGCTCGAGCGAACGCAGGTAGTAGCGCCGTGCCTCGCGGAACCTGCCGCGCCTGGCCGTGAGATCCCCCAACAGCGCCCAGGTCAGGTGGTCCCGCGGCTCGATGTCGATGGCGTCGAGCAGCGTCTCGCGCGCCTCCCGGTACCTCCCCACGCGTGCGTACGCGGCCGACTTCACGTAGTAGGCGAGCACCGCCTTGTCGTTCAGGGCGAGTGACTCGTTGGCGAGCCGCAGCGATTCCACGGGGTCGGAGTTGAGCGAGTCGCGCGCGTCGATGCGGTCCTTGTCCGCGGACGCGAGCCGGCCCACCGAGTCCGCGACAGCCACCGCCGCCACGGCCACGAGCGCGACCGTGACGATCCGGGTGGAGATCGAAGCTCCACGGCGCTTCGTCCACGGTGCCACGAGCGCGAGCACCGCGCAGAGGGCCACGCCGGTCACGCCCGGGATGTTGTGCAGCCAGTCGACGCTCGTGTGAGCGAGCCACGCCACGAACGCGCCCCCGGCCGCCACGGCCACGATCCGACGCTCAGGACGCTCGCGCGACCGGCGCGACTGCCTCCACAGCCCGGCCAGCGCGGCGCCGGCGAAGAGGCAGAGGAACAGCATCCCCACGAGCCCGAGCTCGGCCAGGACCTGGAGCGGCAGGCTGTGCGGCTGGCGAATGTCCTCGCTGGTGCGGCGCTCGAGGAAGTACAGGTCGTCGTAGTTGCCGGCACCCTGCCCGCGCAGCGGCGCGTCCTTGAACTCCAGCCACGCCACGCGCCAGTAGTCGTAGCGGTAGCCGCCCCCTGACAGGAAGCGCGTGCTGTCCGAGGAATCGACGCGCAGGTTCACGAAGTCGTCGTACTGCTGCTGGACCTTGTCGACGGGGTTGCCGACGGCCACGATCACGGCCAGCAGCGCCAGCGCCACCGCCCCGGCCGCGAGCACCGACTCGCTGCGCCGGGTCCACGCGGCGGCGGGCGAGTCGCCGCGCGTGAAGCGGGTCAGCAGGGTCTGGGCCAGCGCCCAGACGACGCCCCCGGCGAGCGCCACGAGCAGGATGCGACGAGCGGCCTGTTTCACGAGCTCGGGGTCCGCCGGCTGTCCCTCGGGGAGGTTCTGGTAGACGTCGAGCAACGGGCCGGACAGCGCGACCAGTGCGAGCCCGATCAGTCCCAGGACCCACACCCGGCGCGGGCGGCCCGGCACCACCAGGAGCACCACGAGGCCGGACGCGGCGGCGGCGGGCAGCACGCCGCGCGTCTGGCTCAGCACGAGCAGCGAGC
Source organism: Thermoleophilaceae bacterium (assembly GCA_035650215.1). GTDB lineage: Bacteria > Actinomycetota > Thermoleophilia > Solirubrobacterales > Thermoleophilaceae > JACVRW01. Next base: position 13,712 of record DASRIC010000038.1, read on the forward strand.
CGAGCACGATTGCGCCGGCGGCGCCGACGCCGGACAGGACCTTGCTTCGTTCCTGCTCCGCCAGAGCCACGCAGGGCCAGAACCCGAGCAGGAAGTAGCCTGCCTGCCCGTTCACGTATCCGAGCGGGTCCCGGAGTCGCCCGCCGAAGAACAGGGCCTCGACGTCGCCGTCGAGCATGCGCAGCACGACCCACGCGCTGACCGCGAGGATCCCCAGCGTCGCGAAGATCAGCGGCAGCCAGCGCTCGAGCTCCGATCGTGCCAGGAGCAGCAGCGAGAGAAGGAGCGCGGTGTAGAGCGCCCAGCGCCCGGCGGTCACGAGCGCCTGGTCGGCCGACTCGGCCCAGCCGGCCGACAGCCATGACCACAGCCACAGTCCGGCCAGCCCGACGACCGCGAGGAGCGGCAGGGTCCGGGGCTTGGCCGCGGTCACGGCCGCGGCCGCCACGGCCACGGCGGCCACCGCGATCGTGATCGGCCCCCACACGGTCAGGTCGTAGAAGCCGTCCGCCACGGCGCTCACGCCCGAGCCGAAGCCGAACAGGACCAGCAGCCCGACCGCTACCCAGCGCGCGGCGTGTCCGGCCAGCCCCGGATCGGATGACCGGGAGCGGGCGGGGCGGACGATCTGAGTCTGTGCCTGCGCCGCCGGGCGCGCCTCAGCCACGCTTGTAGGCCCAGTACGCCGGCTTCTTTCGACCGCGGTCGGTGAGGAGGCCACGCAGCACCTCGTCACCGTCCTCGTTCGGGGGGTCGTCGTAGAGGGAGTACCAGCCGAGCGTGTAGATCCGCGGCCAGCGACGCGTGATTCTGAGGGCGTCCGTCAGCCAGCTCGCGGCCGTTCGGCGCGTGACCCAGAAGTTGAACTCGTGGTTGGGTTGGTCGGTCGGCCAGAAGAGCTCCGACAGGAAGAGCTTGATTCCGCGCTTGCCGCGGGGCCGGCCGAGCCAGCGGTCGACCCACTTCGCCAGCAGGTCGAGGTCCGAGAAGTCCGCGAAGCCGTGCCCCAGCGGGGGACGGTTCAGCAGCGGGCGCCGCGCGCTGAACGGGTTGTGGCCGTAGAGGTCCAGCCGCGGGGGCTTGCCGTTCGGCAGGCGAAGGTTCCGGATCCAGTTGCGCGCCGAGATGTGCCCGGTCGTGAACGTGTTGCCCCCGATCACGAGGTTTCGTCGCGAGCGCGACTTCAGGCTCGCGTACGACGCGTCGAGGATCCGGGCATACGTCCGCGGCGCTCGCTTCATCTTCCGGGTGAGCGGCCGGTCTCGCCTCTCGCTGATCAGTGGCCGGTAGTTCTCGCGACGGGTGGGCTCGCTCCAGATCAACCAAAGCCGGACGGACGGGTAGCGCGCCGAGGCGGCGTAGGCGAAGTCGGCGAAGTCCTTCGGCCGCCGGGGTACGAAACGGGTGTCGCGGTGTCCGTTCGCCCAGCGCGGGGCCTGGGACAAGACGAGCGCCGTGCGGATGCCGAACCGCCTGGCCTCCGCAATCGCGGGGCCCAGCTCGGCGGGCCAGCGGTAGGCGGGGTCGCTCGGATCGCGCGGGTTGGCGGGCCGCCTGGGCGCGACGTCGGACCAGTTGATCCGGTCTTGCCAGATTCCTACGCCCAGGTCCTTGTAGATCGGGAACTGCGAGACGCCGTTCACCTCGGCCGGGCCCCAGATCGACTTCTTGCGCGTCTGGGCCGCGTCCGCGCCGGCGGGAAGCGCGAGCGCCAGCAGCGCGATCAGGATGAGCGGGATGCGAGTCCGAGCGATTGGCATGTTCTGTCCTTGAGCCCTACCCTGAAACACGATGTCGCCCTCGAAAGTCTCGCTCGCGTGCGCTTGCGCGACCGCTGCCCTCGCGCTCCCCTCCGCGGCGTCCGCTCAGATCGACCCCGGGGTCAACTACGACCCGGGGAGTCCGGCGGGCAAGGAGTACGCGATTCCGCTGGTCGAGGGGCGGTCCGAGGGCGCCGGCACGACCGACCAGCAAGAGGGTGCCAACGTGCCCTTCGGTGTGGGCATCGAGCCGCCCGGCGGAGGTCCTGGGCAGCGCGACAAGGCCGCGAACGGGCGGAGTGGGCGCAACGGCGCCGAGAACCGCGCCGGCGTGCCGGGCGTGCGCGCCGGAGAGAGCTCCGAGGAGCTGGCGGCCAGGATCGCGCAGGCCGAGGAGCCCGCGGGCACCGCCGCGCGCACCTTCCTGCTCGCTCTCGCAGTCCTGCTGCCCGCAGGCCTGCTCGCGCTGATTCTGTGGCAGCGCCCGCAAGTCAGCCGGACCGGAAGAACTGCCTGACTTTGCGCGCGGGCCCGGTGGACTGGCCACCGCTGGCCGCGAGGAAGTGCGGGTCGGCTGCCGGCTGCGGCGTCTCCCCGTAGCCGTACCCGTAGCCGTAGTCCCCCTGCAGCTTGGCGCCCGTGGCGACCATCCCGAGCACCCGGCCGCCGGCGCTGGCGGCCACCTCGATCGCGCGACTGATGGCCTCGCGCGGCGTCTGCTCGAGCCGCGAGACGCCGACGATGCCGGCCACCTGGTCGAACAGCGGGAAGGCGTCGCTCACCACGAGCACAGGCGCGCTGTCGATCAGCACCAGGTCGGACATCTCCGACAGCTCGGCCAGGATCGTGGACATGCGCGCCGAGCCGAGCATCTCGGAGGGGTTCGGCGGGATGGAGCCGCCGGGCAGCACCCGTAGGTACGAGCCGAACGGCTCGATGTCGACGAGCGCGTCCTGCACCGCCGTGCTCTCCGAGATCACCTCGCTCAGGCCCGGGACCTGCGGCGTGCCCATGCGCGGCGCGACCGCGGGGCTCCGGAGATCGGCGTCGACCAGGACGACCTGCTTGCCGGCGCGGGCGAACGCGACCGCCAGGTTGGTGGCCACGCTCGTCTTGCCGTCGCCCTTCAGGGGGCTGATCACCAGCAGGCTCGCGAGCCGCTGGTCGACGTTGAAGTAGGTGAGGCTGTCCCGCAAGGTCTGGAACACCACGGGTAGCTGGGGATCGGGGGCCGAACCCGGGAAGGCGCTCGAAGGAACCTGCGCCAGCAGCGGCGTGCCGGTCAGGCGCTCGAGGTCGCGGGAGTCGTGCAGCCGCCGGTCCAGGCGCTCGGCGAGCGCCACGGCGCCGGCCGCGATCAGTAGCGAGACGATAAAGGCGAGGATCGCATTGCGCCGCGGATTCGGCGAGATCGGGGCGGACGGCACGCCGGCCGGCTCCACGACCTGGGTGTTCTCGCTCTGAGCGGCGCGGAGCGCGCGGAGGCCCTGGAGGCGCTCGGAGAGCTGCGAGCGCTGAAGCTCCTCGTTCGGTGGGAGCTGTCCGAGCTCCTTCTCCACGTTCCCGATCGAAGCGTCGACCTTACGGACGCCGGCCTTCTCGCGGGTGACCCTCAGCGCCCGCGCGACGGCGTTCGCGATGTCCGCTGCCCGCTCGCCGCTGCCCGCCGTGGAGGTGATGGTGATGAATCCCGTGTCCTCGTTGTCCGTGGCCTGCAGCGACCCGCGAAGCGAGCCCTCGGGCTCACCGAGGATCCGCGCGGCTTGGTCCGCGACCCCGCTCGTGCCGACGAGCGC
>DASRIC010000039.1:0-9223 GCA_035650215.1 Thermoleophilaceae bacterium
AGAGCCCGTGGGGTTGTAGCTCTCGAGCTTCGCGTAGATGCGGACTCCGGGCTTGGGGCTCAGCCGCTTGAGCTCCACCAGCGGCGTGTTGCCGATCGCCTCGACGATGTCGCCGTAGCGGCCGCCACAGGGCTTGTTGTCCAGGCGCGGCTCCAGCACTTCAGAAAGTGTAGTTCCTGATCACAGGTTCGTGGAGGGGGTGCCGCGCCACGCTCGCGCTACTCGGTGATGACCGTGTCCTCGTGCGAGTAGGCGGGCGCGCAGCAGCACAGGAGCCGCAGCGGCTCGTCGCCTGTGTTCCAGAGCTTGTGGGTGAGGCCGGGGGCGATCACCACGGCGTCGCCCGGCGCGACCTCGCGCTCCTCGGCGCCCACGCGAAGCCGCCCGCGTCCGTGGGTGAGGTAGTAGATCTCCTCGGACTCGCGGTGGTAGTGCTCCTGCGTCGCCCCGCCCGGCGGGAGCGTGGCCTCGGCGAGCGACTGGTTCAGCGCGTTCCCGGTGGGCACACCGGCCAGCTCGCGGATCTCCGAGCCGTCCAGCGTGATGAACGCCCGAGTGCCCTGGAGGGTCGTGACCTTCACGACCCGCCGGCCATCGCCGGCAGGATCACGATCGTGTCGGACTCGGCGACGCCTGTTTCGAGACCCTCGAGCACGCGCACGTCCTCGTCGTTCAGATAGACGTTGACGTAGCGGTTGAGCTCGCCGCTCTCGGAGAAGAGCTGGGACTCGGTGGCCGGGTGCTCGGCGGCGAGCGCGCGCAGTACCTCGCCCACGTCGGCGCCCGAGGCCTCGACCTCCTTGGCGCCGCCGGTCGAGCCGCGCAGGACCGGGGGGATCTTCACGGTGCTCATCGAGGTGGGGAGCCTAGATGGTTGATTCCGAATTCGCGTGCCACGGGGGGCGCGTCAGACCGAGCTGGATAGCCAAAGCGCTATCGGCGAGGAGGATCAGCGATCTAGCCCGCGCCGGCGCAGAAGGCCTCGTAGTCCGGAAAGACGCCGAGCTCCTCGTCGGCGATCTCACCCGGCTCGCGCGAGCAGATCGGGCAGTCGGGGTCGCGGCGAACCTTGAGCTCCGTGAACGTCGTGCCCAGCGCGTCGTAGAGCAGGAGGCGACCCGCCATCGTGTCGCCCTTGCCCGTGACCAGCTTGATCACCTCGACCGACTGCAGCAGGCCCATCACGCCGGGCAGCACGCCGAGCACGCCCGCGGCGCCGCACGAGGGCGCGAGCTCGGCGGGCGGCGGGGTGGGATAGAGGCAGCGATAGCAGGGGCCCTCGTAGGGGTGGAACACGGACAGCTGCCCCTCGAAGCCGAGGATCGAGGCGGACACCACCGGGATCTGGAGCCGCACGCTCGCGTCGTTCAGCAGGTAGCGCGTGGGGAAGTTGTCGAGGCCGTCGACCACCACGTCGTAGCCCTCGATGATCTCCACGATGTTGGAGGCATCGAGCCGGACCTGGTGCTTCTGCACCTTCACGTCCGGGTTGATCTCGTGGATCGAGATCTCGGCCGAGTCGACCTTGGGCATCCCGATGCGGTCGTTCGCGTGCGCGACCTGGCGCTGGAGGTTCGAGAGGTCGACCACGTCGTTGTCCACGAGCCCGAGCGTGCCCACGCCCGCGGCCGCGAGGTAGAGGGCGGCGGGCGAGCCGAGGCCGCCGGCCCCGAGCAGCAGCACCTTGGCGTCGAGCAGCTTGAGTTGGCCCTCGAGCCCGACCTCGGGCACGAGCAGGTGGCGCGAGTAGCGCTCGCGCTGCTCCGCGCTGAGCGCGCGCGGGACCTCGACCTCGTAGCCGCGGTCCTTCCAGAGCGTGATCCCGCCGCGCATCGAGGCCACGTCGTGGTAGCCGAGCAGGTCCTCCATCGTCTTGGCGGCGAGCGCCGACCGTTGACCCGACGCGCAGTAGAGGATCACGCGCCGGTCGCGGTCGGACACGGCCGCCTCGATGCGCGACTCGAGGTGCCCGCGCGGCACGTGCACGGCGCCGGGGAGGTGGGCCTCCTCGAACTCGTGCTGCTCGCGAACGTCGACGATCACCGCGCCGTTGCCGTTCTGGGCGAGCGCGTGCACGTCCTTCGGATCGATCTCCTCGATCTGCTCCTTGACCTTGCGGATGAGTTCTGCGCCGGACGCCATGTGATGGAAAGGCCGTATTCCTGGTCGGGAATCGCTACTTCAGAAAATATAGCGACGCATGAGGGCTCCTGAAAGGTACCGGGGCGCCCCTTTCGGGGCGCCCCGGTGGAAGACCCAGACCTAGATTTTGCGGAAGCCCCGGCAGCTGTTCCGTCTGCCGTCGTTCAAGCCTCACCAAGAGTTTCGTCTTTCGCTCCCGCTGCCGATATGGGGTGGAGACCCCATTTGTCGCGGATGACCCCGATCCGATCCACAGGAAGACACAGCATGATTCGGCGCGAGGACTCTCTCATCGGCCAGATCGTGGCCGCCAACGTGATGCTGGTCGCGCTCACGCTGTTCGCGGCCAGCCTCGCCGCCGGCCTCGATCTCACGATCGGCGACCAGCGCTGGTCGTTCCTGATCCTCGGCCTGTCGATCATGCTCACGCTGTGCGTGAACCTCTGGATGCTGCAGCGGCGCTTCCGCCCGCTCGAGCGGCTGATCGACCGGATCGAGCTCATCGACCCTTCGGAGCCGGCCAGCTTCGGCCTCGACCAGCCCGAGCCGGTGGAGGAGATCGACCGGCTCACGCACTCCTTCCGGCGCCTGCTCGACCGCATCGAGGAGGAGCGGCGCCGCTCCGGCGCGCTCGCCATGCGGGCCCAGGAGGAGGAGCGCCGGCGCCTCGCACGCGATCTCCACGACGAGGTGAACCAGGCGCTCACCGCGATCCTGCTGCGCCTGGAGGCGCTCTCGCACGACGCGCCCGCTGAGCGCATGGCCGAGGTCGCCGAGCTCAAGCTGCTCGTGAACCAAGCGATGGACGAGCTGCTCACGCTGGCCCGCCAGCTGCGCCCGAGCGCGCTCGACGACCACGGGCTCGTGCCGGCCCTCGAGGCCCAGCTCAAGCGCTTCGGTGCGCGCACGGGCGTGGAGGTCCGCCTGCGCACCAGCGGCGACCCCAACGAACTTGCCGAGGACGTGCAGACGGCGCTCTACCGGGTCACCCAGGAGGCGCTCGCGAACGCGGGCCGCCACGCGGGGGCGACCGCGGTCGAGATCGACCTGAACGCCGACGAGGGGCGGGTGGAGCTGCGGGTGCGCGACGACGGTGCCGGCTTCGACCCGGGCGCGGTCGGGCGCGCCGGTCCCGACCGCCCAGGAGCGGGCCTCGGTCTCGGGGGCATGGCCGAGCGGGCGCGACTGGTGGGGGGAGAGCTCGACGTGCGCTCGGCGCCCGGCGGCGGAACGACGGTCACGCTGCGGATCGACGCCCGATGATCTCGATCGTGATCGCCGACGATCACGGGATCGTGCGCTCGGGCCTACGGATGCTGATCGAGCGCCAGGGAGACATGGAGGTGGTGGCCGAGGCGGACGACGGCGTGGCGGCGCTCGAGACCACCCAGGCGCTGCGGCCCGACGTGGCGGTGCTCGACGTGTCGATGCCGCGCATGACGGGCCTCCAGGCGGCGCGCGAGATCCGCGCGCACGTGCCCGACACCCGGGTGCTGCTGCTCTCGATGCACGACGACGAGCGCTACTTCCTGGAGGGGCTCGAGGCGGGGGCGGCCGGATACGTGCTGAAACGGGCCGCGGACACCGACCTGATCGACGCCGTGCGCACCGTCGCGTGCGGTCGCAGCTTCCTCTCGGACGACGCCCAGCGCGCCCTCATGGACGCCTGGCTCGAGGGCGGGCTCGCCGAGCCCGACGACCCGCTCACGCCGCGCGAGCTCGAGGTGGTCAAGCTGATCGCCGAGGCCTACACCAACCGCCAGATCGCCGAGACGCTGAAGCTCGCCGAGAAGACGGTCGAGTCGCACCGCGCGAACGTGCTCTCGAAGCTGGGCATGCGCGACCGCGTGGAGATCGTGCGCTACGCGATCCGGCGCGGCCTCGTCGAGCCGTAGGAGGGGTAGCTCCGTCCCGCCTCAGGGTGGCTGTTCGCAGCGGCCGCCCGGGGCGATTCTCACTGGGCAACCCAACCCCCAGCCCAGGAGGAACCATGATTCGCACCACATCCACAGCGCTCGCCGTCGGCATGGCGCTGCTCGCGCTGCCGTCGGTCGGTGAGGCCTCGACCAGCTTCGGCAGCCGCCTCGACCACGATCCGGCGAGCTCGGGCGAGTGCACGGAGCTGCTCACGCCCTGCACGCTGGCGTCCTACATTCACCCGAGCGATCCCAACGGCGATCCGTACGCCGGCGGCGCGCCCGTCGACGGGGTGATCACCAAGTTCCGGATTCGCGCCTTCGCCGAGGGCGGCCCGGCGCCGGTCACCTTCCGGCTCGTGAACATCTCGCGGCCCGATCCCCAGAACGCCGAGACCGCGCTGGCGAGCGGCGCCGGAACGGGACCGACCGTGACCATCCCGCCGAGCATGGGCGGCGGCGACGTGCCGATCCTCGAGTTCCCCGGCAGCCTGCCCGTGAAGAGGGGGCAGCACCTGGCGATCGACGGCACGAACGTGTGGGCGACCTACGACTCGAGCGGCGACAAGTTCTCGTACCGCTTCGATCCGCCGCTCGTGGACGGTCAGGCTCCGCGCACCTCGAACCAGGCGACCGGCCAGCTGCTCGTGGCGGCCGACATCGAGCCCGACGTGGACGGTGACGGCCTCGGCGACGAGACCCAGGACCCGGCGGTGCGCAGGGCCGACACCAAGAAGCCGCGCATCAGCGGGCTGAAGCTCGACGGCTCGAAGCTCCGCTACCGGCTCTCGGAGGAGGCGCGCGTGAGCGTGCGCGTGAAGAAGGGCGGCCGCACCGTCAAGACGATCAGCCGCAAGGGCCGCGCCGGCCGCAACCGGCTCGCGATCGGCTCCGGCAAGCTGGCCGACGGCCGTTACACGCTGGTCGTCAAGGCGACCGACGCGGCCGGCAACGCCTCCGCCGCGAAGCGCGTGGCGCTGCGCGTGCGCTAGGGACTCCACGAGCCCGGGGGGAACGTTGGCCGCGCATATCGCGGCTAACGTTCCCCTCGGCGTTCGGCGGCGGGAGCTCGGAATCGATCATCTAGCCTGCGGCACGGTGAGCCCGCGGCTCCTCATCGCGCTCTTCCTCACCGCCGTCTTCGCCCTCGGGGCGATCGCACTCGCCGCGACCGGGCGGGACGAGGGCGGTGACCAGGCCGCCGGCGCCCAGACCGGCTTCGAGGGGGCCGTCATGCCCAAGAACCTGCGGGCGCCGAACTTCGAGCTGCGCAATCAGGACGGCGAGCCGATCTCGATGCGAGCGCTGCGCGGCAGCCCGGTGGTCGTGACCTTCCTCTACACGAACTGCGAGGACACCTGCCCGATCCAGGCGCAGACGGTGCGCGGCGCGCTCGACGAGCTCGGCCACGACGTTCCGGCGCTGGCGATCGCGGTCGACCCGCCGCGGGACACGCCCGAGAGCGCCCAGGCGTTCCTGGCCGAGCAGCGCGCCAGCGGGCGGATCGACTTCGTGCTCGGGTCGCGCCGCCAGCTGCGGCCGCTCTGGGAGGGCTACTTCATCCGCCCCCAGTCGGTCACCGAGGAGCACCAGGCGCGCTTCACGCTCGTCGACTCGCGCGGCTTCCAGCGCGTGGGCTACCCAGGCGAGCAGGCCACCCCCGAGCGGCTCGCGCACGACCTGCGGCTGCTCGAGGACGAAGGCTGAGGGCTTCTCCGACTCGCCCGGTAGGATTTACCCCACGATGATGTTCTCGACGAAGGCGGAGTACGGCGTTCGCGTGATGGCGCACCTTGCGAAGGCCGACGGCGAGCGGCCGATCAGCCTCGGCGTGATCGCCGACGCGGAGGGCCTGCCGCTCGCGTACCTCGAGCACCTCGTGCAGCGCCTGCGGCGCGCCGAGCTCGTGGAGTCGCGGCGCGGCGCGCGCGGCGGCTACACGCTCGCCCGCCCCGCGGGGGAGATCTCGATGGCCGACGTGGTGCGCTCGCTCGAGGGCGAGATCGCGCCGATCGAGTGCATCAGCTCCGATCCCGACGGCCAGCTCGTATGCACCCGCGAGGGCAGCGAGCCGTGCCCCACCAAGTTCCTCTGGACCCGAGTCCAGGGGTCGATCGTCCGCACCCTGAACGAGATGACGCTGGCCGACCTTATCCGGCCGCCGCGAACCCGAAAGAACTCGGAGAAGACCGCAGCATGACCCTGGAGATCCAGAACCTGCACGTGCGCACCGAGGAGCGCGAGATCCTCCACGGCGTCGACCTCGTGGTGAGGCGCGGCGAGACGCACGCGCTGATGGGCCCGAACGGATCGGGCAAGTCCACGCTCGCCAACACCCTGATGGGCAATCCCAACTACGAGGTGACCGAGGGCCGCGTGCTCCTGAACGGCGAGGACCTGACCGAGGCCGACCCCGACGAGCGCGCCCGCGCCGGGCTGTTCATGGCCTTCCAGTACCCGGCCACGATCCCGGGGGTCTCGGTCGCGAACTTCCTGCGCATGGCGATGAACGCCGGCCGCGAGGAGCCGATCAAGGTGAAGGAGTTCGGCGCCCTCCTCAAGGAGAACATGGACCTGCTCCGGATCGACCGCGCGTTCACGAGCCGCTACCTGAACGAGGGCTTCTCCGGCGGCGAGAAGAAGCGCGCGGAGATCCTCCAGCTCGCGATGCTCCAGCCCGAGTTCGCCGTGCTGGACGAGACCGACTCGGGGCTCGACATCGACGCGCTCCGGATCGTGGCCGACGGCGTGAACGCGATGCTTGGCGAGGAGCGCGGCTTCCTGATCATCACCCACTACACGCGCATCCTCAAGTACGTGAAGCCGGACTTCGTGCACGTCCTGATCGACGGGCGGATCGTCCAGGAGGGCGGCTCCGAGCTGGCGGACGAGCTCGAGGAGAAGGGCTACGAGTGGGTCCGCGAGGAGGTGGCCGCCCGTGCCGGCTGACTTCGTCGAGGAGCGCCGCAAGGCCGCCCTCGAGGTATTCGAGAGCCAGGACACCCCCAGCTGGCGCCGCTCGGGCTTCTGGACCACGAGCCTGCGTGGGCTCGACCTCGCCACGCTCGAGCCCAAGCGCTACGAGCCCGGCCTACCCGAGCTCGACCTCGGTGACGACGAGCATTCCGCGCTGATCGTCCAGCGCGGGGCGAGCATCGTGCACACGGACATCCAGGACGAGCGCATCGTGGTGATGCCGCTCGAGCAGGCCGTGGAGGAGCACGAGGAGCTCGTTTGCGAGCACTTCGCCAAGCGGCTCCCCTACGACGAGGGCAAGTTTCCCGCCGGCACGGCGGCCTTCTGGACCGGCGGCGTGTTCGTGCACGTGCCGAAGAACGTGCAGGTCGAGAAGCCGATCCAGATCGTCTGGCTGATCGACGAGGCCGGCACCGCCCAGTGGGCGCACACGCTGGCGGTCGTCGGCCAGCACGCCGAGTGCCGCATCCGCGAGTTCTTCCTCGGCGGCGACTTCGAGGGCCAGGCCCTCCACTCGGGCGCCTTCGAGCTGTACGCCCACCCGGGCGCGCAGGTCGATCTCGCTCACTACCAGGACTGGGGCCGCGGCGAGGTGTACGACCTCTCGACCCGCCGCGTGGAGGTGCGTCGTGACGCGCGGGTGAAGTGGGTGCCGATCCACCTCGGTGGCCGGCTCACCAAGCAGACGCTCGACATCATCACCGCCGAGCCGGGCTCGGACATGAAGCACACCGGGCTCTACTTCACCGAGCGTGACGAGCACCTCGACCTGTTCACGAGCGACAAGCACGAGGCCGGTCACACCACCGGCGACACGGTCTGGAAGGGCGTACTGACGGGCGAGTCGCGCGCCTCCTACGAGGGCCTGATCCACATCGTGCCCAAGGCGCCCGAGGTGGACACCTACCTGCAGACCCACTCGATGCTGCTCTCGCCGAAGGCGAAGGGCGACGCGATTCCGTCGCTCATCGTGGAGGTCGACAACGTGAAGGCCTCGCACGGCGGGACCGTCGGCGAGCTCGATCCCGAGCAGATCTTCTACATGATGACCCGCGGCGTCTCGCGCGCCGAGGCCGTGCGGGTGCTGGTCGAAGGCTACTTCGAGGAGGTCGTGCAGCGGCTCGACGACCCCGGCCTGGAGGAGCTGGTGCGCAGGCGCGTGGCCGAGAAGCTCCACGGCGCCGAGGACCAGGTGCGCGAGTTCATCGGCGAGCGGGCGGAGGCCACCTGATGGCCGTGGCAGAGCGCCCCCTGGTCGACGTCGCCACCGACTTCCCGGTGCTCGCCCGTGAGTTCGGCGGGCGGCGGGTGGCCTACCTCGACTCGGCGGCCACCTCACAGCGGCCGCGACAGGTGGTCGAGGCCATGGACCTCTTCCAGCGCCACTCCTATGCGCCGATCCACCGCGGGGTGTACGAGCTGGCGCGCGAGTCGACCGACGCGTTCGAGTCGGCGCGCGACCGGATCGCCGAGTTCGTGGGCTGGGAGCCCGCCTGCTCGATCTTCACGCGCAACGCCACCGAGGCGATCAACCTCGTGGCGTTCTCCTGGGGCCGCCGGAACGTGGGCGAGGGCGACGAGGTGCTCATCACCGAGATGGAGCACCACTCGAACATCGTCCCGTGGCAGGTCCTGTGCGAGGAGACGGGCGCCACACTCCGCTACCTCGAGGTCAGCGAGGGGTTCGAGCTCTCGCTCGACGAGCTCGACGCCGTGCTCGGTGAGGGCCGCGTGAAGCTCGCGGCGTTCGCGCACGTGTCGAACGTGCTCGGCACGATCAACCCGGTCGCGGAGATTGTGCGCAGGGTGCGCGCCGCCGGCGCGGTGAGTCTCGTGGACGGCTCGCAGGGCGTGCCGCAGCTGCCGGTCGACCTGCGCGAGATCGACGCGGACTTCTACGCCTGGACGGGCCACAAGGCGCTCGGGCCCACCGTCGGCCTGCTGCACGGCCGGCGCGAGCTGCTCGAGGCGATGCCCCCCTTCCTCACGGGCGGTCACATGATCTCGCGCGTCGAGCGCGAGCAGTCGACCTTCAGGGAGCTGCCCTACAAGTTCGAGGCCGGCACCTCGGCCGCGACCGAGGCGGTCGGGCTCGCGGCGGCGGTCGAGTACCTCGACGAGCTCGGCATGGAGAGCGTGCGCGCACACGAGCGCGAGCTGACGGCGTACGCGCTCGAGCGGCTCCCGGA
>DASRIC010000040.1:0-113351 GCA_035650215.1 Thermoleophilaceae bacterium
TTGATCCGCACGCCGCAGTCGTCGACCGCGATGAAGCGGCGCACCTTCACCTCGGCGGTCTCCGGATCGACGTCCACCACCGCGATGTACGCGCCGTACGGGTAGGTCAGGTTGGGCGGGTCGTAGATCACCTGCGCGTCGAGGCCGCCCTCCATGCCCTCGGGGAGCGTCTCGCCGCTGTAGGCGCGCACCGCGATGTCCTCGATCAGCGCCTCCTTCTCTGGGTCGCCCTTCACGTACCAGCGCCCCTTCTCCCAGGCGAGATCCTCGGGCCGGGTCTCGAGCATCGTCGCCGCGATCTGACGGGCCTTGTCGCGGACCTTGCGCGAGACCACCGCCACCGCGGCGCCCGACACCGGCGTCGAACGACTGCCGTAGGTGCCGAGCCCATATGGCGACTTGTCGGTGTCACCGTGGCGTACCTGCACGTCCTCCGGCGGGATTCCGAGCTCCTCGGCGACGATTTGCGCGAACGTCGTCTCGTGGCCTTGGCCCTGCGTCTGCGCGCTCAGGCTCACGACCGCCTTGCCCGAGGGGTGCACGCGCAGGTCGGCCCCGTCGTTCATCGACAGGCCGAGGATGTCCATGTGCTTGCGCGGCCCGGCGCCGACACCCTCCGTGAAGAAGGACACGCCGATGCCCATCAGCTCGCCGCGAGCCCGCTTCTCCACCTGCTCGCGGCGAAGGTCCTCGTAGCCGGCGATTCCCATCGCCACCTTCATCGTCTCGGCGTAGTTGCCTGAGTCGTAGGTCCACCCTGTCGTCGTCTCGTAGGGGAACTGCTCCGGGCCGATGAAGCTCCGCATCCGCAGATCGATCGGGTCAGCGCCCATCTCGAGGGCGAGCGCGTCCACCATGCGCTCCACGAGGTACACGGCCTCGGTGATCCGAAACGAGCAACGGTAGGCCACCCCACCCGGCGCCTTGTTCGTGTACACGGCCTTGACCTTCACGTGCGAGGCCTGGAGGTCGTACGAGCCGCAGCAGATGTGGAAGAACCCGGCCGGGAACTTCGTGGGCTGCGCGGTGCTGTCGAACGCCCCGTGGTCGGCGATCACGTCCACGCGCAGTCCGGTGATCTTGCCGTCCTTCGAGCACATCTCGGCCTGCATGACGTAGTCGCGGGCAAACCCCGTCGACACCAGATTCTCCGTGCGGTCCTCCACCCACTTCACCGGCACGCCGGCCACGATCGAGCCTGCGATCGCGCATACGTAACCGGGGTACACCGGCACCTTGTTGCCGAAGCCGCCGCCGATGTCGTTGCACATGATCCGGATCTTGTGCTCGGCGAGGCCCGCCACGTGCGCGTAGACGGTCCGGTGCGCGTGCGGCGCCTGGTTGCCGTTGTAGATGTCGAGCTGACCGGTCTCCGGGTTGAAGTCGGCGATCATCCCGCACGTCTCGAGCGGCGCCGGGTGACAGCGCGGATAGATGATGTCCCGCGACACGACCGTGTCTGCCTCCGCGAAGGCGCTGTCCGTTGCCTCCTCGTCGCCCGCCTCCCAGGTCGGGCTGGCGAGGTTGCTGGTCTGGCCGTCCTTGTCGTCGCGGATGAGCGGCGCGTCCGCGTCGAGCGCCTTGCGCGCGTTCACGACCGCGGGCAGCGGCTCGTACTCCACGTCGATCAGCGGGAGCGCGTCGCGCGCGGAGTACTCGTCGGTGGCGATCACGAACGCCACCTCCTGACCCTGGAAGCGGACCTTGTCGCCCGCCAGCACGGCCTGGGTGTCGTACGAGATCGTCGGCATCCAGGCGAGGCCCAGCGTCTCGAGGTCCTTGGCGGTTACCACCGCCGCGACGTTCGGGTGCGCGAGCGCACGCGACGTGTCGATCGAGACGATCCGCGCGTGCGCGAACGGGCTGCGCAGCATCGCCCCGTGCATCATGCCCGGCAGACTGATGTCGTCGAGGTAGGTGCCCTTCCCGCGAATGAAGCGGGCGTCCTCCTTCCGCTTCAGGCGGCCGAACCCGATCGGCCGCTCGGCCCTCGCGCTCGGGAGGTTCTCGACCGTGGCCATGTTCATGCCCCCTGTCTGGTTGCGGCTTCCTGCTCCGCCGCCCACCGGATCGCGGCGACGATGTTCTTGTATCCGGTACAGCGGCAGATGCCGCCGGAGATCGCCGTGCGGATCTCATCCTCGGTCGGATTTGGGTTCTCGTCGAGCAGCGCGCGGCTCGTCATCAGCATGCCGGGCGTGCAGAACCCGCAGTGCAGCGCGTGCTTCTCGTGAAAGCCCTCCTGGACGGGGTCGAGCCTGCCGTCGACCTCGAGCGACTCGACCGTGCGGATCTCGTGGCCCTCGCACATCGCGGCGAGCGTGGTGCAGGCCTTGACCGGCTTCCCGTCCATGAGAACCACGCACGCGCCGCAGTTCGAGGTGTCGCAGCCCCAGTGCGTGCCGGTCAGGCCGGGCGTCTCACGGATGAAGTGCACGAGCAGCTGACGCGGCTCCACGTCGCGGGACACCGACTCGCCGTTGATCGTGATCGTCACCTGCATCGTCAGGCCTCCTGGTGGAGCGCACGGGCCGCGGCACGGCGCAGGGCGCGTTTCGTGAGCACGCCCGCGAGGTGGCGCTTGTAGTCGACGGGCCCGCGACCGTCCGGGATCGGCGAGCAGTCCTCGGCAGCGAGCGCGCCGGCCTCGGCGAAGAGCTCCTCCGAAGGCGGCTTTCCGCGCAGCAGCTCCTCCGCGCGCGAGACATGCACCGTGGTCGGCCCGACGGCGCTCAGGGCCACACCCGCGTCCGCGATCGCGCCGCCGTCGATCCACAGCGCCGCCGACGCCGCGGCCACCGCCCAGTCGCCCGCGCGCCGCTCGACCTTCTCGTGCGCGCTCCCGCCGCCGTGCCGGAGCGGCAGGCGCACCTCGGTCAGCATCTCGCCCTCGCCGACCGCGGTCATGTACGGGCCGATGTGGAACTCGTCCATGGACACGATGCGCTCGCCCTCGCCGCCGCGGATGACGGCGCTTCCGTTCGCCGCTGTGCACACCGCCGACAGGTCCTCGGCGGCGTCCGCCTGGCAGAGCGATCCGCCGATCGTGCCGCGGTTTCGCACGACCGGGTCGGCGATCACGCGCTCGGCGTCGCCGAAAACGGGGTAGTGCGCGGCCAGGACCTCCGAGCGCTCCAGATCCACGTGACGCGTCAGCGCGCCGATGCGGATCTCGCCGCCCGCCTCGCGGATGTATGAGAGATCGGTGAGGTCGTTGATGTCGACCAGGTACTCGGGGGTTGCGAGCCGCAGCTTCATCATCGGCAGCAGGCTGTGCCCGCCCGCGATGATGCGCGCACCGCCGCCCTGGCGCACCAGTGAGGCGATTGCCCCCTCGACGCTGGTGGCGCGCTCGTACTCAAAGGGCGCAGGAGTCTGCACGACACCTCCCATGGTGACGTAAGCGAGTTCGCATCTGGCTCAGCCGGACTCCCCAGCGGGTCCGCGATTCGGCATCCGCCTGCGGACGCCGGGCTCGTCGCTCGGCTCGTACTGCTCGGGTGAGTCCGTGCCGATGACGGGCGACCGCGCAAGCCGATCGGGGCGGCTCTGACGAACCTCGGGGTAGAGCAAGCGGGCCTCGAGGCTCCCGCCCTCGACGTTCCGAAGCACGTCGCCCGCGGGGCTTGCGGCAGCGATCGGCGCCTCGCGGCCGAGCCGGGCGAGCGTGAGCGTCCCCTTCGTGTACACCTCGGATATACGCGGCGCACGCACAGTTTGGCTGTCCGGGAAGTTCCGCAGCCCCGCCTCGGCGGCGCCGGGATAGAGGCCGTCGACGAGGCCGACAGCGTCCACCAGGCCGGCCTTCTTCACGAGCAGGCCCTCGAGCAGGTCCACGCCCGCGTCGAGGTTTCCGTTGATGTCCACGACGATCTCGTTCACCGGGGCGCTCTTCTCGATGATCTCCCCGACCGCCGCGATCGCCTCGTCGAGGCCACTCGTGATCTGCCTGAGGGCTGCGATCGTCGAGACGAGGTAGTACACGAGCGCGAGCACGATCAGGACGACCGCGACGATCAGCACAACACCTGCGGCAGGCATCGCTCCCCCCTGCTAGTCCGCGTCGTCCAGGATCACGTCGAGCGAGCCGCCGTAGTTCGCGACCACCTCGACCGTCTGCTTCACCTGCTCCTGCGTCGTCAGGAGGAGCGGCGCCGCGTCGAGGTCCTTCGACCCGGCGCTCGCGGCGGCTGCGATCCTGCCCACGCTCGGCACGATGCTGCGCGCCGCGTCGAGCACTCCGCGCAGCAGGAGAACCACGACCGGAAGGATCACGAGCAGGAGCAGCGCGTTCCCGATCCACCAGAGGATCACCGCGGCCTCCTCTCCGCCACGACCGCGGCCTTGGCCGCGATCCCCGGCATCGCGCCGAGGATCACGTCGAACTTGGCGTTGATCGCCTTAACGGCCGGCTCGAGCGGACGCAGGTGCTCGGACTCGACCGTCTCGAGCGCGTCAGCGAGCGTGGCGAGGTTCCGCGAGGTCGACTCGAGGCCGCCCCGGATCCGGATCAGCGCCGCGGCGAGAACGGCCACGACCACGATGGCGAGCACGACGCTGAGCAGAACGAGCACGTCGGTGTCGCTCATGACTCACCGTACCCGTCGGTCAACGCGTTCATGTAGCGGTCCTGGATCACGGCCTCGTCGACGATCAGGCCGAGCACCGGCGCGGTCGCCTCGAGCTGCGGGATGTTCGCGGTGTTGCCGGCGACCTTGCCCGCCACCTCGAGCAGGCCGGCCGCCGACCGGTCGATGTCCTCGACCGTCCGCACGAGCACGATCAGGAGCGCCGCGACGACGAGCGCGGCCACCAGACCGATCCCGAGCGACACGCCCCACAGGGTGTTGGCCGACACCGCGGCCTCGGGCAGGCTCATTTTCCGACCGCCACCTTTCTGAGGGCGCGGGCGGAGTGCAGGATTCGCACCCCGGAGTCGTTGATCCGCCCCACCCCCCCGAGCTCCGAGGTCTGCGCGCGCACCGCCTCGACGCCCTGCACGGCGCCGCGCGCCTGACCCGCGATCCGCCGCGCGAGGGCAATGATCGCGATCACGATCACGGCCGCCACGGCGATCACGACGATCCCGAGCACGAGGCCGGTCCACCAGCCCGTGGACGCACCGATCACCGCTGGCATCACTCTCCTCCTCAGCCGAACGACGAAGCCGCGCGAGCATATTTGGCCCCGCGAGCCGGTTCAATGCCGCAAATAGCGGGGGCCTGCCGGACAGGGGGAGGATCGGGGCGGGATTCCCGCTTATCGTTGAGCGGAGTCACCATGGCAAAGGACACCGAGAAGCTCATCCGGCAGCTCAGCTTGATCTCGTTCCTGATGGCGGAGCGGCGCCCCGTCTCCGCGCTCGAGATCAAGCAGGACGTGGAGGGCTACTCGCAGATGAACGACGAGGCGTTCGCGCGGCGCTTCTACGCTGACCGCGCGGAGCTGGAGTCGCTCGGCATTCACCTCAAGGTCGACAAGCCGGCCGAGGGCTACTACGAGGCCGAGAACTATTCGCTGCCCCCCGAGAACTTCTACCTCTCAGCGATCGAGTTCACCGACAAGGAGCTGGGCGCGCTGCGGATGTCGCTCTCGCTGCTCGACGGCGAGTTCGCCTACGCCGAGCCGCTCAGGCTGGCGCTCCAGCAGCTCTCCTGGGGCAAGCCGAGCCCGCTCGACGCGCCCGAGCAGCGCAGCGTGGCCCTTGCGGTCACCGCCGGCGCCGGCGGGCGCGGGCTCTCGCAGCGGCTGTCGAAAATCGAGACCGCGATCTTCCGCCGCAAGACCATCCTGTTCGACTACTACACGATCGGGCGCGACGCGGAGGAGCGGCGCAAGGTCGACCCCTATCACCTGCTCTACCGCGGCGGGCAGTTCTACCTGATCGGCTTCGCGCACGAGCGCCAGGACGTCCGCGTCTTCCGGGTCTCCCGGATCCGCGGCAAGGTTGGCTACTCCTCCAAGGCCGAGCATGACTTCAACCGCCCCGAGGAGTTCGACCCGCGCGCCTACGCCACGCGCACCGACTGGCAGCTGGGCGACATCTCCGGCCGCGCCCGCATCCACCTCTCCGACCGCATCGACTGGCTCGCCCTGCGCCACTTCGGCCACGCCGGCGAGGTCACCGAGGCGGAGGGCGGCGGCGTGACCTTCGAGACCGACTACGCCGACTCGCGCCAGATGCTCTCCTGGGTGCTCGGCCTGGGCGAGCAGGCACGCATCGAGGGGCCCGACGAGCTCGCGGCCGAGGCGCGCGAGCGGCTGGAGCTCGTGATCGAGCGTCACGCGCACCCGCCCGAGCTCGCCAAGGCCACGCGCACGCGCCGCGCGACGCAGAGCGAGGACGACGACGACGGGCGCGACTCGCCGATTCGCCCCGAGCGCTTCGCGCGGCTGGTCACGCTCGCCGGCATCCTGATCGACGCCGCTCGCGAGGGCCGAAAGCTCGAGCTGGCGGAGCTGTGCGCCTCGCTGCAGGTCACGGACACCGAGCTGCGCCAGGACATCGACGTGCTCAACGTCGTGAACTTCGGCGGCGGCTCATACGTGCTCTACGCGGAGATCCAGGGCGACCAGATCGAGGTCGACCCCGAGCCCTACGGCGACAACTTCGCGCGGCCCGCCCGCCTGCTCCCGCTCGAGGCCAAGGCGCTGGTGGCGGCGATCGACCTGATCGGCGAGCACCTGCCCGAGGGCTCGCTCGCGAGCGCGCGCCAGAAGATCGTCGACGCCCTCGGCCAGGACCCGGCCGAGGAGGGCCTGCACATCACCACCGCGAAGGGCGACGACTCGGAGATCGCGCGTGTGGTGTCCACCGCGATCGTGGGCCGGCGGCTCCTGGCCATCGAGTACTACAAGGAGAACGAGGACGAGTTCACCGAGCGCACGATCGAGCCCTACAAGCTGGCCAACGGCCAGGAGGGCTGGTACGTGCACTCCTGGGACGTCGAGCGCGACGACACGCGCTCCTACCGGCTCGATCGCATCAAGTCGGCCACGGTGCAGGACGAAAAGTTCGAGCCGCGCCCGGGCATCGAGCCCGACGTGCACGGCTGGCTCGCCACCGGCGAGGTCGACTCGTCCAGCACGGCGCGCATCTGGGTCTCGCCCGAGCGTGCGCGCTGGGCACGCGAGGACCGCCGCGTGGTCGAGGAGCTGGCGGACGGCGCCGTGATCGTGGAGCGCACCTACGCCTCGCACGAATGGCTCTCGCGCGAGATCCTCAAGGAGGCCGGCGACGCCGTGGTGGTCGAGCCCGACGAGGCGCGCCAGGCAGTGCTCGAGGCGGCCGAGGCGCTCGCGGGCGCCGTCAGGCGCTAGGCCGCACCACGCCGGTGGACGGCGCCCTAGCGCTGTACCCGCCTGCTGGGGGAACACGGCGGTGGCCTTACCCACAATCGTCGTGGGCTTGACGCATGGCAGAATCGCCCCGGGTGCCCTCGCGACGCGACCAGATCGAGATGACCGGCGCCGAGCTGCGCGCCTTCCTCGACGAGCAGATGGTGATGCAATGCGCGACCGTCGGCCCACACGGAAGGCCGCATATGGTGCCGTTGTGGTTTGTCTCGGACGGCTTGGAGCTACGCGGCTGGACCTATGCCAAGTCACAGAAGGCGCGGAACCTCGACCGCGATCCGCGTGCCACGATCGGCATCGAGGATGGCGTGAACTATCAAGAGCTGCGCGGCGTGATGTTCGAGTGCGACGTGGGCCTTGAACGCGACCCAGCCGAGGTGGAGCGCTATGGGCTGGCGCTGTTCGAGCGCTATGCCGGTGAGCTCACGCCGGAGATCCGCGAGATGGTCGAGAGGCAGGCACAGAAGCGCGTCGGCCTCACGTTTGCGCCCTCCCGGGTCGTGACCTGGGACCACCGCAAGCTGGGCGGCACCTACTGATGAAGGGGCTGATCCTCTCCGGCGGCAAGGGCACGCGCCTGCGCCCGCTCACGCACACGAGCGCCAAGCAGCTCGTGCCGGTGGCCAACAAGCCGGTGCTCTTCTACGGGATCGAGGCGATGCGGGCGGCGGGCATCGAGGAGGTCGGCATCATCATCGCGCCGCAGACCGGCCAAGAGATCCGCGACGCGGCCGGCGACGGCTCCCGCTTCGGCATCTCGATCGAGTACATCGAGCAGGACGCCCCGCTCGGGCTCGCCCACGCGGTGCTCACCGCCGAGCGCTACCTCGGCGACGCGCCGTTCGTGATGTACCTCGGCGACAACCTCCTGCGCGACGGGATCGTGCAGCTGGTCGACACCTTCAGGACCGAGGAGCCCGACGCACTCATCCTGCTCACGCCCGTACCGGACCCCGAGCACTACGGGGTGGCCGAGCTGAACGGCGAGGGGCAGGTCGCTCGTCTTGTCGAGAAGCCCCCCGAGCCGTCCACGAACCTCGCGCTGGTCGGCGTCTACATGTTCACGTCCGCGATCTTCGACGCGGCCCGCTCGATCGAGCCGTCCGGACGCGGCGAGCTCGAGATCACGGATGCGATCCAGGCGCTGGTCAACCGCGGCATGCGCGTCGACCCGCACATCGTGCACGGCTGGTGGAAGGACACCGGCCAGGTACAGGACATGCTCGAGGCCAACCGGTTGATCCTCGACGACCTGGACCCGCGCATCGACGGCGAGCTGGTGGATTCGCGCGTCGAGGGCCGGGTCGTGGTCGAGGAGGGCGCCCTGCTCGAGCGAACGACCGTGCGCGGGCCGGCGATCATCGGCCGCGGTACCCGTCTCATCGACGCCTACATCGGCCCGTACACCGCTCTCGGGGAGTCGGTTTCGATCGAGAGGGCCGAGCTGGAGCACTCGATCGTGCTCGCGGGCTCCTCGATCTCGGACCTCGAGCACCGCATCGAGGCGAGCCTGATCGGCCGCGACGTGCGCATCGGCCGCGGACCGGCGCTGCCGCGGGCCTACCGCTTCGTGGTGGGCGACAGCGCTGACGTGCAGATTCTGTAGGGGATCGCCGACCGCCAGGGGCGAAATCTTGAGCTGTCCTGCCTTGTTGTTGCAGTGCGACAACAACCCAGGACGGCGGACAGGATCATCGGCCGGTTGGCTTCGCGCGCGTATGGAGTGGTGACCCGGGCGGAGCTGGTGGCTGCCGGCGTAACGCCCGCGGAGATCGCCTCGCGCCTGCGCTCGGGCGCGCTTGTCACCCGCTACCGCGGCGTGTACCGGGTCGGGCACCAGGCTCCTAGCGTCGAAGCCGGCACCGAAGCCTTTACCAGCCGGTAGAGGTAGGCCGCCGCCAGGCCAGAGAGCAGCGCCCCTTTACCGCACGCCTTGACGGCAGCCATGTAGTCGGCGGCGGAAGTACTAGTGCCGAGAGAGCGCCGGGTGCGCGGGGTCCGCACCCACCGATTCCGCCGCGGCCCACCCACCGAGGCCACCACCTGGCGGGGCATCCCCATCACCACCGTCCCCCGCACCCTCGTCGACCTCGCCGCCCTGCTCTCCGAGGACGACCTCGCCCGAGCCTGCCACGAGGCGGGGGTCAAGTACCGCACCACGCCCCGCCACGTGGACGCCGTGCTCGTCCAGCATCCCAACTCGAAAGGCACGGCGACCCTCCGCAGGGTCATGAGCGGCGAAACCCGCGTGACCCTCAGCAAGCTCGAAGCCCGCTTCCTCGCGCTGCTGCGCGAGGCGGGCCTGCCGCTCCCCTTGACCAACCGGCCGGCCGGCGGCAGGCGGGTCGACTGCCGCTGGCCCGAGCAGCGTCTGACCGTCGAGCTCGACAGCTACACGTTCCACAACAGCCGCTACTCCTGGGAGGAGGACCGTCAACGCGAACGGGAGGCCCGCGCCCGTGGCGACGAGTTTCGCCGCTACAGCCGCGACGACGTGTTCCTCCGGCCCGACCTGGTCGTGCGGGAGCTGCGCGAGCTGCTGGCCCGCCCCGCGCCGAGGTGACCTATCGTGGGGGCCCTGGCCAAGCTCGCGATAGTCGGGGCGGGAGGGATGCTCGGCCGAGCCGTCGCGCGGGCGGCCGGCGACGACGCGCTCGCGCTCACGCGCGCCGAGCTCGACGTGACCGACGCGGGCGCCGTGCGGGACGCGCTGGCGGGCGCCGGCACGGTGGTCAACTGCGCCGCCTGGACCGACGTGGACGGCGCCGAGGAGCATGCCGAGGAGGCCCTGCGCGTGAACCGCGACGGCGCGCGCAACGTGGCCGAGGCGGCCGAGCGCGTGGTGTACGTGTCGACCGACTACGTCTTCGACGGCCATTCCGACGAGCCCTACCGGCCGCAGGACCCGACCGCCCCGCTCTCGGTCTACGGCCGCTCGAAGCTGGAGGGCGAGGAGGCCACGGCGGCGGCCAACCCCGACCACCTCGTCGTGCGCTCCTCCTGGCTGTTCGGGCCGGACGGGGGTAACTTCGTCGACACCATGCTCCGCCTCGGCAGGGAACGCGACGCAGTCCGGGTGGTCGACGATCAGCTGGGCTGCCCCACATACACCGGCCACCTCGCGCCGGCGCTCGTGGCGCTCGCCCGCGGCGGCGAGCGCGGCATCGTGCACGTGGCGGGCGACGGTCACTGCAGCTGGTACGAGCTGGCGCGCGAGGCCCTCACCCAGGCCGCGGTGGACGTTGAGATCGAGCCGTGCACGACCGCCGAGTTCCACCTGCCGGCGCCGCGCCCGTCCTACTCCGTGCTCGCGGTTGAGGACCGGCACCGGCTGCCCGGCTGGCGCGACGGCGTACGTGCCCACCTCGGGGAGCGCGCATGAGGCTGCTCGTGACGGGCGGCGCGGGCTTCATCGGCTCGACCTACGTCGGGCTCGTGAAGGACGAGCACGACGTGACGGTGCTCGACAAGCTCACCTACGCCGGGCGGCGCGAGAACGTGCCCGACGGCGTGGAGCTCGTGGTCGGCTCGATCGAGGACCGCGAGCTCGTTATGCGGAACGCGGACGGGGTGGACGCGATCGTGAACTTCGCAGCCGAGTCCCACGTGGACCGCTCGATCGCCGACCAGGAGGCCTTCGCGCGCACGCACGTGATCGGCACGAGCGTGCTGCTCGACGCCGCGCGCGAGCGAGGTGTGGGTCGCTACCTGCAGGTGTCGACCGACGAGGTGTACGGCTCGATCCAGGACGGCTCGTTCACCGAGCGCTCGCCGCTCGATCCCTCGTCCCCGTACTCGGCGACGAAGGCGGGTGGCGACCTGCTCGTGTCCGCCCACGCCCACACGTACGGCGTCGAGGCCGTGATCTGCCGCGGCTCGAACAACTACGGCCCGCGGCAGTACCCGGAGAAGCTGATCCCTCTCTGCATCCTGAACGCGCTGCATGGCGACCCCCTGCCCGTCTATGGCGACGGCCGCCAGGTGCGCAACTGGCTCTTCGTCGAGGACTTCTGCCGCGGCATCCACGCCGTGCTCGAGCGCGGGCGGAGCGGCGAGACCTACAACGTCGGCGGCCCGGACGAATGCGAGAACATCGACGTGGTGAGACGCATCCTCGAGCTGGCCGGCCGCGACGAGTCCCTGATCGAGCATGTGACCGACCGGCCCGGCCACGACCGTCGCTACTCGCTCAGCTCCGACAAGCTGCGCGACGAGCTCGGCTGGCAGGCCCAGGTTCGCTTTGAGGACGGGCTCGCCCGGACGGTGGACTGGTTTCGCGACAACGAGCCCTGGTGGGGACCGATCCGCTCAGGCGAGTACCGGGACTACTACGAGCGCCACTACGGCAAGGCGCTCGGGGGCTGAGCCGGGAGCGGCGCCCCGCCGAAGCTCACCGCGTAGGTGGCGCCCGCCGGCATGCGCTGCCGGTCCTTGGGGACGTCGGAGACGATGCCCACTCCCGCCTCGGCGAAGTTCGGCCGCAGCACGTTCGCCTTGTGGCCGGGGCTGTGCATCCAGCCGTCCATGATCTCGACCGGCGTGCCCTCCGCGCCCGTGCCCCAGGCGAGGTTCTCGCCGGTCGACGCGGCCTGCGACGGGTAGCCGGCCATCAGGATGCGGTCCTGTGGATCACTGCCGTTCGGCGCCTCGTGCTCGAAGAACTGCTCGGCCACCATCTGCTCCGCGTAGCGCTGGGCGGCCAGCTCGAGCTGCGAGTTGCGGCGCAGCGGCGGCAGGCCCTCGCTCGCCCGCTGCTCGTTGTGCAGGCAGAGCGTGAGCTGGCGCGCTCGCTCCAGGCCGAGCTCGCGCGGCGCGCGGCCCGCGTCGGCGCCGCAGGAGGAGCGCTTCGAGCTCGCGAGCGGGAAGCCGGCGTCCGAGTGCGTCGCCCGGAGAGCGACGACGCCCAGCACGAGGGCGACCGCGAGGATGGGCGCGAGCACGCGCGAGGCCACGTCCCTACGTATCGGCACAGGCGCGGGAATGGCCAACCGGCGGTCGATAGTCTCGATCGGATGTTTCGCGACGTCGCTGCGCTCGAGCTCCGTGGTCTCACCAAGCGCTACGACGACGGCATGCTCGCGCTCGAGGACTTCGACCTGCGCATCCCGGCCGGCGCATTCTTCGGGCTGCTCGGCCCGAACGGCGCGGGCAAGACCACGCTGATCAGCGCCGTCTGCAACCTGCTGCGCGTGACGAGCGGGGAGATCGAGGTGTTCGGCGAGCCTCATCACTCGATGGAGGCCCGCCGCTCGGTGGGGCTGGCCGAGCAGGACATCAACCTCGACCGCTTCCTCACAGTGCGCGAGACGCTCCTCTACCACGGCGGCTACTTCGGCATGGGACGCGACGAGGCCGAGGACCGCGCCGAGGAGATGATCACGGTGTTCGGCCTCGGCGCGAAGAGCGACGTGCGCGCGCCCAAGCTCTCCGGGGGTCAACGCCGCCGGTTGCTGCTGGCCCGAGCGCTGATGCACCGGCCGCGGCTCGTGATCCTCGACGAGCCCACCGCGGGCGTGGACTTCGAGCTGCGCACCGAGCTCTGGGAGTACATCCGCAGGCTGCACGCCGAGGGCACCACGATCCTGCTCACCACGCACTACCTGGAGGAGGCCGAGCACCTCTGCGAGGAGATCGCGCTGATCCGCGACGGCCACCTGATTGCGCGCGACTCGGCCGACGGCCTGCGCGAGCACTTCGGGGTCGGGCGCCTCCAGGACGTCTACGTGAAGGCGATGGCCTCCTGACCGGACTTGTCTGGCTCTGCCGCCGCGAGACGCTGCGCGTCTCGAAGCTCTGGACGCAGACGATCCTGGCGCCCGTCGTGGCCTCGATGCTGTTCATCCTCGTGTTCGGCCTCTCGCTCGGCGGCCGCATCCGGCAGGTCGGCGAGGTCGACTACGAGGTGTTCATCGTGCCCGGGCTGATCACGATGGCGATGGTGCAGGCGGCGTACGCCAACAACGCCTCGACGATCTTTCAGGCGCGCTTCGACCGTTACGTGAACGACGTGCTCTCGGCTCCCATGCCCTCGTGGCAGATGACGCTCGGCTACGTGATCGGCGGCGTGTACCGCGCGCTCGCGATCGGCGTGGCGCTCGTGGTGCTCGCGATCCTCGTCGTCGACGTTCCGATCGAGCGGCCGTTCGCGCTGCTCGCCGCCGTCGCGCTTGGCCTCACGCTGTTCGCCGCGCTCGGCCTGGTGGTCGGCATCTACGCCGAGAGCTGGGACTTCACGACCTTCATCTCGAACATCGTGATCCTGCCGCTCGTGTTCGTTGGCGGCGTCTTCTACTCGGTCGACGTGCTGCCGGCCCCCTGGGAGGAGCTCTCGCACGTGAACCCGGTCTTCTACCTCGTGAACGCCGTGCGCTTCGGCTTCCTCGGCCAGAGCGACGTGTCCGTCTGGCTCTCGCTCGGCGTGACCGCCGCGCTCGCGGTGCCGGCATACCTATGGGCGTCGTACCTGTTCAGCACCGGCAGGCGCTTGAAGGCGTAGAGGCTCGCGTCGTCGACTGCCGGCGCTGTCCGCGTCTGGTCGAGTGGCGCGAGCGCGTGGCGCGCGAGAAGCGGGCGGCGTTCGCGGACGAGGACTACTGGGGGCGGCCGGTGCCGGGCTTCGGTGACCCGCGCGCCCGTGTGTACGTGCTGGGGCTGGCGCCGGCGGCGCACGGGGGCAACCGCACGGGTCGCGTGTTCACCGGCGATCGCTCGGGCGACTGGCTGTTCGCGTCGCTCAACCGCACCGGCTTCGCGAACCAGCCCGGTTCGCGCTCGCTCGATGACGGCCTGCGCCTCGACGGCGCCTTCGTGGCCGCCGCGGTGCGCTGCGCCCCGCCCGCCAACCGGCCGCTGCCCGCCGAGCGCGACAACTGCCTGCCCTACGCCGCCGAGGAGCTCGGCCTGCTCAGGCCGGCCGTGATCGTCTGCCTCGGCGGCTTCGCCTGGGACGCCGCCTGCCGCCTCACCGGGGTGCGGCCGCGACCGCGCTTCGGCCATGCGGCGGAGCACCGGATCGACGAAGGCCCGGTCCTGCTCGGCTCCTACCACCCCTCCCAGCAGAACACCTTCACCGGGCGGCTCACCGAGGAGATGATGGACGCGGTGTTCGAGCGTGCGCGTGCGCTGGGCGGCTACGGCAGCTCGACCGACTCCCCCAGCCGCCGGTAGCCCTTCACCGACGGATGGGTGAGGTCGATCGTGAGGTCGACGCGCATGCGCCCCGGCTGCCGAGGGTCCTCGAGCTCGTGGTACCACGGGAGCACCGGCACGTCCTCCTCGCTGCCGATCCGGGCTATTCGCCTGTTCAGATCGCGGATCGGGCGGTCGACGCTCGGGTAGCCGCCGTTCCAGGGCAGGAGCTCGACGATCGCCACGCGCAGGCCGAGCCGCTTGCCGCGCCTGACCATCGCGCGCAGGTTGCGCGCCGCCGGGGCGGGGGCGATCCCCTGCGAGATGTCGTTCACGCCGCCCTGGACGATCACCACGTCGGCGCCGTCGGCGCAGGCCTCGAGCCGCGCCGCGATCTCGTCGGTGCGCTCGCCCGGGACTCCGCAGTTGCGGAAATCCGTGCCCGGCAGCGCGCGCTCGGCCCAGTACTCGTACTGGCTGCGCCGGTCGGGCACCGGGATCTGCGACCTGAGCGCCGGATCCGGGTCCCAGAGCGGCGTCCCGGCCGTAATCGAGTCGCCGAGGGCGGCCACCACCACCTCCGGCGCGCGGCTCCCGTCGGCGGCGTCCTCCGTGCCGCCGCAGGCCGCGATCGCGGCCGCCATCACGACGGCGAGCAACAGCGCGAATCTCATCGGTTTCGAGATTTCCATTGGCGGGGACTGTTATGGTGCCCTGCCGCCAAGCCATAGCCGAATCCCCAGCCGCCTGGCGGCCGGGGAGCGGGGGACCCGAGTAACACGGGGCGAGTCGCGAGCGTGAGCTCGCGTAGCGCCACTCTTCTGGCGCGAGCCCGACAGCTAACCCCGTAGGCGCCGAAGAAGAGAATGGAGCACCTACACATGCGCAGAACGCTGCCGGCGCTCGCCGTCGTAGCGCTCAGCCTCACCGCCGTCGCCGACGCCGCCGCGGCCTCCTACGCCAGCCGCACCCTGAAGGTCGGGTCGAGCGGCTCGGACGTGCGCGCGCTCCAGCGCTACCTGGACAGCGCCGGGTTCGATACGAGCGCGGACGGCCAGTTCGGTCCCGCCACGCGCCGCAGCGTGAAGCGCTTCGAGCTCGCCGAGAGCCGTCGCGTGAACGGCGCCGCCTCGCGGAGCGAGCAGCGGCTGGTGCAGGAACGCGCCGAGACGGCCACTTCCGAGGCGGAGACCTTGCCCACAGAGCCCCCGGCGGCGCCGGTCGAGAAGGCCTACGTCGGCGACGACGGCCTGGCAGTGGCGCCGGCCGGCGCGCCCGCGGAGGTCCAGCAGATCATCGCCGCGGGCAACGAGATCGCCACCAAGCCATACAAGTACGGCGGCGGTCACGGGAGCTGGAACGACACCGGCTACGACTGCTCGGGCTCGGTCAGCTACGTGCTGCACGCTGCCGGGCTCCTCGATACTCCGCTCAATTCGAGCGGCCTGATGCGCTGGGGCAGCGCCGGCCGCGGCGGCTGGATCACCGTCCGCTCCAACCCCGGCCACGCCTACCTGGTGGTGGCGGGGCTGCGCTTCGACACCAGCGCCCTGAAGGCGAACGGCAATCGCTGGAGTGAGCAGATGCGCTCGTCAACGGGCTACACGGCCCGCCACCCCGAGGGATTCTGAGAGGAGATCGGCCATGGCGTTGATCGTGCTGATGGTGCTGCTGCTCGCGTCGCTCACCGGACTGGTGGTGGGGCGCTGGCAGGCGTTCGGCCTGGCGCTGGCGGCCATCCCGGCCTGCGCCGTCCTCGTCGGCCCGGAGCTGGGCCTGCTCGCCGCGCTGGCGGCCACCGGCACGGCGATCGGCGTGCAGCTGCACAGCGTGGTGGCGGACAGCTTCGGGTCGCCGCCGCGCGCACTGTAGAGCGCCTCAGCGCAGCTCGCGCTCGAGGTCCTTGCGCAGGTCGCGGGTGTCGTCCTGGAACTTCCCGCCCTGGTCCTTCGCCTCGTCTTCGAGCTCGTCCAGCTGCTTCTCGATTTCCTCGCGGCTCGCGCCATTCTTGATGTCCTTGCGGATCTCGTCGCGCTTCTTCTCGAGGTCCTGGCGAGCCTTGTCGGCCTGATCGCGGATCGCGTCCTGGGCGTCGTCAGCGCAGGCCGAGACGCCGGCGGCGAGGGCGCCGACGAGCGCGAGCGCGCCCAGACGCTGGCGTACTCGGTTCATGGCGGCCAGCCTACCCGCCACAGCCGATACGCTCGTGGGTCGCGTGGCATCGGACCCTCTCGCATCGTTCACCCCACAGGTAAGGGACTGGTTCACCCGCTCGTTCGAGCGCCCGACGGCCGCCCAGGAGCAGGCCTGGCCGGCGATCGCCGCCGGCCAGGACGTGCTCGTGTCGGCGCCCACCGGATCCGGCAAGACGCTCGCCGCCTTCCTCTGGGGCCTCGACCGGCTCGTGGCGGAGCCGGCCGGCGAGCGTCGCACGCGGCTGGTCTACGTGTCGCCGCTGAAGGCGCTCTCGTACGACATCGAGAGGAACCTGCGCGCCCCGCTCCGAGGAATCGGCGGCGAGATCTCCGTCGCCATCCGCACCGGTGACACCCCGCAGCGCGAGCGCCAGGCGATGCTGCGGACGCCGCCCGACGTGCTGATCACGACGCCGGAGTCGCTCTACCTGATGCTCACCTCGCGGGCGCGCGAGTTCCTCACCGACACCGAATGGGTGATCGTCGACGAGATCCACGCGGTGGCGCGCACCAAGCGCGGCGCCCACCTCGCCCTCACGCTCGAGCGGCTCGTCGAGCAGGCCGGACGGCCGCTACAGCGGATCGGGCTGTCGGCCACGCAGCGGCCGCTCGAGGAGGTGAGACGCTTCCTCTCCGGTCCGGGCAGGAAGTGCACCATCGTCGACGCCGGCCTGCGCAAGCCGCTCGACCTCAAGATCCAGGTGCCGGTGGAGAGTATGCGCGAGCCGGACGCCCACGACGTGACAAGCCCAGCCATCGGCGGGATGGGCACGGCCGCCGGAGGCGGCGACCTGGTTGGCGACGGGATCGGTCGGCCCGCCGCCACCTCCCGCTCGATATGGCCCGCGATCTACCCCGAGCTGCTCGAGCTGGTGCGCGGGCACCGCTCGACGATCATCTTCGTGAACAACCGGCGCGGCGCCGAGCGGCTCGCCGTGCGCCTGAACGAGCTGGCCGCGGAGGGGAGCGAGGACCAGGCGCCCGTCCCGATCGCCCGCGCCCACCACGGCTCGCTGGCCCGGGAGGAGCGCCTCGTGGTCGAGGACCTGCTCAAGTCGGGCGAGCTTCCCTGCCTCGTGGCCACCAGCTCCCTCGAACTCGGGATCGACATGGGCGCGGTCGATCTCGTGATCCAGGTCGAGTCGCCGAAGTCCGTGACCGCCGGCCTTCAGCGAATCGGCCGCGCGGGCCACGGCGTGGGCGAGGTCTCGCGCGGGCGCATCTTCCCCAAGTTCCGGGCCGACCTGCTCGAGTGCGCCGTGGTGGCCAAGCGCATGCGCGACGGGGACATCGAGCCGACCGTGGTGCCGCGCAACCCGCTCGACGTGCTGGCCCAGCAGATCGTGGCGATGACGGCGACCGGTGACGAGCTGAGGGTCCCCGATCTCCACGAGACCGTACGCCGCGCCTACCCGTTCCACGAGCTCTCGCGCGAGCTGCTCGACAGCGTGCTCGACATGCTCGACGGCCGCTACCCGTCCGACGAGTTCGCCGAGCTGCGTCCGCGGATCGTCTGGGACCGAGTGGCCGACACGGTCCGCGCGCGCCGCGGCGCGCTCCAGCTCGCCGTGACCAACGCGGGCACGATCCCCGACCGCGGCCTCTACGGCGTGCACCTGCCGGACGGCCGCCGCGTGGGCGAGCTCGACGAGGAGATGGTCTACGAGGCGCGTCCCGGCCAGACGTTCCTGCTGGGCGCCTCCACCTGGCGGATCGAGGAGATCACGCGCGACCGCGTGATCGTGACCCCGGCGCCCGGGCTGCCGGGCGCGGTGCCGTTCTGGCGCGGCGACGGTGTCGGCCGGCCCAAGGAGCTCGGCGCGGCGATCGGGGCCTTCTCACGCGAGGCCGTGGATCGCGAGCCGGCCGAGCTGGCCGCCGAGTACGACCTCGACGAGCGCGCCGCCACCAACCTGTCCGCCTACCTGCGCGAGCAGCGCGAGGCCACGCGCGTGGTGCCGAGCGACCGCACGGTGGTGATCGAGCGCTTCCGCGACGAGATCGGCGACTGGCGCCTGTGCGTGCTGTCGCCGTTCGGCGGGCGCGTGCATGCCGCGTGGGGGCTGGCGCTGTCGGCCCGCATCCGCGACGAGTTCGGGCTCGAGTCCGACGCCATCTGGTCTGACGACGGCATCATCGTCCACCTCCCCGACGCCGACGAGCCGCCCTCGGCCGAGCTCGTTATGGTCGAGCCGGACGCGCTCGAGGACCTGGTGGTGCGCGAGTTGTCGAGCTCCGCGCTCTTCGGCGCGCGCTTCCGGGAGAACGCGGCGCGGGCGCTGCTGCTGCCGCGGGCCTATCCCGGCAAGCGAACGCCGCTCTGGCAGCAGCGCCTGAAGGCGCAGTCGCTGCTCGAGGTGGCCAAGCGCTACGGCCAGTTCCCGATCGTGCTCGAGACCTACCGCGAGTGCCTGCGCGACGTGTTCGACCTGCCCGGGCTGGTCGAGTTGCTGCGCGGCCTTCATACACGCGAGCTGTCGCTGGTCGAGGTCGAGACCCAGCGAGCGTCGCCGTTCGCCTCCTCGCTCCTGTTCGACTACGTGGCCACCTACATGTACGAGGGCGACACGCCGAACGCCGAGCGGCGCGCGGCGGCGCTCTCCCTCGACCGCGACCTGCTGCGCGAGCTGCTCGGTCAGGAGGAGCTGCGCGACCTGATCGACGAGGGGGCGCTCGCCGAGGTCGAGGCGGACCTCCAGCGCACGAGCGAGCACAGGCTGGCGGCCAATGCCGACGGCCTGCACGACGTGCTCCGCGCGGTCGGCGATCTCACGGCGGCCGAGGCGCAGGCGCGCTGCATCGAGGCGGTGGCGGCGCGGCGCATCCTCACCGAGCTCGAACGCGAACGGCGAGCGGTGAAGATGCGGATCGGCGGCGAGGAGCGCTTCGTGGCGGCCGAGGACGCCGGCCTCTACCGGGACGCGCTCGGCGCGGTGCCGCCAGGCGGGCTGCCGGCCGCGTTCGTCGAGGAGGTGGAGGAGCCGCTGCGCCGGCTGGGTCGCCGCTACGCGCGCACCCACGGACCGTTCACCACGGGCGCCCTCTCGGGCCGCTACGGGGTGGACGCCGGGCCGGTGCTGCGCGAGCTCGAGCGCGCCGGGGAGCTGGTCCGGGGCGAGCTGCGCCCGGGCGGCAGCGCACGCGAGTGGTGCGACCCAGAGGTGCTCCGCCGACTGCGCCGTGCCTCACTGGCCTCGCTCCGCAAGGAGGTCGAGCCGGCGGAGCAGCGCGCGCTCGCTCGCTTCCTGCCCGCCTGGCAGGGGATCGACTCCGCCCCGCCCGGCGGCGCGGGCGTCGACCGCCTGCGCGAGCTGCTCGTGCCGCTCCAGGGCGTGGCGCTCGAGGCGAAGGTGTGGGAGCGCGACGTGTTGCCGCGCCGGCTCGGCGCCTACTCGCCGGCCTGGATCGACCAGCTCTGCGCGAGCGGCGAGCTCGTGTGGGTCGGGGCTGGCTCGCTCGGCCGCTCCTCGGGACGGGTAAGTCTGCTCTTCCGCGAGGACGCCCGCTGGCTCGGCGCACCGCCGCTGAAGGGCGAGCCGCCCGACGGACCGCTCCACGGGCGGATTCGCGAGCGCCTCACCCGCGGCGCCGCGTTCTGGACCGACCTGCTGGCGGACCTCGACGAGGTGGAGCCGCTCGAGCTCCAGGAGGCGCTCTGGGACCTGGTATGGGCCGGTGAGATCACCAACGACGCCTTCGCCCCGCTGCGCGCGCCGCGACTCTCGCTCGCCAAGCCCGGCCGCGAGCCCGGTCGCCGCTTCGCGCGCCGCCGCCGCCCCGGGGCTCCCCAGGTCCAGGGGCGCTGGTCGCTCACCGCTCCCCTGTTCGCGGACGCGCCGGCGCACGGGCCGCGCATGCGCGCGATCGCGGAGCTGATGCTCGAGCGCTACGGGATCGTGACGCGCGAGACGGTGCTGGCCGAGGGTGTTCCGGGTGGCTTCTCGGCGCTTTACGGCGAGTTGTCGAACCTCGAGACGCTCGGCACCGCGCGGCGGGGGTACTTCGTGGAGGGCCTCGGCGGTGCGCAGTTCGGGCTCTCGGCGGCGATCGAGCGGCTGCGCACGATGCGCACGGACGAACCCGCCGGACCGCTCGTGCTGGCCGCCACCGACCCGGCCAACCCGTTCGGCGCCACGCTGCCATGGCCAGGACGCGAGCGCGGTTCCGCCGGCAGACGGCCCGCGCGCGCGGCGGGCGCCTACGTCGTGAGCCTCGACGCCGAGCCGGTCCTGTACGTGGAGCGCGGCGGCAAGGCCCTCCTCCCCCTGCGCGACCCGGACGAGGCCTGGCTGCGTCCCGCCCTCGAGGCGCTCGCGGACGCGGTCAGGCGCGGCCGCGTGCCGAGGCTCGGCCTGGAGCGCTTCGACGGCGAGGCCGTTGTCGGCTCCGAGGTCGGCGAGCTCCTGATCGAGCTCGGCTTCCGGCAGAGCCCGCGCCGATTGACGCTGAGCGCGTAGTGCCCGAGGGCGACACCATCCACCGCGCCGCGCACCGGATCGAGGAGGCGCTCGTGGGCAAGCCGATCGCGGAGATCGAGACGCCGCACCCCCGGCACGCGCTCGATCGCTGGCCGGAGCGCCTCGCCGGCCGCGCGGTGCGCCGGGTGGACGCGCGCGGCAAGCACCTGTTCATCCGCTTCGAGGGCGACCTCACGCTCCACTCCCACCTGCGCATGACGGGACGCTGGGGCATCTATCGGCGGGGAGAGCGCTGGCGGCGCTCCCCGCGCCGGGCCTGGCTCGTGATCCGCACGGCCGAGCACGAGGTGGTGCAGTTCGACGGCCCGGTGCTCGAGCTGATGACCGACTCGCGCACGCGCATCGACCAGCGCGTCGCCGGCCTCGGGCCCGACGTGCTCGACGCCGACTTCGACGAGTCGCGCTTCCTCGCGCGGCTGCGCCAGGACGATCAGACGCGCGGCATCGGCGACGCCCTGCTCGACCAGCGCAACCTCGCGGGCGTGGGCAACCTGTGGAAGGCGGAGGGGTGCTTCCTGGCGGCCACGGACCCCTGGCGCCCGGTCGGGCGGGTGAGCGACGACGAGGCACTCGCCATCGTGAACGAGATTCGCCCCCTGATGCGGGACTCGGCGGCAAGCGGGCGGCGCTACGCGCCGGCCTGGGTCTTCGAGCGCGCCGGCCGGCCCTGCCGCCGCTGCGGGACGCTCGTACGCGCGCGCGGGCAGGGAGACGACAACCGCACGACCTACTGGTGCCCGGCTTGCCAGCGCTAGGCCGCAAGCAGCCGGCTCGGCCGGCTGCGCGCGGATCCCTCGTCAAGGTCGGGCACAAGGGCGCCGGTCACGTGGCGCCAGGCAACACCACGCGCAGCTTCGAGGCCGCCCTCGAGCACGGGGTCGACATGATCGAGTTCGACGTGCTGCGCACCCGTGACGGGCGGCTCGTGCTGGCCCACGACTACGAGGACGCGGAGAGCCGCGAGTGCCTGACCCTCGACGAGGGACTCGATCACTTCGCCGGCGAGGCCTACGCGGCGGTCGAGCTCGACGTGGACCTCAAGCTGCCGGGCTACGAGCGCGAGGTGGTCGCGGGGCTCGAGGCGCGCGGGCTGCTCGAACGCTCGCTCGTGTCCACCACCTACACGGAGAGCCTCGACAGGCTCGGCGAGCTCGCCCCCGGGCTGCGCCGTGGCTGGTCGGTGCCGCAGGTGCGCCGCAACTACCTGCGCTCGCCGCTGGCGCTGCCCGCCTACCTGATCGCGCGCGTCTGGCGCGCGCGGCTGCCGAGACAGGCCGCGGATCGCATCCGCGCCGGTGGCTGCGAGGCGGTCATGGCGCATCAGATCCTCGCCTCCAGCCGGCTGGTGAAGGCGGTGCACGGCGCCGGCGGGCAGGTGTACATCTGGACCGTCGACGACGCCGCGCGGATCGGCGCGCTCGAGCAGCTCGGCGTGGACGGGGTCATCACGAACGACCCGCGCCTGTTCTCCTAGGAGCCGCTCAGCCGACGGTGCAGGTGCCCGTGACGAGCGAGGAGGTCTTGCCGCCCACCTGGAGCTCGGCCACGGCGCGCAGCTGGTACTGAGCACCGGGCGGGACGTTCAGCGCGAAGGTCCAGCCCGCCTGACCCCAGGTGTACTCCGCCGAGCCGGCCGACTGCCAGGGCGAGCTGGCCGCGCCCTCGAGCGACACCCAGCCGCCGGGGCTGAGCCACTGGGCGGTGAAGCGCACCTGCATGTCGGACGTGGAGCCGTCCCCGGCGAGCTGGGCGCGCGCCCCGAGCTGGGACGGGCTGCAGATGTTCACGCTCGCCCACTGATCGGCGAGCTCGTCCGAGCCGGCGCCGGCCGGCACGAGAAGCGCTGCCGCAAGCGCGGCGCACAGTGCGAATGGGGTGAGTTTTCTGGCCACCAAGTCAGGCACTCGGATCCGCCGGCCCTGCTCGTGGGGCAGCCTAGCGCAAGCCCCACGTCCTTCGGGGAACCCGGCTAGCGCGCGATCAGCGTGGTCAGGAGATTCCCAAACTCACCAGATCAGACACATCGCCTTGGATGTGCCGACCGGATCCCCACCCTTGACACCGTCCATTCCGGTCTCGGTGAGGAGAGTGCGGCGGCGCACGACGTCCCAGTTGCCGTCGCGGCGGTCGTCCTCGGCGCGCCAGACCAGCTCGGTCACGCCGCGCAGCACGAAGGTGGCGCCCTGCGGCGGGTCGGAGAACCGGTAGGTCCAGCCGGCCTGCTGCGAGGTGAACTCCGAGGTGCCCACGTAGACCCAGTCGGTGGTCCCGGCGCCCTTGACGGTGAGCCAGGCCTCCTCGGCGCGGCTCCACCACTGCGCGGTGAAGCGGGCGTACACCCGCTCCTCGCTGCCGTTGCCGGGCACGCTGGTGCGCACGCCGAGCCCGTTCGGCGTCTGGGAGGTGTCGCAGATGTTGACGGTCGCCCAGTACGGACGCGGGCCGTCGGTGAGCACGTACTCCTTCCTCGCCGCCCGCACCTCCGGCCGCGTGCGCGACTGGGTCGAGGTGGTGCTCACGGGCGGCCTCTCGGCCGGGACCACGCCCTCCGGGAGAACGGGCGGCTTGCCCGCACCCGGAGGCAGGCGCAGCTTGGCGGAGGCGGCCGGGACCGCGACGAGGATCGCGGTCAGGGCGAGAAGGAGCGTCGGGACGAGGAGGCGTCGCACTACTCGGTCTCTATCGACTGCCGGCGGCGGCTCTTGAGCCCGGAACACTCCGTCTCGTCATGCGTCCAGGGCTCGCTCACGCGATCGGGCTGTGATGGATCGCGGGTGTACGCCTACGTGGCGTCGCTCGTGCCCGACCGCTCGGCCGCCGAGGACGTAACCGCTCAGGCGTCGCCGGCGCGAGTCGGCGCTCGTCTGAGCGGCGGGCGGGCACCCGGAGTCGTGACCGCGGTGGCCGCGAGCCGGCACGCGGCCGCGAGCGCCTCGGGCGGCTCCGCGCCGGCCGCGCGCGCCGCCAGCAGGCCGGCCGCGAAGGCATCGCCCGCGCCCGTGCTGTCCACCAGCTCGGCCGGCTCCGCCGCCACCCGCACGACCTCGTGGCCGTCCGTCCAGAGCGCCCCCTCCTCGGCGAGGGTGACCGCCACCTCGCCCTCGCGTCCCGCCAGCGCGACGGCCGCCCGCTCGGGGTCGCGCTCGCCCGTGAGAGCCGTGGCCTCGGCCCCGTTCGGCACGAGCAGCCCGGCGCCCCGCGCGTCCTGGAGGAAATCCGGCGACAGCAGCGCCGCGGAGGACGGGTCGAGGGAGACGCCCAGCCCGCGCTGGCCGGCGCGCTCGATGGCGGAGCGCGCCGCCGCACGCGAGCCCTCCCGGATCAGCGCGTAGCCGGCCACGTGCAGGTGAGAGCACTCGTCGAGCAGCTCGTCCGGGAGGTCCTCGGGCGCCAGGCCGTCGTTCGCGCCGGGGTCCGGCAGCATCGTGCGCTCGCCGCCGGCGGACACGAGCACCACGCAGGTGCCGGTCGGGTGCTCCGGGTCGAGCGCCAGCCGGCAGTCCACCCCGGCGTCGCGCAGGGCTCGGCCCGCCTCGCGCCCGAGGGCGTCGTCACCCACCCGCCCGACGAGCAGCGGACGCTCGCCCGCGGCCGCGAGCCAGGCCGCTGTGTTGGCCGCCTGGCCGCCCCCGTGGAGGGAGTTCGACGCCGGCGAGTCGCTGCCCGGCGCGAGCGGTCCGGAGAGCCGGGCGACCACGTCGACCATCACGTCGCCGAGGACGACGGTCTGGCTCACGCCGCTGACAGCGCCGCGGCGATCCGGGCCGCGAGCTCCGCGTTTCGCACGACCAATCGCACGTTCGCCTCCAGGCTCGCCCCGTCCGTGTCCCGGTGGAGCCGGTCGAGCAGGAAGGGCGTGGTGTCCTTGCCCGCCACGCCGGCCCGCTCGGCGGCGGTGAGCGCGTCGGCCAGCACCCGGTCGTGGAGCTCAGGGTCGAGCTGCTCGGCCGCCGGCAGGGGGTTGCCCACCACCACCGCGCGGTCCTCGGTGCCGAGCCCGTGGCCCGCCTTTACCACGGCGGCCACCTCGCCGGGCGAGTCCGCACGCCAGGGCGCCGCGTGACCCGAGTCCGACAGATAGAAGCCGGGGAAGCGGTGAGTGCCGTACCCGAGCACCGTCACGTTCAGCGTCTCCAGCCGCTCGAGCGTCGCGCCCACGTCGAGGATCGACTTCACCCCGGCACAGACCACCACGATCCCGGTCCGGGCGAGCGTCTCGAGGTCTGCCGACTCGTCGTAGCTCTCGCGCGCGCCGCGGTGCACGCCGCCGAGCCCGCCGGTGGCGAACAGGCGGATCCCGCAGCGCGCGGCCAGGTGCGCTGTGGACGCCACGGTCGTCGCGCCGTGACCGCCGCGGGCGGCCACGGGCGCCAGATCGCGCACGCCGCACTTGGCCACGCCGTCACCGCCCGCCACCACGGCCAGCGCCTCCTCGTCGAGTCCGACCCGCGCCTCGCCGGCCACCATGGCGATAGTGGCCGGCACCGCCCCGCCGGCTCGCACCGCCTCCTCCACCTCGCGCGCCACGTCGAGGTTCCGCGGCCGTGGGAGGCCGTGGCAGACGAGCGTGCTCTCGAGCGCCACCACCGGCCGGCCGTCAGCAAGCGCGTCGGCGACCTCCGGGGCGATCCGCATAGCGGGTCAGCCTACGTCAGGCCCGGCGCTCGAGCACGGAGATCACATCGGCGAAGGCCGAGAGGTCGTGGCGCCCCTCGGACCACGAGCGGACCTGGCGCCGCACGTCGAGGCCGTGCTCCTCGGCGAGCGCCGCGAACAGGCCGGCGCTCATCGGCGAGCGCCAGCCGCGCCGGCTCGGCAACGCGCCGCGGTTACGCCCGTCGGCGTGGTGGATCGCGGCGGTGCCGCCCGGGCGCAACACGCGGGCGATCTCCGCGAGGTAGCCCGCCTGGTCGAGCGGCGCCACGTGCACGAAGACGTCGAAGGACCAGACGGCGTCGATGCTCGCGTCCGCAACTCCCGGCAGGTCGCTGCCCGACGAACGCACGTAGCTCACGTGGGCGAGGTCGCCGAGCCGCTCGCGGCAGACCTCGAGCACCCGCGGTGTCACGTCGACGAGCACCAGCCGCTCCGCCCGCGGAGCGAGCACGACGCTCCAGCGGCCGGCGCCCGGCCCGATCTCGAGCACGCTCGCGCCCTCGGGAATCAGGTCGAGCAGCACCTCGTCGACGAGCGACTGCTTCCACTCGGGAGAGACCGACCACTCCTCCCCGCCCTCGCCCCAGTCCCAGCCCCTCCAGCGCTCCTCGTTGTCGCGCGCGGAGTTGCCCTTCCACGCACGGTGAGCAGGCCCGAGCACACCGCGCGCCTGCTCGCGCTCGAGCCGCAGATCGCGGAACCTCTCGACGGCGCGGCGGGCGAGCGACACGGGGCTCCGAGGCTAGCCGCCGGGCGGGCGCAGGAGGGCGGCGGCGAGCTGGTCCGCCACCCAGCGCTCGTACGCCTCGGGCTTCCAGCCCCGGTCGCGAACCAGTGCGAGATAGGTTCGCTCGCTGGCGAGCGTCCAGATGGAGTCCGCCGCCCTGCGAGCTCCCAGCCCGTGCTTCAGCTGCCTGTCGTGATGGAGGCCGCGCGCCAACCGGCTCTGCGTCTCGAAACGCCGCCGGTCGTGCTCGCGGAGCATCTCGGCGGCCTCCGGATCGCCGCCGGCGGCGGCTTCGAGCTGGGCGAAGATGCCCGCCTCGCGGTCGCAGATCTCGCGGTGGATGCGAGCGAACAGCCGCAGCCGGCGCCGCGGATCGGGCTCCCGGTCCAGCGCCAGCCAGGGCTCACGAGCCGCGAGCGGGGCCGAGCCGGCGTCTCCTCTCACCGTCAGGTCGATCACCCCTCGCAGGATGTTCGCCTTGCTCCGCATGCTCGCGTAGACGGTGGGCACGGCCACCCCGGCGTGCTCGGCAATCGAGGCAATCGACGTGCCCGCGTAGCCCTCGGTAGCGAACAGGTGCGCGCCGGCCTCCACGATCCGCCGGCGAGTCTCGTCTGCCTGACGCGCGCGGTTGGCCATCTCGTATCGCCTCACTCGACTAATGAGTATAGTGTACTATATCGAATATGGAGGACTACACATGAGCACACACGCGACGGCTTCTCCCTACCGGCTGGACAGCGGGGACGGCGAGCATCTGCGGTTCGGCGAGGTGGAGGTGCTGATCAAGGCGTCGGCCGAGTCGACGGGCGGCGCCTTCACGGTCTTCGAGGAGAACGAGCCGGTGGACACCCCCCTGCACGTCCACGAGTCGGAGGACGAGCTCTTCTACGTGCTCGAAGGGGAGCACCGGATCCAGGTCGGCGACGAGGAGCTCCGAGCGGGCCCGGGTGACATGGTGTTCGCCCCCCGCGGCGTTCCGCACTCCCAGCGACGGGTGATCCCCCGTGTGGGCAAGCTGCTCGTGCTCACCTCGCCCGCGGGGTTCGAGGGTTTCTTTCGCGAGCTCGCCGCCGCCGAGAGCGCGGGCGCCCTCGGCCCGGAGGCCTACGAGAGCGCCTCTCGGAACTACGGCGTGACCTGGCTCGAGTAGCGCGCCTACGACTCGCGCTTCTCGGTCTCGACCAGCACCGAGAAGCCCTCCGCCCGCGCGGCGTCGACGATGTCACGGCTGTTGTCGGCCCCGCGGGTCTGGAGCACGAGCTGGATCGCCGTCTCGCGCACGTGCAGATCGATGCCGTCGCGAAGGTGCTCCACGTCGACCACGTTGCCGCCGTGGTCGGCCACGATCCGCAGGAGCGACGCGAGCGCCCCCGGCCGGTCGGGAACCACCGTGGAGAGCACCATGCGGCGACCGGCCGCCGTCTCGCCGAGGCGGATGCATTCGGAGAGGAGCGAGGCGTCCACGTTACCCCCCGAGAGCACGGCGCACACCTCGCCCTCCTCGGGAGCGCTCACGCGGCCTGTCATGAGTGCCGCCACCGCCACGGCGCCGGCGCCCTCCACCACGAGCTTGGAGCGCTCGAGCAGGAGCACCATCGCCTGCGCCACCTGATCGTCCGACACGGTGACGA
Organism: Thermoleophilaceae bacterium; assembly: GCA_035650215.1. GTDB lineage: Bacteria > Actinomycetota > Thermoleophilia > Solirubrobacterales > Thermoleophilaceae > JACVRW01. The sequence continues at coordinate 28,175 of DASRIC010000040.1, forward strand.
CCTCGTCCACGTAGCGCTCCACCATCGGGAGCGTGAAGTCGCCGGGCCGCTTGACGGCGATCCCGTCGCAGATCGTGTTGGCCGAGCGCGCGAACACCGGGCGGCGGGCGGCGAGCGAGTCGATGTAGGGCGCGCACCCCTCCGCCTGCACGCCGATGATCCGGGCGTCGGGCAGCTCGCTCGCCGCGGCCAGGCCGACGCCGGCCGCCAGGCCGCCGCCGCCGAGCGGCACCACGATCAGGCGTGTGGCCGGCGCCTGCCGGGCGATCTCGAGCCCGACCGTGCCCTGCCCGGCCACCACGAGCGGCTGGTCGAAGGCGTGCACGATGGTCATCCCCTCGCGCTCGGCGACCCTGCGCACCTCCGCGCCCGCCTCGTCGTAGCCGCCCGGCACGAGGCGCACCTCGCCCCCGTACTGCCGGACCGCGGCCACCTTGGCGAGCGGCGCCTGCTCGGGCATCACGAGCAGCGCGTGCGCCCCGGCCTCGCGCGCGGCGAACGCCACCGCCTGCGCGTGGTTGCCAGCGCTCGCGGCCACCACACCGGCCTCCAGCGCCTCGGGCGAAAGCCGCCGGATCGTGTTCGTCGCTCCCCGCGCCTTGAAGGATCCGGTGAGCTGGAGGTTCTCGGCCTTCAGCTGCACGCGCGTACCGATGCGCCTCGAGAGCTCGCCCGAAGGGAGCATCGGCGTCTCGCGCACGCGGCCACGGAGCAGGCGCCCGGCCTCCTCGACATCGGCGTGGGTCACGGCTTCAGGTGCTATCGCCACCGTGCGTGAAATTATCCGCTGCATGTCCAATGGGGAGGAGACCGCTCGCCTCCTGGCGCATACCGAGGTCTTCAGCGGCCTCGAGGAGCGCGAGCTGGTCGAGGTGGCCCAGGTGGCCGTGCCAAGGAACTGGAATCGCGGGGAGGTGATCTTCCGCGAAGGGGACAACGGCGACACCTGCTACCTGCTGCGCTCGGGCGCCGTGGTGCTGACGAGAGAGCACCAGGACGGGCGCATGGTGGCCCTCGCCGAGCTGCGCGCCGGCGCGCTGTTCGGCGAGCTGGCCATGTTCCGCGGCGAGACGCGCTCGGCCACCGCGGAGGCGATCGAGGCCACCGCGGCCGTGGCCCTGCTCGCCGGCGACATGCAGCGGCTGATCAGGCGCAACTCCGCCCTCGCGCTCAAGCTGCTCGCCGCGCTCGCGGAACGCGTGAGCCGGACGAACGAGCGGCTCCTCCAGCAGTCGTTCCAGACCGTGGCAGGTCGCGTCGCGAGCGCCGTGCTCGCCCAGGTGGTCGCCCGCCAGGCCGAGGGGGCGCCCGAGGGCGACGTGCTGATTCGCTCCACCCAGGCGGAGATCGCAAACCTTGCGGGCACCTCGCGAGAGAGCGCGAGCCGCTTCCTTGCCACGCTCGAGCGGGCGGGCGTGGTCACCCTCGGCCGCGGGAAGGTCACCGTTCATGAGCCTGAGAGGCTCAGGAACTACATCCACTGATCGCGAGCGCATGGTCGAGCGCCAGCTGCGCGGGCGCGGGATCGAGGATCCGCGCGTGCTGGCGGCGATGACCGAGGTCCCGCGCGAGCTGTTCCTCCCCGAGGACCGGCGCCGGCGCGCCTACCGCGACGGCGCGGTGCGGATCGGCGAGGGCCAGACGATGTCCCAGCCCTGGATCGTGGCGTGCATGGCCCAGCTGCTCGAGCTCTCGGGAGAGGAGCGCGTGCTCGAGGTGGGCACCGGCTCGGGCTATGCCGCAGCGGTGCTCTCGCGGCTGTGCCGCGAGGTGGTCACGATCGAGCGCTTCGACACCCTCGCCGAGGCGGCCGCCGGCGCGCTCGACCAGCTCGGCTACGCCAATGTCGAGGTGCGCGTGGGGGACGGCACGCGCGGGGCGCCCGAGCGCGCTCCGTTCGGGGGCATCTCGGTCACGGCCGCCGCGCACGACCAGCCGCCGCCGGCACTCTTCGACCAGCTCGCGCCGGGAGCCGCCCTCGTCTGCCCGGTGGAGAGGGGCAGGCGGGAGCTCCTGATGCGCTTCCGCGACGGGCAGGAGGAGGCGGTCACCGGCGTTCGCTTCGTGCCTCTCGTGAGCCCGTGATCCACGAGTTCTCGGCAGGCGGGCTCGTGATCCGCGACTTCGACGGCAGGCCGCACCTGGCCGTCGTGCGCGTGCGCGACCAGATTCTCGCCCTCCCGAAGGGCCACCCGGAGCCCGGCGAGTCGGTGCAGGAGGCCGCAATGCGCGAGGTGCGCGAGGAGACCGGCCTCGAGACGGAGCCGCTCGGGAAGCTGGGGGACATTCGCTACTCGTACGCGCGCGACGGCGAGCGCGTGCTCAAGGTCGTGAGCTTCTTCCTGCTCGGCTACCGCTCCGGAGACGTCCGCGACCACGATCACGAGGTGGAGGAGGCGCTCTGGATCCCGCTCGACGAGGCCGGCGCGAGGCTGGCCTACAAGGGCGAGCGCGAGATGGCCGCCGCGGCGCTGGCGGCCCGGTCGGTCGAAGGCCGGTAGGCTGCCCGCGTCGTGTTCGTCCTCAACTTCTACTCGCCGGTCTTCATCGACCAGCTCAAGCGCGGTCGTAAGACCGCGACCATCCGGCTGGGCGACAAGGGCAAGAAGTACCGCAAGGGCGAGGTGGTGCTCGTGACGGTCGGCTTCCAGCACGCCCCGCGCGAGAAGATCTTCGAGGCCGTGATCGACTCCGTCGAGGTCAAGCAGGTCCAGGACCTCTCGCGACGCGACATCGAGCACGATAACCCGGAGTTCCGCCGCATCGACGAGATGGTGCACTTCCTCGAGCAGATCTACGGCCGCAAGGTCGAGATGGACGACGCCGTGACGGTCGTGCGCTTCTCCCAGATCTCTGACCGCCCGTCCGACATCCGCGAGCGAATGCGGCCAGACGCGCCGGCCCAGAACTAGCCGATCGCCTAGCGGGCGGCGATCCCTGGTTTTGGCACTCTAGGTGCTAGAGTGCCACGTCGGCACTCTCACGCTGAGAGTGCCAGGGACTGGCAAGTTTTCGATGGAGGTAGCCCATGAATCTCAAGCCTCTAGGTGATCGCCTGATCGTTCAGGCCATCGACGAGGAGGAGACCACCGCAAGCGGCATCGTCCTTCCCGACACCGCCAAGGAGAAGCCGCAGCGCGGCAAGGTCCTGGCTGTGGGCGAGGGTAAGTGGGACGAGGATGGCGAGAAGCGCATCCCGCTCGACGTCGCCGAGGGCGACGAGGTCTTGTATTCGAAGTACGGCGGCACCGAGGTCCAGGTCGAGGGTGACGATCTCCTCGTCCTGCGGGAGTCGGACGTGCTCGCCAAGGTCGCCGGCTAAGCAGGAGGAACCAGGCATATGGCTCACAAGGAACTGAAGTACGACGTGGAGGCGCGGCGCGCGCTCGAGGACGGCGTGAACGCCGTCGCCAACGCCGTCAAGGTCACGCTCGGCCCCAAGGGTCGCTACGTGGTGATCGACAAGAAGTTCGGCGCCCCCACCATCACCAACGACGGCGTCTCGATCGCTCGTGAGATCGAGCTCGAGGAGCCGTTCTCGAACCAGGGCGCCCAGCTCGTGCGCGAGGTGGCCACCGCCACCAACGACGTAGCGGGCGACGGCACCACCACCGCGACGGTGCTCGCTCAGCGCATCGTGCGCGACGGCCTGAAGAACGTGGCCGCCGGCGCGAACCCGCTTGCTCTCAAGCGAGGCATCGAGAAGTCGGTCGACCAGGTCGTCGATCACATCAAGGACATCTCCACCGAGATCTCGGGCAAGGACCAGATCGCCCGCGTGGCGGCCATCTCGGCCGCGGACGACGAGATCGGCGACGTGATCGCCGACGCCATCGACAGGGTCGGCAAGGACGGCGTCGTCAACGTCGAGGAGGGCCAGACGTTTGGCATGGACCTCGAGTTCACCGAGGGCATGCAGTTCGACAAGGGCTACATCTCGCCCTACATGGTCACCGACCAGGACCGCATGGAGGCGACCCTCGAGGATCCCTACATCCTCATCGCCAACCAAAAGATCGGCTCCGTGCGGGACATCCTGCCGGTGCTCGAGCAGGTGATCCAGTCGGGCAAGCCGATCCTCGTGATCGCCGAGGACGTGGAGGGCGAGTCGCTCGCCACGTTCGTGGTCAACAAGCTGCGCGGCACCTTCACCGGTGTGGCGGTCAAGGCGCCGGGCTTCGGCGACCGCCGCAAGCGCATGCTCGAGGACATCGCCATCCTCACGGGCGGTGAGGTGATCACCGAGGAGATGGGCCTCAAGCTCGAGAACACCCAGCTCTCGCAGCTCGGTCGCGCCCGTCGCGTCGTCGTGGCCAAGGACACGACCACGATTGTCGACGGCTCCGGTGACGGCGACGGCATCAAGGGCCGCATCAATCAGATCAAGACCGAGATCGAGAACACCGACTCGGACTTCGACCGCGAGAAGCTGCAGGAGCGGCTGGCCAAGCTGGCCGGCGGCGTGGCGGTCGTGAAGGTCGGCGCGGCCACCGAGACCGAGATGAAGGAGAAGAAGCACCGCGTGGAGGACGCGCTGCAGGCCACCCGGGCCGCCCTCGAGGAGGGCATCGTCCCGGGCGGCGGTGTGGCGCTCCTGCGGGCGCAGGGCGCCATCAAGCTCGACGCCTTCGAGGGCGACGAGCGCACCGGCGCGCAGATCGTGTTCCGCGCGCTGGAGGAGCCGCTGCGACAGCTCGCCGACAACGCGGGGCTCGAGGGCTCCGTCGTCGTCAACGAGGTGCGCAACGCGAAGGGCAAGAACGACGGTCTCAACGCCGAGAGCGGCGAGGTCGTCGACCTCGTCAAGGCCGGCGTGATCGACCCGGCGATGGTCACGCGCTCCGCGCTCCAGAACGCCGCCTCGATCGGGAAGAACATCCTTACGACGGAGGCGATCGTCGCGGAGATGCCCGAGAAGGAGGCCGCCCCGATGCCGGGCGGCATGGGCGGCATGGACGGCATGATGTAGCGACGTCGCTCCAGCACTGCCGTACTTGGAGGGCCCGGCATATGCCGGGCCCTCTCTTTACCCGCCGTCACGCTCGCGGCCACCACGCTGGCGAGCAGCATGATCCTGGTCGACCAGACGGCGGTGCCGCTCGCCACCCCGGACGTGATCGGCGACCTGGGCGGCGCGACCTCCGACGGCCAGTGGATCCTCACGGCGAACATCCTTCCGCTGGCCGCGCTGATGGTCCTCGGCGGGCGCCTCGGCGATCTGCTCGGCCTGCGGCGTGTGTTCATCGCCGGCGCGGCGATCTTCACCCTCGCGACGGTCGCCGCGGGCGCCGCCCAGGACATGGTGATGTTGACCGCCGCGCGTGCCGTTCAGGGCATGGGCGCGGCGCTCATGATGCCCGTGGCGGTCGCGGGCGGACTCGGAGGTCGTCCGCGTCGCGGTCAACGACAACGTGATCGCGCACGTGCACTCCTTCGAGATCACGTTCCTGGCATCGGCGGGCATAGCGCTGTTCGGGGCGCTGGCCTGCTTCATCCTGGTTCGCCGTGAGGACCGGCTCTACGACGCGCCGGTGTTCAGTCGCCGCTCTCGCTGGTTCTGGGCGTCGGCGGGCGTCGGCCCGGGGATCACGCGCCGTCCGCCCGCGGACGCGGACGAGTCCTAGCTCGCGTTTCCGAGCACGCGCGCCATCGGGAGCGGGCTGACGCCGAGCGCCTCGGCGCCCGCGCTGCCTCGGGACGTCGTCATCGGCTCCTCCATGAGCTCCGCCTCATCCCAGGTGGCGAACACGTGCGGGCCGCCGGCCAGGCGCAGCAGCCGCAACGAGGCGCGCACCACCGGGAGCGGCAGGTGGAGCAGGCGGCGGCGCCGCCCGATGGAGCGCAGAAGCACCCGCACGATGCCGTCGTAGGAGAGCGTCTGGGGCCCCGCGAGCTCCACGTCGACGCCCCCCACGCCGTCGAGCGACGCCAGCACGCAATCAGCCACGTCCTCGGACCAGATCGGCTGAAAGGCGGCGTCGCCCGACCCGGACACCGGCACGGCGGGTAGGTAGGAGAGCCGTTCCAGCAGCGTGAGCCAGGGGTCGCCGGGAGCGTAGATGAGCGACGGGCTGACCACGGTCGCCTCCAGCCGTGAGCTGCGGACCGCCTCGACGGCGAGCGCCTTGGCGCGGAAGAAGCGCGTGCGCGAGTGGTGGCTGGCGCCCATCGCCGAGAAGAAGACGAACCGGCGCGCGCCGGCCCGCTCGGCGGCGCGCACGAGCCGCAGCGTGGCGATGGCGTTCAGCTCCTCGATCGAGGCGCGCGGCTGGTCGCGGATCGCCGCTGCCAGGTGGACCACGGTGTCGACCCCGCGGAGCGCGTTGCGAAACGACGGCGGGTCCGCCAGGTCGCCGAGCGCGATCTGGACGCGCACGCGCTGGTCCCCGAGGCGGCGGGGGTCGCGTACCAGGCAGCGCACCGGGCGCGGCTCTGCGGTGAGCCGCCGCAGGAGCGCCGTGCCGACGGTGCCCGTGGCTCCGGTGAGCAGGATCATTCCGTGCCGCCGGCGATCACGCCGCGGAGCCTACGAGACGCGTGCGGCGCTCTCGTCGCCCACCAGCGCGCGCACGTCGGGAACGGGCACCAGCGGGATGCCCTCCGCGGCGGCACGAACCCTGTTGCGGCCCTCGCGCTTGGCTTCGAGCAGCGCCGAGTCGGCGGCGCGGAAGAGGCGCTCGTACATGACCTCGTGGCCCGAGCCGGTGGCCACGCCCGCGGACAGGGTGAGCTCGAGGTCGCCCGGACGCGCGTGCTCGACCGCCCGGCGCACCCGCTCGGCGATCTCCACCGCGTCGGTAACCGGGAGACCGGGCAGCAGCACGATGAACTCCTCGCCCCCGATCCGGTACATCAGCTCGAAGCTGCGGAGCGCCTTGCGCATCTCGTAGGCCACGTCGCGCAGCACCGCGTCGCCCCGCTCGTGGCCGTGCGTGTCGTTCACCTGCTTGAAGTGGTCGAGGTCGAGCACCACGAGCGATACGGAGCCGCCGGTGAGGCGGGCCTGCTGCTCGATCTCGACGAGCCGGGATTCGAGGGCAGTCCGGTTGAGCAGGCCGGTGAGCGGGTCGAGCACGGCCCGGCCACGGTGGAGGATCTCGCCGCTCATGAGAGCGCTCGTGACCGCCGTGACACAGCCGAGCAGTGCCATCGTGGCGATCAGCGGGCTCGGATCGTCCGTCACCGCCGCGGGATCGACGGGCACCGTCGCCGCGCACAGCACGAGCGCGGTCAGGCCCGCCCCCGCCACGACCACCTCGCTACGGAAGCGGGTGGCCACGATGGCGCCCGGGATCACGAGCCAGGACAGCAGCGGCGAGGCCGGGCCACCGTCGATTGCAACGCCGAGGCCGATCACGGCGAGCACGAACAGCTGGCTGGCCGCGGCATGGACCTCGGGGTAGTGAGAGCGGCGCATGCGCCATTCGAGCGTGGCCAGGTTCACGGCCACGAGCGCGAACAGTCCCAGCGTCCACCAGCCCTGCCAGGGCGCGACCAGCACGAGGGCGGCCGCCATCGCCGCGGCGCAGAGGGTGCGCGCCCTGCGGGTGCGGGCGCCCGCCTCCGCGGCCCGCGTGCGGTCGAGCTCGGTTGGGCACAGGAAGCGGCTGAGCCACTTCATGTTCAGCTTGTCGGCACGGCGCCGGCGCGCTTGAGCGCCGGGATCAGAACCAGTGGCGCTGCTCCTGCCAGGGATCGGCGTCGTTGTGGTAGCCGCCCAGCTCCCAGAAGCCCATCCTGTCGCCCTTCATCACCTCGAGCCGACGCAGGAACTTGGCCGACTTCCAGAAGTAGCGTCGCGGCACGAGCAGCCGTAGCGGGGCGCCGTGATCGGGCTCGAGCGGCTCGCCGGCGAAGGTGTGCGCGACCAGGACCTCGGGATCGTGCACCGCCTCCAGCGGGAGGTTAGTGGTGTAGCCGCCGTCGGAGTGCGCCATCAGGTGCGTGCCGGCGGGGCGCACGCCCGCGCGCTCGATCAGGTCGCTCACGGCCACGCCGCGCCACTGCGTGTCGAGCTTCGACCAGCGCGTGACGCAGTGGATGTCGACCGTGACCTCGCGCTGAGGCAGCGCCATCAGCTCGTCCCAGGAGAGGGTGTAGGGCCGCTCCACCTCGCCGTCGACGGACAGCGTCCAGGTGTCGAGGTCGAACGGGGGGTTGCCGCCCACCGTGAGCACCGGGAACTTCTCCGTGATGTACTGGCCGGGCGGCACCCGGGCAGGATCCACGCCCATCTTCTGGGCCTGCCTCCGCCCCCTGGCACCTAGCATCCTCGAGGTAATCGCCACAGACCCAACGGTACAATGCGCGTCCGGGCGCCCGCGGGCGCCCGACTTGGACCACGAGATCAACTGGAGACCATGGCCTACGTCATCGCCGAGCCCTGCATCGACACGAAGGACAACTCGTGCGTCGAGGTCTGTCCTGTCGACTGCATCCACCCGACCCCCGACGAGCCGGACTACGACCAGGTCACGCAGCTCTACATCGACCCCGAGGAGTGCATCGACTGCGACGCCTGCGTCGAGGCCTGCCCGGTGGACGCGTGCTTCGCGGAGGACCAGCTGCCGGACGAGTGGCAGTCCTTCATCCAGGTCAACGCCGACTACTTCAAGCAGGCGAGCTAGACCCTGGGCCTGCGCTGGTTCGCGCGGAGCTAGGCGTCCTGCTCGCCGGCGAGCTGCGCGCTCTCGGGCGGGCCGTGAAGCCCGGCCTCCTGGAAGATCGCCGGCATCTCCGGATCGGACAACAGCTTGCCGTAGCCCTCCTCATCCCAGTCGAAGACCACCCACACGCGACTGTCGTCGTTCGGGTCGCGAAACACGTGCGCACCCTGGGAGCCGTGCTGCTTTCGCTTCTCGGCGCCCTTGGTCGAGAACGTGCTCCAGAAGCGATCGAAATCCGCAACCTGCACCGTGGCCAGGATCATTGCTCTCCTCCTCCGTCGGGGCCTCGATTCGCGACCGTCCTCGGCGGCCGCGGCGAGCGCATTGCCGCCCACCGAGGAGCCTAACGTCACCACGGTGATCGACCCCGCTAGAGCTCGCGTTCGTACACGAACATGACCGGGCCGTCGGGCCGGCCCTCGCGGTTGGTGAAGCCGAGACTCTCGTAGAGCGCGCGCGCGGCCGAGTCGTCCTCGCTCGTGCCGAGGTCCATGTAGTCGGCCCCGGCGCGGCGAGCCTCCTCGATGGCCAGCTCCATCAGGGCGCGGCCGAGCCCCTCGCCGCGCCGCTCCGGCGCCACGTAGAGCTCGGCGAGGTAGCACTCGAGCCCGCTCGTCCAGATCGAGGGCCGCAGCCGCAGCACGGCCACGCCGTCCGGCCCATCGCCAGCCAGGAGCACGATCATCTCGCCGCCCGCCATGAGCTCCGTCACCCGCTCTGCCAGCGCCTCGGGCCCTGGCGTCACATCCTCGTACTCGGTGTTGAAGTCGTGCAGGAGCCGGCCGATCGCCGCGGCATCGGCGGCGGCGCCGGCGCGGCGCGCGGCCGGACCCGTCACGGCCTATGCCATGGGGAGCGCGGTGCCTGTGATCTGTGGCACCGGCGGGCCCGACGGCGGCTGGAAGACCGCCAGCTCTTGCGGCGTAGCCGCGATGATCCCGCGGGCGGCATGGCGGATCGCCTGGGAGGCCGGCGCGTCCGGGTCCTCCAGGACGAGTGGGCGTCCCTCGTCGGAGGCCACGCGCAGCTCCTCCTGGAGCGGCACCTTGCCGATCAGCGGGACGTCGAGCTCGTCGGCCAGCTGCTGGCCGCCGCCCTCCCCGAAGATTGTGAAGCGCTGGCCGTCGGGCGTCGTGAAGCCGGACATGTTCTCGACAACGCCCAGCAGCTCGAGGTCGAAGCGGCGCGCCGTGTCGGCGGCCCGGGCGGCCACCTTCTGGGCCGCGGGCTGCGGCGTCGTGACGATCACCACGCGCGCCTGCGGCAGCAGCTGGGCGAGCGTCATCGACACGTCGCCGGTGCCGGGTGGCAGGTCGATCAGCAGGTAGTCGAGCGCACCCCAGTCGACGTCCTCGAGGAACTGCCGGATCGCCTTGTGAAGCATCGGACCGCGCCAGGTGATCGCCTGGTCGCGCTCATTCAGGAAGTGCTCGATCGAAATCGCCCTGACCCCCGCCGGGCCGTCGAGCGGCACGATCTTGCGCTCCGCCGAGATCCTGGGACGCCCGTGAACGCCGAGCATGCGCGGGATCGAGTAGCCCCATACGTCCGCGTCGAGAGCGGCGGCCTGGTGGCCGTCCACCTGCAGCGCGGCGGCGAGGTTGGCGGTCATCGTCGACTTGCCCACGCCCCCCTTGCCGGACGCGACGCAGATCACGTTCTTGACCTGAGCGAGCGCCCCCTCGGGCAGGGCGCCGCCGCGCCCGAGACGCTGCGAGAGCGCCTGCTTCTCCTGGTCGGAGAGCACGTCGAAGCTCACGCCGACCTCGGTGAACCCGAGGCCGCGGACCTTGTCGGCGACGGCCGTCTGGAAATGGTTGCGGATGGGACAGCCGGCGGTGGTCAGCGAGACCACGACGTCGACACGGCGCTCGTCGTGGATGTCGATCGAGCGCACCATCCCGAGCGACACGATGTCCTTGCGCAGCTCGGGATCGATGACCTCTCGCAGGACGTCCTCGATCTGTTCACGGGTAGGCATCGGCCCCATTGTCGCAGGCAGGCGATGCCGTCTCGCGCGAGGGCGCGGGCTCGGCCCGCGCCGGAGCGATGCCATCTCGCGCGAGGGCGCGGGCTCGGCCCGCGCCGGAGCGATGCCATCTCGCCCGTGAACGCACCAACGCCGCCCCCGAAGGGACGGCGCTGGCTGAGGGAGGAGAGATACTGCACACTGCCGGCGAGAATCTGTGGCCGGCAGTCTCTCCCCGGCTCCGCTCTCTCCATAGCGGGCGGGGTGAAGCGTCAGTCGTTACTACTACGCGAGGGAGGCGACCCGCTCGACCACGGTACCGGCGCCATCCTGCACGTCGCGCCCGGTCGACTTGACCTGACGCACGGCCGAGCCGCGACGCTGGCGCAGCTCGCGCTCCACGCGCGTGCGGGTCTTCTTGACCTCGCGCACGGCGCGGTTGCGGGCGGTAGTGCCGCGACGCTCGAACTTCCTCAGGTTCGTCTGAACCTGCTTGCCGACCTTGCCGAGCTCCCGCTCCGCGCTATCGCGACCGGCCGTGTAGGGCTTCGCGGCCTCGATCACGGCGTCGCGGGCGATGAGGGCGGCGCCGACCGGAATCAGCACGGCGCGCTCGGCCTGGGCCTGCACGACCTTGGCGGTGTTCAGCTCGGCCCTGGCGCGGGTCTCGGCCGCCTTGCGGGCGGACTGGCTGCGCTTGGCGGCGTTGCGCCGGCGGGTGGCAGCGGCCTTCTGAGCGGTGGCCTTGCGCTGTGTCTGCGTCTGGGTAGCCATTGAGTATCTCCTTGATTGCGCCCCCCGGGGGCGAGCGCCTAATCTTATTAGATCTAACTTCGGTAGAAAGTGTACCACCGAACACACGTACGTAAACCTTCGTTCCCGGCCGGTTACAGACAGGCGTCGGATGCCTGGTCAGGAAACGAACGTCCCTGACCACCCCCTATAGCGACTACTCCGGGACGTTCAACTGGCCGGCTAGGCCGCAGCGAGCGTGTCCGGATCCGTGCGGTCGAGCCAGGCGTCGGGGCGCTCGAGCTCGGCGACCGTCGGCAGCATGGCGGGCGCGCGCCAGACGCGGTTGAGGCGCTCCATGCCCGCTCGCGCCACCACCGCGTCGCAGAAGCGCTTGCCGAGCTCGTACTGGCGCAGCTTCAGATCGAAGCCGAGCAGCCGCTCCAGCACGCGCTCGGGCGCGGAGCGGCTCTTGCGGCGCCGGTCCATCGCCTCGCGCAGCGCCTCGTGGCCGGGGATCGCCTCGGCGGCGATCACGTCCATCACGTGCTCCGAGTAGCCCTCCACCACGGCCATCGCAGCCTGGACCTCCTCCATCAGATCGCGCTGCTCGCGAGTCTGGACGAGCGCGGCGAGCCCGCCGTCGCGAAAGCGCTCGACGAGCGCGCGCGGATCCGGGAGTGAGGGCAGCCCGCCGGCCTCCCCGCGCTCGATCCGGACGTCCACCGTGGAGAGGTAGCGCTCGAGCAGCCCGCTCAGGTGCTCGCGCAGCCAGGGGACGCCCTGGAACTGGAACACGTGCGTGAGCTCGTGCGCGCAGATCCAGCGGCCGAAGGCCTCGGGGTCAACGTCGAGCTCGCGCACCGCCTTGCCAAGGTTGGGCGCCACGAAGAGCAGTCGCGGCGGCGTCTCGCCGCCGAGCAGCGACACGTCGTACTGGCCCAGCACCCGCTGCGACATGTAGCCCATGACGAGGCCGGCCTCGGCCGCGAGCGTGGCCGAGGCACCCGCGCGCAGCGCGCCCGCCAGGGGGCCGGCGAACGCGAGCCGGTCGTCGAGCCGCCCAGCCACGGGGTCGAGCATCCGCGCCAGGGAGTCGAGGTTCGCGCTCGACCAGTCCGAGCGCCCGATCGCCTCCGGCGGCGGGGGGTCCGACGCCAGCACCAGACCGGTGTAGCCGGCCACGTAGGGCTCCATCTCCGCGCAGCCCGCACGTACGTCGAAGCCCGGCTCGCCCGTGTCGCCGCCGCGCGCCGCGAGGCGCGCCACCTGCCGGGCGAGCGACCAGTCCACCATGTCGCCACACACGCTAGCGGCGGGGCGCTACAGGTCCGGCAGCCGCTGCTGCTGCTCGACCACCGCAGCGAACAGATCGCCGCGCTCGGCCACGCGCTCGATCACGTCGCTCGCACAGAACACGAGCGAGGCCGGGTCGTCGAGCTCGTCCCAGTCGAGCGGCGTGGACACCGTCGGGCGCTCCGCGCCTCGGAGCGAGTAGACGCACACCGTCGTCTTGTGCTCGTCGTTCTGGGACCAGTCGATCAGCACCCGGTCCCTGCGCAGCTCCTTGCGCTGCTGGGAGACGATCAGCTTCGGGTGCTGCGCCTCGAGATGCCGTGCGAGCGCCTGCGAGAGGCGCTTGGAGCCAGAGTCGTAGTCCACGTCCTCGACATTGAGCGGCACGTAGACCTGGAGCCCCTTCGAGCCGGAGGTCTTCGCGTAGCAGTCGAGGCCGAGCGCCGCGAGCGCCTCACGCAGGATCAAGGCGACCTCGCAGCACTCGGCGAGACCAGCTCCCGGACCCGGGTCGAGGTCGAAGGCCATCACGGTCGGGCGCTCGATCGGATCGTGCTCGGACAGCGACGGGTGTAGCTCGAGGTCGGCCAGGTTGGCCAGCCACACGAGCGTCGGCAGGTCGTCGCAGATGACGTAGAAGATCTTGCCCACACGCTCGCGCCGTACCCACTCCGGGGCGTGCGACGGGCAGTTCTTCTCGTAGAAGTAGGGCTCCTCGACGCCGTTCGGGTAGCGCTTGAGCGTGAGCGGACGGTCGCGGAGATGTGGCAGCAGTGCCTGCGAGACGCGCGTGTAGTAGTCGATCACCTCGCCCTTGGTGAAGCCCACCCGCGGGTAGAGGACCTTGTCGAGGTTGGAGAGCGAGAGCGTGCGGCCCTCGACGTCGACCTCGACCCGGCGCGCGGCCACCTACTTCTTGGCGGCGGACTTCTTGCGCGTCGACTTGGCGCCGTTCGAGCTGCGCGAGGAGGAGGACTTCTTGGGCGCGGGCGTCTTCGCCGCGGCGATCGATGCCTCGAGCGCCGCCATCAGGTCCGGCACCTTCTTCGGCTCCTCGGGCGGCGCCTCGATCTTGATGGTCTCGCCCTGCGCCTTGCGCTCGATCATCTCGAGCACCCGGTCGCGGTACTCGTCCCGGTACTTGTCGGGCTCGAACTCGGAGCTGAGCGAGTCGATCAGCTGCTTGGCCATCGTGAGCTCGCGCTCGCTCGTCTTGCCCTCGGCGCCGTCGGAGAGCTCGTCGAACGAGTCGGGGTCGATCACCTCGTCGGCGAACAGCATCGTCTCCATCGCGAGCACGCCGTCGCGCGGGCGGATCGCCACGAGGTTCTCCTTCGAGCGCAGCACCACGCGCGCGATCGCGACCTTGCCGGCGTCGTCCATCGCGTCGACCAGGAGGCGGTACGCCTTCCCGGCGCCCTTGTCCGGCGCCAGGTAGTAGGGGTGGTCGAAGAAGATCGGGTCGATCTCTTCGAGGTCCACGAAGTCCTCGATGTCGATCGTGCGCGACTTCTCGGGAGCGATCGAGTCGAGCTCGTCGGGCTCGATCGTCACGTAGCGCTCGGGGCCGATCTCGTAGCCCTTGACGATCTGATCGTAGGGGACCTCCTCGCCCTCCGGATTGACCCGCATCTGGCGGATGCGCGCCCCGGACTCGGAGTCGATCTGGTGGAAGCGGACGGTCTTTTTCGAGACCGCGCTGTAGAGCTTCACCGGGATGTTGACCAGCCCGAAGCTGATCGCGCCGCTCCAGATCGCACGTGGCATGTGAACAAAGGTACCTTGCCGACCCCGGCTTACCCTTCCTCGCGGGTGCAATCTTGCGGGTCGACGTCCGGCCTGAGCCCCTTGAAGGAGGGCGCTCTGAGCGTTCCGCTGCGGGTCCATTCGCGGAACTCGACGGCCGCCACCAAGCTCGGCTCGACGAAGATCGTGCCCCGCGGCGGCTGGCGTCCCTCGAACGGGCTCGTGTCCCGCCGAAGCGGCTCGAGCTCTCGACCGAGCAGCGCAAGCGTCTGCTCGGTGAAGCCCGTGCCGACCTTGCCCGAATACACGAGCCGCCCCTCGTCCATTACGCCGATGGCGAGCGCCCCGAGCCTGCCGCCGCGCCCGCCCTCGCCGGGCGTCCAGCCGCCGATCACCACGTCCTGCATGCGCACGTTCTTGATCTTGGTCCACGCGCCGCCGCGCCGGCCGGGGTCGTAGGGGCTGTCGAGCTTCTTGGCCACGATGCCCTCGATGCCGAGCCGCTCGGTGGCCTCGAGCAGCGCCTTCCCCTCGCCGCGGTGGTACGCCGGCGTTCGCCAGGAGGGACCGTTCAGGTCCAGCTCGTCGAGCACGGCCCGCCGATCCTCGTAGGAGAGCGTCATCGTGGAGCGCCCGTCGAGGTAGAGCAGGTCGAACACCACGTACGTGGCCGGCGTGTCGCGCATGCGCCGCCTGACGGCCGAGTCCGAGGCCAGGTGCATGCGCGTCTGGAGCCGCTCGAAGCTGGGACGGCCCTCGTCGTCGAAGGCCACCACCTCCCCGTCGAGGATCAGCCGGCGCGCACCCAGCTCCCGGGCGAGCCCGCGCACCTCCGGATAGCGCGAGGAGAAGTCGGTGAAGTTCCGCCCCTGGAGGGCGAGATGTCCGTGGTCGTAGAACAGCACGGTGCGGATCCCGTCCCACTTGACCTCGAAGCCGTAGTCCTGCTCCCTACGCGGAAGCGTGCCGCTGCGCGCGAGCATCGGCGCCACCTGGTCGGGCATCGGCTCGTAGCCGGCGTCCTCGGGCGGGTCCATACGGTGGATGAGCCAATCCCTGTCGCGAGTCCGAAACAGCGCGTAGCGACCCTTCATGCGCTCGCCGTGGAAGGTGGCGATCACCTCGCCGTCGCGGAACTTCTCCGCCTCGAAGGTGCCCCGGTCCCAGACCGTCATCGTGCCGGCGCCGTACTCGCCCTTCGGGATTTCCCCCTCGAACTCGAGGTACTCGAGCGGGTGGTCCTCGGTGTGCACGGCGAGGCGGTTCTCGTCAGGGTGCGCCGGAACGCCGCGCGGCAGCGCCCACGACGCCAGCGCGCCGTCGTGCTCGAGCCGCAGGTCCCAGTGCAGGCGGCGGGCGTGGTGCTCCTGCACCACGAAGCGCGCCTCGCCCTCCGCGGCGGCGGCGGCCCCCTCCGGCTCGCGGGTCTTGGCGAAGTCGCGCTTGGCGCGGTAGCGGCCCAGCTGGTCTGGCATGGCCCGAATCTTGACGGAGCTCAGCCGGCGCCGAGCGGCGTCTCGTCGAGGTGCTCGCGCAGGTCGTCGATCGAGTGGAAGCACGTGGCCGCGCCGGCCTCGATCAGCTCCTGCTCTGAGAAGCCTCCCGTGAGTACGGCAATCGTGGGGATGCCGGCCCGCTCGGCCGCCCGGCAGTCCCAGGTCGAGTCGCCCACCATCACGGCCTCGCCCTCGCCCGCCTTTGCGATCGCGGCCTGAATCAGGTCGGGCTCGGGCTTGGTGGCCTGGACGTCGTCGGAAGTCGTCCAATCGTCCGCGAGGTCGCCGGCGTCGAGCAGGTCCAGGTAGTGGTCGACCTCGTCCTTCCTGGCCGAGCTCGCGAGCACGACGGCGTGGCCGCGCCGCTTCAGATCCTCGATCAGCTCCCGGGCACCATGCAGCGGCTCCACCTCGTCGATCATCTCCATGTAGAGCTCCTTCTCCGCCGAGCGGAGCCGCTCGCCCTTGTCGCGCTCGGTCGCCTCGCCGCAGAGCGCTCCCACGAGCTGGTCCCCGCCCATCCCGATCTGGCGGTGGATGCGCCAGACCGGCAGCAGCACCCCGTTCTGCCTGAAGGCTCGGTACCACGCCAGCGCATGCTGGTAGTTGGTGTCCACAAGGGTTCCGTCGACGTCGAGAATCGCTGCGGAAGGCATTGCACTAGTGCTTCCCGGGAATGCATGGGACATGCGTCCACGCCTCTCGGCACGCCTCCCCGACGTGCCCGCGGCTGACGACATCAATCGCGAGAGGCGCATTGAAGTGACCCAGCCCTGCGCACACGGCCGCCGTCCGTTGCTCGCCGCACTCGCGGCGGCGCTGGCGTGCGCCCTCGCGCTGGTGGCAGCGCCGGCCGCCTCGGCGGCACGGGCCTGCGATTCGGCGAACGCCACCCCGGCGAAGGCGGGAGAACGCAAGCTGGTGCGCGCCACGCTCTGCCTGCTGAACGCGCAGCGCGCCGGCGAGCAGCTCGCCCCGCTCCTGCTCGACCGCCGTCTCTCGCTCGCGGCGGACCGGCACACGGAGGACATGGTCAGCCGGCGCTACTTCTCTCACGAGTCGCTCGACGGCTCGAGCTTCCTCGACCGCATCCGGCGCAGCGGCTACCTCGACGACGCGCGCTCGTGGAGGGCCGGGGAGAACATCGCCTGGGGCACCGGATGGCGCTCCACCCCGCGCTCGATCGTGCGTGCCTGGATGGAGAGCTCCGGCCACCGCGCCAACATCCTCAGCTCGCAGTTCCGCCACATCGGCATCGGCGTGGCGCGCGGTGCGCCCGCCGGCGGCGTGGGCGGCCCGGCCGGCACCTACACCACTGACTTCGGCTCGCGCGGATAGGCCGGGCGCCGCCCCTCAGGCGGCGACCTTGGTCACGTCGTCGGCGAGCTCGCGCCTGCGCTCGACCGCTTCCGATGTGAGGTCGCGGTCGATCAGGTCGAGCACGGCCTCCTCGACCTTGCGCTGCACGTCCGGCCAGTCGGCGCCCTCCTCGGCCAGCTCCGGCATGGCGCCGCTGATGGTGAGGCCGCCGTCGAAACGGTCGAACAGGCGCGGATCGATGTAGGAGGCCCGGCAGACCGCAGGCGTGTTGCCGAGGTACTCGGCCACCTCCTTCACCGCGCGCGTCTTGGCGCGCTTGCGCCCGCTCTTGGTGCCGGGGGCCATGCCGGACACGGCGAGGGCGACGGCCGCCAGCACGGTGCCGCTCCAGGTCCGGAAGTCCTTCGCGCTGTAATCGCCGCCGGCGGCGTCCTTCACGTAGTCGTTGATGTCGCCGGACTTGATGTCTTTCCAGCGCCGGCCCTCCTTGTAGGCGAGCAGGTCGTCACCGCCGCCGCGGCGGCGCTTCAGCGTCTCGACGATCCGCGCGACCTCGGGATCCCCGATCGCCTGCACGCGGCGCTGGCCACCCTTGGCCTCGTAGTCGAAGGTGATCACGTCGCCCTCGATGGTCACGTGGCGCCGCTTCATCGTCGCGACCCCGTAGGTGTCGTTCTCCTCGGCGTAGTCCTCGGAGCCGATGCGGAAGAAGCCGCGGTCGAGCAGCCGGGTGGCCACCGCCAGGGTCTTCGCGCGCGGCATC
Organism: Thermoleophilaceae bacterium; assembly: GCA_035650215.1. Taxonomy (GTDB): domain Bacteria; phylum Actinomycetota; class Thermoleophilia; order Solirubrobacterales; family Thermoleophilaceae; genus JACVRW01. The sequence continues at coordinate 46,163 of DASRIC010000040.1, forward strand.
CCTTCGAGCTGCAGATCCCGCTCGACACGGCGGCGCAGGCGGGGCAGGGCGCGGGCGAAGTCCTCCATCTCCTCGAACTTCTCCCGGTCGCGGCGCTTGCGCCAGTCGTCGTGGTAGCGGTACTGCTTGCGGCCCGCGGCGTCGGTCCCGGTGGCCTGGATGTGGCCGTTCGGGTGGGGGGAGATCCAGACGTCCTCCCAGGCGGGCGGGATGGCGAGCCTGGCGATCCGATCGCGCTCACTCTGAGCGCTGATGCGCTTCCCGTCGTCGCTCAGGTACTCGAAGCCCTTGCCCCGCCGGCGGCGGCGGATGCCGGGCCCCGAGCAGTCGGCGCGTCGCAATCTCGCCATGCGAGCCCCGGTGCCCGTTGGGGGCATGGTCGTAAACGCAGGCTGGCGCACAGCGGCTCAGGCCCTCGCGCGCAGGCGGTCGAGCAGCTCGTCGCTGCGCGCCGCATAGACGGTCGAGCGCATCTCCAGGTCGAGGGCGTCGCCGCCCGGGAGCGCGACCGCGCCGCCCGCCTCGCGCACGATGAGCTGGCCGGCCGCGACGTCGACCGAGCGCACGGCGCGGAGCGACATCATCGCGTCGAGACGCCCGTCGGCAACCAAGCAGAGGGACGTGGCCACGGCGCCGAGCACGCGCAGGCGCCGGGCCTCCAGCGACAGAACCGCCTCGGCCGCGGCGGCCACCAACTCGGGGCGAGCCGTCTCGAGGCCGAGCACCTCGAGCGTGCCCCCCGGGTCGGGGGGCGAGAGCCGCCTGCCGTCGCGGAAGGCCCCCTGGCCGCGCAGGGCCCACCACTCTACGCCCGAGTCGAGCTCGGTCACGAGCCCCAGGTGCACGTCGTCCATCCGGTCGCCCGACGCAACGGCGATCGACACGCACGCGAAGGGCAGGCCGCGCTTGGCGTTGAGCGAGCCGTCGACCGGGTCGATCACCAAGCGGGTCGGCCCACCGCCGCCGAGGCTCACCTCGCCGCGCTCCTCGGACACGGCGGTGAGCGGCGCGTCGAGCCGCTCCAGCTCTGCGAACACCGCGTCCTCGGCGGCCAGATCGACCGCCAGGGTGGTGTCGCCGCCCTCGCCGCGACCCTGGGGCTCGGCGCGCTCGGCGGCGCTCGCGAAGCCCAGCACGGCCTCGCGCGCCGCCCCCGCAGCGCGGCGGCAGACCGCCAGCCAGTCGATCTCGGAGCCCCGTCCCACCGGCGTATCCTAGGCACGGATGCCCGAACTCCTCGACGGCCTCAACGCGGAGCAGCGCGCCGCCGTCACGCATCCCGGCGGCCCGCTGGTCGTGGTGGCGGGGGCGGGAACGGGCAAGACCACCGTGCTCACGCGGCGCTTCGCCTGGCTCGTCGAGCAGGGCACGCCCGCCGAGGCGATCCTCGCCCTCACCTTCTCCTCGTTCGCGGCCAGGGAGATGCGCGAGCGGCTCGAGGTGCTGCTCGAGTCGCCCTACGAGGAGCTCCACGTGGCGACCTTCCACTCGTTCTGCACCCGCCTGCTGCAGGACGAGGCGCTCGAGGCAGGCGTGGACCCGTTCCTCTCGCCCGTCACTCCGGCCGACCGGCTGGCGCTGCTGCTCGAGCGAATCGACGACCTCTCGCTGCGCCAGCACGAGATCCGCGGCAACCCCGCCCCGCTGCTGGCGAGCTTCGTTGCGCGCATCGACCGCCTGAAGGACGAGATGATCGGTGCGGCCGACTACCGCCGCTACGCCGAGCGGCTGGTTACCGAGGCAAGCGGAGACGCCGCTCGGGCACGCGCGGCGCGCGAGCTGGAGTTCGCGCGCCTTTTCGCGGGCCACGACCGTCTGCTCGCCGAGCGCGGCGCGCTCGACTTCGGCGACCTGATCGTGCGCGCGTTCCGCCTGCTGCACGAGCACCCGCACGTGCGCGAGCGGGTGGCGGGCCGCTGGCGCCATGTGCTCGTGGACGAGTACCAGGACACGAACTTCGCCCAGGGGATGCTCCTGCGCCTGCTCGTGGACGCACACCGGCAGGTCACGGTGGTTGGCGACGACGACCAGTCGATCTACCGCTTCCGCGGCGCGTCGCAGAAGAATCTCCTCGACTTCCGCGATGAGCTGCCCGAGGCCGAGCTCGTGACGCTCGAGCGCAACTACCGCTCGGGTCGTCGCATTCTTGCCGCCGCCCGCGCGGTCGTCGAGCCCGTGCCGGAGCGGATCCCCAAGAAGCTCAAGGGAGCCAGCGGCGGTCGCGTGCGCTTCTGGCGCTGCCAGTCCGAGCGGGCCCAGGCGCAGGCCGTGGCCGCCGAGGCGGAGAAGCTCGTGGCGGGCGGCGCCCAGCCGGACCGCATATGCGTTCTCGTGCGCTCGGTGGGGAGCGAGGGAGGCACGGTGGCGTCCGCCCTCGAGGAGCGTGCGGTGCCGGCCCGCGAGTGCGGCGCGGCCGCCTACTTCCAGCGCGCCGAGGTGCGCGACGTGCTCGCGTGGCTGCGCGCGCTCGCCGACCCGGGCGACTCCGGCGCCGTGGTGCGCGCGCTCTCGCGGCCGCCGGTCGAGCTGCGCTCGGTCGACGTCGCGCGGCTCACGCAGCTTGCACGCCGGCGCAAGCTCGACATGCCGAGCGCCGTGGGGGCGGCGCTCGAGGGTCCGCAGCTCTCCGAGGAGGGCCGCGACCGCGCCCGGGTCTTCCTCCGTCTCTACCGCTCGGCCTCGGGCGCGTTCGAGGACCGGCGTCCCGACGCCTTCGTGCTGCGCCTGATCGAGCGCATCGGGCTGCGCCGCCAGCAGGTCTTCGCCACCCAGGCGGACACTGTCGAGCGCCTGCGCAACATCGCCAAGCTGTCCGAGCTCGCCGGCTCCTACATGCGCCGCGAGCCGCAGGCCACCGCGCGCGACTTCACCCGCTACCTGGCCGCTGTGGCGGAGTCCGGGCTGCGCGAGGAGGAGGCCGTCGGGGTGCCCGCCGCGCCCGCCGTCCAGGTGATGACGATGCACGCTTCCAAGGGCCTCGAGTTCGACCACGTGTTTGTGCTCGGCCTGTCGGCCGGCCGCATGCCCGGCCCCTTCCGCCCGCAGGCCGACGGCGTGCCAGACGAGCTCCTGCGCGAGCGCGTGGCGCCCAGCGCGGCGGGCCGCGAGCTGCACGAGGCCGAGATGCGGCGCCTGCTGCACGTAGCCATGACGCGGGCGCGCAAGGGACTCGTGCTCGCCTGGGCGGAGGGCGGCCAGCCCGGCGCCACGCCGCGGCCCTCCCCCTTCTACGAGGAGGCTCTGGCGGCGCTCGGTATCGAGGAGGAGCTCTTCGAGGAGGAGCTCTTCGGACCCGCCGAGGGGCTCCACTCGACGTTCCGGATCATGCGCGACGAGCTGCTCGACACGGTCGCGCGCGTGGGCGGGCGCCTCGGCGAGATGCGTCTCGACACCTACCTCGACGTGGACCAGGCCGTGTCGCGCTACCTCGAGCTGATCAAGGTGGCCGCGCTGATCGAGCGCGCGAAGGAGGGCCAGGACCTCGACAGGGCGCTCTCCGAGGTCAATGAGATCCTCGTGCAGTGCGCCACCGCCGAGCAGCGCGAGATCCTCATGCAGTCCGCGCTCGACGGCTGGCTGCGCGACAGCGAGCGCGACCCGGCCACCCGCCCGGCGGCGGCCCAGAACGGCTCCGAGCCCTCGCTCGACCCGTTCATCCCGCGCCGCGGCCGCGGGCTGATGCTCTCGGCGAGCGACATCGACACGTACCGGATCTGCCCGCTCAAGTACAAGTTCGCGCGCGTTTTCCGGATCCCGCAGGAGCCCACGATCCACCAGCGCTTCGGGATCGTCGTGCACCAGGTGCTGGAGCGCTTTCACCGCGAGGGCGACGTCTCGCTGGCCGGCCTGATGGAGCTCTTCGAGGCCTCCTGGCGGCGCTCCGGGCTGGGTGACTCCGACGACGAGCGGCAGTTCCGCGAGCGGGCGGTTGAGGCGCTCGGGCGCTACTGGCGCCAGGACCGCGCCTCGGACGCCGAGCCGGTGTGGATCGAGCGCTCGTTCGCGTTCAGGCTCGGGCCGCACCTGCTGCGCGGGCGCGTGGATCGCGTGGACCGCCGGCCCGACGGCACCTACGAGCTGATCGACTACAAGACCGGCAAGGCCAAGAGCGAGGCGGACCTGCGCGAGGACGTGCAGCTCTCGCTCTACCAGATGGGCGCACGCGAGTCCTGGCGGCTCGAGACCTCGGCCCAGAGCTACCTCTACGTGCTCACGGGGGAGCGCGTGCCGGTCGAGCACTCGGAGGAGGAGCTCGATCGCGTGCGCGCGACCGTGACCGACATCGCCGGCGGCATCCTCAAGCAGGACTTCGAGCCCACGCCCTCACCCGAGGTGTGCAGCTTCTGCGACTACCGGATCATCTGCCCGGCCGCCGAGAAGTGAGCTGAGCGCCCGCTACTAGAGCACGTCGCGACGATCGTCGCGGACCACCGGGCGCTCGACCACTTCCGCGCGGCGTTCGCGCGCCGAGACCATCAGGAAGAGGCCGATCACGAGGCCGACCACGCCGGCAACCATGAGGATCACCCCAACGGTCTGGATATCGACGCCGGCGACCGTCGCGGTGACCGCGTACTTCAGGATCGCACCCACGGCGATGAGAAAAATCGACATTCCGATGGTCATATGGAGGTTCGTGCCCACCCGGGGCGAGCCGCAAACTCGTACAGGCGTCTAGCGCTCGGCCGAGCCGCCCGGGCCTTCGGGCCCGCGCTGGCGCAGGAAGCGCTGGAAATCGCGGGCGATCGTGTCGGCCGAGGGCAGCGAGCCCTCGTCGGGCGGGTTCTCCGCCTGCACCTCGTCGGCCGCGCTCTCGAGGCGCTCCACGAACGCCTTGACCTCCGGGTCGCTCGCCACCGCCGCGCTCACCTGGCGCTCGTAGTCCTCGGCCGCCGACTCGAGCTCGCCGGCGTCGACCGCCACCCCGGCAGCGCCCTCGAACGCGCGCACGAGCGCCAGCGCGACCTTCGGATTGGGCGACGCGGCGACGTAGTGGGGCACCGACGCCCAGAGGCTGGCGGTGGCAACGCCGGCGTCCGCGAGGGCGTGGTGAAGCACGCCTACGATCCCGGTCGGCCCCTCGTAGTTCGGCCGGTCGAGGCCGAGCCGCTCGACCATGCCGTCCGACCCGATGCCGGTGATCGACACCGGCCGGCTGTGCGGAACGTCGGCCAGCAGCGCGCCGAGCGTGACGACCATCCCCACCTCGAGCTCGGTCGCGGCCTGGAGCACGGTGTCGGTGAAGCGGCGCCAGCGCAGCGAGGGCTCCACCCCCTCGAGCATCACCAGATCGCGGTCCGCGCCCGGCACGGAGGCGGCCGAGATGGAGTTCTCAGGCCAGTCGATCTCGCGCGTCTGGCCCTCTGCGAGGCGAACGGTCGGCCGCACCGCGGTGAAGTCGTAGTACTCCTCGGGATCGATCTGGCCGATCTGGTCGGCATCGAACGAGCCGCGGATGAACGAGACGGCGGCCGAGGCGGCCTCACCGGCATCGTTCCAGCCCCTGAACGAGCACACCATCACGGGCGCTCTGAGGCCGGGACGCTCTGTCCAGATCAGGTCCGTCACTGCGTGCAACGGTAGCCCACCACGGGTTCGAGGGCGTCCGGTTGGCCGATCAGGATTGAGCTCGATGGCCATCGCCGAGCTCAGGGACGGCGGCGAGATCGAGGGGGTGTTCGCCTGCACCCGCAAGGATCGCCTGACCGCAAAGAACGGGTCTCCGTACCTGGCTGTCGAGCTGCGCGACCGCACCGGGGCAATCCCGGGACGGGCCTTCCGCGACGCGGACTTCCTCGCCGGTCAGTTCGAGCGCGGCGACCTGGTGTCCGTGCGCGGCCGAGTGGAGCGCTTCCGCGACCAGCTCCAGGTCGAGCTGCAGGCGATCCGTCGCTCCGAGGAGAGCCCCGACCCGGCGGAGTTCCTGCCGGTCGCCTATCGCGACCTCGACGAGCTCGACGGCTTCCTTGAGCACCTCGCTCGGGAGGTGCACGACCCGCACCTGCGCGTGCTGCTGGACGCGTTTCTCGGGGATCAGCGCTTCCGCTCCGAGCTCCGCCGCGCGCCGTGCACGCGCGCGGGCCATCACTCCTACCTCGGTGGCCTGCTCGAGCACACGGTGGCCGTAGCGACGCTGGGCCTCGAGGCCTGCACGCTCCACCCACGGCTCGACTCCGACCTGCTCCTGTGCGCGGCGATCCTCCACGACGTGGGCAAGACGCGTGAGTTCACGCTCGGCGCGGAGATCGCGCTGAGCGAGGCCGGCGCCCTGGTCGGCCACCTGGTGCTCGGCCAGCAGCTCGTGGCCGAGCGGGCGCGCCGGCTGAGCGGGTTCCCGGAGGGCAGGCTGCTCGCCCTCTCGCATTGCATCGCCGGCCACCACGGCCCCGACGCCCTCCCCGGCAGGCGCTTCCGCTCGGCCGAGGCGCTCGCCCTCTACCGCCTGAACGCGCTCGACGCGGGCGTGAAGGGCGCGCTCGAGCACGGGCTGCAGCCCGAGCGCGGATAGGCCCGCCTGGCCATTCCCTGGACAAATAGGCCATAGGCCGTCGGACACGGTTGCGCTCGGCGGTCCCCCCGCCGAACCGAATCGGACGTGTCCGAGAACGCGACGACCGCCAGTGCGGCCACAACGGAGGCCGTAGAGGAGCTGCTGCGCCAGCTCGTGGATGCCCGCTTCGTGCTCACCGATCGGGACGGCGCCGTGACGCGCTGGAGCCGCCCGGCCGAGGAGCTGTTCGGCTGGGCCGGTGGCCGCATGCTCGGCCGCCAGCTGAGGGAGACGCTCCAGCTCGGCGGCGAGCTGCCGCCGCGCGGCGGGCTCCTCACCACCACCGCACGGCGCAAGGACGGCGGCGAGGTCGAGGTCGCGCTCACGCTGGTGCCGGTCGGGATGAGCCAGAGCCTCGAGTTCAACGGCTTCCTGGAGGCGCTCGAGATCGCGGCGCCGCGCGGCAACGCGATGCAGCAGCTCCAGCAGAGCCACCGCACCGTGGTCGACTGGATCCACGCCGCCATCCGCGGCGAGGCGCACCTCGAGGAGGACGACCTCGCGGCCGGCACGATCGTGGCCTTCCGGCCGCTCGTGGAGCCGCCCGGGGGCATGACGCCGAGCGGCTACGAGGAGCTTCCCCACGACGAGGCCGCGGGCAGCGCTTCCGCCCCCGGGGTGGTCGAGACCGCGGGCGACGAGGCCGCCGCCCGCGTCGCGCGGCTGGGATCCGAGCTCGAGGAGACCCGTCGGGTGCTCGACGAGATGCGCTCGCAGCTCGAGGCCCTGCGGGACGAGCGCGAGGGCACGCGGCGCAACGTGGACGAGACGCGCTCGCTCGTGGAGAACCTCCAGCGCGACCTGGGCGGAACGCCCAAGGCCCAGGAGCGCCTCCGGGCGCAGCTCGAGGAGACGCGCGCGGCGGTGGGCGAGCTCAAGGCCACGCGGGCGAAGGTCGATGCGCTCGGGCTCGAGCTCGAGAAGGAAAAGAGCTCGGGCAAGGAGCGCCGACGGCTCGAGGCCGAGCAGCGCGAACTGCGCGCCCAGCTCGAGGCGCTCGAGGACGCCGTCGCGGCGGGGCGCGAGCGCACGGACGAGGAGCGCGAGCTGGCCGCCGCGCTCGAGCGCATGGCGGCGCGCGTCGAGGCGCTCGACCAGGCGAGCCAGGGACCCGACCCGCGCGTGATGGCGAAGCTCGAGAAGCTGCGGGCGAAGGTCGCGTCGCTTCAGGAGGACAAGGGGGCCGGCGAGCGCGCCGAGCTCGACGCGGAGCTCGCGCAGACCCGGGCGCGGGTCGAGACACTCGAAGCCGCGCTGGCCGACGCGGCCGGAAAGGGACCTGCGCTCGAGGCGAGCCTCGAGCAGACGCGGGCGCAGCTCGCGGAGCTGGCGAGCGGGCTGGCGGCCGAGGGCAGCGCTCGCGAAGAGCTTGGACGGGCGGGGGCCGACCGAGACGAGCAGCTGCGCGCCGAGATGGCAGAGGCGCGCAGCGCGCTCGATCGGCACGAGCGCCTCGTCGAGGAGCTCGAGGCCACGCGCTCGAAGGTCGAGGCGCTGGCGAGCGAGCGGATCGAGGAGGGGCGCGAGCTTCACGGCGACCTGGCCGAGACGCACGCGAAGCTCGAGACGCTCGAGAGGGCACTGGAGGACGAGCGCGAGCGCGGCGGCGAGGCGCGCGCGCTGCTCGGGGACCTCAGGACGGAGCTCGCCGAGGTGCACGCGGCAGCGGCGCGTGCGGAGGCCGAGCGCCCCGCTCACGCGGACGCCGCGGCCGGCGAGGGAGCGGTCGAGGCCGCGGCCGCCGCGCAGGAGGCGCTGACCGCGATCGAGCGCCTGACGGGACGCGCGGAGCAGGCCGCCGACGCCGCCCGGAGCCACTCGTCACGCGCGTACGACGCCTCCGGAGCCGCCGAGGCGCGCGCCAGCCGGGCCGAGGAGGCCGCCGGCGCCGCCGAGGCGCAGGCCAAGCGTGCCGCCGAGAGCATCGCCGGCGTGGAGGAGCGCGCGACGCAGGCGGGCGAGGCGCTGAAGGAGGTCGAGGCCCAGGTGGCGAGCGCCCGCGAGAGCGCCGAGGCGGTAACGGCGCGCGCGGACCGCGCCGACGAGTCGCTCCGGACGATGGAGTCACACGCGACCAGGGCGCGCGAGATCGTGAGCGCCGTCGAGGCGCATGCCAACAGGGCGGGCGAGGCGGTCTCGGCCGCAGAGGCGCATGCCAGCCTCATCCAGGGAGCGGTCGGCGCGGTGGAGGCGCACGCGGCCCGCGCGGTGGAGGCAGCGACCGCGACAGAGAGCAGCGCGGAGCGGGTGAGCCAGGCGGCGCGCGAGCAGCGCGACGACACCACCCGCGCGGAGGCGGCCGCCGGCCGCGCCGAGGCGCTGGTGGCCCGCGGCGACGAGCTTGCTGCGCAGCTCTCAGGCGAGGCCGCTCGGGTGGTCCAGGCCGCCGCCGACGCCGAGCGGCAGGTGGCGCGCGCCGCCGAGACCGCGAGTGCTGCCGAGCGGGGTGCTGAGCGCGCCGAGGAGGCCGCGGGTCACGCCCAGGCGGCCGCGGAGCGGGGCGCGCAGACATCGGTCGAGCTCGAGAGCCAGGTAGTGCGCGTGGAGGAGAGCGCCGCCGGGGTGGCGGGCCACGCCGATCGCGCCGAGCGCGCCGTGAGCGCCGCCGAGGGACATTGCGACCGCGCGTCCGAGGTGGCCCGGGAGCTCGCGGAGGCGGCAGCCGCCGCCGAGCGCGGAGCCGAGCGCGCCCGCGAAGCCGCCGAGGACGCCGAGCGTGCCGCTGTGCACGCGCGCGAGGCCGCCGAGCATGCCGTGCACGGGGCCTATCACCCTCCCGACCGGCCGCTCGCGCCCTACGAGACCGCGGCTCCAGCACAGCCGGTCCCGGCTCCCCCGGTCGCGAACGGCGCCGCGCCCGCCGAGGCGACAGCCCAGGCGCAGGCGCCGGCGGCCCAGGATCCGCACCGGCCGCTGTTCGGCAACCGCGACACGGGCCCCAAGCGCGAGCCGCGCCCGGGCTTCGACGACGTGAAGGAGCCGCGCGCCACCTTCGCCCTCGACGGTCACTTCATGGACTTGAACCAGGGCTTCACCGACCTCGTGGGCTACACCGAGGCCGAGTTCCAGCAGGCGGTGTGGCCGCCGGTGATGGACCGCCCCAACCTGCCGAAGCATCGCGAGCAGATCAAGGACCTGCTGGCGGGGAAGATCGAGGTGGCCGAGGTGAATACCGCCTACGTCCACGCGCAGGGCCTGCTGGTGCCGCTCGAGGGTCGTATCACGCTCGAGCGCGAGAACGGCGAGCCAAGCCACTTCCTGATCGTCGCGAAGGCGGGATAGCCTCCGCTACCTCGGGGCTCGGGGCTAGGCGCCGGGCGCGCGGTATCGGACCTGGTCGGCCTTGCGCAGCGCGTCGATCGTCTCGTCGACGGTGAAGAGAACCGTCGTTTCGATCGAACTGAGCGCGCCGCCCCCACCGATCGCCAGCGCTACCGCCGCCATGGACACGTTGTCCGGGGCCTCCCACAGGGTGTAGCCGTCGTGCGTGCCGAAGGCGTACCAGAACCCTTGGAGCGTCCCACCGACCGACTCGATGTACGACTGGGCGGCCTGTCGGCGGTCCTCCGGGTTAGCGATCAGCCTGGCCCAAGTCTCGGGTGTATAGCTGAACCTCGATAGATAGAGCGGCATCGTCCCTCTCCTGTTCGCCGGCCCGGCTCGGTAATTCGCCACTCTGGCATAGCCAGTTCGCCGTTAGTCTCCCGGCCAGTGGTCTCCGACGAGGGCATCCTCCACTGGTTCGAGCGGCTGCGTGAGGAGGTCCCCGGGCTGGAGCCGATCGACGCGCACACGCACATCGGCTCGAACGACCCGGACGGCTACCGCTGCGGGCCCGGCGAGCTGATCGCCTCGCTCGAGCACATCGACGGCCGGGCGATCGTCTTCCCGATGCACGAGCCGGACGGCTACTCCACCGCCAACGACATGGTCGTGGACGCCGCGGCGGCCTCGGGCGGCCGCCTGCACGCGTTCCTGCGGCTCGACCCCGCCGCCGATCCGCTCGCCGAGGCGGAGCGCGCGCTCGGCCGCGGCGCGTGCGGCATCAAGCTGCACCCGCGCGCCGAGCGCTTCACCCTCGACCATCCCGGGCTCGCGGACGTGTTCGCGCTGGCGGACGAGCGCCGGCTGCCGGTGCTCTGCCACGCCGGCCGCGGCATCCCCGCTCTCGGCCGCCACGCGGTGGAGGCCTGCGAGCACCATCCCGGGATGCGCCTGATCCTGGCCCACGCCGGGATCTCCGACCTGGCCTGGATCTGGCGCTTGGCGCCGGACCTCCCCAACCTCCTGTTCGACACGGCCTGGTGGTCGCCGAGCGACCTGCAGGCCCTGTTCGCGCTAGTCGCGCCCGGCCAGATCCTGATGGCCAGCGACGCCCCGTACGGCACGCCGGCGTGGGGCGCCACGATGACGCTGCGGCACGCGCTCCAGATCGGGTTGGAGGCGGACCAGGTGCGCGGGGTCATGGGCGGCCAGGCCGCCCGGCTGATCGCCGGCGAGGAGCTGCTCGACCTCGGCCCCACCCCGGGCCCGGATCGGATCCCGCGGGACCCCCTGCTCGACCGCGTGCACTCCTGCCTGCTGGCTGCCCTCGGGCAGATGTTCAACGGCGTGGAGCCCACCGAGTCGCTCGCCCTGGCCACGCTCGCCTGCGAGGTGGGCGACGAGGATCCGCGCGCCGAGGTCTGCCGCTCCGTCCTCGGCTTGATCGAGGAGCGCAGCGGCTACATGCCGCCGCCCGGCGGCGACGGCCGGCCCGATCGCTTCGCGCCCGGGCTCCACTTCATCGTCGTCGCCGCCGGCCTCGTCCGCACCCCTGACGTGCCCATGCCCCCTCCGCCGGTCTCCGCGGACGTCGACGAGCGGTTTCGCGGCGATCGGTCCGGGTAGCTCAGTGGAAAGGGCTGTCGGAGCCGCAGGGCGGACTCCCGGGGACATCAGGCGGAGACGGCCAGCCCTCTATTCCTCGAGGACGAAAACCTCGAACGCCATCGGCGGGTGGAAGACCACCTGGCTGTGATAGGTCACGACCCGCCGGCCCATGATCTCCTCGACGGCGGACGTGAAGCGATCGGCCACCTCCTCCTGGAAGGTGAGCCGGACCTCGCGCACGAGCTTTTCCTTGCCGTTGCCCACGAGCGTCTGCTCGACCGTGGTGAGGATGTCCTCGAGCACGCAGAACACGTAGTTGTCGACCAGGTAGGTCTTCGCCTTGGTCGGGCCGCGCCCGTAGCACTCGGCGAAGATCTGCACGATCGCGTTCGAGATCGCGGCCGCCCGCTCGCCGCTCTGCACGATCTCGCTCACGCGACCTCCCGCAGCGCCTCGATCTCGCGTCGCGCGGCCAGGCGCTGGAGTGCGCGAGCTTCGAGCTGGCGCACGCGCTCGGCGGAGATACCGAGCTGGCGCCCGGTCTCGCGCAGCGGCTTGGGCTCCTCGCCGTCGATCCCGTAGCGCAGGCGGATCACCGTGCGCTCCTGCTCGGGAAGGTCCTCGACGGTGCGCCGCAGGAGCGCCTCGCTGAGGCTGAGCTCGACCTCCTCGTCGACGGCGGGAGCGTCGCCCTCGAGCAGGTCGCCGAACACGGCCATGCCCTCCTCGCCCACCGGCCGGTCGAGGCTCGTGACCGTCCGCGCGGCGTCGCGCACCTCCTCCACCTGCTCGAGCGGCAGCTCCGCGGCGGCGGCGATCTCCGCATCCGTGGGGTCGCGCCCGAGCTTCGCGCTCAGCGCCCGCTCGGAGCGCACGATCTTGCGCTCGCGCTGGCCGATATGGACCGGGATGCGGATCGTGCGCGCCTTGTTGGCCAGGCCGCGCTGGATCGCTTGGCGCACCCAGAAGGTCGCGTAGGTGGAGAACTTGTAGCCCTTGCGCCAGTCGAACTTCTCGGCCGCCCGGATCAGCCCGAAGATCCCCTCCTGGATAAGGTCGAGCAGTGACAACTCCTGACCCTGGTACTTCTTCGCGATCGACACGACCAGCCGCAAGTTGGAGTTGATCATGCGTTCCTTGGCGTCGAGGTCGCCGGCCTCGATCCGCTTTGCCAGCTCGACCTCCTCCGCCGCGGTCAGGAGCGGATAGCGGCGGATCTCGTTCAGGAACAGCTGGAGCGCATCGGTGGTGGCGCTGGCGAGCTCCCCGTTGCGGAAGCTGGTGGGCTCGACGTCGCTTCGCCCGCAGTCGTCGGAGAGCTCGATGCCCTGCCGCTCGAGATGGGCCTCGAGGGCGTCGACATCGTCGTCGAGCAGCTCGAGGGTCTGCACCAGCTCGTCGAGCTCCGACAGGTTGAGGCAGCCACGCTCCTCGCCGCGACGGACCATGGCGGCGACCTCGGGGCGGCCGGTGAGGTCGGCGGGCGACTCCACATGGCCCATGCTACGCGGCGCGCGAGGCTGCGGCTACCCGACCGAGGTGGCGTCGTCGACCATGTCGAGCCGCTCCTCGAGGCGCGTGATCGCGAATACGCGCTGCACCGGATCCGGGCCGCGCACGATCACCACGCGGCGGCCCGCCTCTCGTCCTCGCTCGTCAGCCGTGACGAGGCAGCGGAGGCCGGTCGAGTCCAGGAACGTCAGCTTCGAGAGGTCGAGGACCAGGACCGGCGGTCCAGAGGCCTCGACGCGCCGCAACTCCTCCTGGACCTTGCCCACCGTCGATAGGTCGAGCTCCCCCTTCAAGGCCAGGTGGATGAGTCCGTCGCGCTCCTCGGTCTGAACGTCGAGGATCTCCACTGGCCGCAAACCTAGCGAAGACCGGCCTTTGCGGCGACTTGCCACGCGAACGGCAGCCGGTCGCCGCGAGGCGGAGCGGCCTGGACGACATCGCGGGGCATACTACGACCCGTGTCAGCTCAAGCCCTCGAGGAACTCAGCCCCCTCACGGCCAACCCGGCGGCGGGCGCGATCCTTTGCGACGTGGACGGCGTGCTTGCGCCGATCGTGGCGCGCCCGGAGGACGCCCACGTGCGCGAGGAGACCTCCGTGCTGCTCGGCCGCCTGGCCCGCCGTTATGCCTGCGTGGCGTGCATCTCGGGCCGCTCGGTGGCCGACGTGCGGCGCCTGGTGGGGGTTGGCGGCATCGCCTACGCGGGCTCGCACGGCGCGGAGGTGCTCGAGCCCGGCTCCTCGCGGCCGCGCACGATCCCGGCGTTCAAGAGCTGGGAGAAGCGCGTGCGGCGCTTCGCCACCCAGCACGACACGCGGGAGCTGCGGCTGGTGCGCGTGCGGATGGAGGACAAGGGCCCGATCACCGCCTTCCACTGGCGCGGCGCGCCTGACGAGGACGCCGCCCGCACACACCTCGAGGGCCTGGCACAGGAGGCCGAGACGGCGGGCTTCTCCACCCATTGGGGTCGCAAGGTGCTGGAGGTGCGGCCGCCGGTGCCGATCGACAAGGGCCAGGCCGTGCGCGACCTGGTGGAGGGCGCCGGTGCACGGGTGGCGCTCTACGCCGGCGACGACGTGACCGACCTCGACGCCTTCGACGCTCTCGACGCCCTCGAGGACGAGGGCCGCATCGACACCGCCGTGCGAGTGGGCGTGAGCTCGGACGAGGGGCCGCCTGGGATCGTCGAGCGGGCGGACCTGGTCGTGGACGGCGTGCACGGGTTCGCCCGGGTGCTGACGGCGCTCGCCGACGCCCCCGCCCCCGCGTGAGGTTCCGCGACTTCCTTCGCGTGGCCGTGCTCCTGTTCGGCGGAGCCGCCACGGCGATGGCGGTGGTGTCGGTCGTGGGAGCGGCGGACGAGGACACCAACACACTCGTGTACGTCGCGGCCGTGTGGTGGTGCCTCGCCGCGCTGGCGGGGCTCTGGCTCGGGAGGCGTCTGCGCGCCACGCCCGGGATCGCCGGCCTGCTCGCCGAGGCGCGCAGCACCAACGCGCTGCCCGAGCTCGAGCCGGGCGCCGTGATGTTCAACCGGCTCTGGCCGCTCGGCGTGCTCACGCTCGCGTCGGGGGCGATCGGGTTCCTCGTCCCGCAGGTGCCCGTGATCGCCACCGGCTACTGCCTGCTCGTGGCGCTCCTGTGGCGAAAGCAGTCCGCCGCCGTGCAGGCGGTCGAGGGTCGCGACGGCGTGGAGTTCTGGTTCGACCGCAGCTCGCCGCTCGGAGCGCCGAAGCTGCTGCGGCTGCCCGGGCTGCGCAAGGTAGAGCCGGACTAGCGAGCTAGGCGCAGCCGGTCGTCACCGCTCCGTAAGCGCCTTGGATACCGTCTCGCGGAGCTCGGGTATCGAGCTGTCGAGCGAGCGGAAGCTCGAGCCCGTCATCACGATGAGCACCATCGGCGACGTTGCAGTCACGGTCGCGGTCCGGCGCTCCTCCCGGATCAGCGCTATCTCGCCGAAGAAGTCGCCGGCGCCCAGCTTCGCCACCGGCTCGCCGCCCCGGGTGACCTCCGCCGTACCTGACTCGATCACGAAGAACTTGTCGCCAACGTCACCCTCGCGCGCGAGCACGCTCCCGGCGGTCACGCTCACCTCGCCGGCCTGCTCGGCGACCGCCGCCAGATCCTGCTCGGAGATCGAGCTGAAGAACGACACGCCCTTCAGTCTGGCGTGGTTCACGACGACCCTTTCTTTGAACGCGTGCTGCGCTTGCCGCGCTTGCGCAGCGCGTCGAGCTGCTTCCACGTGCGCGTGTTGGCCACCTGGCCCCGGCTGATCCAGGCGCGGCGCGCGGTGTCCACCCCGTAGCGGATGTTCTCGAGGGTGTCCGCCCCGTGGGCGTCCGAGTCGATCACGAGCGTCACGCCGGCCTCGGCGGCCGCGCGAGCGTAGACGTCGTTCAGGTCGCGCCTGTCGGGGTTGCCGTTGACCTCGAGGAAGGTCCCGGTCTCCACGGCCCCCGCGAGCACCCGGTCGAGGTCGAGCGCGTAGGGCTCGCGGCCGCCGATCTTGCGACCGGTGGGATGCCCGATCGCGTCGACGAGCGGATGGTCCATCGCGCGCAGCATGCGCTCCGTCTGCTTGTCCTCCCCGAGCCGGAAGGAGGTGTGGACGCTGGCCACCACCCAGTCGAGCTCCTCGAGCACAGCGTCCTCGTAGTCGAGCGAGCCGTCGGGGAGGATGTTGGTCTCGGTGCCCGCGAGCACGCGGATCTTCGGCACGTCGAGCGCGCGGATCTCCTCGATGCGCCGGCGCAGCGCGTCCGGCTGCACGTCGTCGCCGAACCCGTGGGTGGCCGAGTGGTCGGTGATCGCCACGTAGTCGTAGCCGCGCTCGGCGGCCGCGAGCACCATCTCCTCGAGCGTGTTGCGCCCGTCGGAGAGCGTGGTGTGCATGTGGAGGTCGCCGCGCAGGTCGCCGAGCGCGATCAGCTCGGGCAGCTCGCCCTTGCGCGCCGCCGCCAGCTCGCCGCGGTTCTCGCGCAGCTCCGGGGGCACGAACTGCATGCCGAGCCGTTCGTAGACCTCCTCCTCGCTCGTGAACGACTCGGTCTTCCCCGACTCGTCGTCGGCGATCCCGTACTCGCTCACGTGGAGCCCGCGTCGCACGGCCTCGGTGCGCATCGCCTCGTTGTGCTTGCCGGAGCCCGTGAAGTGCTGGAGCAGGTTGCCGAAGGCCTCCTCCGGCACGATTCGGAGGTCGACGGGCAGGCCAGAGTGCGTGATCGCGCGCGCACCCGCCTCCCCGGATCTCGACACCGAGTCCAGCTCGTCGAGCCCGGCGAACGCCTCCACGAGCGCGAGCGGATCGCGCGCGGCCACCACGATGTCGAGGTCCTTCACGGTGTCCGCCCGCCGGCGAGCGCTGCCCGCCAGTTCGACCCGGATCGCCGCGGGGTGCGAGCGCAGGGCGGCAACGATCGCCTCTCCTACGCCGAGCGCGCGCGAGAGCAGCAGACGCGGCTTGGGCTTGCCGTCGGCGCCGGCGGCCAGCGCCGCCAACACGTTGTCCTCGGCCTTCTTGCCGAAGCCCGCGACGTCCTTCAGCTCACCGCTCTCGGCGGCGCGGCGCAGGTCGTCGAGCGACTCGACGCCGAGCCGCTCGTGCAGCAGCCGCACCCGCTTGGGGCCGAGACCCGGGATGTGCGTGATCTCGATCAGCCCTGACGGGATCCGCTCCTTCAGCTTGTCCGCCGAGGGGATCGAGCCCCCCTCGAGCAGCGCCACGATCTTCTCCTCGATCGTCTTGCCCACGCCGCTGAGCTCGGTCACACGGCCCTGGCGGGTCAGCTCGGCCACCGACACGCCCGACTCGCGGATCGCCTTGGCGGCGTTGCGGTAGGCCACCACGCGGTACACAACGGCGCCGTCCAGCTCGTAAAGGCTGCCCAGCTCGTCGAAGGCGTCCGCGATCTCACCGTTGCGCATGTGGTGTGTCAGGGTACGCGCCCTTGTCGGGAGCCTGGCTGATCCTGCCCACATACAACGAGGCCGAGAACGTCGAGCCGCTGGTGCGCGCCGCGCTGCCCCAACTCGAGTCCGCCGGCCTGCCGCACACGATCCTGATCGTCGACGACGGCTCGCCTGACGGCACCGGCAGGATCGCCGACCGGCTGGCGGGTGAGCTGTCGCAGGTGCGGGTGCTCCACCGCGATAGCAAGCAGGGTCTCGGGCGCGCCTACCTCGCCGGCTTCGAGGTCGCCCTCGGTGCGGGTGCGGACCTCCTGATCGAGATGGACTCGGACTTCTCCCACGATCCGGCCGACCTGCCGCGGCTGATCGCGGCCGCCGAGGCCGCCGACCTGGTGCTGGGCTCGCGCTACGTGCCGGGCGGCGGGGTCACCAACTGGGGTCTAGTGCGGCGCGCGCTGTCGCGCGGGGGCTCGGCGTACGCCCGCATCCTGCTTGGGATCCCGGTGCGGGACCTGACCGGCGGCTTCAAGTGCTTCAACCGGCGCGTGCTCGAGGCGATCGACCTCGGAGCCGTGCACGCCGACGGCTACGGCTTCCAGATCGAGCTGACCTATCGAGCGGTGCAGGCGGGTTTCACGGTGACCGAGGTGCCGATACTGTTTCGCGAGCGTCGCGTCGGCCAGTCGAAGATGACCACGCGGATCGCCGTCGAGGCCGTGTGGAAGGTCCCGGCGCTCCGCCTGCGATCGCGCTGACCGCGTCGCTATATTTTGTATAGCGTTAGGGAACCGAGAAGGAGCAGACCGTGGCAGGCCCACTCAGCGACGTCACCGACAACAACTTCCAGGCCGAGGTGCTCGAGGCCGACAAGCCGGTGCTCGTGGACTTCTGGGCACCCTGGTGCGGACCGTGCCGGATCATCGAGCCGCACCTCGCGGAGCTGGCCGGTGAGCGCGAGGATCTCGAGATCGTGAGGCTGAACGTCGACGAGAACCCGCAGACCGCCGCCAAGTACGGGGTGATGTCGATCCCGATGCTGCTGCTCTTCAAGGCCGGCCAGCCCGTGCACCAGATCATCGGCGCGCTGCCCAAGAGCCGGCTCGTGCAGGAGATCGAGCCCTCGCTGGCCGCCCAGGCCAGCTAGACCGTCGCGGCGTCCACGTCGCGCCCGAGCTCGCGCTCGCGGCGGGCGCGGTAGGCGCCCCCGAAGGCGCCCAGGATGCAGCCGAAGAAGGTCGTGGCGAACACCAGGCCGACCTGGGGGTCGCCGAGGTAGGTCTTGGGCTCGGTGTTCATCATCTCGAAGCCGAGCAGGATAAAGCTGCCGAAGATCAGACCGCCCATGGCGCCACGCACGAAGCCCTCGTCCGCGCCGCGGTGCTCCATGCCGCCGAGGAACCCGCCGCCGATCGCTAGCGGGCCCGCCAGCAGCCAGTAGAGCACCGCGTGCACGCCGAGCGCGATGCCGGTGACGATGCCGAACACCATCGGCACGAGGATCGCCACGATCAGCTGGTGGCCGAAGGGGCGACTCAGGAGCAACGGCGGCAGGTGCCTCACGGGCGGCGAGCCTACCGGCGCCGAACCGCGATCAGCAACTCGCGCCCCTCGATCCTGGCGGGCGCCCCGTCGGTGCCGTCGTAGGCGACCTCGGTGGCCAGCGTCTCGCGCTTGAGGTAGCCCTCGTGGGCGCGCGCCGCCTCGAGCATGACCTCGTCGCCGCCGAGTGTCAGCGCGATCCGGTCCTCCACGTTCAGCCCGGCCGTCTTGCGCGCCGCCTGCACCGCGTGGACCACCTCGCGGGCGAGCGCCTCGCGGCGCAGCTCGTCGTCGAGCTCGAGGTTGAGCGCCACCGCGTGCGTGCCAGAGCGCTCGACCTGGTAGCCGTCGAGCGGCTGGAGGGTCATCTGCACGTCGTCCGGCCCGATCTCGTGGTCCTGACCCTCGACGTTGATCCCGGCGCGTCCGCCCGCGCGCAGCCGGGCGGGGTCGAGGGCGGCGATCGCCGCCGCCACCTGCGGCATCTGCTTGCCGAAGCGCGGCCCGAGGGCGCGCCAGTTCGGCTTGAGCTCGAAGCGGCCGAGCTCGTCCGCCTCCGAGACGATGCGTACCGACTTCACGTTCAGCTCCTCCGCGAGCCGGCCTTCGAGCCGCTCGATCGCGCCGCGCTCGCGGTCGGCCGCCACCACCACCGCCTCGCGCAGCGGCTGGCGTACCTTCAACTTGGCGTGCGCGCGGGCCGCGCGGCCAAGCTCCACCGCGTCGCGCACCACCTGCATCTGCCACTCGAGCTCCTCGTCGCGCGCTCCCGGCTCGGGGAAATCGCAGAGGTGCACGGACGGCTCGGCGCCGTCGAGGTTGTCGTAGATCTCGTCGGCCACGAAGGGCGTGAGGGGGGCGAGCAGCTTGGCGGTCGTGACGAGGCACTCGCCGAGCGTGTCGAAGGCCACCGAGTCGCCGTCCCAGAAGCGCCGCCGCGACAGGCGCACGTACCAGTTGGAGAGGTCGTCCACGAACTCGGCGATCGCGCGCCCCGCGAACGTCGTGTCGTAGTTCTCCATCCGCTCGGTCACCCGCTCGACGGTGCCGGCGAGCCGCGAGCGAATCCAGCGGTCGAGCTCCGTCTCGGCACCCTCGGACAGCGGCTCGTTCACGTTCGCGTACAGCACGTAGAACGCGTAGGTGTTCCAGAGCGGCTTGAGGAACTGCCGCACGGACTCGCCGACCGTCTCGAGCGAGAAGCGGTAGCCGTCCCAGGGCTGCTTCGAGGTGAAGTAGTACCAGCGGAACGCGTCCGCGCCGTGCTCCCGGAGCACGTCCCACGGCACCACGACGTTGCCCTTCGACTTGGACATCTTCTGACCCTCGGGGTCGAGGATCAGACCCAGGCAGAGGCACGTCTCGTACGAGGCGCGGCCGAACAGCAGCGTCGAGACCGCCAGCAGCGAGTAGAACCAGCCGCGCGTCTGGTCGAGCCCCTCGCAGACGTAGTTGGCCGGGAAGCGCTCCTCGAACACATCCCGGTTCGAGAACGGCGCGTGCCACTGGGCGAACGGCATGCAGCCCGAGTCCCACCACACGTCGATCAGGTCGGGCACGCGGCGCATCTCGCCGCCGCACTCCTCGCAGGTGAGCACCACCTCGTCGATGTAGGGCCGGTGCACGTCCTCGGGCGGCTCGCCGCCGCGCTCGCGGATCTCCTCCAGCGAGCCGACGCACACGACATGCCCCTCGCCGCAGCGCCAGATCGGCAGCGGCGTGCCCCAGTAGCGCTCGCGCGAGAGCGCCCAGTCCACGTTGTTCTCGAGCCACTTGCCGAAGCGCCCGTGCTTGATGTGCTCCGGGTGCCAGTCGATCGTCTCGTTGGCGGCGAGGAGCTCGTCGCGGCGCTCGGTGGTGCGCACGTACCAGCTCGTCTTGGCGTAGTAGATCAGCGGGGTGTCGCAGCGCCAGCAGTGCGGGTAGGCGTGCTCGTAGCGCTCGGAGCGGAACACGCGGCCCGCCTCGGTGAGCGCCTCGATGATCTTCGGGTCCGCCTCGCGCACGCCCATCCCGGCGAACGGGCCGGTGCGCTCGTCGAAGGTGCCGTCGGGCAGCACCGGGTTGTGGATCGTGAGCCCGTTGTCCGTGGCGAGGCGGAAGTCGTCCTCGCCGAAGGCAGCGCCGGTGTGCACCACGCCGGTCCCGTCCTCGATCGACACGAAGTCGCCCGGGAGCACGGTGTGTCCGCGCTCCCCGTAGTCCGAGATGTACGGGAAGGGCGGCTCGTAGCGCAGGCCGAGGAGGGCCCTCCCCGGCATCCGCTCCTCGATCTCCGCCTCCTCGCCCAGTACGCGCTCGGCGAGCGCCTCGGCCACGATCAGGCGCCGGCCGTCCGGCAGCCGCGCGCGGACGTAGCCGACCTCCGGGTCGACGGCGATGGCGGCGTGCGGCAGGAGCGTCCAGGGCATCGTGGTCCACGCCAGGAGCGCCACGGACGGGTCGTCGAGGAGCGGGAAGGTCACGTACAGCGACGGATCGACCACGTCCTTGTAGCCCGACGCCACCTCGTGGCTCGAGAGCGCGGTGCCGCAACGCGGGCAGTAGGGCACGACCTTGTGCCCCTCGGTCAGGAGGCCCTGCTTCCAGACCTCCTTGAGCGACCACCAGACGGACTCGACGTAGTCGCCCGCGAGCGTGTAGTAGGCCTCGTCGGTGTCGAGCCAGAAGCCGATCCGCTCGGTCAGCTCGTTCCACTCGTCGATGTAGCGCAGCACCGACTCGCGGCACTTGGCGTTGAACTCCGCCACGCCGTAGCGCTCGATGTCCTCCTTGCTCGTGAAGCCGAGCTCCTTCTCGACCTCGAGCTCGACCGGCAGGCCGTGGCAGTCCCAGCCGCCCTTGCGGTGCACGAGGTGGCCGCGCATCGTCTTGAAGCGCGGGAACACGTCCTTGAAGATCCGCGAGAGAACGTGATGCGAGCCCGGCCGGCCGTTGGCGGTGGGCGGGCCCTCGTAGAACACGAACGGCGGCGCGCCCTCGCGGCGCCGGATCGACTCGTGGAACGCGTCGCGCTCGCGCCAGCGCTCGAGCACGGCCTCCTCGAGGGCCGGGAAGGACTGCGCGCTGTCGACGGGGCGGTAGCGGGACACGGGCCGACGATTCTAGGTACGCGGCCGAGCGTCGGCTGGCGGGAAACCGACTCGGAGCTCGTCGGCTTTCCCCACTGGCGACAAAGGTGCACTCAGACGACCTTTACGGGGTCGGACCGAACTCGACCTCTCGAAGGAGCAAGAAATGAACGGCAAGCGAAGGATCCGCTTCACCTACGCAAACGTGATCGCCAGCGTCGCCCTGTTCGCGGCGCTCGGCGGGAGCTCGTACGCGGCGATCAGCCTGCCGGCGAAGAGCGTCGGCGCGAAGCAGATCCGCAAGTCGGCGGTGCGCTCGGACAAGGTGAAGGACGGGTCGCTGCTGGCGAAGGACTTCAAGACGGACCAGCTGCCCGCGGGGCCGCGCGGCGCCAGCGGGCCTGCAGGCCCGGCGGGGCCGGAGGGCCAGCCCGGCCAGCCCGGCGCGGCGGGGACCGCGCGCGCGTACGCCCTCGTGAAGCCCAACGGGGCGCCGAACGGAATCGACCCGGCGCTCCGCCAGCCCTACGTGAAGAACTTCGCCTCCGTGCGCCGCACCGGCACGGGCTTCTACTGCGTGCAGGCGGCGCCGGGAATCGACCCGGCGACCCAGCCGGCGATCGTCAATCCGGAGTTCGGCTCCTCGTCCGGCTCCAATCTGCACGCCTACTGGGAGCAGGGCGGCTGCAACGCGGGCGAGTACCGCGTCGTGACCGAGCAGGGTCCGCTCTCGAACGACGTCGGGTTCACCATCCTCGTGCCGTAGTCACGGCCGGCCGATCGTGGGGCGGGCGCCGTCCGGCGTCCGCCCTACGATCGCGCGCGGATGGCATCCCTCGAGCTCGGCGATCCGCTCGCCCACCGAGCGCTCCAGGCGCTGCTACGCGCCGAGTCCGCGGTGCGTCGTCGCCTGGCGATGGAGCTGGAACGCGAGGGGGTGTCGGCGGCCGGCTTCTCCGAGCTCGTGGTGCTCACCACGGCGGGCGGGTCGCTCGAGCTGAAGACGCTGCGGCGGCGGCTCGACTGGAGCAAGGCCAACGCCACTGAGGTCACCGGCACGCTCGAGGCTCGCGGCCTCGTGGCTCGCCGGCGGCAGACGAGCGACCGCCGCTCGGTGGTGGTCGACCTCACGCCCGAGG
Organism: Thermoleophilaceae bacterium; assembly: GCA_035650215.1. Lineage (GTDB taxonomy): Bacteria > Actinomycetota > Thermoleophilia > Solirubrobacterales > Thermoleophilaceae > JACVRW01. The sequence goes on from DASRIC010000040.1 coordinate 68,758, forward strand.
GCAGGGCGATCGTCGAGCGTCTCTTCCCGGCCCACGCCGACCGGGTCACGCGCGCGTTCGGCGCCCTCGACGAGGGCGAGAAGCGCTCGCTCGCCGAGATCTGCCGCAAGCTCGCCGCCTGAGCTGGCGAGGCCTCCACCGAGCCGGGTTACACCGGTCGGCGTCGGGTAGCCGAGAGAGCACTTGTCGGCGCCAGAACAGAAGGGGCTCACGATGGAAGCCAGCCAGGACACAAAGTCGAATTCCGAGTCGAGGCGCGGGTCGTCCCTCAGCTCGCGCAGCGGCAACGGAGCGCCGCTCGAATCCGAGCGCGGAATGACCAGTATCGACGACGCCGTGGTGACCAAGGTCGCCGGCATCGCCGCGCGCGAGGTTCGCGGCGTCTACGACCTGGGCGGCGGCGCTGCGCGAGCGCTGGGCGGGGTCACGCAGGCCGTCGGTCTCGGCGACGAACGCATGCAGGGCGTCTCGGTTGAGGTCGGTGAGCGCGAGGCAGCCGTGGACCTCACTGCCGTGATCGAGTACGGCGAGTCGATCCCGCAGGTCGCAGAGCAGATTCGCGACAACATCGTGAAGCGCGTCGAAGGGATCACCGGACTGTCGGTCACCGAGGTGAATGTGAGCGTGAATGACTTGCACTTCCCCGGCGACGATCGCGCGCCGGCGGAAGAGCCGCGCGTGTCCTGAGCGGGTTCGGATGACGTTCGCAGCGGAAGCCGCGGCGACGGCGCCCCCCCAGGGCGCCCGCGAGACCGATCGAATGCTGATGGCCAGGGCGGCGCACGAAGCCGCCCTCGCTGAGCCCGGCGTCGTCGCAGGCGACGACGGAGGAGACGGTCGTTACGCGACCCTCGTCGACTCGCGGCGCCTTGCAGGCATCGTCGTCGTGGCAGAGCGAGGCGGCCGCTACAGCGTCGACCTCTACCTCACCGCCGCGCTGGTGCCGCTGGGTCCGCTTGCCGAGCGCGTGCGCAAGGCGGTCGGGCGGAGCGTCAGGTCGATCGGGCTCCAGCAGCTCCTGGGACCCGTAAACGTGAGCTTCCTCGGCCTCGACGAGCGCGCCGCCTCATGACCTTTCTGCGCTTGATCGTCCGCCTCGTGGGCTTCTTGCTGTTCGTCGCCCTGGCCCTCACCGGCGCGGCCGTGGCGATCTTCTCGATCCAGGGCGGCGACACCGGGCTCAGCATCCCGGCGCTGGCAGATCTCGTGGGCCTGCCGGATCTCGGCCAGACGACCGACGATTTTCGGGCTCAGCTTGAGGCCGAGGGAGCGGCTGCGACGCGATCGGCTCTGGGCGGGCTGGCGGCGATCGCGCTCGGTGTGGTCCTGCTCGTGGGAGCGCTGGCACCGACGCGTGAGAGACTGCTCACGCTCGAAGACTCTGAAGAGGGCAGGCTGGCCGCGCGCGGCCGCCCGCTCTCCCAGTTCGCGAAGACATTGACCGAGCGGGTCGACGGCGTGACCGACGCGAAGGTCAAGGCAAGGGCTGGACGCTTCGGTCACGGCCACCTGAAGGTTCGCGCCGACCGCACCCGCCCCTCCGAGCGGCGGGAAGTGTGCGCGGGGATCGAAACGGCCCTCGAGCCCGTGAGCAGAGGGTTCGGCTTGCGCAACCGGATCAGCACGAGGGTGGGCGAGGGAAGCAGCAGGGTGCAGTGATGTTCAAGCAGCGGCTTCGCATCCGAGGCTCCGCGCTCGTCTTCGCGTCCCACGTGGTCGTGATCGTGTTCGCGCTCGCGCTGATATGGGGCGGAGCGGTCGTGCTCCTGCTCGCCCTCAAGCTGGATCCGGGGACGGTGCAGTCACTAACCGGCTATCGATCCGTCTACGACGCGCTGCGCGACATAGGGCCGGCCGATTTCGACTCGACCATCCGAGCGATCACGGCGGCAGCGGGCGTTGCGCTCATGGTGAGCTGCGGCTACCTGGCCTACAAGATGCTTCCGCGGCCGTACCTCGCCCGGCGCGATCTCGACCTGTTTCGGGACGAGCGGGGCGAAGCCGTGATCGAGCCGGGAGCGATTGAGCGCCTCACTGAGGTAGCTGCTGAGCGGAGACCGGGGGTGGCCGGTGCTACGAGCCGCTTCGGGAGCGAAGACCTGGCAGTCGACGTGACGCTGAGCCGCAGCCGCGACCTTCCCGGATCACTCCAGGGCGTTCGCACCGCTGTCCGCGGCGCCCTCGAACAGCACGGCCTGCCGGTTGTGCCCGTGAACGTGACCCTCTCCGGCTACCAGCGAAAGACTCGAAGGGAGCTCAACTGATGAACACCAGTCATGTCAGCGCAGTCCTCGGCTTCGCCTTCGTGGCGGCATGGATCGGATTCGGCTTCGGAGAAGCCGTCCTCTGTCTGATCGGCGCGGGCGTCGCATACGGCGCCGCCCTCGTGGCGCGCGGCGAAATCGACCTCGGCCAGGTGCAGGACAGCCTGCGCCCTGCGGGGCGTCGCGGCTAGGCGCTCGTGCGGGCCAGCTTGATGCGCGCCGGCGTGCCCGTCTCGACGTCCGGCTTGACCACGACCTGCTCGATCCGGCCGCTGTCCACGTAGCCCTTCAGGCGCTCGACGGCCTCGACGGGCATGCTGCCGAGCGACGGGATGCCGTGGTCGCCCGTGACCGGCATCGCCTCGCGGTACTCGAACACGGGCGCCGCAGAGCCCACTTGGCGCACGGTGTACACGAGCCGGCCGACCACCTCGAGCGTGGCGTCCCCGCCGCAGAACACGAAGGCGGTCGGGTCCAGGGCGCGAATCGCCCGGACAACGCGCTCCGGCGGCAGGTCGAAGGCAAGCAGGAGCGTGCGGAAGCCCGCGCGGCGCAGCCCGAGCTCGAGCGCCTGCACGTGCACCGACTCGAGGTCGAGGCGCGGGCTCGAGTCGAACAGCAGCACCCCCTGGGGGCGGCTCGCCGGCGGGACCACCCGCCGTGAGGCGTACAGCCAACCCGTGGCCCAGCGCAGAGCGAGCTCACGCTCGGCTTCGCGGCTCTCACGGGCGTCGGCCAGCTCGAGGGCCGGAAGCAGCACCTCCTCCACGCTTCGCTCAACCGAGCGCACGGCCAGGCTCTCCTCGAGCACGCGGTCGGCCGAGCCCTCGTCGAACTGGTCGAATGCGTCGAGCAGCCGGCTCGGCGAGCTCGGGCCCTCACCGCGCTGGCGGGCGAGCTCGATCGCCGAGGAGATGTTGTGAGTTTCGTTGAGCGCGCGGCGCAGGGCTTCGAGCTCGGCCAGGTCGTATTGGCGATGACCGCCCTGCGTGCGCCTGGGCTTCGGATACTCGAAGCGGCGTTCCCAGCTGCGCAGCGTGTTGGGGCTCACTCCCAGGAGCTCTGCTGCCGCGTTGGTGCGTATGCCGCTCACGTCTCCTCCTTCCCGAGTGAATCGCAGAAGCGTCGCGCCCTTACTTCGCACGTCGCCGCCAGTCCGGGGAGCCGTAAGCTGCCCTTGCACAGGTTTTCGGAGCGAGCCCGACCATCTTGATGGAGCTTTGTCGCTCCTCGACGGATGTTGCGCAACCCGTGCAGTCGTTCTTGCACAGGAAACCGAATCCTCAGCGCCGCCCGAATTCGCTCGGCTCGACGGTGAGGAGCGCGGCCCGCGGAGGGCCGCAGGTGGCGATCCGGCCGGCCATCGTCCCGACGCTCGCGACCCCCGCCCGCCGCAGCAGGCGAACCGGCATGACCACCGGGTCGGCGGGGCGCTGCGAGGCCACCTCGGCGTTGCGGCAGAGCTGATCGTCGCCGAGCGGGCTCGTGACCACGTCGAGGAGGTGCATCCCGATCAGCCCTTCCTGCGAACCGAAATAGCGCTCCCCTGCCTCGCTCACGGCGCACACCCGGAGCTGCCAGTCGAGGATGAGGAAGGCCGCCGCCTCGCCGGGCAGCGCGTCGCGGGGGCAGCTGAGGACGATGCCCATGCCGCACTGTCCGCACACGCGCTTACGCAGCTCCGGCCGGCCCGGAGGCTCCTCCTCCGGATGGCCGCAGCGTGAGCAGAAGCGGATCGGCTTGGGCCGTCCGCCGCCGGCCGGAGTCCACGACCGGTCGATCCGGATGAGAGCCGTCACGCCGAGCGATGAGAACACGGAAGCTTCGCTGACGCCCCTATGGGACGGGGAATGCACAGGTTCGGCCCCGAACTTCGTGCAAGATCCTGCCCATTGCGTGCAGGTGCAGCACAGAGTGCAGGATCGGCGCGCACGTCGATAGCCTCAGCCGCACCAGCGAGAGAGAGGTTTTCAGGTGGCTGTTCAGCACGAGCTGTGGGGGTCGGAGACGAGCAAGGCGGTCGAGAACTTCCCGGTCTCGGGAGAGCGCGTGCCGGTACCGGTGGTGCGCTGGCTCGGACGCATCAAGGCCGCCGCGGCGCGCGTGAACGCCGAGCTCGGGCTGCTCGACGCCGACGTGGCCGAGCGCATCGCCCGGGCGGGGGACGAGGTGGCCGCCGGCGAGCACGACGACCAGTTCCCGATCGACGTCTTCCAGACCGGCTCGGGCACCTCCTCGAACATGAACGCCAACGAGGTGATCGCCAACCTCGCCGGCGATTCAGCCCACCCCAATGACCACGTGAACATGGGGCAGTCGTCGAACGACGTGTTCCCGAGCGCCGTCCATCTCGCGGCCGTGGACAGCGTGCAGAGCGACCTGCTGCCGGCGCTCGAGCGCCTCTCCTCGTCGTTCGCGCGCAAGGCGGACGAGTGGGCGGACCTGGTCAAGGCCGGCCGCACGCACATGATGGACGCGGTGCCTGTGACGCTCGGCCAGGAGTTTGGCGGCTACGCCGCGCAGCTCTCGCTCGGGCGCGACCGCGTGCGCGGCACGCTCGGGCGCGCCTCCGAGATCCCGCTCGGCGGCACGGCCACCGGCACGGGGCTCAACACCCATCCGGAGTTCGCCGAGCGCGTGCGCGAGCGCCTCGGTGTGGGCGAGGCTCCCCGCGACCGCTTCGAGGCGCAGGCCAACCGCGACGCGCTGGTGGAGCTCCACGGCGCGCTCAAGGTGGTGGCCGTGTCGCTGACGAAGATCGCGAACGACCTGGTGCTGATGGGCTCCGGCCCGCGCACCGGCCTCGCGGAGCTCCAGCTGCCGGAGCTGCAGAAGGGCTCCTCGATCATGCCGGGCAAGGTCAACCCGGTGATCCCCGAGGTGGTGCTGCAGGTGGCGGCACAGGTGATCGGCAACGACACCGCCGTCACGGTGGCGGGCACGCAGGGTGCGTTCGAGCTCAACGTCCGCGTGCCGATGATCGCCCGCAACCTCTTCGAGTCGATCCGCATCCTCACCTCGGCCTGCCACATGCTGGCCGAGCGCTGCGTGGACGGCCTCGCCGCCAACGAGGAGACGCTGCGGCGCCACGCCGAGTCGACCCCCGCGATCGCGACCGCGCTCAACCCGCACATCGGCTACGACCGCGCCACCGAGATCGTGAAGGAGGCGATGGCCTCAGAGCGCACCATCCGCGAGGTGGCGATCGAGAAGGGCGTGGACGAGGAGACGCTCGACCGCGCGCTCGACCTGCGCGCGATGGCGCGCGGGTCGGAGACCTAGCGGCGCTCGCCGGTCAGCGAGCGGCTCGGCAGCCCGGCCGCTCGCGGCGGTAGCTCACGAGCAGCTGCCGCTTGGAGCAGTGCCCCCGCCGGGCCGCCGGCGCGGCTCGCGCTCGCGCCGCACGCGCCGCCACCGTCGAGAGCAGGTAGGGAAGCGGGTTGATGGGGGTGCCGAACAGGCGTGCCTCGAAGTGCAGGTGGGGGCCGGTGGAGTTGCCGGTTGAGCCCACGTAGCCGATGCGCGTGCCGCCGCTCACGCTCTCGCCGACGTAGGTGGTGATCGACGACAGGTGCGCGTACCAGGTGGTGAAGCCGAGACGGTGGCGGATCACCACGAGGTTGCCGTAGCCGCCCTGGTTCTGGCCCGCGAACTCGGTCACGCCCACGCCCGCGGCCCCGACGCGCGTGCCGAACGGCACGGGAAAGTCGATCCCGCTGTGGAGCCGGCGGCCACCATCGCGCGGGGCGCCGAAGCCATCCCCGATCGCACCCGGCACCGGCCGTAGGAAGCGCACCGGGCCGGACGGCGTCTGGGTGCCCGATCCGGAGCGCGAGCCGCGCCGCAGCGAGGAGATCGTGGCGGACCCGGCCAGCTCATCGACCGACAGCCCCGCTCGGGACTGGTAGTTGCGCACCGCCGCGCCCGTGATCGGCCCGAACTCGCCGTCGATCGCCCCGGGCGGATAGCCGCGGCGAGCGAGCAGGTACTGCAGCGCCGCAACGTCCCAGCCGCGCATGCCGCGCCTCATCGTGCGCGAGCCGAGCGCAGGGCGACCGCGCCGCCCGAGTGCCGACCGCGTGGCCGGTCCCGCGATCCCGTCGACCGCGAGGCCGCGGCGGCGCTGGAAGCTCAGCACGGCCGAGCGGGTGAGCGGCCCCGACACACCGTCCACGGCAGCGCCGTAGTAGCCGAGTGACCTCAGCGCTGCCTGAAGCGCGGCCACGTTCGCGCTGGCTGCTGCCGCTGGCTGCGGCTGCACGAACGCCGGCAGAAGCATCCCTGCTGCCAGGACCACGCCGGCCATGAGCCGAACGCGGGGCATAGCCCGATGGTTCCGCCGAGCCCGTGCGGGATCAAGTCGTGAAGCGGATCCTGCACGGGCTCGGCGCGAGGAACCCGCTCAGAGGTTCACGGCCACGTACTTCGTCTCGAGGAACTCCTCGATCCCCTCGGTGCCGCCCTCGCGGCCGATGCCGGACTGCTTGACGCCCCCGAACGGGGCGCCGGCGTTCGACACCATGCCCTGGTTCAGGCCGATCATGCCGGTGTCGAGCGCCTCGCACACGCGGATCGCGCGCTTGAGGTCGCGCGTGAACACGTACGACACGAGCCCGTACTCGGTGTCGTTTGCTTTGGCGATCGCCTCCTCCTCGGACGCGAACGAGCCCACCGGCGCGACCGGCCCGAAGATCTCCTCGCTGTTCACGCGTGCGTCCTCCGGCACGCCGCCGAGCACCGTGGGCGGGTAGAAGTAGCCGCGCCCGTCCGGGATCTCGCCGCCCACCACGCAGTCGGCGCCCTTGTCGAGCGCGTCCTGCACGAGCTCGGCCACCTTCTCGCGCGAGGGCTGGTCGATGAGCGGACCGACCGTCACGTCCTCCTCGGTGCCGCGGCCGATCTTCATCGCGCCCATCCGCTCGGCCAGCCGGCCGGCGAACTCCTCCTGGACCGACTCGGCGACGTGGAACCGGTTGGCGGAGGTGCAGGCCTCGCCGATGTTGCGCATCTTGGCGAGCAGCGCCCCGTCCACGGCGGCGTCGACGTCGGCGTCGTCGAAGATGAGGAACGGCGCGTTGCCGCCCAGCTCCATCGACACGTTCAGCACGTTGTCGGCGGCTGCTGCGATCAGCGAGCGGCCGACCTCCGTCGAGCCGGTGAAGGACAGCTTTCGCAGCCGCCCGTCCTTGATCAGCGGGCCGGTGGTGCCGCCCGACGACGAGGTGGTCAGGATGTTCAACACGCCGCCCGGCAGGCCGGCCTCCTCGAGCGTCTGGCCGAGCGCCAGCATCGACAGCGGGGTCTGCTGCGCCGGCTTCATCACCACGGTGCAGCCGGCCGCGATGGCGGGGCCGACCTTGCGGGTGCCCATGGCCATCGGGAAGTTCCAGGGGGTGATCATCAGCGACGGGCCGACCGGCTGCTTCATCACGAGCACCCTGCTGGTGCCGTTGGCGAACTGCTTGTAGCTGCCGTCGATCCGCAGCGCCTCGCCGGAGAACCAGCGGAAGAAGTCCGCCGCGTACACGATCTCTGCCTTTGACTCGGCCACCGGCTTGCCCATCTCGAGCGTCATCAGCAGCGCGAGCTCGTCGGCGCGCTCGGTGAGCAGCTCGAAGGCCTTCCAAAGGATGCCGGCGCGGTCGTTGGGAGCGGAGGCGGCCCACTCCTCGCGCGCCTCGACCGCCGCGTCGAGCGCCGCCATGGCGTCGTCCGGCGTGCCGTCGGCCACCTCGCAGATCGGCTCCTCGGTGGCCGGGTCGAGCACCTCGAGCGTGCCGCCGCCGCCGGCTTCGCGCCACTCGCCGCCGATGTAGAGCTTCTTCTCGACCTTGTCGACGATCGTCTGTTCCTGCGTTGCGATAGCCATGTCAGGTCCAGCCTACCCGGGCCGGCGCGGCGCAAGAGTCGGCTAGGTGGCCACCGTCTCCGCGCCCAGCTCCTCGCTGATAGCCACGTCGATCGAGTAGTCGATCGGGAGCACGATCAGCGACGGCAGATCGAGTCCGAGCGCGTGGCGCAGGCGCTCCCCGAACTCGCCGGCCGACTCGCAGCGCCAGGCCGGCATCCCGAAGCCCTCGGCCAGCTTCACGAAGTCGGGGTTCGCGAAGTCGGTGCCGAAATGGGAGCCGAACTTCTTGTCCTGCTTCCACACGATCGAGCCGTACTGGGCGTTCTCCCAGATCACGTTCACGATCGGCGTCCGGAGGCGGACGGCGGTCTCGAGCTCCTGGCAGTTCATGAGGAAGCCGCCGTCGCCGTTCACGGTCACCACGTTCCTGCCGGGGTGCACGAGCTTGGCGGCGATCGCCGCCGGAAGCGCGAAGCCCATGCCGGCCAGGCCGTTCGCGATCAGCACGGTTCCGGGCTCGTAGGCGGGGAACATGCGTGCGATCCAGAGCTTGTGGAGGCCCACGTCTGAGATCAGGATGTCCTCGCGGCCGAGCGCTTCGCGGATCTCGAACAGCGCTCGCGGCGGCTGGACCGGGAAGCCCTCGTCGCGCCCGGCCTGCTCGAGGCGTCCCAGCACCAGGTCGTGGAGCTTGCGCGACCCGCCCTGGTGGGGCACGTGCCGGCACTCCTCCCCGAGCCGGGTGAGGATGGTGTAGATGTCTCCCACCAGCTCGACGTCGGGCATGAAGTAGGCGTCCGTCTCGGCGGGCACGGAGTCGATGCAGATCACGCGCTTGTCGCGCCGCGCGTTCCAGTGCTCCGGTGAGTGCTCCACGAGGTCGTAGCCGATCGCCAGTACCAGGTCCGCGTCGTCGAAGCCGGCCATCGTGTAGTCGCCCGCCTGCAGCCCAACGGTGCCGAGCGCCTTCGGGTTGTCGGGCGGGAGCAGGCCCTTGCCCATGAACGTCTCGGCTACCGGGATGCCGGTGGCGCGCACGAACTCGCGCAGCGCCGGCGCCGCGCCGCCGCGGATGACTCCGTTGCCGGCGAGCGCCACCGGCTGCACCGCGCCGCGCACGAGGTCGGCCGCCTTCAGAAGCTCGCGCGCCGCGGGCTCGGGCCGGGCCTGGCGCCGGCGCGGCAAGGGCTCGCTCTCGATCTCGGCGGCCATCACGTCCTCGGGCAGCTCGATGTGCGTGGCGCCCGGCTTCTCGGCCTCCGCCAGCTTGAAGGCCTTTCGCACGACCTCGGGGATGATCGCCGGATCTGAAAGCCGGGCGTTCCACTTGGTGATCGGGCGCATCACGCGCAGCAGGTCGATGTACTGGTGCGACTCCTTGTGCATGCGCTCGAGGTCTCCCTGCCCGGTGAGCGCCACGAGCGGCGCGCGGTCGAGGAAGGCGTCCGCCACCGCGGTCACGAGGTTGAGCGCGCCGGGCCCGAGCGTGCCGAGGCAGACCCCGGCGTGGCCGGTCAGACGCCCGTAGACGTCGGCCATGTAGGCGCCGCCCTGCTCGTGGCGGACCGGCACGAACTCGATCGACGAGCGCGACAGCGACTCGTTCAGGTCGAGCGTCTCCTCGCCGGGGATCCCGAACACGTGCGCCACGCCCTCGGCCACGAGGCACTCGACGAACACATCGCTGGCCTTGCGGGGAGTCACGCCGCCAGCGTACCCGGCGGTAACGTCACCCCATGGCACCGGTGGCCCGCTACGCGAAGAGCGGCGACCTCCACATCGCCTACATCGTGGAGGGCGAGGCGGAGCTCGACCTCCTCTGGGTGCCTCCCTGGATCTCGCAGGTGGAGTACCTGTGGTCGGAGCCCTCGCTCGAGCGCGTGCTGCAGCGGATCACGCGCTTCGCCCGGCTGATCACGTTCGACCGGCGCGGCTCCGGCCTGTCCGACCCGTTCTGGGGCGCGCCGACGCTCGAGGAGCAGATGGACGACGTGATCGCCGTGATGGACGCCGCCGGCTCGGAGCGGGTCGCGATCGTCGGCACGCTCGAGGGCGGCCCGATGGCGGCGATGTTCGCGGCCACCTTCCCCGAGCGGGTGAGCGCGCTCGTGATGTACGCGACCTTCGCACGGGCCACCTGGGCGCCGGACTACGACTGGGCCTGGACCGCCGAGGAACGCGACGCCGCAATGGCCGAGCAGGCCGAGCGCTGGGGCCAGGGGCTCGTGCCCATGAGCGTCGCCCCCAGCCAGGCCGGCGACCCGGCGTTCCAGGAGTGGGCCGGGCGCCTCGAGCGCCTGGCGGCGAGCCCGGCCACGATCAGGCGGATCCTGTCGCTGATCGGGGAGTTCGACGTTCGCGACGTGCTGCCCTCGATCCGGGTGCCCACGCTCGTGATGCACCGGAGCGGGGACTCCTTCATGAAGATCGAGCATTCGCGCTACCTCGCCGAGCGGATCCCTGGCGCGCGCTACGTGGAGCTCGAGGGGAGCGAGAACATGTTCTCGGTGGGAGACAGCGAGGCGCTGATCGGCGAGATCGAGGAGCACCTCACCGGCGCGCGCCACGACCAGGAGCCCGACCGGATGCTGGCCACCGTGATGTTCACCGACATCGTGGACTCCACCCGGCGCGCGGCCGAGATGGGCGACCGTGGCTGGCGCTTCCTGCTCGAGCGCCACGACGCCCTGTTCCGGCAGGCGCTCGACCGGCACCGCGGCCGCGAGGTCAAGCGCACCGGGGACGGCTTTCTCGCCACGTTCGACGGGCCCGCGCGGGCGATCCGCTGCGCCGCCTCGCTGGCCGAGGCGATGGGCTCGCTGGGGCTCGAGGTGCGCGCCGGCCTCCACACCGGCGAGCTCGAGGTGATGGACGGCGACCTCGGCGGCCTGGCGGTGCACATCGCCTCGCGCGTGATGGCCAACGCCGTGGCGAACGAGGTGCTCGTGTCCGGAACGGTGAAGGACCTCGTGGTGGGATCCGGGATCGAGTTCGCAGACCGCGGTTCCCACGAGCTTCGGGGCGTGCCCGGCGAGTGGCGCCTGTACGCCGTGAGCTGACCCGGCCGCAGGTACCCGTACCGCTACCTTGAACCCCTCGAGGGGTTAGGGAACCCGTCGATACCAACCCCGATGCGCCGCCCCCTTCTCGTCACAGCCCTGCTCGCCTTCGCGCTCGTGCCTGCCACGGCCGACGCTGCCGTGCGCCACGTGATCAAGGGCGCCGGCTTCGGCCACGGCATCGGGATGAGCCAGTACGGCGCCTACGGCTACGCGCTCGAGGGCTCCACGTATCCCGGCATCCTCGCGCACTACTACAAGTCCACGCGGCTCACGAGCGCCCCCAGCCGGCCGGTGCGCGTGCTGCTGCAGCCGAACGACCCTTACATCAGGGTGCGGGGCGCCACGAACGTGGGAGGGCAGTCGCTCGACCCGGGCAAGACCTACGTCGCCAAGCGCTCCGGGGGAGGGATCCTCGTGAGCACCGCCGGCGGCCGGCGCGTGGGCCGCTCGCCCTCGACCGTCAGGTTCGGCGCGGGGGACGCTCCGTTCACGCTCCTCGGGCCGGCGCTCAACTTCGTGTCGAATGGGCGCTATCGCGGGACCATCGAGGTGCGGCCGGACGGCGGGGGCGTGACCGCCATCAACGAGCTCGACCTCGACTCGTACGTGCGCGGCGTGGTGGCCGGCGAGATGCCCAGCTCGTGGCCGCTCGAGGCGCTCAAGGTGCAGGCGGTGGCTGCGCGCACGTACGCGCTCGCTACGCGCAAGACCGACGGCCCGTTCGACCAGTACCCGGACACCCGCTCGCAGGTCTACCGCGGCGTGACGGGTGAGAGCGTGCCCAGCGACGCCGCCGTTCGCGCCACCGCTGGGCGCATCCTCACCTACGGCGGCCAGCCGGCGGTCACCTACTACTTCTCCACCTCGGGCGGCCATACCGAGAACATCGAGTTCTCATTCATCGGCGCGCTCTCGAAGCCCTGGCTCGTGGGCGTGCCCGACCCGTACGACACGCGCTCGCCGTACCACCGCTGGCAGGTGTCGTTCTCGGGCGCCCGGCTCGGCCAGGCGCTCGGCGCGCGCGGAGCGTTCAGGCGGCTCGAGGTGCTCCAGCGCGGCGTGTCGCCGCGCGTTGTGCGCGCGCGTGTGGTGGGCAGCCGCGGCTCCACGACCATCACCGGACCCGCGGTGCGGGCGCGCCTCGGCCTCCGCGACACCTGGTTCACCCACGTGCGCGTGTCCTCCTCGAGCCGGCCGTCGCGCTCGGCCCGCCCGGCGGGCTGGGGACGGACCCCGACGGGACACGCCCTCGCCGGGCAGTTCTGGCCGGCGCCCAGGCGCCGCGTGCTCGAGATCGAGCGGCGCGGCCCGAAGGGTCGCTGGCGCGACGTGGGCTCGGCCCGCACCACGGCCGGCGGGCGCTACCACTTCGAGGTCGCCGGGCGGGGCCTCTACCGGGTGCGCGCCGGGACCGTGAGCGGACCGCTCGTGCGCGTTCGCTGACGCCGTGAGACGGCTCGCCCTGGGCACGCTCGCGCTCATCATGACGGTGGGCTGCACGAGCGTCGTGGCCGCCGGCGAGCGCCCTTCCGGTGCAGACCACCGGCTCGCGATCACCGCCGACGCGCGCGAGACCGGCTACGTGGGCCTGCGCGTGCACGGCGCGGCCGGGCTGACCGTGACAATCGACGAGACGGTCGCCGGCGGGGCGCCCGAGCGGATCCGCGAGCTCACGATGGACGACGCCGACGTGCGCATTCGCCGCGCGACGGAGTGGCGCTGCGACCGGCGCACGCGAACATTCGTGGTCGGCGACGCCGACGGCCGCAGCGCCACGGCCAGCGTGCGCACGCCCTCGTGCGAGCGCCGGCTCGCGATCGCGGCGCCGCGGCGTGTGAGCGAGGGCGAGGCGGTGCGCTACCGCGTGCGCGATCGCTGGCGCCTGGGAGACCTGCGCGCGCGGGTGTGCGTCGAGCCGCCTGGCGGCCCGGCCAGCTGCCGGCGGCGCGCCGTGGGCGAGCGCGGGCTGCTCGGACGCTTCACCGCCCTGCGGCCGGGTGGCTGGCTCGTGCGCGCCGAGATCGAGGGCGGCCGGGCGCGGCGCGTGGTGCGGGCGGGCGGGCGGCTGACGGTGCTCGCCACCGGCGACTCGATGATCCAGATCATCGACTCCTACCTGCAGCAGCGCCTGCGCCCGCGGGGCGTGCGGGTGCGGAGCGACGCTCACATCTCGACCGGCATCTCCAAGCCCTCGCTGCTCGACTGGCAGGCCCAGGCCCGCCGCCAGGCCGCCAGGCGACCCCACGTGGTGGTGATGTTTCTCGGCGCAAACGACGGCTTCCCGATGGGCGACGCCGCCTGCTGCGGCGAGGCGTGGATCGCCGAGTACGCCCGCCGCGCGCGGCGGATGATGGCCACCTACGCCCGCGGCGGCCGCACGCGCGTCTACTGGCTGCTGCTGCCCACCCCGCGCGGCGGCTTCTTCCGCCAGACCTTCCCGGCCGTGAACGCCGGCATCCGCCGCGCGGCAGCGCGGGCGCGCCGCGACGTGCGCGTGATCGACCTCGTGCGCGTGTTCACGCCCGGCGGCCGCTACCGGTCGTCGATGCCGATCGGCGGGAGGAGGGTCCGGGTGCGCCAGTCGGACGGCGTGCACCTGAACACCACCGGCGCCTCGCTCGCCGCAGAGATCGTGATCCGCACGCTACGGCGCGAGCGGATCCTGCGCTGACGGCTCCGGGTCCTCCCGCTTGTTCCTTCGACTCCGCAGCTCCTGCCTTGCATGGAAGCGGCAGCACGATGGACCGACAGCGGCGATGTGGCAGCTTCCGCTCGTCGTCCATCTCGGCAGCGCGGGCCTCGGCACCGAGACGCCTCCCACCAGGGGAAAGCGAAAGCGCGGCCGGCGGCAGGTCGACCGCGACCGCGCCTGCTCAGATGCGTGGAAGCGGCGTTCGCGAGAGACTGCGTGCGCGATGTCGGAGGGGAACGTCGAGTTCGTGCGTACGTCTACGAGTCGGGGTTGCTCGATCGAGATCCTGAGGAGCTCTTGAGGCTCGCGACGCCCGACATTGAGTACGTCAATCCTCCCTATGCGGTCGAACCGGGTGTGCGCCGCGGGCTCGTCGCTGTCGCGCAGGCCATGCGCCGCTTCGCCGAGGTCTGGGAGGAATCCCGCCACGAGCTCCGGGAGTTGTACGACTGTGGGGACGTTGTCGTGGCTGCCGTGAACTGGCCCATACGCGGCCGGGGAAGCGAGCGGGAGCTCGTCAACAGAGAGGCGCACACCTGGACCGTGCTCGAGGGCAGGATCGCCCGTTTCGAGTGGGGGCAGGATCTCGGGACGGCCCTCGAGGCGGCGGGCTTCCCGGATTAGACCCCCGGTCCCGGGTCACGAGAAGCCGCCCGGCGTACCAGCAAGCCGCTAGCCCACCGTCTCGTCACGCTGCCACCACAAGACCTCAACTCGAATCCCGTCGGGATCGAACACGAAGAATGCGTAGTAGTCCTCGATGTCGCGATCGTTCTCGGGAGGGAAGTGAATGTTGGCGTCGCGTGCGAGGCATCGCGAGTACGCGGCGTCGACCTCATCCCGCTCGTCGCCCTCGAACGCAAGGTGCTCGATGCCCACGGAGTAGTAGCGGTACTCGCCTTCGTCGGCGGGTCGTAGCCCAAGCCCCGTGCGGGTCGTCGGTTCCTGCAGGTACACGACCTCCTCCGTTCCTCGATATGTCGGGTATCGGAGCTCCTTTGTCCAACCGAGCGGCCCCAGCAGGGCGCGGTAGAACGCTAGGGATCGCTCGACATCGGCGACAGCGAGATCGACGTGGTGGATGGGCATTGCTGGCACGAGTCCCCCCGAAGGTTGCGTTCGTCCGAACCTACAGCCCGGCCAGCCCGCCCAGGCCTCGAAGCCGCCAGGCTGCGGGAGGAGGGGACACTGCCCCTCTGGACGACCTGCAGCGCTCTCGGCCGCCGCGGCCGAGGCACTCGCTTCGCCAGCCGAGGAAGGGTGCGGTGTTCACGCAGGTATTCCTGGTAGCGGCCGTGTAGTCGAGCTCGGTGCCGTAGTCGAGCAGCAGGGGAGGCTCCGTTCGGACGGTTGGAGTCGTACATACTCAGGCTGGTGCCTCGATCCGGCCCAACGGACGGTCTCCGTCGGGGTCGTAGAGCGGCTCGCGCGTCACCTTGGCGTCGATCGCCTTGCCGAAGACGCCGACCTCCACGCGCGTCCCGATGTCCAGCTCCGCCGGAAGGTAGGCGTAGGCGATGCTGCGCTGTACGCGGTGGCCGTAGCCACCCGAGGTGACCCTGCCGCGGGGCACGCCGTCGACGCTCACCGGCTCGTTTCCGAGGCAGGACTGAAGCGGATCGTCGAGGACGAGGCAGCGAAGCCGCTGGTGTGGTCCTCCCTCGTCGCGAGCCGCGAGCAGCGCGTCGCGTCCCATGAACCCGCCCCGCTTGTCGATGCTGACGGCGAACTTGAGTCCCGCCTCGTCGGGCGTCGTGTCGGGTGTGAGGTCCGAGCCCCAGACGCGGTAGCCCTTCTCGAGGCGAAGGCTGTCGATGGCGCGGTATCCACCGGCTCGCAGGCCGTGCTCCCGTCCGGCCTCCCAGACCACGTCCCACAGGGTCTGACCGAACTCCGTCGGGCAGTAGAGCTCCCAGCCCAGCTCGCCCACGAACGTGATGCGCTGCGCCAGGACCGGCACCGCCCCGACGCTGATGTCTCGCGCGCGCAAGAACGGGAACCCGTCGTTGGACAGGTCGTCGTCGGTCAGCGGCCCGAGGATCGTGCGGGCGGCCGGCCCCCAGAGGCAGAAGCAGGCCTGCGCGGCGGTTACGTCGTCGGCCGTGACCGAGCCGTCCGTGGGCAGGTGCTTGCGGATCCAGGCGAGGTCGTGCACGCCGAACGCGGTGCCGGTCACGACGCGAAAGCGATCCTCCGCCACGCGCGTGACCGTCAGGTCGGCCTCGATCCCGCCGTGCTGATTCAGGAGCTGGGTGTACACGGCGGTCCCGACCGGGCGATCCACGTCATTGGCACAGATCCAGTTCAAGGCGTCGGCCGCGCCGGCGCCGCGCACCTCGAGCTTGGCGAACGAGCTCTGGTCGAAGAGCGCCGCCGCGTCGCGTGCGGCCAGGCACTCGGCCTGGATCGCCGGCGACCAGAACTTCCCGGCCCAGCCGTCGGGCCGCAGCGACTCGTCGCCGTCGCCCGCGTTGCTCTCGAACCAGTTGGCACGCTCCCACCCGTCCTTCTCCCCGAATTCGGCGCCCAGCGCCTGGAGCCGGGCGTAGGCCGGCGACAGCCGCAGGGGCCGCCCCGCCTGGCGCTCCTCGTACGGGTACACGATGTCGTAGTAGCGGGAGTAGGACTCGAGCCCCCGCACGGTCGCGTAGCGGTTGCTGCGGTGGTGTCGCCCGAAGCGGCGGACGTCCATTGTCGAGACGTCGTACTCGGGCTGGCCGTCGACGATCCACTCGGCCATCACCTTGCCGATGCCGCCGGCCCCCGCGAGGCCGTGCACGCAGAACCCGGCCGCGACCCAAAAGCCGGCGACCTCGGTCTCCCCGAGGATGAACTCTCCGTCGGGTGTGAACGCCTCCGGCCCGTTGACGATCTTGGCGGTCTCCACGCCGTCCAGGGCCGGCACGCGGTGCCGAGCTCCGGAGAAGGACTCCGAGAAGCGGTCCATATCGGCGTCCAACACGGTGCGCGCCTCCGCCAGCGGATCGCAGACCTCCCAAGTGACCGGCTGGCGCGAATAGCCGCCCACCAGGAGCCCGCCCTGCTCGGGACGGAAGTACACAATGTGGTCGGGGTCGCGGACCGTCGGGATCTCGCCCACGGGCGGGTCGAACGCCTCCGTGACCAGGTACTGGTGGCGCATGGGTACGACGGGCACCGAGACGGCGGCCATGCGTCCGATCACGCCGGCTGCCGCGCCCGCGGCGTTGACGACCGTCTCCGCGCGAATCGTGCCGCGGGCGGTGTGCACCGCGGCGACGCCGCCGTCGCCGACCTCGATGCCGGTCGCGCGGGTCTGCTCGTGGAGGGCCACGCCATGTCGGACGGCGCCCTCGGCGAGCGCGCGGGTCAGGAGCTCGGGGTCGAGGTACCCGTCGCCGGGGAGCCACGCCGCCGCGAGTACGTCGTCGACGTTCAACAGCGGCACTCGCTCCTGCGCCTCGCCGGCGGTCACCAGCTCCAGCTCGAGCCCGAACGTCGTGGCGGCCTCGGCCAGACGGCGCAGCTCCTCCATGCGCTCGGGCGTGGTCGCGAGGCGCAGGCTGCCGACGCCGCGCCAGCCGGGGTCCACGCCGCTCGCCCGCTCGAGCTCGTCATAGAGCTCGGTCGAATACATGATCATGCGCGTCTGGCCGATCGTCGAGCGCAGCTGGCCGACGAACCCGGCGGAATGCCAGGTCGTCCCCTCGGTAAGGTCGTGCTGCTCCAGCAGGACCGTGTCGTTCCAGCCGAGCCGCGCGAGGTGGTAGGCGATACTCACCCCGGCCACACCGCCGCCCACCACGACGCAGCGGGCGGCTTCCGGGAGCTCTTGCCGGTCGCTCACCGCGGGGCCGGGCGGTCGCGCACCCGGGTGTTCTCGGGGTCGTAGAGGACCGTCTTCGCGACCTCGGCCGCCGCGGGCTCGCCGAGCACGTCGACGCTCACGCGCGCGCCCGTGTCGACGTCGGGCGGCAGCGAGGCGAGGGCCACGCCGCGCCCGACGGTGAACCCATGGGCGGAGGTCCGCACCTGGCCGATGACCTGTCCGTCGTCGCCCCGGACCGGCTCGCCTCCATAGAGCGGCACATACTCCCCGTCGCCCACCAGCAGCGTGCGGACCCGATGGCGCGGGCCCCGCTCGCGCGCCCTCGCGAGCGCCTCCGCGCCGATGAACTCCTTGTCCTCCGCCACGCAGAAGCCAACCCCGCCCTCGTCGGGCGTATCGACCGCTGTCAGGTCGGTGCCGAAGTAGCGGTAGCCCTTCTCGATGCGCAGCGACTCGAGCACGCGGTAGCCGCCGGGGCGGATGTCGTGCTCGCCGCCGGCGGCCATCACCCGATCCCACACCTGGACCGCCCACTCGGGCGACATGTACAGCTCGAAGCCGAACTCACCCACGAACGTGATGCGCTGGGCGAGGACGGGCGCGTCGGCGATCGAGATCTCGCGCGCGGCGCTGAAGGGCAGGGCCTCCGCCGAGATGTCGTCGCGCGTCACCTCCTCCAGGGTCGCGCGCGCGGATGGACCCCAGACGCCGATGACCGCGTGCTCCTCGCTCACGTCGGCGATATCCACCGGCCCGTCGCTGGGGTCGGCGTTCAGGCGCAGCCAGCCGAGATCGGAGTCGATCGCGCCGGCGCCGGTCACCAGCCGGAAGCGATCCTCGGCCAGCCTCGTGACGGTGAGGTCGGCGACGATCCCGCCGGCGGAGTTGAGGAACTGGGTGTAGACGGCCCGGCCGACGTCGCGATCGATGCGGTTGTCGCAGACTCGCTCCAGCAACGCGAGTGCCCCCGGGCCCGTCACGGAGATCTTGCCGAAGGAGGAGAGGTCGATGATCCCCACCCGCTCACGGAACGCGGCGTGCTCCTCGGCCAGCAGATCGAGGTAGGGCGGCTGCTCCCAGCCGAACTCCCGCTGGTCCTCGCCGGCTCTGCGCCAGCCCCGGCCGGGCTGGAAGTAGTCCGCGCGTTCCCAACCGTTCTTGACACCGAGCACCGCTCCGAGCTCCTCGAGCCGCACGTGCAGCGGGCTCAGCCGCCGTCCCCGCCCGGCCTGGCTCGTGTCCAGCGGGTAGCGCAGCCGGTAGTAGTACTTGTAGACCTCGCGCGCGGTCTCGTCGGCGAACACCGTATCGCGGTACAGGCGCCCGAACCGCCACGGCCGGTAGGCGTCGGTGTCGTACTCGGTCTCTCCGCCGGTCATCCACTCGGCCAGCGTCTTGCCGATCCCCCCGGCGGCACCGAAGCCGTTGAGTGACAGTCCCGCCGCGACCCAGTAGCCGGGGATGCCCGGCATCGGGCCGAGCAGCGGGTTGCCGTCAGGCGTCATCGCGTCGGGATGGCAGAGCAGACGGATCACTCCGGCGTTCTCGAGGTAGGGGAAGCGGCGAATTGCCCCCTCGAGCAGGGGGGCGAAGCGGTCCATGTCGGACTCGACCGGGCTCGCGCCGTGGTCCCACGGAACCCCGTCGGTCCAGCGCGACGCCGGATTTGGCTCATAGCCGCCGATCAGTAGCCCGCCGCCTTCGGCCTTGCCGTAGACGAGGTTGGCGGTGTCGCGAAAGCACGGGGCGTCACGCGGGATCTCGTGTCCCTCGACCGCCTGCATCGCGACGTGCTGATGGTCGACAGGCACCGACGGGAAGGTCGCGCCAACCATGGCCGCGAGCTGCGGCGCCCAGATCCCGGCCGCGTTGACGACGTGCTCGGTCTCGATCCGGTCCTGCTCCGTGAGCACGGCTCGGATCGCGCGGCCCGGCCCGACCTCGATCCCCGTCACGAGCGTCCGGAGCCGGAACTCCACGCCGAGCTCGCGCGCGGCGTCGGCCACCGCATGGGTGGCGATGTGAGGGTCGACCCATCCGTCGTCGGGGATCCACACGCCGCCGAAGAGGGACTCGCCGGTGGCCTCGGGCAGCAGGCGAAGGACCTCGTCGGGTGAGACCAGCTCCGCCTCGAAGCCCACCGCCTCGGTGCGCCCGGCCGCGCGGCGCAGGTCGGTCCAGTCCCGCTCGCTGGAGGCGATTCGCACGCTGCCGACGCCCTCGAACACCTCCAGCTCGCGGTAGAGCGCGACGCTGTAGCGCCGGAGGCTCAACATGGTCGCGGACGGATTGAACTGAGTGACGAGTCCCGCCGCGTGATGCGTCGAGCCGCTCGTGAGCTCTCGCTTCTCGATCACGAGGATGTCGGTCCAGCCCGCCTTGGCCAGGTGGTACGCGACGCTGCAACCGGCGACTCCGCCGCCGATGATCACCACCCGTTTGGACAACTCGTCGCTCCCCACCTCGACGCGAAAATCGGACTATACCAATGTGGTGCACTGCGCAGGGACCCATTGCCGATAGTGTTTCGATTTCGGCCTATACCAATGCCTACTGGGGAGGCGGGAGCCATGAAGACATCCCTGGAGGACCTGTTCGAGCTCGTCCCCGTTCTCTCGGGCCTCGAGTGCGAGGTGGCCGAGCTGCCCGGCGGGCTCACCAACGCCAACCACCGGGTGACCACGCCCGAGGGCAGCTACGTCGTGCGGCGCTGGGAGGACGACACCGGCCTGCTCGCGATCGATCGCGACGGGGAGTACGAGAACTCCGTGCGCGCGGCCGAGGTCGGGGTCGGAGCACCGGTGGTCGCCTACCTCCCCGAGCACAACGCCATGGTCTTCGAATTCATCGAGGGCACGACGATGAACCCTGAGCAGCTGCGGGGCGACGGCCACGTCGCGCGCATCGCGGAGGCGTGCCGGCAGCTGCACTCGGCGCGGCGGTTTCACGGTGACTTCGACATGTTCGAGATCCAGGTTCGCTACCTGGAGGTCGTGCGGTCCCGGGGTTTCCGCCTTCCCGATCGCTACGAGGAGTTCGGCCCGCAGGTCGGCGCGATCCGGGACGCGTTCGCCGATCGTGACGAGGGCACCGTGCCGTGCAACAACGACCTGCTTGCCGAGAACTTCATCCTCACCGACGCGGGCTTCCGGCTGATCGACTACGAGTACTCGGGCAACAACGACGCGTGCTTCGAGCTCGGGAACATCTGGAGCGAGTCGAAGCTGTCGCTGGAGCAGCTCGAGGAGCTCGTGAGCGCGTACTACGGCCGCCGGCTGCGCCACAAGATCGCGCGCGCCCGCCTGTGGGGCCTGATGTCGAAGTACGGCTGGACCCTCTGGGCATCGATCCAGGACGGTGTCTCAGACGTCGACTTCGACTTCTGGACGTGGGGCATGGACAAGTACGACCGCGCCGTCGAGGAGTTCGACAGCCCCGAGTTCGACCAGCTCCTCGAAGAGGCGCGGCGCCCCGACTAAAGGTCTACCGGACCGGCGCGATGCTTATCCGCTACCCGGAGTCCGTCGCAATGATCGCGATCGAGGACGGAGCCGCCATACTCGTCGTCCAGCCACGGCCCGGCGCCGACGAACACACCTTCGAGCTCCCCGCCGGCTGCCTCGAGCCCGGTGAGTCGCCCGCCGAGGCGGCCACCCGCGAGTTGCGCGAGGAGTGCTCGCTGAAGGCGCGATCCTGGCGCGAGCTCGGGTCCTTCTGGGCCGCCCCGGCCTACTCGACCGAACGCGTCCATGCATTCGAGGCCCGCGAGCTGGAGCCGTGGCCCGGCGTGCCGGACGCAGACGAGGAGATCGCCGTCAAGCGCGTGCCGCTCATCGACCTGCCCGAGGCGCTGTCGGACGCCACCTCCATCGCGGCGTACGCGCTGTGGGCCAAAGGAGGGAGTCGATAAGCCCGAATCGTGCCGTTGAAGTCAAAGATGACGGCCCGCGGGGGCCAGCGCATCGCTCATCGCCGCGGCGTGTCCGGGATCGTCGTCGCCGCCTCGACCACGAAGCGCGCGCGGTCGCCCCGATGGTGGTCGCGCGCGAACTCCACGGGAACGTCGTCGGGACTGTAGGCGACGCGGGTTATCAGCATCAGCGGCGCTCCGGGGGCGACTTCCAGGACCTCTGCCTGCTCGGGCTCCGCCAGGACGGGCTCCAGGCGCTCCACGGCCCTGACCGGCGGCAGGCCATAGGCGTCGCGCATCAGGGCGTACAGCGAGCCCCGCACGTCGTGATCAAGCAACCCGGGAAACCGCTCGGCCGCAATCCATGAGTCCTCCAGCGTGAGCGGCTCCTCGTTCGCGAAACGCAGCCGCTCGATGCGAAACACCGGATCGCGCGGTGCGATCTCGAGCTCGTGCGCGATTGTCTCCGGTGCCGGGAGTTCGTTGATGCCGCGGATGCGCGCCCGCGCGGTCCGACCCTCGCGGCGCAACATCTCCGTGAAACCGGCGAACTCCCCCAGGTCGTGCTCGAGCTTCGCCTGTGCCACGAAGGTCCCGCGGCCGACGTCGCGCTCGAGCAGTCCGCGCTGAGCCAGGGAGGCCAGTGCCGCGCGAGCCGTCATCCGGCTGACGCCAACCCAGGTGGCGAGGTCTCGCTCGGCCGGCAGACGATCACCGACTACGAGGCGTCCCGATTCGATCAGGGCGACCAGCCGGTCCGCAATCTGCTCATAGGCCGGCACGCCGGAGTCCCGGTCGATCTTCCACTCCTGGGTGAAGGGTGCGTGCAACGGATCCGGCAAACCGCGCCTCGCGGGACAGTGGGTCGTTGTTGCGGCCGAGGCCGCAGGAGGAGCGTAGACCAGGGCGGCCTGCGCCCAGTCGCCATGACCCCGGCCAGGCTAGGTCGGCGATCTGCACGTCGTCGCCCATGCGGACGATGCCGGGCCGGGTGACCTCGGCGAGATGCCTGCCTTCGCGGGAAGGAACGCTCTCGGGGACCCCGGCTGGCGCAATACTCGCGCGGATTGCTACCCGGATGGGAAGGGAGCGAGATGGAGGCGACGGTTCATCGGCCCGGTGAGGGCGAACAGATCGGCGGTCCCGACCACCGTGACGATCAAGGCCACTGGCGAAGAGACGAACGATTTCTTCTATCTCGGCGAAGGCGTGTTCGAACCGAGATTTCCTGGGCCGCCCCCGCATCTACACCACCGCTTGCACGACATGTTCTACGTCCTCGACGGCACGCTGACGATGCGCCTGGGTGATGAGACACTCGAGCTGGAAGCCGGCAGCTTTGTCTGCGTGCCCCCTGGCGTTGTCCACACCTTCAGCAACAAGAGTGGCGCCCCGGTCAGGTTGCTGAACTTCAATACGCCTGCTGGCTGGGAGAACTACATGCGCGACCTTGCCGCGGCGCTCGCGAGCGGAACTCCGACCCAGGAGGAGATCGGTCGGATCGCTTCGCGATACGACTTCGAGGCTGTCTAGCGCACCACCCGCCGTCCGGAGCGAGAGCCTCGTCAGCGTGGACCGAGGTGCCCGCTTGCCCGCGGGAGGAGCGGCGTCAGCCTCTGGGAACGGTCCGTATGACGCCAGGAGCCGGCGCCTGCGTCGGTCACGCCGTCCGTCGGTTTTCCGCCGCCGCTGAGTCGGCCAGCCGCCGCGAGCTTGGCGGCCCGCCCCGCTGGCCGCGCATCCGCCCGAAGGCGAAGGTACGCGAGGAGCACCGTCCACCACTCGAGAGGACCATGCAATGACCATCATCCGCAGACACCTCGGCTCGCCGGCGATGATCGTGGCCTGTGTGTCGCTCGTAGTCGCGCTCGGCGGAGTCAGCTACGCCGCCGGCGTGCTACCGCAGAACTCGGTCGGCACGGCCCAGCTGAAGAAGAAGGCTGTCACCGGCGCGAAGCTCAAGAACAACGCCGTCACCGGGGCCAAGGTGAAGAACCGGACCCTGATGGCCGCCGACTTCAAGGCGGGCCAGCTCACCGCGGGCCCGCAGGGGCCGAAGGGCGACCCCGGGCTACCGGGGGAGAAGGGTGAACCTGGGCGCTCGGCGCTGAGCTCGCTGCAGCCAGGGGAGACGGTCCGTGGCGTGATCGTCGTCGACGACCACGCGACGGGGGCGGGCGAGAACTTCGCTGCCAGCGCCTCTCTGCCAGTTCCCGCGTCCACCCCGCTCTCCGCGAGCAACGTCGACATCGACGGCATCGAGGAAGTGGGGAACCGCTGCACCGGCACATTGGACCAACCGACCGCACCTGCGGGGGTCGTCTGCATCTATGCGCCTGGACCCCTGAACACGGCGACCACCCACGCGTCGGCGCTCAACCGCTTCGGCATCTTTGTGCGCATCACCTCCGCTGCGGCGGGGGACATCGACCTGTACGGGACCTGGGCCTACACCGAGCCCAACTGACCCCGAGTTTCCCGAGACTTGGGAGACCGGTAGAGGGTTGGAGTCGGACGATTACACCGCGAGCTCTCGATTACCTGGCTGGCACCGCAGCGGTAGGGGGCGGCTCGCCGTGGTGCTTAGCGGCGCGGGCGACGCGAGGGCCCGGCTCCGGCCGGGCCTTTCGCCATACCGCATTCCCAACCCGCCCGACGCTGCAGGACGCTCGCCGAGGCAGTTAGTGCAAACCATCAGCGCAGGACCACCGTGGGCGCTGCGGCGCCACCCGAAGGTTTCGACTCGGAAGGCCGAATGTCCGCTATCGACGTGCGCGGGCATGGAGCGTCACTCGCTCGCCGCGCTGCTGGTACATAGACAAGAGCGAGAGCGCGACTCGCCATGACGCTGAAGACCGAGATGGACGAATAGCAGTCGCCGCGGGCCGGAGCTCCCACCTACCCCGCCCGCGCGGCCTCAGGCTCGGGGTCTGGGGCGGCCGTGGGCAGCTCCCAGGTGTACGCGCGGCGCAGCAGCCGGGCCAGCGCGCGGGCGCCGCGCGGCTGCAGGTGCAGCCCGTCGCTCCAGAACCAGTTCCAGTGACCGGCCGAGTAGGCCACCCAGTCGAGCACCTTGACCCGTCGCGGCCAGCGCCGTCCCGCCGCGCGCATCACCGCCTGGTCGGAGCTCGCCACGCCGCCCACCTCCCGGGGCGTCACGAGGCCGAGCACCCGCTCCGGTCCCAGGGTCCGGAGGGCGGAGCGAATCTGGACGAGCGTGACCGTCCAGTTGGTCCCGAGCGCCACCACCACGACGTCCGGAAGCGAGCTCCTGCGGGCGCGAAGCACCGAGATGCCCTCGCTGAACTGGCGGCAGCCGCGCACGTCGACCTCGAAGCCCGAGCCGCGCAACTGTCCCACGGCGCCGAGCATGATCGAGTCGCCGACGGCGAAGGGGGGCGGGCCCGGGGCTCGATCGGCGGTCGGCAGGTAGTGCTGCACCCCGCCGCAGCCGGCGGCCGCCGCGGGCGCGGCCTCCGCCGCCCCGCCCGCCGCGAGCGGGGCGGCCAGGACGAGCGCGCCTAGTATCGCCGTCCGCAGTGGTCTTCCCGTCCTACGAGTTCGCATTCTTCTTTCCGGTGGTGCTCGCCCTTTCGTGGGCGCTGATGCCCCGTCCTCACCTCTGGAAGCCGTTCGTCCTCATCGCGAGCTACATCTTCTACTCGGCGGCGAGCGCCGGCTACGCCCTGCTGCTGGCGGGCGTGACGCTCGCGAACCAACTGGGCGCCGTGCTGATCTCCCGAGCGGCCAGCGAGCGCGCCAAGAAGCAAATCATGGCCGCGACAGTAGCGGTCGACCTCGGGGTGCTCGGGCTGTTCAAGTACTACGGCTTCTTCGTGGGCGAGATCGGGAGCTTCCTCGACTCGATCGGCCTCGGCATGCCGCTCCCGCTGCTGACGCTCGCGCTCCCCATCGGGCTCAGCTTCATCACCTTCCAGGCGATCTCCTACGTGGTCGACGTGAAGCGCGGCCTGCTCGAGCCGGCCTCGACGCTCGACTTCGCGCTCTACCTGTCCTTCTTCCCCCACGTGGTGGCGGGTCCGATCGTGCGCGCCCGGGAGTTCATCCCGCAGCTCGCCAAGCCGCGCAACCCGCGGGACGTGGCCGTGGGAGCGGGCGTGGTGCTCATCGCGATCGGGCTCGTGAAGAAGGTGGCGATCGCCGACTACCTCGCCCGCGAGGTCGTGGACCCGGTGTTCGGCGTGCCCGAGGCGTACGCGGCGCCGGACGTGGCGCTCGCCGCCTATGCCTACGCGGCTCAGATCTACTGCGACTTCTCCGGCTACACCGACATCGCGATCGGTGTGGCGCTGCTGATGGGGTTCGTCTTCCCCCAGAACTTCAACTGCCCCTACCGGGCGCTCAGCTTCCGCGACTTCTGGCGGCGCTGGCACATGACGCTGTCGCGCTTCCTGCGCGACTTCCTCTACATCCCGCTGGGCGGCAGCCGCAAGGGCAAGTGGAAGACCTACCGCAACCTGATGATCACGATGGTGCTGGGCGGGCTCTGGCACGGCGCGGCCTGGGGGTTCGTGCTCTGGGGCACGCTGCACGGGGTGTGCCTTGCGGTGGAGCACGCCCTGCGC
The DNA here is from genome assembly GCA_035650215.1 of Thermoleophilaceae bacterium. Lineage (GTDB taxonomy): Bacteria > Actinomycetota > Thermoleophilia > Solirubrobacterales > Thermoleophilaceae > JACVRW01. The sequence continues at coordinate 94,931 of DASRIC010000040.1, forward strand.
GACCGCGGCGTGCGGCGGCCGCCCGCGTGGGTGGCCTGGCTGATCGTGTTCAACATCGTGGTGTTCGGCTGGATCCTGTTCCGGGCCGAGAGCCTCGAGCTGGCCGCCGTCTTCATCGGCCAGCTTGCCGACCCCGGCCCGGCCACGCTCTGGACCCCCGTGACGGTCGGGGCGATCGTGGTGGTGGTCGGCTTCCAGCTGCTGCCGCCCGACCCCCTCGACCGGCTGCGCGAGCGGCTGGCCGGCCTGCCCGCGCCCGCGCTCGGCACGGCGCTGGCGATCGTGATCGCGCTGGTGGGCGCTACCGTGCCGAGCCAGGGCGTGCCCCCCTTCATCTACTTCCAGTTTTGACCGAGCCCTACTACCCCTCGAGCCCCGAGCCGCCCGTGCCGCCCACCCCGAAGGGGGCCCGGCTCACCGCTCGCCACGCGCTCGTGGTGGTGTTCCTCGCGGTGATCCTGCTGGTGCTGTTCGAGGGCTCGTCGATCCGCGACGCGGGCGAGGAGATGGACCCGGGCGTCGCGCGCGAGCTCACGCTGGCGATCGGCAAGCCGGCGGGCTTCGTCTCGGACCGGCTGCCGTTCGACGATTGGACCGACGACGCGCTCGCCTTCCTCGAGGACGACGGCGTGGGCGAGGCCGGCAGCTTCGAGCAGGCCGGCTCGGGCAGCGCCGGCCGAGGCGTGCCGGCAGTGCCTCCCTCCTCGTTCGATCCGGCGGAGCTCGGCGGCCAGGTGGCTTCCGCGGGCGAGCTCGGCACGCTGCTCGTCACGGGCGACTCGCTGTCGATGCCGCTCGACATCGAGCTGGCGCGGCGGCTGAGCGACACCGACGTCGACGTCGAGCGCGACCCCCACGTCGGCACCGGCATCTCGAAGACGGGGCTGGTGGACTGGGGGCGCCTGTCCACCGAGCAGGTGGGCGAGCTCGCGCCCGAGGCCGTTGTGGTGTTCATCGGGGCGAACGAGGGGTTCGACCTGCCCGGCCGGGGCGGCGAGCAGATCAAGTGCTGTGGGCCCGACTGGGCCGCCGAGTTCGCCTACCGCGTGCGCCGCATGATGAACACCTACCGGCGCGGCGGCCGCGCGCGCGTGTACTGGCTCACGCTGCCGGCCCCGCGGGACGGCGACCGGCAGGAGATCGCCCGCTCGGTGAACGCCGCCATCGAGGTGGCCGCACAGCCCTACCGCGCCCATGTGCGCGTGCTCGACATGGGCGAACTGTTCACCCCCGGCGGCCGCTACCGCGACGCCATGACGGTCGACGGGCGCCGCCAGATCGTGCGCGAGCCCGACGGGATCCACCTGAACGGTCGCGGCTCGGAGCTGGCGGCCGACACCGTGCTCGAGGCCGTGCGCCAGGACTTCCCCGAATAGCGCGCCGAGGACCCCGAATGGGTCTATGGTTGCCGGGCCACCACAGTCAAGTCCCGGAGGTCCCCCGCCCATGCTCTGCCTGATCCGGCGCGCCGCGCCCGTCGCCCTGCTCACCGTCGCCCTCGCCGTGCCCTCGAGCGCGGCGGCCGACCCCGGCGCCGTGGCCTCCAAGTCCTGTGACGTGGGCAACAGCCGCAGCTACGGCACCACCTACGTGGTCTCGATCTACGCCCGCAACATCTCCTGCACGCGCGCCCGCGGCGTGGTGCGGGGCTTCCACGCGTGCCGGCCCGGCAAGCGCGGCCGCTGCTCGCGCTTCAGCGGCTGGCGCTGCAGCGAGTACCGCTTCAACGTCTCGCGCCAGTCGTACGACAGCCGCGTGCGCTGCTCGAAGGGCTCCCGGGTCGTGAAGCACAGGTACACGCAGTTCCTCTAGGGGCGCCGCGGCGGCCGAGGCCCCACGCCTCGCGCCCCGCCGCGCCATGAACGTCCCGGAGTAGCTGCCATAGCGACCAGTCCGGGACGTTCATCGGGCGTCGAGCAGCAGCGCCTCGCCGCTCACGGCGTGAAGCGGAAGGTGGCCACGTCGCCGTCGCGGATCAGGTAGTCGCGGCCCTCGATCCGCTGCAGCGCGCGCTCGCGGGCCTGGGCGTAGCCGCCCGCCTCAACGAGCGCCTCCCAGGGGGTGATCTCGGCCGCCACGAAGCCCCGCTCCATGTCGCTGTGCACGGCTCCGGCCGCCCGCCGCGCGGGCGTGCCGCGCTTGATCGCCCGGGCGCGAGCCTCGGCGCCCTGGCCCGCGGTGAAGAACTGCACCAGGTCGAGCAGCGCGAACGCCTCGCGCACGACCGTCGCGAGGCCCGACTCCTCCACCCCGAGCTCGGTGCGCATCGCTGCCGCCTCGTCGTCGTCCAGCTCAGCCAGCTCGGAGTCGAGCCGCGCGCTGACCGCGGCCGCGCGGGCGGCGCGCCCCTCGGCGTGGGCGGCGAGCTCGGGCGGCGGCTCGAGCGGCTCTCCCTCCGCCACGTTCGCCACGTAGAGCACGGGCTTGGAGGTGAGGGCCGAAAGCCGCACCGCGGCCCCCGGCGCGGCGTCCGGCGCGGGCACGCTCCGCACGGCGCGGCCCTCGCGCAGCGCCTCGACCACGTCGCGCAGCCAGCGCTCCTCGGCGACCGCCACCTTGTCGAGCGACTTTGCCTGCTTGGACACGCGCTCGAGCCGGCGCTCGGCCTGCTCGAGGTCCGCGAACAGGAGCTCCGTCTCGATCGTCTCAACATCGGCCAGCGGATCGACGCGGCCCTCCGGATGGACCACGCGCGGGTCGTCGTGCACGCGCACGACGTGGAGGATCGCGACGGTCTCGCGGATGTTGGCCAGGAACTTGTTCCCGAGCCCCTCGCCCTCGTGGGCGCCGCGCACCAGGCCGGCGATGTCGTGGAACTCGATCGTCTCGTGCACCACCGGGCTCGCCCCGACGGTCGCGGCCACGCGCTCAAGCCGCTCGTCCGGCACCGGCACGACGGCCACGTTGGGCTCGACGGTGGTGAACGGGTAGTTGGCCGCTTGCGCGCCGGCGCGCGTGAGCGCGTTGAAGAGCGACGACTTGCCCGCGTTGGGCATGCCGACGATCCCGATCTTCATCGCGTGAGGAGCCGCGCCACGGCGTCCCCGAGGAGCGCGCCCGCGAGGATGTCGGACGGGTAGTGCACGCCGAGGTAGGGACGCGAGAGCGCCATCGCGCAGGCGAGCGCGTAGAGCGGCGGCGCCGGGAGGACCTCGGACAGCGCCCGGGCCCCCGCGAACGAGGTCGACGAGTGCGCCGACGGGTACGAGCGCCCCGACAGCACCGGCACGAGCGCCGGCAGCTCCTCCTCGAGCACGGGCCGCGCCCGCCCCACGGCCTGCTTCAGCGCGGTGTTGACCGCCAGCGTGGCCAGCACGATCAGCATCGTGCGCGTATAGCCGTGCCGCTTCGAGGCGTGCGCCGCCACCCCGGCGGCCGCGATGCCATGCCAGATCAGGCCGTTCTCGCCCGACTGGGCGAGGCGGATCACTGCCAGCTCGACCGGCGCCGAGTGGCCGCGCGTGCGCAGGAGGCGCAGCAGCTTCACGTCGAGCGCCCGCAGCGCCCGCCAGAGGTCGGCCACCGGCCGGGCGCCTTCCGGGCTAGAAGCCGACGCGCTGGTCCTCGGTGTCGAGCCGGACGTAGACCACCTGCGAGAGGTCGACCACGATCTGGGAATCGAGGGTCTCCAGCGCGTGCCAGCGCTCCGCCCGCTCGTCGGTCAGGGCCTTTCGAAGGCCGTCGTAGCTGGCCTGCTTCAGCCGCGCGGGCAGCACCTGGCCACCCTGGAAGCCGATGTCGATCCGTTTCGTCTCGTCTGCCATCAGTGCGCTGCCTCCACAAGCTCGGTGAGTACCCCGCCGGTCGACTTCGGGTGCACGAACGCCACGCGGCTCGACCTGATTCCCGTGCGGGGGCGTTGGTCGATCAGGCGCAGGCCGGCCGCGCGGACCGCGTCGAGGGCGGCCTCGATGTCGTCGGTGCCGTAGGCCACGTGGTGCAGGCCGGGCCCTCCCCTTTCGAGGAAGCGGCCGACCGCCGTGTCGGGTCCGAGCGGCCACAGCAGCTCCACGTGGCTCTCGCCGACGCCCATGAGCACGGCCTCGACGCCCTGCTCCTGCACCGTCTCGCGATGCTGGAGGGGCATGCCGAGGCGCTCGCCGTAGAGCTCGATGGCCTCGTCGAGGTCCGTCACGGCCACGCCGATGTGATCGATCCGCCCGAACACGGACCGTGAGATTAGTCAGGCGAGCGCGTGTCGTCGCTCGACTGCTTCTCGAGCCGCTCCGCGGCCGCCACGTGCGCGGGTCCCGGCTCGAGGTCCTCCCGGAGCGGCACCGGCTTGTCCGGGGGCGGCGTCGGCTCGCCTCGGTAGCCGTCCACGATCCGCTCGATGTCCTCGCGCTCCAGCACCTCGTTCTCGAGCAGCGTGAACGCGAACGCCTCCAACAGCGTGCGGTTCTCCTCCACCAGCTTGAGCGCGCGCCGGTGGGCGAGATCGGTTAGGTACTGCTGCTCCTCGTCGATCATGCGGCGCGTGAAGTCCGACATCGAGTAGTCGTCGGAGGGCAGCTGCTTCGACGCCAGCTCGGTGCCCATGCCGAACTGGGTGATCATCGACCGGCTGATCTCGTGAACCTTGCGCAGGTCGTCTGAGGCGCCGGTGGTGATCTCACCGAACACGATGTGCTCGGTCACGCGCCCGCCGAGCAGCACGACCATGTAGTCGAGCAGCTCCTCGCGCGTCTTGAGGTAGCGGTCCTCCTCGGGCAGGTTGAGCGTGTAGCCGAGCGCCCGCCCGCGCGGGATGATCGAGATCCGGTGAACCTTCTCCACCGACGGCAGCAGCTCGGAGCAAACGGCGTGCCCGGCCTCGTGGTAGGCGACCACGCGCTTCTCGTGCTCGGTGATCACGCGGCGGGACTGCATGCCGGCAATCACACGCTCGAGGGCCGCCTGGAAGTCCTTCGTGCGGATGGTGTCGCGGTGGTCGCGGCCGGCGAAGATGGCCGCCTCGTTGCAGATGTTGGCCAGGTCGGCGCCCGTCAGGTTGCTCGTCTGGCGGGCAATCAGGTCGAGGTCGATGCCCTCCTCGAGCGGCTTGTTCCGGGTATGTACGTCGAGGATCGCGCGCCGCCCCTTGAGGTCGGGCGCTGTCACGAGGATCTGGCGGTCGAAGCGACCGGGGCGCAGCAGCGCGGCGTCGAGCTTCTCGAGGAGGTTGGAGGCGCCGATCACCACCACGTCGTCGGCGGAGCCGAAGCCGTCGAGCTCCACCAGCAGCTGGTTGAGCGTCTGGTCCTTCTCGCCCGAGATGTCCTTGCCGCGCGTGGCGCCGACGGCGTCGAGCTCGTCGATGAAGACGATCGCCGGCGCCTCGCGGCGCGCGTGCCGGAACAGCCGGCGGATGCGAGCGGCGCCCAGCCCGGCGAACATCTCGACGAACGAGGACGCCGACTGCGCGAAGAACTTGGCCTCCGCCTCGTTGGCCGCCGCCTTGGCGAGCAGGGTCTTGCCGGTGCCGGGCGGCCCGTGCAGCAGGATCCCCTTCGGCACCTTGGCGCCCAGCTTGCGGAAGCGCTTGGGGTCCCGCAGGAAGTCCACCACCTCGCGCAGCTCGTCCTTGGCCTCGTCGGCGCCGGCCACGTCCTGCCAGCGCACGGAGGTCGCCGACTGCGGCTTGATCTCCTGCGGCTTGGTGCGCGGCATGTAGCGCAGGGTCATGATCAGCACGACGGCGATCAGCCCCATGAACAGGATCGGGAGCCAGACGACCATCCAGTCCTGGATCCGGTCCCAGGTGCTCGGTCCGGCACCCTCCTCCTCGGTGAGCGCCGCCGCCACCCGGAACGAGTCGTTCTCGCGCGAGAACGTGCGGCTTGCCGGGTCGAGACTCCAGCCCGCGGGAAGCGCGCTGCCCGGCGCGCGCAGGATCGAGCGGAATTCCTGGATAGCGTCGTCGCAGTTGATCTCCGCCGTGTCGAGCACCGTGATCTCGTGCGGCCCGGGCTCGAGCGGGAGACCGCCGACCTGCTGCTGCTTGGCGACCTCGATCGGCGTCGAGCACACCGCGGCCCCGCCCTGGGCGACGGCCGGCTGTGCGCACGCGAGCGCGAGCACCAGGAGGGCAGGGGCAACCAGCAGACGGACGATCCTCATCCCCTACCCCAATCGACAGGCAGGGCCTTCTCCATGAGTCCTAGCCGACCGGCTCTAGGCGCGGGTTGGGGTTGAAGTGGCGGCCCGCCTTCGCGCAGTCCGCGCCCTCGACCCGCACGACGTCGGCCGTGAAGTCGTTCTCGCCGCGCACCAGGGAGGAGCCCACCCCGTAGGCGTCGACCGGACAGCCGAGCGCCTCGAAGCGCTCGATCTTGGCGGCGTCGAAGCCACCCGAGACCACGATGCGCACGCGCTCGTGGCCGGCCGAGTCGAGCGCCTCCCGCACGCGGGCGACGAGCACGGGGTTCACGCCGGTGGGGGTGAAGTCGCCCATCTCGTGCCAGAGCGCGCGGTCGACCATCCGCTCGGAGGTGTCGAGCCGCACGCCCCAGAGGCGGTCGCCGAGGGCGTCGGCCACGTCGAGCGCGGTGCGCACGGAGTCGTTCACGAAGTCGACCAGCACGGTGACGTTCATCTCGTGGCCGAAGCGCTCGGCGAACGCCCCCGCGGCCGCCACGGTGTCACCGCCGAACGCGGCGATCAGCCCGTGCGGCACGGTGCCCACGCCGCGCCCGCCCCACCAGGAGGCCTGCGCGTCGGTCGACACGCCGATCGCACCCGCCACGTGGGCGGCCCAGCCGTCGCCGGTCTGCACGAGCCAGTGGTCGTGGCGGGCCGGGAAGAACAGGATGTCCTTGCCGTGCGCGGCCTCCACGACCTCGCGGACGTTGCGCATGATCAGCGTCCGGCGCGCGAGGCAGCCGAGGTACACGGTCTCGAGGTGGGCGAACAGCGAGTAGTCGCCCTCGATCGTCATCACGGTCTCCATCGGCGCGATCTCGTCGCCCTCGTGGAGGGCGTGCACCTGGAGCGCGTCCCAGTCGGCGCTGCAGAGCTTGAGCACCGCCAGCGCCTCGTCGATCCCGCCGAGCACCGAGCGGTGCTTCTGGAAGACCTGCATGGTCACCCGAGGGTGACGCTCCTGCTCCTGCAGCAGAGTGCGAGTGAAGTTGAAGTAGGCGTCGGTGTAGTGGCCCTCGCGGATCTTGTCCACGGGCAGCCGGAACACCTCCGGGTCGAGACGCGTGCGCCGCGGCGCCTCAGTGGCCATCGCCCTCCACGCGCAGGACCTCCGCCAGCGCGGCCGCGCCCACCTCGAGCTGCTCGCGCGTGGGCTCGCGGGTGCCGATGACGCGCTGGATCTCGTGCCCGGGCCTGCGCAGCAGGCCGGTGAGCCGCGCGTCCGGATGGCGCTCGCCCCAGGCGAACACCTCGACCGCCATCGCGGCGCTGCCGAGACCCACGGCCAGCTCGGCGGCGGGACCCCGGAGGCCGGCGCGGCGGGCCGCCACGTTCCCGACCGTGGCCGCGGCCAGCATCGGCGCCACGAGATGGGAGCCGCAGCGGTCGTGCTCCTTGTCCGCCTCGGCAGCCCGGCCGTCGTCCTCGTAGGCCGCGATCGACTTGTGCTCCACGCCGTGGTACGCGGCGAGGTCGCCGCTTCGAAGCGCGAGCAGGGCAGGCAGGACCGACACGAGCGCCACCGCCGTCTCGCGACCGACGGTGCGGGCGCCGGCGGCCCTGATCGCGTGGCCCGAGAGCGCCGCGGCGCCCATCGCCCCGAGCGTCTTCACGTCCTGCATCGGAAGCCGCGCCTCGGGCAGGGCGCGCTTGACGAGCGGGATCACCGCCATCGCCTCGGCCAGCTTGAGCACGCCGCGCACGCCCGGCACGCGCTCGGAGGCCCTGCCGCCCAGGTCCGGCTTGGGCCCGGAGGCCACCTTGAGCTCGCCGTCGGCGGTGCGCACGGCCGCCGCCCAGTGGGTCGGGCCGTGCACGAGCAGGCCGTTGCGAAGGGCCATGCCGCCCAGTCGGAGCTTGTCCTCGGGTACCGGTGCGGTCACTTGAGCGTCTCCTCGATCAACCCAGCGTAGAAGCTCGACGCCATTCCCAGGTCCTCGACCGGGATCCGCTCGTCGGCGCCGTGTATGAGCGGGAAGGCCTCGTAGAGGTCCATCGCCCGCTGGGGGAAGAAGCCGTAGGCCACGCAGTCGGGGAACGCGCGGCGCCACCAGTGCGAGTCGGAGAAGCCCTGCATCACGATCGGCGCGACGACCGCGCCGGGGTCCTCGCGCTCGACGAAGGAACGGATGCGGTCCATCAACGGTGTGTCGAGCGGGGAGCGGTTGCCCACCACGTTCTCGGCGAACTCGAGCTCGAGGCCGTCGTCGAGCACCCCCGCGAGCGCCTCGCGCACGGACTCCTCGCCGAGCTCCGGCGGCACCCGGCAGTCCACGTGCAGCTCCGCCCGCCCGGGAATCACGTTGATCTTCTGCGAGGCCGCGGCCATCGTGGGCGTGAGCGTCACGCCGAGCATCGGCTCGATCAGGAGCGCCAGCCGCGGCTCCCGCGCCTCGAGCTCGCGCATGGCACCGTCGGGATCGGCGCCGTCGAGGCCGAGCGCCTCGAGCAGCGGCTTCGACTCGGGCGGGGGCGCGAAGGAGGGTCGAGCGCGGCCTAGCGCCTCGAGCACCGGCGCCAGCTTCACGAGCGCGTTGTCGCCGATGCGGGGGATCGACGCGTGGCCGGCGCGCCCGCGCGCGGTGAGGGAAAAACGGAAGACGCCCTTCTCGCCGGTGCAGACGCCGTAAACCCGGCGCTCGCCGAAGGGGGCCACCACGCCGGCGCCCTCGTTCACGACCATGTCCGCGCGGACCTTGTCCGGGTGCTGCGAGCAGAGCCACTGGGCGCCCGCGTGGGCGCCGGTCTCCTCGTCGCAGGTGAACACCAGCAGGAGCTCGCCCGCGGCGGGCCGCCAGCCCTCCTCGGCGAGGGCGAGTGCCGCGGCGGCCTCGCACGCCACCTGGCTCTTCATGTCGATGGCGCCGCGGCCCCACACGCAGCCGTCGCGCAGCTCGCCCGACCAGGGATCGACGCTCCACTCGGCCGGGTCGGCCAGCACGGTGTCCACGTGTCCGAGCAGGCAGAGCCGCGGTCCGTCGGCCTGCGCCCGCAGGCGCGCAACGAGGTTCGGGCGGCCCGGAACGGCCGCCAGCAGCTCGCACTCGAAGCCCGCCTCCTCGAACAGGCCCATCAGCCAGCCCTGGGCGGGCTCCTCATTGCCGGGCGGGTTAACCGTGTCGAAGCGGATCAGGCGTTGGAGCAGCTCGGTGGAGCGCTGCTCGAGATCCGCCCGCTCTGGCACGTGAGCGAGTATAAGAACGCATGCCCGCTGCCCCCGAGACCGCCGCCGGACTCGCCTACCGGGAGGCCGGCCCGCCGGACGGCCCCGTGGCGCTGCTCGTGCACGGCTATCCGGAGTCGTCGCACATGTGGCGAGACGCGCTGCCGGCGCTCGCCGCGATGGGCTGGCGCGCCGTGGCGCCCGACCTGGCGGGCATGGGCGACTCGGCGCCCGACCCGCCCGGAACCTGGGAGCGGCGCGTGGAGTCGATCGAGCGCTTCCGTCGCGAGCTCGGCATCGAGCGCTGCGTGCCGGTCGTGCACGACTGGGGCGGGCTGATCGCTCTCGCCTGGGCCTGCGACCACCCCGAAGCCGTACGCGCGCTCGCGATCAGCTCCACCGGATTCTTCGCCGACGGCAAGTGGCACGGGATGGCCACCGCCATGCGCGAGCCGGGAACCGGTGAGCAGCTCGTGGGCGGGCTCGAGAGGGACGGCTTCGCGGCGATGCTCGGCCAGCTGAGCTCGGGCATCGACGCCGCGGCGGTGGACGAGTACTGGAAGGCCTACACCGACGACGCGCGCCGCCAGAGCCAGCTCGACTTCTACCGCTCGATGGACTTCGAGAAGCTCGCCCCCTACGAGGGGCGGCTGGCGGCGCTCGGCGTGCCCGTGCTGCTGCTCTGGGGCGGGCAGGACCCGTTCGCGCCGCTCGCCGCCGCCCACCGCTTCGAGCGCGAGCTGCCGGACACCGAGCTTGTGGTGTTCGACGACGCCGGGCACTTCGTCTGGGAGGACGAGCCCGAGCGCTCGGCCGCCGGCCTCACCGCCTTCCTCGCGCGCCTCTGAGCCTGCGATCATCGGGCTGTGGAGCGCCTGTTCGACCTCGAGGGTGGAGGCCCCGACTCGGGCGCCGTGAGTCCCGCCGAGCTTCCGCTCGCGGCGCGCATGCGCCCGGCGTCGCTCGGCGAGTTCGTGGGCCAGGAGCACCTGCTCGGACGGGGCTCGGCGCTTCGCACGGCCATCGAGGACGGCCGGCCGCACTCGATGATCCTGTACGGACCGCCCGGCACCGGCAAGACGACGCTCGCGCGCATGCTGGCGGTGAACGCGCGGGCGGCGTTCGAGGAGGAGTCGGCGGTCAAGGCGGGCCGCGCGGAGGTGCGGCAGGTGCTCGAGCGCGCCGAGCACCGGCGCGCCACGAGCGGCGAGCACACGATCTTCTTCCTCGACGAGATCCACCGCTTCAACAAGGCCCAGCAGGACACCCTCCTGCCCGCAGTCGAGGACGGGCTGGTGGTGCTCGTGGGGGCCACCACGGAGAACCCGTACTTCGAGGTCAACTCGGCGCTCCTGTCGCGCTGCCGCATCTACGAGCTCCACGGGCTCGACAACGATCACGTGCTCACGCTGCTGCGGCGCGCTCTCGGCGATGAGCGCGGGATCGCCGACGCCCCGGAGGTGGACGACGACGCGCTCGAGTTCCTCGCCGTGCGCTCGGGCGGCGACGCGCGCACAGCGCTGTCGGCACTCGAGCTCGCCACCGGCACGGTGGGCGCGGCCGGGACCGTCAAGGTCGCCACCGCCGAGGACGCGCTCCAGCGCAGCGCGGTTCTCTACGACAAGGGCGGCGACAAGCACTACGACCTGATCTCGGCCTGGATCAAGGCCACGAGGGGGTCGGACCCGGACGCATCGATGCTCTACCTGGCCGCCATGCTCGAGGGCGGTGAGGACCCGCGCTTCATCGCCCGCCGGATGGTCGTGCTGGCGAGCGAGGACATCGGCAACGCCGATCCGCGCGCGCTCGACGTCGCTGTGAACGCGGCGCGGGCGGTGGAGCACGTCGGGATGCCCGAGTGCGCGCTGAACCTCGCCCAGGCGGCCGCGTACCTGGCCCTCGCTCCCAAGTCGAACGCGTCGTGCGAAGCGCTCGGCCGAGCGCGCGCCTGGGTGCGCGAGCACGGCAGCCCCGCCCCGCCCTCGTACCTCCAGAGCGCCGCCTACCCGGGCGCGAAGAAGCTCGGCCGCGGCCAGGGCTACGACTACCCCCACGACCGGCCCGAGGGCACCTCGGAGCAGGAGCTGATGCCCGACGAGGCGCTCGGCGAGCGCTTTCTCGTGCTCTCGGAGCACGGCGAGGAGAAGGAGCTCGGCGAGCGGCTCGAGCGCATCCGGCGCTCCCGCGGACGCTGAGGCGTCACTATTCCCGCCATGGAGGCAGCGATCAGGCCGGCGGCCGGCCGCGCGGTGGAGCTCGAGTCGTTCAACCCGCTGGACGGCGCGCGGCTCGGGGCGGTGCCGACGCTCGAGCCGTCCCAGGTGCAGTCGGTGGTGGACGACGTGGCGAGCGTCCAGCCCTTCTGGGCCGGGCTGCCGCTGGGCGACCGCGCTCGCTACATGCGGCGCGCGGGCCAGGCGATCATCGACCAGCTCGACGAGCTCGCCGAGCTGCTCTCCCGCGAGCAGGGCAAGCCCATCAACGAGTGCTATGTGATGGAGCTGCTGCCCACAATCGACTCACTGCGCTGGCTGGCCGAGGCGGGCGCGGGGATCCTCGAGGACGAGCGCATCCCGCTGCCGATCTTCCTGAAGCAGAAGCGCGCCCGCTTCAGCTACGAGCCGCTCGGCGTGGTTGGCGTGATCGCTCCCTGGAACTACCCCTGGTCGATCCCGTTCGGCGAGGTGGCGATGGCCCTGATGGCGGGCAACGGCGTGGTGCTCAAGCCCGCCTCGCTCACGCCGCTGATCGGCGCGCGCATCCAGGAGGTGTTCGAGCGGGCAGGGGTGCCCGAGGGCCTCGTGCGCACCGTGCACGGGGGCGGCGCCGTGGGCCAGGCGCTCGTCGAGTCGAGCGCCGCCAAGATCTTCTTCACGGGCTCGGTCGAGGTCGGGCGCGGCGTCGGAGTCGAGTGCGCGCGTCGCATGAAGGGCTCGGTGCTCGAGCTCGGCGGCAAGGACGCGATGATCGTGTGCGGCGACGCGAGCCTCCCCAACGCGATCTCGGGCTGCCTCTGGGGCGGCTTCGCCAACGCGGGGCAGACCTGCTCGGGCATCGAGCGGGTGTACGTGGTGGAGGAGGTGGCCGAGCGCTTCGTGGAGGGTGTGATCGCGGGCGCCCGGGAGCTGACCGTGGGCGACCCGCTCGCCTTCGAGACCGAGATCGGGCCGATGGTCTCGCCCGAGCAGTTGGCCACCGTGGCCGAGCTCGTGGACGACGCGGTGGCTGCCGGAGCCACTCTCCACTGCGGCGGCGCCGAGGCGCCCTTCTATCGCCCCGCCGTACTCACGGGCGTGACGCCCGAGATGCGCCTCATGCGCGAGGAGATCTTCGGCCCGGTGATCCCGATCGTGACGGTGGAGTCGGAGGACGAGGCAATCGCACTGGCCAACGACTCGGAGTTCGGCCTCGGCGCCTCGGTGTGGACCACGAACCGCGCCAAGGGCGAGCGCATCGCCGGCCGGCTCGAGTCGGGCATGGTCTGGGTCAATGACCACATGTTCAGCCACGGCGCCTGCTCGTGCTCCTGGGGCGGGATCAAGGACTCCGGCCTCGGCCGCTCGCACTCCAAGTTCGGGCTCTACGAATGCGTGAACATCAAGCTCGTGTCCTGGGAGCCGTCGCGCACGCGCGACTTCTGGTGGCACCCCTACGACGAGGCGCTCGGCAAGGCAATGCGCGCCTCGGCCAAGCTCCTCTACGGCCGCGACGCGGACAAGCCGGGCGCGCTGCGCAGCGGTCTCCTGCCGCTCGCGCGGGTCGGCCGCAAGAGCCTGCGCGACATGTTCAAGCGCTGACGAGCACCCGTTCTATCCTCTGAGGCCGTGCCCGCTCAGGCCTATGCCGGCAAGGAATGCGTCTGCCAGCTCCGTAAGGAGTTCTGCGACCAGAGCTGCGTGCAGGGGATGCTCGACACCCCCTTCTACATCGCTTGCCTGAAGCTGAGCGGCCGCCGGTGCGTTGTCGTGGGCGGCGGCGAGGTCGGGCTCGAGAAGGTGGAGGGCCTGCTGGCCTGCGACGGCGAGATCACGCTCGTGGCGCCGGAGGCGATCGAGCCGCTCGCCGAACTGGCCGAGGAGGGCTCGATCCGCTGGGAGCGGCGCGAGTACGGCGGGCCGGCCGACCTCGAGGGCGTGTTCATCGTGATCGCGGCCACGGGCGACACCGAGGTGAACATCCGCGTCTATGAGGACGCCGAGCGGCGCGCGATGCTCGTGAACGTGGTCGACGTGCCGCCGCTCTGCAACTTCATCCTCCCGGCGATCGTGCGCAGCGGGCCGCTCGCGATCGCGATCTCCACGGCGGGCGCCTCCCCCGCGCTCGCCAAGCGCATCCGCAACGAGATCGCCGACGAGTACGGCGAGCCCTACGCGCACCTGGCGATGCTCTTGAACGAGGTGCGCGGCTGGGCGAAGGGAACGCTTCCGACCTATCAGGACCGCAAGGAGTTCTTCGAGTCGATCGTGAACGGCGAGCCAGACCCCGTGGAGCTGCTCCGGCGCGGCCACGAGGGCGCCGTGCGCGATCTGATCGGCGCCGCGCAGCGCACCCACGCTCCTGCCTGACGAGCTCACACACACCGACGAGGCCGGGAACGCCCGGATGGTCGACGTGGGCGGCAAGCCCGTGACCGAGCGACGCGCGCTGGCTCGCGCGCGTGTGCGCATGGCGCCCGAGACCGCCGCGGCGGTGCGCCGCGGCGACGCGCCCAAGGGTGACGTGGTCGGCACCGCCCGGATCGCCGGTATCCAGGCGGCCAAGCGCACCGCCGAGCTGATCCCGCTCTGCCACCCCTTGCCGCTCTCGTTCGTGGACGTGCGCATCGACGTGGGCGAGCAGGGCGTCGTCGAGATCGAGGCCGAGGCGCGCACGAGCGCCCAGACCGGGGTGGAGATGGAGGCGATGACGGCAGCGTCGGTGGCGGCGCTCACGATCTACGACATGGTCAAGGGGATAGAGCGCGGCGTGGAGATCGCCGAGGTCGTGCTGCTCGAGAAGTCCGGTGGCCGGCACGACTGGTCGCGGCCGCGATGAGCCCCGAGCAGCTCGCGGACATCAATGAGCTCTACGAGGCGATGAGCCGCCACGACATGGACGGGCTGAGGGCGCTCGGGGAGCGCTACCCCGACCACCGCTGGCGCAACGCGCCCGACATGCCCGAGACGGCCGAGCGGGTGGGAACGGCGAGCGCGCTCGCCTACGTGGAGGAGTTGTTCGCGACCTTCGACCGGATCGAGACCGAGGTGCTCGACGTGATCGAGGTGGGGCCCGACGAGGTGATCTTCGCCGTCCGCCACCGCGTGCGCGGCGCGCGAAGCGGCGCCTGGGGCGAGCGCCACGAGGCCCACCTCTGGCGAGCGCGCGACGGCAGCATCGTGAGCATGGAGGAGTTCGTGAGCGTGGAGGAGGCCCGCGCCGCCGCGGGCGTCGCATGAGGGCGGCGGTGCTCACGATCTCGACCTCGCTTGCGCGGGGCGAAGGCGAGGACGTGTCAGGGCCCGCCCTCGTGCGGCTCTGCGAGGCGGCCGGCCTCGAGGTCAGCCACGAGACCGTGACCGACTCGCGCGACGCGATCCGCACCGCCCTCACGCGTCTGGCCGACGCGGAGGGCGTGCGCTTCGTCTTCACCACCGGCGGGACCGGCCTTACGCCCGATGACGTGACACCGGAGGCCACGCTCGACGCGATCGACCGCGAGGCGCCCGGCTACGCCGAGGCGATCCGGTCCGACGCGCGAGGCCATACACCGCTCGGCCTGCTCACCCGCGGCGTGTCCGGCGTACGCGGCCGCACGCTGATCGTGAACTTCCCGGGCAACCCGAAGGCGATCGAGCAGTCGTGGCCGATCGTCGCGCCCACGCTCGAGCACGCCGCGGCCACGCTCGAGCGAAGCGCCTAGGTTCCGGCGCTCGGGCTGCTCTCTCGCCGGGTTTTCCCGCCGACCGAAAAAGGGTGATCCGATCGGACCGGCAGCGCGCATCCAAAGGATGTGAGGGAGACGACGGCTGACAGACGCTCAGAGCTCTACCGCGACGCCATGCGGGTGCTCGCGGCCCGTTACCACGACGAGCGGCTTACGGTGGACTCCCTGGCCCACGAGATCGCCACCTCGAACCGCCAGCTCCAGCGCGTGTTCGCCGAGGTGGGGCGGACGACGTTCCGCAGGGAGCTCCAGCGCATGCGGATGGAGAGCGCGACCCGGCTCCTGAGCGACGCCTCGCTGTCCGTCACCGAGGTGGCGTCGGCCGTGGGCTACCGCGAGACCGACCAGTTCAGCAAGGTCTTCCGGCAGCGCGTGGGCACCACGCCCTCGCGCTACCGCTTCGCGCAGCCCGGATCGGCGTAAGCTGCTCACGGTCTCACGATCCGACACCCAGGAGGCGAGATGTACGCGCGCATCGCAACGTTCCAGAGCGATCCGGCCACGGTCGACGACGCGATCGAGATGGTTCGCAACGACGTGGCCGGCGGCACCCCGCCCGGGCTCGAGGGCGCAAAGATGATGATGCTCGTGGACCGCCAGAGCGGCAAGGGCCTCGGCGTCACGCTCTTCGAGAGCGAAGAGGCCATGCGCCGGGGCGACGAAGCCCTGAACGCGATGAACCCGGGCCAGAGCGAGCGCCGCACGTCGGTCGAGTTCTTCGAGGTGCCGGTCCAGACGGTGATCTGACCAGGCGGGAGATCAAAGCTCGCGGGCACCGCCCGCTCGCGCTACAGAAGCCCCTTCTCGCGCAGCTCACGCAGCGCACCTGGCGACTTCACGAGCCCGCCCAGACCCATCCCGGCCAGCACGGGCGGCGCCTTCGTGAACTGCACGTCGCCGTACTCCACCACCTGCACGTGGTTGCCCCACGGGTCGCGGAAGTCGAGGCCGCGGCTGGGCAGCACATCCGCGCCGGAGCCCTCGAGGCGGCGCCGCACCTCGTCGCGGTCGTCGACCACGAGGCCGAAGTGGCGCGCGCCGTCGGGACCGTCGGGCTCAGGCACCTCGGCGAGCACGAGGAACTGGTCACCCATGTCGAGGAACGCCATGCGCGGCACCCGGCCGCGCAGCTCGAGCTCGAACAGCCGCCCGTAGAAGTCGAGGGCCCGCTCGAGGTCGGCGACCTCGAGCACCACGTGGTTGATCCCGACCAGGCGCGGCACCGCTCCAGCATAGGCTTCGCCGCCATGGAGCCGGCGATCGAGCTCGACGGTCTCGAGCGCCGCTACGGCGAGCGGGTGGCCCTCGCGGGGATCAGCGTGACCGTGCCGGCGGGCGCCACGCTGGCGGTGCTCGGCGGCAACGGGGCGGGCAAGACGACGCTGCTGCGCGTGCTCGCAGGCCTGCTGCGCCCGCACGGCGGCAGCGCGCGGGTGCTCGGCGCCGAGCTGCCCCGCGAGCGCTGGAAGCTGCCAGGCAAGGTCGGCTACCTCGGTCACGAGCCGCTGCTCTACCGGGAGCTGAGCGGGCGCGAGAACCTCGGCTACCACGCCCGCCTCCATGGCGTCGCGCCGGAACGCGTCGACCACATGCTGCGCGCCGTGTCCATGGATACGCGCGCCGACGACCCCGTCCGCGACCTCTCCAAGGGCATGATCCAGCGGCTGGCCGCCGCGCGGGCGCTGCTCCACGACCCGCCGCTGCTGTTGCTGGACGAGCCGCGCGCGGGGCTCGATCCGGGCGCCGCCGAGCAGCTCGAGCCGCTGATCGGGCGGGAGTCCGGACGGACCCGTGTGCTCGTGAGCCACGACCTCGACTGGGCGCTGTCCGAGGCCGACCTTTCGCTCGGGCTGAGGGACGGCCGCCCGGCGCCGGCGGGCAGGGAGCTGTACCGGTGATCGGCGCGGCGCGGGCGATCCTCCGCAAGGACGTGCAGATCGAGCTGCGCACGAAGGAGTCGGTGCCGGCTATGACCCTGTTCACGCTCACCGTCTATGTGCTCTTCCACTTCGGGCTCGACCGCGACACGCTCGCCGGCGCGCTCGCGTCCGGCGTGCTGTGGGTCACGCTGCTGCTGGCCGCGGTGATCGGCGTGTCGCGCCTGTTCGCCGCCGAGCGCGAGCAGGGCGGGGTCGACGGGCTGCTGCTCGCGCCCGTGGACCGCACCGCGCTGTTCGTGGCGAAGGCGGCGGCGCTGTTCCTGTTCCTGTGCGCCGTGGAGCTCGTGGCCGTGCCGGCGTTCACGCTCCTGCTGCTCGGCCCCGGGCTCGGCGCGGCGTTCCCCGAGCTGCTCGCGATCCTCGCCCTCGGCAACCTCGGCATCGCCGCCCTGGGGGCGCTCGTGGCGGCGATCGCGGCCGAGACCCGGGCGCGCGAGCTGATCGTGCCGCTGCTGCTCCTGCCCCTTCTGGTGCCGCTCCTGATCGCCTGTGCCCAGGCCACCGAGCCGCTCTTGCGCCAGGACGGCGGACCCGAGGACCTGGCGCGCTGGCTGGGGCTGCTCACGCTTTACGATGTGGTGTTCGTGCTTCTCTCCGTTGCCGTCTTCGACTTCCTGCTCGAGGACTGACGTGTACTCGAAGGGACTCGTCCCGCTCGGCTGGGCCACCGCCGTGACCCTCACGGCGGCGATGGCGCTCGTGTTCTTCTACGCCCCGCTCGACGCCGACCAGGGCTTCGTGCAGAAGATCTTCTACGTGCACGTGCCGATGGCGATCGTGGCGCTCGGCGGCTTCATCGCCGGCGGCGTGTTCGCGATCCGCCACCTGCGCAGCGGCGATCGCTCCTGGGACATGCGCTCCTATGTGGCGATCCACGTGTCGATCATCCTCGGCTGCGGCGTGCTCGTGACCGGGGCGATCTGGGCCAAGGCGTCCTGGGGCCACTGGTGGGTGTGGGACGAGCCGGTGCTGGTCTCGTTCCTGATCGTCTTCCTGCTCTATTGCGTCTACTACCCGCTGCGGTTCTCGATCGAGGACCCGGACCGGCAGGCGCGCTACTCGTCCGTGTTCGCCATCGCCGCGGGCGCCTTCGTGCCGCTGAACTTCATCGCCGTGCGGATGGCGGAGAAGTTCACCCATCCGCGCGTGCTGTCGCAGACCGGCGGCAGCATGCCGGGCGAGATGCGGCTCACGTTCCTGGCCGCGCTGCTCGGCATGACCCTGCTCTTCGTGACGCTCTGGAAGCTCGAGCTGACGGCCAAGCACGCGTCCATG
>DASRIC010000041.1:0-19923 GCA_035650215.1 Thermoleophilaceae bacterium
CGGGGCACGCGGACGGCGTGCTGCGGCCCGGCATCAGGCACAGGTCGGTGCGCTTGGGCACGCGGCCCGCGCGAATCACGAAGCGCGTGAACTTGCCGATCTGACCGGTCTTCCTCACCGAGATCGAGAGGACCGCGCCCGCCCGCAGGAAGCCGCGCATGCCGCGGAAGCGGACGAGGCGCGTCTTGGCGACCCTGTTGGCTCGGGCAAACGGGCAGCTCCGCCCCGCGCAGCGCACCGTGATCCTCGAGCCGATCGAGGTCCGAACCTCGAGCGTGCGCACCCGCGCGCCGCGCGACAGCACGGTGCCCGCGATCCGAACGATCGGGAACGGGCTCATGAGCGAGGGCTGGGCCGGTTCCACGATGGTCGTAGGGGGCGGCGCTGTCACGACCGTAGTCGGACCCGGCACGATCTGGGTCACGATGACCGGATCGGAAGGCGGCGGAACCGGACCGACGGCCACCGCCTTCTCGATGATCGTAAAGGCGTGGTCGTCGTCGGTCAGCCTCAGTCGCACGTTGTGGGTCCCCTCCGTGGCGAAGACGTGGGTCAGCGCATCATCGGAGCCGTCGTCGAAGCCATCCCCGTCGACATCCCACGCGTACTCGAGCTCGGGGTCATCCGAGTCACTGGCGAAGGACGCGAACCGCACCGACTGCCCGACAACCGGACTCTCTGGGCTGGGCCAGAAGGTCCCGACCGGGCAGTCGTTGTCCTCAACGACGAGCGGGATCTCATCTCGGGCGGACTCCCCGCCGCTGTCGGTCACAATTCGCTTTACGAGGACCTCGCCCCCGGCCGCATACGTGTGGGTGACGGTCGGCTGGGTCGTGGGATCCTGCGTGAAGTGATCCGTGCCGTCCCCGAAGTCCCATTCGACACTCACGATCGTGTCCCCGGGGTCGCCGCCGGAAGATTTGTCGGTGAACGTAACGGGAGCGCAGGCCACCGGCGGAGCAGGGGACACGGTGTAGTCCGGCACCGGCGGCGCGGCAAGCGCCGGCGAAGCAAGGCAGAGGAAGGCCACGAGGGCCAGGGCGGGAGTCCTCACCCAGCCCAGGGTAAGCGCAGTTCCGCGTCCTGTCTCGCTCGAATCCAGGTCAGCCCGTCGGCGTGACGCGATAGGCGTCGAAAACCGACTCGATGTTGCGGATCCGGGTGATGCAGGTCTTGAGCGAGTGGGTGTCGCCGACCTCTACCACGAAGCGGTTCTTGACCATCGGGTGCACCACCGTGCAGCGCGCCTCGAGGATGTTGATGCCCGTCTCGGCGAACGTGCGCGAGAGGTCTTCGAGCAGGCGGGTGCGGTCCCAGCCGTCCACCTGGAGCTCGACGCGGAAGGACGAGGTGGTGTCCCCCTCCCACTCCACGGGCGTGAAGCGCTCCGGGTTGCGCATCAGCGCCACCGCGTTGGGGCACTGCTCGTGGTGGATCGTGATGCCCTTGCCGAGGGAGATGTAGCCCACGATCGGGTCCCCGGGTACCGGCCGGCAGCACTTGGCCAGCCGCAGCATTACGTCGTCCACGCCCTCAACCTTGATGCCGAAGGTGGAGGAGGCCGCCGTCTTCTTCGGCTTCTCCCTGCGCTCGAGCAGCTCGGCGGCCGCCGACGGCGGCTCGAGCGCCGACTCGCCTTCCTTCAGGCGGTGCATCAGCTTGCTCGTGATCGTCTTGGGCGAGATCTTGCCCTGGCCCAGCGCGATGTAGAAGTCCTCGCCCTTCTTGAAGCCCATCTCGCGGATCACGTCCGCGAGCAGCGGCGAGCCGGAGATGCGCTGGGGGGGCAGCCCGGCGCGCTTGAGGTTCTCCTGGAGCATCTCGCGGCCGGTGCGCTCCGAGTCCTCGCGGCGCTCGCGCTTGAACCAGGCCCGGATCTTCGACTGGGCGCGAGTGGTCTTGGCGAGCGCAAGCCAGTCGCGCGACGGGCCCCGCTCCTTCTTCGAGGTGAGCACCTCGCAGATGTCGCCGGACTGGAGCGTGTAGTGGAGCGGCACGATCTTGCCGTTCACCTTGGCGCCCACGCAGCGGTGGCCCACGTCCGTGTGGATCTCGTACGCGAAATCGAGCGGTGTGGCGCCGGCGCCGAGCGACTTGACCTCTCCCTTCGGCGTGAAGACGAACACCTCGTCTTCGAACAGGTCCGCCTTGAACGTCTCGGCGAACTCCTGTGGGTCGGCCATCTCCTTCTGCCAGTCGAGCAGGTGGCGCAGCCACTCCACCTTCTCCTCCACCGGCTTGCCGCCGTCCTCCTTGTAGATCCAGTGCGCGGCCACGCCGAACTCGGCCGTGCGGTGCATCTCCATCGTTCGGATCTGGATCTCGAGGGGCCGGCCCTCGGGCCCGATCACGGTCGTGTGGAGGGCCTGGTACATGTTGAACTTGGGCATCGCGACCCAGTCCTTGAAGCGCCCCGGCAGCGGCTTCCAGAGCGAGTGGATGACCCCGATCGCGCCGTAGCAGTCCTTGACCGACTCCACGATCACGCGCATGGCCGTGAGGTCGTAGATCTCGTTGAACTCGCGGCCCTTCTTCGTCATCTTCGAGTAGATCGAGTAGAAGTGCTTGGCGCGCCCTGAGATGTCGGCCTGGATGCCGACGGCGTCGAGCTCCTTGGTCAGGTACTCGCCGGCGCGCTCGACGTAGGCCTCGCGCTCGTCGCGCTGCTGCGAGACCAGCTGCTTGATCTCATTGAACTTCCGCGGGTGGAGCGTGTGGAAGGCCAGGTCCTCGAGCTCCCACTTGATCGCGTGGATGCCGAGCCGGTGGGCAAGCGGCGCGAAGATCTCGAGCGTCTCCTTCGCCTTCTCCTGCTGCTTGGGCTTGGGCATCGCCTCGAGCGTGCGCATGTTGTGCAGGCGGTCGGCGAGCTTGATCAGGATGACCCGGATGTCCTGGGCCATCGCGACGAGCATCTTGCGGTAGTTCTCGGCCTGGCGGTCGTCGCGGCTCTGGAAGGTGACGCCCGACAGCTTGGTCACGCCGTCGACCAGCTGGGCGATCTCCTCGCCGAACTCCTCCTCCACCTCGTCGAGCGACGCGCTCGTGTCCTCCACGGTGTCGTGCAACAGCGCCGCGCAGAGCGTGGCGGAGTCGAGCCGCATGCCCGCGCAGATCTTGGCCACGCCCACGGGGTGCACGATGAAGTCCTCGCCGCTGGCACGAAGCTGGTCGGCGTGCCGCACGCAGGCGAACTCGAACGCGCGCTCGACCAGCTTGCGGTCGATGGGCTCGACGGCATCCTCGGCGTGCTCTTCGACGACCGCGAACAGGTCGCCGAGCAGCCCGCGCTGGTCGTCCGTGAGCTTGGCGGTCGCGGAGACCGCGACGTCGCGCGTGTGCTCGTCGACGGGGTGGTGCTCGAAGTCCCGGACGGCGGTGGCGCCCTTGGGGCTGCCGTTGCCGTTCCCCTTCGCCGGACTCTTCCGCTTGCCGCCCGCCCGTTTGGGCGCGGTGCCCGCACCCTTGCCGCCGGCCCCGTCCGCGCCAGGCTTCGCACGGCTGCGAGAGCCGGATTGGCTGCCGGTGCGCGGAAGCTTTGGCATAGGACCTCGATTCTAGAGTCGGCGCAAGCGGCGGTGGGCTTGACCGGCGCTCGCGGCGCTACGCGGCGCTAGGCGCGGCAACCGCCGCCCGGCCCGGCAGCTCGGCCGCCAGCGCACGCCTGGTGGCATCGAGCCGCGCCCGTGCCTCGCGATAGCCGGCGGAGCGCTCGAGGTCGGCCCGCCCGGCGTCGAGCACGCGGCACGAGCGGGTGTCGAGGTCGAGCTCGATCAGCCCCAGCTCGGTGAGCACCACGACGAGGATCGCGCACGCGCGCGCGTTGCGCGGGTAGCGACCGGCGCCGTGCAGCGCGGCCTCGAGGGCGTCCGGGCCGTGGGGATCGGCGAGCGCCCGCAGCGCGCGGTACACCTCGGCGAGCGCCGGGCGCAGGTCCAGCTCCGCGCCGGCCACCGCCAGCGCGAACTCGGCCTCGGCGGGCCCCCAGGCGAGGTGCGCGCGCGGAACCGCCCCGAGCAGCGGATCGGCCCGGCCGCCGGGTGGCGGGTCGAGCGCCACGAGATGGTCGAAGCCGGCGGCGAGGGCGGGCCGGGCGGCCAGCTCCCCCCAGGCGACGACGGGCATCGCCCCGCGCGCGAGCCCTGCCACGTTGGCCTCGAGCCCGGCGCGCCGGCGCGCTACGTGCGCCACGGCCACGAGCACCCGCTCGCCGCTCGCGAACAGCTCGCCCGCTACGCCGGCGAAGCCCTCGCCGCGACGGTCGATCGGCTCGGCCCCGGCCGTACGCAGTGGCGCCGGTGCGGGCGGCGCGGCGAGCACGGAGCGGAGCGCGGGCCAGAAGGGCTCGTCCTCGCCCAGAACACCGAGGCGGCCGGAGACCGTGGGGCAGAGCGCGCGCAGCAGCACGCGCGGCTCGACCACGCCGCGGAAGCTGTTGCGCTCGAGCCGCAGGGCGAGGTCGTGCAGCTCGGCCCGCGCCGGCTCGAGCACCTTCGGCGGTGAGCGGAAGGCGACCCCGCGCGACTTGGCGCCTCCGGCCGTGACCAGCGTGAAGCGCGAATGCTCGCGCTCCTCGCCCATCGCAGTGACGTGCTCGAAGCGGGCGGCGGGCACAAGCAGGGTGGGCTGCGGGTTGCCCATGCCGAACGGCCGCAGGCGCTCGAGCTCTTCGGCGAGCTCGAGGCCCAGCAGCCCGCCCGGGACGATGGCGTCGACGCGCTCGCGGGGCGCCAGGTCGTCGGGCGAGAGCGTGGCCGCCGCGTGGGCCGCCAGCCCGCGCCGGAACGGCTCCACCGCCTCCGCCTCGAGCTCCACGCCGGCGGCCATGCGATGGCCTCCGAAGCGCGTGAGGTGCTCCGCACAGGCCGCGAGGCCCGCGTGCAGGTCGAAGGCGGACACGCTGCGGCCGGACCCGCGCCCGGCGCCGTGCTCGAGCGCGATCACCACACAGGGACGCCGCCAGCGCTCCACGAGCCGGGACGCCACGATCCCCACCACGCCCGGGTGCCAGCCCTCCCCCGCGACCACGATCGCGCCGGCGGCGGCCTGGGGCTGCGCCTCGGCCTCGGCGGCGAACAGGATGCGGGTCTCGGCCTCCTGGCGGTCGCGGTTGAGCAGGTCGAGCTCGCGGGCCACCTCGGCGGCGCGCCCGGAGTCGCCGGTGAGAAGCAGCTCGAGCGCGGCGTCGGCCCGGCCCATCCGCCCCGCGGCGTTGATGCGCGGGCCGAGCCGGAAGCCGAGCGAGTGCTCCGAGACCTCGGCGGGCTCGACGCTCGCGACCTCCAGCAGCGCCCGCAGGCCCGGCTTGCGCGTGCGCGAGAGCTCCACGAGCCCCTGCCGCACGATGCGCCGGTTCTCGTCGCGAAGCGGCACGAGGTCGCACACCGTGGCGAGCGCGGCCAGGTCGAGGTCCTCCTCCGCGGCGCGTGGATCGCCCCCGGCGGCTCCGTGAAGCGCCTCGGAGAGCTTCAGCACGACGCCGGAGGCACACAGCTCCGGACAGCCGTAGCCGCCCAGCGCCGGGTGCACCACCACGCAGTCGGGCAGCTCCGCGCCTGGGCGGTGATGGTCCGTGACCAGCACGTCCATCCCCGCCGCGCGGGCGGCGGCCACCGGCCCGACGGCCGTGATCCCGCAGTCCACCGTGACGAGCAGCGCAGCCCCGCGGGCGGCCAGGCCGTCGACCGCCTGGGCCGAGAGCCCGTAGCCCTCGTCGAAGCGGCTCGGCAGCATCCAGACCGGATCGGCCCCGAGCGCGCGCAGGGTGCGCACGAGCATGGCGGTGGAGCAGACCCCGTCGACGTCGTAGTCCCCGAACACCGCGATGCGCGTGCCGCGCCGCACGTGGTCGAGCACCAGCTCGCAGGCCGCCGGAGCGCCCGGCAGCGTGAGCGGGTCGTGTCGCTCCTCGGCTTCGATGAAGCGGCGTGCGCTGTCGGCGTCGGCGAAGCCCCGCCGCGCCAGGACCGCACCGAGCGGGCGCGAGACACCGAGGCCGGCGGCGATCCGCTCCGCCAGCTCGACGTCATAGGGAGCGCACTCCCAGCGGGACGGCCTCGCCTCCATCCGACGCATCCTGCGCCGAGAGGCGGACGGAACGGGCGCCTAGTGCGAGCCGGCGCGCGTGTACCCGTGGTCCACGCCGTGCTCGGTGTCCCGCCGGGAGCCCCACCAGTAGGACAGCGCGAGCGCGGCCGCGGCGCCGGGTATTGCGATGAAGGCCTGGATCAGCTCGGTGTCGTCGCGCCCGGGGATCGTGCCGCCGTTCACGGCGAAGCCGAACAGAAGCGCTCCGAGGGCCGCGACGCAGAATGCGCCCACGATGCCGCCCCAGAAGCGGTCGGGCACGAAGACCGTGAAGTGCCAGACGGCGATGCCCATCATTGCCCAGACGATCGCGCCCATCAGCGTCTCCCGTGCTTCTTGCGGGTGCGCGACTGGCGCTTTGGCTTTGGCTTGGACTTCGACGGACCGGCGGTGCTCGAGACCCTCGACTCGGCGCGCCCCGCGGGAGCGCCGTCGCCCGACTCGGTTGTTGGTGGTGCGGGCGCCGGCTCAGGTGCGGGCGCCGGCTCAGGCTCGGTCGCAGGTGGCGGCTCGGGTGCAGGTGCCGGCGGCGGCTCGGCCGCGGGCGCCTGGGGCTCCGGCGGCGGTGGCGGCGGCGCGGCTGCGGGCGGCCGCCGCCGCTGGGTCATGTGGCGTGCCGCGCGCTCCCGGCGCGTGCTCGGCGCCGAGGCGGCAGCGGCAGCGGCCGCGGCCGGGGCGGCAGCCTCGGCGCCGGCTCCGGCACCTGCGGGCACAGGCTCTCCGATCGCCCCAGTCGCGAACGCCGGCACGTGGCCGCCGTGCTCCTGGATGATCAGCCGGCGGCGGCGCATGTAGGTGGGCTCGCGCTCCTTCCACTCAACCAGGACCGGGGTGGCGATGAAGATCGACGAGTACGCGCCCGAGGCCACGCCCACCAGCAGCGCGAAGGCGAAGTCCTTGAGCGTCTCGCCGCCGAACAGCAGCAGGGAGCCGACCGGCATCAGCACCACGAAGCTCGTGGCGAGCGAGCGCGTGAACACCTCGGACATCGACTTGTTCGCGATCTGCGAGTACGTGGCGCGCGGCATGCGCGGCACGTTCTCGCGTATTCGGTCGAACACGATGACCGTGTCGTAAAGCGAGTAGCCCATGATCGTGAGCAGCGCCGCGACCGTCGACGTCGTGACCTCCCGGTCGCTCAGCGCGTACACGCCCGCCGTGATGAACAGGTCGTGGAAGAGAGCGATCAGCACAGGCACCGCGAACTTGAACTCGAAGCGGAAGCCGATGTAGAGCGCGATCAGGAGCAAGGAGGCGAACACGGCGAGTCCAGCCGTGCGCGCGATCTGTTCGCCGAACGTCGGCCCGATGGATTGGGCCGAGAAGTCGTCGCCGGCCACCCCGAAGTCCCGGTCGAGCGCCTGCTCCACCTCGCTCACCTGGTCGGGCTCCAGCTGTGAGACGGCGATCTGGACGACGTTCTGCCCCAGCTCGGGGTCGTCGACCGCCTGGATCTTGGCGTCGCCGTAGCCGAGCGGCTCGAGCGTTGCGCGCACGTCATCCACGCTCGCGGACCGCTCGAGCGGCGTGGTCATGCGGGTGCCGGACTCGAAGTCGATGCCGAAGTTGATGCCGAGGCCCGCGATCGCGAGCGCGCCCACGGCGAGGATCGCGCCCGACGCCGAGAAGAACCAGCGCGACTTGCCCATGAAGTCGAAGCGCCAGCCGCCCTTCTGCCTCGGGTTCACGCCGAGCGCGCTCGGGCGCCGCAGCAGCCTGGTGCGCGCCAGCGAGCCAAGGATCGCCGAGGTGGCCAGCACCGCCGTCAGCAGCGAGACGATCGTGCCGACCCCGAGCGTGAAGGCGAAGCCCTTCACCCCGGCTGTGGCGAGCGTGAACAGGATGAAGGCCACGCCGATCGTCACGACGTTGGCGTCGATGATCGTCTTGAGCGCCTTGGCGTACCCCGCGGAGATGGCGGCCGGAATCGACCGCCCGGCTCTCGCCTCCTCCTTTATTCGCTCGTACATGACGATGTTGGCGTCGGCCGCCACCGCCAGGGTGAGCACGAGGCCGGCGATGCCCGGGAGCGTGAGCGTGATCGGGATCAGCTTCACGAGCGCGAACAGCAGCACCGCGTAGATCAGGAGCGCGACCGTGGCCACCACGCCCAGCACGCGGTAGAAGACGATCAGGAAGATGATCGTGAGCGCGAGCCCCGCCGCTCCGGCAAGGAGGCCCTGGTCGAGGGCCTGCTGTCCGAGCGTGGCGGAGACCTGGGTCTGGGAGATCAGCTTGAGCTGGATCGGCAGGGCTCCGATGCGCAGGCTCTCGGCGATGTCCTGGGTCTCCTCGATCGTGCCGATGCCCTCGATCTGCGCGCCGTTGCGGCCGTCGATGCCCTCCGGGAGTTGGAGGAAGTCGATCGTGGCCAGCGAGATGATCTGGTTGTCGAGCGTGATCGCGAAGCGCTGGAACGCCTGCTCCTTGTCGGAGCCGGGCGGGAGGATGATCTTCGCCCCGCGGTCGGCGATCCGCTTGGTCACGCGGGCGAACGCCTCGCGGCCCTGGTCCGAGAACTCCATCGTCACGATCGGAGCGTTCGTGTTCGGGTCGAACGTCTGCTCGGGGTTGCGGATGTCGTCGCCCGAGAGCTCCGAGTCGTCCTCGATCACGAAGTAGCGCTGGACGCGCTCGGACTGCCCTGGCACGCGCTCGGCCTGGACGACCACCACGCCCTGCGGGACCTTGATCACGCGCGAGCCCGCGGGCGGCCCGCCGGACCCGAGCCCCTCGAGCTCACCGAGGCACTCGGTCTCCGGGTCGTACTTCGGCGCCGGCCCGTCCTCCCGCTCGTAGTCGGCCAGCAGCTCGTCGCAGCTGGCCGAGGGCTCGTACTCCCCCTCGCGAAGCGGCTGCTTGTCCGGGCCGATCGGGAGCTGATCCGGGCCGAAGAGGTAGTAGCGGTCGCCAGTCGAGTCGTTCTCGCGGTCCGCCTGCTCTGGCGTGAGGTCGGAGCCCGGCGGCACGTCGCTCGCTTCGGCCTTGCCCTTCTCCTTCGACGCCGCCTCGGTGGCCTGATAGAGCGCCTTCGAGCCGGCGAAGGGGGCGTCCGGACCACGGTCGGTGAGCACGTTCGGCTCCCAGTCGTAGAACTGGAGCTGAGCCGTGGTGCCCACCTGCTCGATGGCCCGGTCGGCGTTCTGCACGTCCGGCAGGCCGACCGAGATCTGGTCGCGCCCCGAGCGCTGGATCTCCGGCTCGGAGACGCCGAGGGCGTCGGTGCGCTTGCGGATCGTCGCGACCGAGTCGTCGAGCGCCTGCTGGGTGACCTCGGGCACCTGCGGGGTGGGCGTGCCCTGGTAGACGAGCTCGATGCCGCCCTTGAGATCGAGCCCGAGCTTGGTCGGCTTGGTGGTGATCACGTACAGGGCGCCGGCGAGCAGCACCACCACGATCCCGAGGATCGTGAAGTTGCGCGTCCTCGAGGTCATGCCGGGGTGAGCACGAGGAGGAGGCCCCCGTCGTCGTCGTAGGCGGGGAAGATGTCCGCCTTGGCCGGCTCGGGACGGTCACCCTCGGCGTGGACCGTGACCGGCTTGTCGAGCACCCGCACGCCCCACTCCAGCGCGGTGGCGATGTGGTCGCTGCCCTCGCCGAACTCGAGCCCCAGCACGTCCCTCACAGGGCGACCCATCACGTCGAGGTCGCCGAGCCCGGTGAGCTCTCGGGCCCCGCGGCCGGCGCCGATCAGGCGCCCCTGCTGGTCGAGGATGAAAAATGCGGCGTTGGGCGCCGGGTAGTAGTCGTCGAGCAGCTCGAACAGGAAGCCGAAGCCGCATTTCTTGCAGCCCCTCGCGCGCGACTGAAAGCCGGCCGAGCGCTCCGAGGACTCAGTGCGGTTCCCGCAGTTCGGGCAGATGAAGATCGCCATCGACGCCTCATGCTAGAAGAGCGTGTGATCGCGGACGCGCCCCGCCTCGAGGCCGAGGTGGCGAAAGGCGGCGTCCGTCGCCACGCGGCCGCGCGGCGTGCGCATGAGGAACCCCTGCTGGAGCAGGTAGGGCTCGTACACGTCCTCGATCGTGTCGGACTCCTCCCCCACCGCGACCGCGAGCGTGGAGAGCCCGACCGGGCCGCCGCCGAACTTCGTGCAGATGGCGGCGAGGATGTCGCGATCGAGCCGGTCGAGCCCGGCTGCGTCGACCTCGAGGAGCTCGAGGGCCTCGAGCGCGAGCGGAGCATCGATCCGCCCGGCGCCGCGCACCTCGGCCACGTCGCGCACGCGCTTGAGCAGCCGGTTGGCCACGCGCGGGGTACCGCGCGAGCGGCCGGCGATCGCCTCGGCCCCGGCGTCGTCGATCGCCACGTCGAGGATGCCCGCCGAGCGGCGCACGATCCGGGCCAGCTCCGGAGGGTCGTAGAGCTCGAGCCGGTGCGCCACCCCGAAGCGATCCCGTAGCGGTGTGGTGAGCAGTCCCGCGCGCGTGGTCGCGCCCACGAGCGTGAAGGCGGGCAGGTCGAGCGTGACGACCCGCGCCCCGGCGCCCTGGCCGACCGTGATCGGCAGCCGGCGGTCCTCCATCGCCGGGTAGAAGGTCTCCTCGAGCGCCCGCGGCAGGCGGTGGATCTCGTCGACGAAGAAGACGCTGCGCGGATCGAGGGCGGTGAGGTAGCTGGCCACGTCGCCCTTGCGCTCGAGCGCCGGGCCCGCCGTCTGCACGAACTCGGCTCCGAGCTCGTTGGCCACGATCTGCGCGAGCGAGGTCTTGCCGAGCCCCGGCGGGCCGGCCAGCAGCACGTGGTCGAGTGCCTCGCCGCGCGCCTTGGCGGCCTCGATGAACACGGCCAGCTGCTCCTTCACGCGCTCCTGCCCGATGAAGTCCTCGAGCCGCTTGGGGCGAAGCGAGCGGTCGAGGTCATCCTCCGCCGGCAGCGCCCCGGGGTCGTGGATGCGCTCGACGCCGGGTGTGCGGATCCCGCTCATCGCGCGGCCTTCAGCGCCTCCGAGATCAGGTCCTCGGGCGTTTCGCCGGCCGCGCCGTCGAGCAGGCCGTCGACTTCCTGCGGCGAGAAGCCGAGCCCGAGCAGGCCCTCGCGCGCGAGCGCGCGCGGATCGTCTGAGGCGGTGCGGCGCACCACGATGTCGTCGGTGACCTTGCCGGCCACCTTCTCGCGCAGCTCGACGATGATGCGCTCGGCGGTGCGCTTACCGATGCCGTTCACGGCCTGGAAGCGCGCGACGTCCCCCGAGGCGATCGCGTTCAGGAGCTCGCGCGGCGTGCCGCCCGAGAGCACCGCGAGCGCCACCTTCGGTCCCACCGACTGCACCCCGATCAGCATCAGGAACAACTCGCGCTCGGAGTCGCTCGCGAAGCCGAAGAGGTGCATGGCGTCGTCCCGCAGCACGAGATGGGTGAGAAGCCGTGCCTCGCGGCCGGCCTCGGGCAGCGCTGCGAGCGTCTCCGAGGACACCGCCAGGCGGTAGCCCACGCCGGCGGCCTCGATCACCACGTCCCCGGGCAGCCGCCTCAGCAGCTCGCCGCGCACGGAGGCGATCATGACGCGGTCCTGTTGCGTGGATGGTCCATCAGAGGAGCATTCTGCGCGCGGGGGCGGACGCCTTCAGGATCCGAGCGCGCTGCGCAGCGGAGCCCCGTGGGCGTGGCAGATGGCCACCGCCAGCGCGTCCGCAGCGTGGTCCGGCGCCGGCAGCTCCGGCAGTGAGAGCAGCGCCCCGACCATCCGCTGTACCTGTTCCTTGCCCGCGCCGCCCGAGCCGCACACGGCCTGCTTGACGGCCTGCGGGGTGTACGAGAAGCAGGGGATCCCGGAGAGCCCGGCGGAGAGCAGCACGGCGCCCCGGGCCTGGCCGACCGCGAAGGCGCTGTGAGCATTGCGCCCGAAGTACAGGTCCTCCACGGCGACCGCGGCGGGGCCGTGTTCGCGGATCAGGTCGCTTACGCGCACGTGGATGTCGGCCAGGCGTCGCTCGAGCGGGACGCCAGCCCGCGTGACGATCACCCCGCCGTCGAGCGCGGCCAGGGTGCGCCCGCGCGCGACCACGACGCCGTAGCCCGTGTGCGCGGTGCCGGGATCGATACCGAGGACGACCACCACTGCTCAGATTCTGCGCGTGGCGGCGGATGCCTGCCGGGCGGACCGCTCAGCGAGTGCCGCGCCAGGTCATCAAGGCGAACAGGCCCTGGACCGGCAGCCGGCCCCAGAGCGCGGCCCGCGGGATCTTCTGGAACTGCTCCGGGTTCAGCGCCATGTGCACGTTCGCCGGGTAGACGGCGACCAGCGTGGCCAGTAGCCACCAGCGCGCTCCGCGCCGGCTTCGCTCCGGCAGGACCGCCATGCCGCCCGCCAGCTCCGCGATGCCGCTCGCCACCACGAGCTCACGCCTCCAGCGCCCCAGGTAGGGCGGGACGATCGCCTCGTACTGGCGCGGGATCACGAAGTGCAGCGCGCCGGCCACGACCCAGAACAGCGCGGTGCCGTAGCGCGCCACCGTTACGCGGCGGCCACGCGCTCGAGCACCTCGGAGTCCACGTCGAAGTTCGCGTGGACCGCCTGCACGTCGTCCGAGTCCTCTAGCCCTTCGATCAGCCGCATCAGGGTGGCCACGCGGTCCTCCTCGACGGGCGTCCGCGTGGTGGGCCGCTGCACGAGCTCGACCGACTCGAGCTGCACCCCGGCGCCCTCGAGCGCCTCGCGCACGGCGGTGAGCTCTGCCGGGCCGGTCACGACCTCCCAGACGTCGCCGTCGAGGCCCACGTCCTCCGCGCCGGCGTCGATCGCCACGAGCAGGTCGTCCTCGGAGTAGCGCGAGCCGTCGACCACGATCTCGCCCTTCTTCTCGAAGGTCCAGGCCACGGAGCCGGGCTCGCCGAGGTTGCCGCCGTGCTTGGTGAACATGTGACGGACATCCGAGCCGGTGCGGTTCCGGTTGTCTGTGAGCGTCTCGACGAGGATTGCCACGCCGCCGGGCCCGTAGCCCTCATAGAGCACGGTCTCGAAGGCCTCGGCGTCCGAGTCGGCGCCGGTTCCCTTGGCGATCGCCCGCTCGATGTTGTCCTTCGGCATCGAGGCGTCCTTCGCCTTCTGGACGGCGAGCCCAAGCGCGGGGTTGCCCTCGGGGTCTCCCCCGCCCTCGCGGGCGGCCACGGTGATCGCGCGCGTGAGCTTCGTGAACAGCGCACCGCGCTTGGCGTCGACGGCCTTCTTCTTGTGCTTGATCGACGCCCACTTGGAATGGCCTGCCATGGCCGCAAGCCTACCTGCGGTTACGAGACAGATCGGCGCTTTCGGGGTACGCTCGAAGAGCCTTGTCCCGTACCGTCTTTCGACGGCTGGCTCTAGCGCTCGCTCTCTCGCTCGTCCTGGCCTCGCCCGCCCGCGCCGACCACACGGCCGATCACGTGCTGCCCGCGTACGGCGCCGGCGCGCTGCGCGCCGAGTTCCTGGCGGACTTCCCGGTCGGGGTCGCGGACCTCGGGCGCATGGGACAGAGCGGCATGGGGCTCTACCGGGCGCGCTTCCGCCAGGACGAGGTCGCGCAGTCGGGTTTCACGCGGCTCGACAACCTGGCTGGCCAGGCCTCGCTGAACGGCGTCGCGCTCCAGCCGGTGCTGATCAACATGCCGCTCGACGTATACACGCCGCCCAAGACCCAGGCCGCGCGCACCAGCTTCGCGAGCTTCGCCGAGGCGGCGGCGCGCCGCTACGGGCCGAACGGCACCTTCTGGCGGGGGTGCGGATGCCCGCCCCGCCCGGTGAAGGTGTGGGAGGTCTGGAACGAGCCGAACATCGCGCCCTTCTGGGACCTGCCGAACCCCGCCGAGTACGCCGCACTGCTCCAGGCCACCCGCACGCGCCTGCGCAAGGTCGATCGCACCGCGCGAATCCTGTTCGGCGGGCTCGCCTATCCTTCGTCGCTGTCTTCGACACGGCTCGAGCCAAACGCGTTCTTGCGCGACGTGATCGCCGCCGCCGGCTGGAAGAGCTTCGACGCCCTGCCGCTCCACATGTACCGTCCGAACCCGGCCGTAGCCGTGGACAGCCTGATCGCGAACACCGTCGCCACGCTCAAGACCTACGGCGGCGTGGAAGCCACGGGCGCTCCTCGCCACCAGGTCTGGGTGAACGAGTTCGGGCGCCCGACGGCTCTCGACGACCCGGCCACCCGGGACGACGAAGCGGCCACCTCGGACCTCCTGCAGCGCGACTGGCTGGTCGACGTGGTGGGCCGCTTGGAGGCACAGCGCTCGGCCTGGAACCTCGGCCCGCTCATGTGGTACAGCCTGCGCGACAGCGATGCGCCCGATGCAAGCTGGCTACGCCAGGGCTTGCGCCGGACGACCTCTGAGGACACCGACGCTGGACCGAAGCTCTCCTGGGATGCATATGCAGCGAGAAGCTCCGCGGGCGGGCTGCTCAATCTCCCGGTCGCTCGCTAGAGCCGCGCTCGCGCTCTCCGCGCTGGTCTGCCTGGCGCCCACCGCCGGGGCCGCAACTCCGCCGATAGGCGAGGGCGCCTGGTCCTGGTTCGGGGACCCGCGGGCGGTCACGTCTGACGGCGTCACCTACGTCGGCTGGGTCGACCACGAGGGCGACATCAAGGTCAGCTCCTACGACCACGCCTCGGGCGAGCGCGTGACCGCGCTCCTGGCCGCGCGCCTCAACCGCGACGACCACGCCAACCCCTCGATCCAGGTGCGCCCGGACGGCCGGCTGGTGGTCTACTACTCGCGCCACGTCGGGCCCGCCATGCACTATCGCGTGTCGAGCGAGCCGGGCAGCGTGCGCTCGTGGGAGGCGCCGCAGACGCTTCCGGTGAACGTGCCGGGCAACCGCGGCTACACCTACCCGAACCCGATCCGCCTCGCCGCCGAGGCGCAGACCTACCTGTTCTGGCGAGGCGGCAACTACAACCCCACGTTCTCCACGCAGGCCGACGGCTCCGGCACGTGGTCGCCCGCGCGCAACCTGATCGTCGAGCCGGGCGAGCGCCCCTACACGAAGTACGCGCAGAGCGGCGGCGACACGATCCACGTGGCGTACACGAACGCCCATCCGAACGAGGCGCCGAGCGTGAACCTCTACTACGCGCGTGTCCGCGGCGGCCGGATCGAGCGCGCGAACGGCCAGCAGGTGGGCACGCTCGCGGCCCCGATCGCTCCCGCCGACGGCGACCTGATCTTCGACCGGACGGAGCCGGTCTGGGTCCACGACGTGGCGGCCGAGCCCGGCACGGGAAACCCGGTGATCGTGTTCGCGAGCTTCGCGAACCCTGACGACCATCGCTACCACTACGCGCGCTGGACGGGCGCCGCGTGGGTCGTGCACGACATCACGGCCGCCGGCGATTCCTTCCGCGGGGAGCAGCGCCCGCAGGACTACTACTCGGGCGGGCTCACGCTCGACCACGAGGATCCGTCGCGCGTGTACCTGTCGCGGCAGGTCGGCCCGGCGGCCTGGCAAGTCGAGGTCTGGACGACCACGACCGGGGGCGCCAGCTGGAGCTCGCAGCCTGTGAGCGCGCCGTCGACGGAGAGGAACGTACGCCCGGTCTCGCCGCGCGGCATGGACCCCTTTGGCGGCGAGCTCAGTGCGATCTGGATGCGCGGCGACTATCCCAACTACGAGGAGTACGCGACCGACATCGCCGTGCTCTCGGGCGCGTCCAACGCGCAGCCGGTGGCGGATGCCGAGCCGGCGATCAGGAGCGGCTCCGCCCCGCTGCTCGTGCGCTTCGACGGCTCGTTCTCGGCGGACCCGGGTGGCTCGATCGTGAGCTGGCAGTGGGACTTCGACGACGATGATGCGTCCGCGAGCGGCGAGGACGTGGAGCACACCTACACGGCGAGCGGCCGCTACTTCCCCGCCCTCACCGTCACGGACAACCAGGGCGCGAAGAGCACGTTCGTGGAGGAGATCAGCGTTGGGCTGCCGGCGGCGCCCACCGCCTCGACCGGCGGCAGCGACGGCGCCACGGCCCACGGCGCCGTCAACCCGGAGAACCAGTCCACGAGCTGGTACTTCGAGTACGGCCCTACGAGCCAGTACGGCGCCGTCACGCCGGCGGGGACGCTGCCGGCGCCCGAGGCGCTCCATCAGGTGCAGGCTCCGCTGCCGGGGCTCGTGGCCGGCCGGCTCTACCACTACCGCCTGGTGGCCTCGAACGCTGCGGGCACGGTCGAGGGCGAGGACCGGCTGCTCGTGGCGGGCAGCGGCCGCGCGAGCGCCGACGAATATCGCGACGCCGTGCTCGCCACCCCGCAGCTCGCGTCCTACTGGCGCGTGGGCGAGCTCGCCGGCAGCGGCGCGGCGAACGAGACCACCGGGGCGCCCTCAGGGTCGCTCGCCGGCCGCTTCCTGCTCGGCCGGCCCGGTGCGCTTGGTCCGCTCGCCAACACCGCGGCCGGCTTCGACGGCCTGAGCGGCGAGTTCTCCTCGCAGGGCCCCGGGCTCACGGCCACGGGCACCCTCGAGGGCTGGTTCCGCTGGCGGGCCGGCACCGCCGTGATGCGTGACAACACGGGGCCGAGCCGCGGCTGGCTGCTCGCCTTTGGCCGCGCCGAGACGCTGCGCTACCGCGTCGGCGGCCAGGGCTACGACACCGGTGTGGCGATCGAGGACGTGCGCGACGGCGAGTGGCATCACCTCGCGGCGACCAAGAACGGAGGCAGCGCAGCCCTGTACATCGACGGCCTGAGCGTTCACACGGGAACTGGCGCCGACTCGGACCCGGCCGCGATGCCCTGGCATGTGATGCGAAACGGCACGAACAACGCGTTCACCGAGGGCGAGGCGGACGAGGTAGCCATCTACACCCGCGCGCTGACGGCTCAGGAGCTGGCGGGCCACCACGCGCTCGGCCGCCAGCTCGCCGCCGTGCCGCCGCCGCCTGACTCACCGCCGCCCGCGGCCGAGCCGCCGTTCGCCGCAACGGGCCCCGGTGGAGGCGTGCTCGATCTGCCCGGCGCAGCGCCGGCGCCTCGTCGTGGCTCCGTCAGCGTGCGCCGCGGGCGGCTCGTCGTGCGTGGCGCCCCCGGGACCGCGAACCGCCTCGTGGCCCGCCGCCGCGGGGCACGCTGGAGGGTGAGCGACGCCGCAGCCGCGCTTCGAGCGGGAAGCGGCTGCCGCCAGCTCCAGCCGCGCGCGGTGAGCTGTCGCGCGGCGCTGGTCGAGCGGATCGTGATGTACGGCGGCGTCGGCGACGACTGGCTCACGGTGATCGGCCGCGTCCCGTCCCGCCTCGTGGGCGGGCCCGGCCGGGACCGCTACACCAAGAAGCGCCCGTCGCGCTGAAGCTCCACGCCGTCGACGGTGATCGAGCCGCCGGCGCGCAGGTCGCACACCATGTCCCAGTGCACGGCCGAGCTGTTCGTTCCGCCGGTCTCCGGATAGCTCATGCCGATCGCCAGGTGCACGGTGCCGCCGATCTTCTCGTCGAGCAGGATCTCCTTGGTGCCCGTGGCGATGCCGAAGTTGGTGCCGATGCCCAGCTCGCCGAGGCGGCGAGCGCCCCCGTCGGTGTCGAGCATCTCGAGCAGGAAGTCCTCGCCCTGGTCGGCCGAGGCGTCGACCACCTTGCCGTCCTCGAAGCGGAAGCGCACCCCGGAGACGGTCCGCCCGCCGTAGCTGGCCGGAAAGGAGAAGGCGATCTCGCCGTTCACCGAGTCCTCGACCGGCCCGGTGAAGAACTCGCCGTCGGGCATGTTGTGCTCGCCCACGCATGGGACCCAGTGGCGACCGCCCACGCCGAGGGTGATGTCGGTGCCCTCGGCCTGGATCCGGACCTCGTCCTTGCCCTCGATCCACCTCGCCAGATGGTTGACCTGGTCCGACTGGCGCTGCCACGCCGTGACCGGGTCGCCGTCGCTCACGAGACAGGCCTCGTAGTAGAAGTCCTCGTACTCGCGCAGCGACATCCCCGCCTCGCTGGCGTACGCGTGGGTGGGGAAGAGCGTGAGCGCCCAGCGATACTCCCCCGCCGCCGAGCGCTTCATCGACGTCTCCATGATCTGCTTGCGCGCCTTCTGCGCGCGCGCCTGCTTCTTCGGATCCGCCCGCGAGAGCTCGCGCGCGTTGACGTCGGCCATGATCGCGATGCGCACGTCCGCCCGCTCGGCGGCCCACTCCGAGGGAGGCGGGATCCAGTCGAGCTGCTCGTCGCTCGCGAGGTCGTAGAAGGCGGCCTGGGCCCCGCTCGTGGTGAGCTGCATGATCGGCAGCCCGCCCGCGCTGAGCACCTCCTCGTAGACGGCCTGCACGAGCGGCTCGGCGGCGGTGGTGGACTGGATCACGCACACGTCGCCCTTCTCGACGCCCGTCGAGTAGCGGACCAGGATCTGTGCGAGCGCCTCTGCGCGGCTGTCCCTCATCGGGTCGGCACCCTAGCCTGGTCGAGCAGCCAGCGATGGAGCCGCCGCTCGCCGGTCAGCTCCGGATGGAACGACACGGCCGTGATGTTGTCCTGACGGATCGCCACCGGGTGGCCGTGCACGCTCGCGAGCACCTCCACGTCTTCGCCCAGGTCCTCTACCCAGGGTGCGCGGATGAACACCGCGTGCAGCGGGCCGTCGGGGAACTCGAGCTCGGCCTCGAACGAGGCCAGCTGACGCCCGAACGCGTTGCGGCGGACGGATATGTCGAGCAAGCCCAAGTGGTCGCGGTCCAGCATGATCATCCCGGCGCACGTGCCGAGCACGGGCCGGCCGCTTCTCGCGAACTCGCCCAGCGGGTCGGCCAATCCCTCGCGCTCCACGCCCAGCGTGATCGTGGTGGACTCGCCGCCCGGCAGCACCAGGCCGTCGAGACCCTCGAGGTCGGCGGGCACGCGCACCTCGCGCACCTCGGCCCCGAGCTCGGCGAGGGCCTTCGTGTGGGCCTCGAACCCGCCCTGCAGGGCGAGGACGCCGATCACCAGCCGCGGTTCTGGAGCAGGCCGCCGTTCTCCTGGAGGGTGCCGATCTCGATTCCCGGCATGGCCTCGCCGAGCTGACGCGACGCGGCGGCCACGCGCTCCGGATCGTTGAAGTGTGTGGTGGCCTCGACGATCGCCCGCGCCCGGCGCTCAGGGTCGGACGACTTGAAGATGCCCGAGCCCACGAAGTTGCCCTCGGCGCCGAGCTGCATCATCAGCGCGGCGTCCGCCGGCGTGGCGATCCCGCCCGCGCAGAACAGCACCACGGGGAGCTTGCCGGCGCTCGCCACCTCCCTGACCAGCTCGAGCGGCGCGCCGTGCTCCTTGGCGGCCGTGGGCAGCTCCGCCGGGTCGAGAGCCGCGAGCCGGCGGAGCTCCCCGGTGATCATCCTGATGTGGCGCACGGCCTCGACGACGTTGCCGGTGCCCGCCTCGCCCTTCGAGCGGATCATGGCCGCCCCCTCGGCGATCCGCCGGAGCGCCTCGCCCAGGTTCGTGGCGCCACAGACGAAGGGGACTTTGAAGGCCAACTTGTCGATGTGGTGCGCCTCGTCGGCGGGCGTGAGCACCTCGGACTCGTCGATGTAGTCGACCTCGAGCGCCTCGAGCACGCGCGCCTCGACGAAGTGCCCGATCCGGGCCTTCGCCATGACCGGGATGGTGACGACCTCCTGGATCTCCGTGATCTTCGTCGGGTCGGCCATGCGCGCGACCCCGCCAGCAGCGCGGATGTCCGCCGGGACACGCTCGAGCGCCATCACCGCACACGCCCCCGCGGCCTCCGCGATCTTGGCCTGATCGGCCGTGACGACGTCCATGATCACGCCGCCCTTGAGCATCTCGGCGAGACCCGCCTTGACGCGGAAAGTGCCTTCCTGCTTCACGGTTCGGATGATAGGCCCCGGAGGACCTCGGCCACATACGCCGCCTCGTGGGCAACCTGGTCATGCGTGAACCGAATC
>DASRIC010000042.1:0-67707 GCA_035650215.1 Thermoleophilaceae bacterium
CGTGTCGGCTCCAACTCTCTCGCCACCGGTGCAGCACGACCACGTTCTCCTGCGACATCGCCTACTCCCACAGCCCGGCGGCTTCAAGGGCTTCGTGTTCGGTACGGAAGAAGGCCGACGACTTCATGCGCCCTTCGCGGATCTCTGCGAGGTGCCAAATGTCGCGCTCCAGAGGGATGCCGCTGCCCGTACCATGGCCCTCCGCGCGGACGCGCGACAGCACGCGCTCGCCGAGGTCGCGTGTGTCCGCGAGTTGTGGGTTCCAATCGGGGAATACCGTCAGCACACTGTCCCACCACGAGCGCATCCCTTCGTGGCCGTGGTAGCTGCCTTCCACCTCCAGCACCAGGGACCTGTACTCGACGTTGGGGTCGAAGCAACGAAGGAAGGCGTCGAGATCCCGCCGTCGGAATGCTTCGAAAGTCGCGCGGACGAGCTCCACGTTCTCCTGCGACATCGCCACCCGCCAGTATTGCCCAGTCCACCATCCCGAGGGGCGAATCTCCCGGGCTACGTGCTCACCCGGTCAGCGGCCCATCCTGCCGTGACCTCTCCCAGGGACGGCCAGTCCGGGGTCGGCATTCCCGCTAGTAATCGTGGCCACCGATCGCGATTCCCGCGCCGGGCAGACGCCGCTTGCGCTTCGCGCAATGTGCGCTGTCTCTTCTTGCAGTCACTGCCGGCACGACTGCTGGATCAGTTCTTGGGCCATCTTGCGTGCCTCGCCGATCACGAGATCGCGATCACCGAGAAAGGCCAGCGTTGTGGCTCCCTCAACGACGAGGGCGAGCCGCATGGCGAGCTCCGCCGGATCCGCCGCGCCTGCGGCGGTGGCGAGCTCTTCGAGCTCGTCGCGATACCACGTCTTGTGTTTGTGGGCTCTGGTGGCTGCTGCTCGTCCGCCGGCCTGGGGTTCTGCGGCGGCTCGCACAAACCCACAGCCCCGGAACCGCCTATCGGCAACCCACTCCAGCTGCCACTCGACGGCGGCCTCGAGGCGCTTAGCGGGTATGGACGACGCGTGCTCGAGGGCGGCGACGAGCGATTGCCGGCGGTCGGCGTCTCGCTTGGCGAGCGTGGCATCGACGAGGCCCGCCTTCGAGACGAAGTGGCGATAGAGGGCGGGCTTTCCCACCCCGGCTTTGCCCGCAACGGTCTCGACGCCGGTCGTGCCGATGCCGCGTTCGTAGAACAGCCGGCCTGCTGCGTCGAGCAGCGCGGCGTGGATCTCCGAGGACGGGGGACGGGGCACGTAATTATAGTACCGTACCGTTCGGTTACAAAATACGTTAGGCTCACTCACATGTCCCTTGACTTCCCTCTGCTGCAGCACCCGATCATCCAGGCGCCTATGGCGGGCGGGCCCTCGACACCGGCGCTGGCAGCCGCCGTATCGGCCGTGGGCGGTCTGGGCTTCCTCGCCGCCGGCTACAAGAGCCCCGACGAGCTACGAGCAGACATCGCGAGGACCCGAGAGCTCACCTCGGCACCGGTCGGCGTCAACCTGTTCGTCCTCGCCGAAACTCCGGTCGATCGCGCCGAAATCACCGCCTACGCGCAGGCGATCAAGCCCGAGGCAGACCGCCACCGGGTCGCACTCGGCGAGCCGCATTTCGATGACGACTCACTGGACGGCAAGCTCGAGGTTGTCTGGCGGGAGCGCCCGCCGATCATCTCGTTTACGTTCGGGTGCCCCGCGCCCGAGGTCGTACAACGGCTGCACGAGCGCGACATCGGCGTGTGGATCACGGTAACCGAGGTGGATGAGGCCCTGCTCGCTGCTCACTCCGGGGCCGACGCGCTGATCGTGCAGGGAGTGGAGGCCGGTGGGCACCGCGGCACATTCGAGGACACCGACGGCGTTGGCGAGATGGGGCTCCTTCCGTTACTGCGGCACGTCGCGCGGGCCTGCGATCTTCCGCTGATCGCCTCCGGCGGTATCGCCGACGGGGCCGCCGTCGCCGCCGTCGTTGTTGCCGGCGCACGGGCAGCCCAGATCGGGACCGCGTTCATGCGTTGCCCCGAAGCCGCCACCAGCGATCCGCATCGGGACGCGCTGGACCGTCCAAGTCCCACGGCCCTCACGCGCGCCTTCAGCGGCCGCCGCGCCCGCGGCATCGTCAACGCCTTCATGCGCGACCACAGCCCCCAGGCACCGCCGGCCTACCCTCACGTGCTCCACCTCACCGCGCCTCTGCGAGCGGCTGCGCGCAACGCCGGGGACGCCGACGCCGTCAATCTCTGGGCTGGCCAAGCACACGCCCTCGCCGAAGACCGCCCCGCCGGCGAGCTTGTTCGTCGCTGGAGCGCCGAGGCTCGCGCCGCCATCGAGCGGGCTCACGCGCCTGGAAAGCACCTCACGTAGCTGCCCGGGGCCCGCGGCGTCCCTGCCGCCAGCGGGCGTCCGCATCAACGTCGGTCACACGCCTGCTACGGACGACGCACGGCTGCACCACCACGGCCGAGCAGAATGCCGCTTCGCGCGAGTTGCGCTAGCGCCGCCGGAGCCGGCCAGTCTTGAGCCATTCGTTAAGCGCGACCCACCGGCATCGCCCCTCGCCGCACTCAGTCTCACCCTGACCCAGCCCACCGCGCCGGACTTATGGTTCAGCCCACGGCCCAAGATTCTTGAGAGGAGCGCCTGCTTTGAGCACCGACACTGGCAATGTGGTCGTGAACAGGGCGATGTCGCTTGACGGCTTCATCGCCGGTCCCGGCCACACGATGGACTGGATCTTCGATTTCCTGACACCGGACGCATTCCCTGAAGTCATGGCCGCCACTGGTGCGATGCTTATCGGCCGGGGCACCTACGAGGTTGCCAAGCAGATGCCCGACGAGGAGCGCAACTACGAGGGCGGAGCCCAGTTCGTCCTCACCCACGATCCTCCCGACAAGCCGGACCCGAACGTCACATTCCTCACCTGCGACATCGCGGAAGCCGTCGCCACGGCGCTAAGCGCCGCGGGCGGTCAGAACCTGGAGATCCTCGGCGCCGACCTGGCCAGCCAGTGCCTGCAGCGAGGGCTCGTCGACGAGATTCTGGTCTATGTCCTCCCGGTGCTCTTGGGTGACGGGGTCCGCTTTTCGACCCCGGCCCTCCACAGGATTGACCTCGAACCATTCAGCAACACCCAGTCGGGCGCCGTCACCATGCTCCGCTTCCGTGTGCCTCCCGCCTCCAGCGTGCTCTAACCTCTGCGGTCCGAAGTCAGCATTCGGTGATTTGTGCCGGGACCCCCGATTCTGCATGCTGCTGTTCGGCCTCGGGATCGAACTGATGCTGCTGCTCTTCTACGTCGTGATGGTTGTGGGGCTGGCGGCGAAAACGCGCCGGGGACCGGGAGCGTTGAATGGGTCCGCCCGCCGCGTGAAGCCGCGGCAGCGTTAGCTCGGCTCATTAGGCACTGGTCAACACTCGGCGTTCCGCCCCCGCGTGATCTCGACAGCCCGGCCGTGGCGGGCCGACGACGTCCACCAGGCGTCGACGATTGCGCACACGCCCGGCGATCCCCGCGACACGCCCGCCAGCGATCCGAGCGATTTCCAGGGCATCCTTGCTCTAGCTTGACCGCGCTGCGCCGCGGTTTGCAGCACGCACACGACTCATGATCGTGAGGTCCCTGGTTCGAACCAGGTGTTCCGCCGTCTGAATGCGTTCGCTACGCGCTTCGCTTGCCCGCCTTAGAGTCCACCGGGGTCCACGGCCTTTGCGCCGAGCCCGCTCAAGCTGCTGCTAGCGGAGATTCGTGGCGCGGCATCGGCCACCGTCCCCTCGGGCGCTCGCAGTCTCTCCGAGCGCGTGGTCACGACTCGAGGCCGATCTTTTCGCTGATCGGCTCAAGGCGAACCCTGGGGAGTGTGACGTCCCTCCGAGTGTGACGAGACTCGCCTTAGGGCCGAGTGGCAGCCGATACAAATGCTCCACTCGACTCGCGGCTCCGCTCGCTCACGGATAGCAGGCGGGGCTCAAGGAGGCACCATGCAATACGCAGAACGTCTGCCCTCCGTTCCTTCCCCAAAGACCGTTGCGGTTCCCCTCGTCGCGCTTATCCTCGGGGCCGCTGCGGCCACCGGCGCCTACGCCCTGATCGACAACAACGAGCAGGTCGCGCAGCCGCCGTCCAACGTCATCGTCCTCGACGCACCCGCGCCGGCGAGCGAGGGAACGATCGCCAAGAACGAGGCCGGCACGGCCGCCGCGATCGGCCGCGTCTCGGTCCCGGGTGACGGCGTGAACGCCAAGAACGAGGCCGGCACCGCCGCCGCGATCGGCCGCGTCTCGGCCCCCGGCGACGGCGTGAACGCCAAGAACGAGGCCGGCACCGCCGCCGCGATCGGCAGCCGCTCGGCCCCCGGCGACGGCGTGAACGCCAAGAACGAGGCCGGCACCGCCGCCGCGATCTCCCCCCAGTAGGTGCCGTCTCGGCTGCGGCGTTCGACTTGAGAGCCGCGCAGTCGAGTAGCGGAGCGAAAGACAAGGGGCCGGCCTAACCGCCGGCCCCTTGAGCTAGAGCTCGATGATCGAAATCCCCGGGCCGCCTTTCGCGCCCCGCCTCACCTTCAGCCTCATCTCCGCCCGTGATGAGCGCGCCAGGCATGTTCGTCACCTCGAACAAGCCGTGCTCGGCTTGGGGCGAGATCTTCGGGGACAATCGTCGCCGCGGCGATGGTCGACTGGCTCGTCCGACACGCTTAGAGGCCGCCGCGTCGTTGAGATGGGCGTCCTCGTCAAAGCGAACCATGGCGTGGCCCAGCGCGACCGCGCCATCGACCACCGGGCGGTGCGCGGCCGGCACTAGGTGTGCTCGTGCCACGCTCCGATGGCGCTCGAGAGCCGCGAGCACCACCGCCGCCGCCGCTACGTCGGCGACCTGTACTCCCGCAGGGAGCACAGCCTCCCCCGCACGTCCGCTACGTCAGGAGAGTTCGCCGCGCTTCGCCGCGGTTTGCGCCCTGTGCATGACTCTAATTGTGAGGTCGATGGTTCGAATCCATCCGGAGCTATCTCACGGGTTGCAGGCATTTCACTCGCCTATCGGCAGCAGCCGGAGGCGCGCGCCGGCGCCGGCCCGCACACCTGCGGCGCCCCCCGGCGACTCGCGCGCCGGTCACCTACGCAGCAGCGCACATACCACAACGGCTTGCCGACCCGGTAGTTCTCGGCCCGAGGCGGGCCCGACTGGGTCCACGGTTGCGTCATGGGGGCCGCGCCAGCGGGTCCCGGGCCGCGGGGGCCCGGAGGGTCGTCACGGTTGATCGCGGCTTGTGCTCGGCTGCGTTCTCTGTTCGCCTGGCGCGAGCCTGTGCTCGGCGGCACTCAGGACGACGGCGGCGAAGCGCTCGCTGAAGCCGGCCAGGAAAGCGAAGAAGCCGTAGTAGTACGGCTGCTGGTCCTCGTCGACCTGGATGTCGAGCAGGCCGCTGGCGAGGAGGAAGAACAGCGCCACACCGATGGCGCCTCCCAGGAAGGGCCGGTAGGCCCCCAGCCTCCGCAGAAGCGGGCGCCCCAGCTCGAAGTCGATGTTGAACCGGCCGTGCTCGACCCTGCTCATCCGCGACAAGGCACTCACCAGGGCGCCGATCGCTCCAGCGCCGAAGCAGATGAGGATGGTCAGGCGGTCGTCTCCGACGCCCGCCGCCCACAGCAGGAACCCGACCACCACGCCGAAAAGCGCGGCGAGCCAGACGCCGACCAGCATCCCGGAGGCGTAGACGATCCGCCCGGCCTTGCTGGCGGCGCGGTGATAGTACGCCTCGCACTCGGCAAGCTTGTGTTTCTGGCCGCGGACGAGCTCCGCCTCGGCCTTCTCGTCGGGAGTGCCCTCGCGCTCGAGAAAGCCGAGCAGGTGCATCTCGATTCCGAGGATCCAGCGAAGCGCGATCTGCTCGGTTGTCCCGCGCAGGACCTGCGAGACCCTCATGGCGAGGAGCTCA
This sequence comes from Thermoleophilaceae bacterium, assembly GCA_035650215.1. GTDB lineage: Bacteria > Actinomycetota > Thermoleophilia > Solirubrobacterales > Thermoleophilaceae > JACVRW01. The sequence continues at coordinate 5,938 of DASRIC010000042.1, forward strand.
CATTCGTGCAGCAGGTCGGCGATGTGCGGGGCGCCGCGGGTAGCCCAGTCGGTCACGCGGTGCAGCCGGACGACATCGTCTTCGTCTCGCAGCCCAAGGCCGTTCAGGCGCACCGGCTTGCCGGGCTGCACGGTCATCGCCACGGCCGAGGCATCGCGGGTGGACCAGTAGACCTGCTCCACCCGACCCTCTTTGCGCTGAAACTCCGTCAGCTTCTGCCGGTACGCCTGCTCCAGCGCCGGATCCGCGAAGCCATCTGAGTGAAGCTTTCGCTCCCACTGGTAGTGCGCCCAGACGAGCTGGGGGAAGAGCGCCGCGCCCGTCTCGTCGATCGCCTCCTCGGTGCCGTCCAACGGTGTCTCGCGCCGAGGCAATTCCTGAGCGACGGCCTGGGGGACGGTCTCGCCCGCTGAGGGCTCGCGATACCCGATCACGCCCACGCCGATCAGCCTACGTCACGTGACACTTGCGACAAGGCCAGGGGCGCGTTCTTGCACGGGTCGCGGCGGCTAACCCGTGCCAAGCCGCGCCTACCGACAGTTCCCGATTGCCTCGAATCGTCAGAAGACACCACGCGGATGCCGCTTGGGAGCGACACCCACGCATTCGCCTTGCCGTGTCGGGAACCACCGGGCGTTCTGTGTTTTGTATCTGGTATCCCAGGAAAGCTTAACCCGAAGTGACGCCTGCACCGAGGCACGCTGAGCCGCTCCAGGAGCGGCAAAACGGCTCACTCGTCGTATCACCGATACGAGCCGAGGCGGTCAGTGTCCGCCAGCTGGCCTACCAGACGCTGCGCGACGCGATCCTTCACACCGACGTCTACCGGCCCGACGCCGACCTGCGGCTGGACGAACAGCGCCTGGCCACGGCCCTCGGTGTCAGCCGCACGCCCGTGCGCGAGGCCCTGGCTCGTCTGGAGCACGAGGGGCTGGTGCAGATCGTGCCCCGCCGGGGCGTGTGGATCGTGCGCAAGAGCAAGGCGGAGATCACCGAGATGATCCGAGCCTGGGCGGCGCTCGAGAGCATGGCCGCCCGGCTGGTGTGCGAGCGAGCCAGCGACGAGGAGATCGGTGAGCTTCGCGCGCTCTTCTCCACGTTCGAGGACGACCAGCTGCGTCTACGCCTGAACGAATACTCGGAGGCGAACCTGCGCTTCCACCAGAGCATCATCGAGCTCGCCCGCTCACCCGTGATCAGCTCCCTGGTCGCCGGCCTGCTCGTGCACGTGCGCGGTATTCGCGGCCACATGATCGGGGAGAGCAATCGAGCCGAGCGGTCGATCGTCGACCACATGCACATCATCGAGGCACTCGAGAGCCGCGACGCCGAGCTCGCCGAGCGCCTGGTCAAGAAGCACGCGCTGGATCTGGCCGACGACGTGGACCGAACACCTGCCCGTTGGACTGAAACCCCCCGCCCCGGGGATAACGATCCCGGCGCTGGTCCCAAGAGAAAGAGGAGAGTCACGTGACCGCCACGAGCACCGCGGTACAAGCCGAAGCCCCAGACGCTCGCGAGACCGAGACGATCTCGGGTGGCCACCTGGTGGCCAAGGCGCTCCGCGCCGAGGGGATCGACACGATCTTCACCCTCTGCGGCGGGCACATCATCGACATCTACGACGGCTGCATCGACGAGGGCATCAAGGTCGTCGACGTCCGCCACGAGCAGGTGGCCGCCCACGCCGCCGACGGGTACGCCCGCGTGACCGGCCGGCCCGGCTGCGCGGTCGTGACCGCCGGGCCGGGCACCACCGACGCGGTGACCGGCGTGGCCAACGCGCTGCGCGCCGAGAGCCCCATGCTGCTGATCGGCGGCCAGGGGGCGCTCAACCAGCACCGCATGGGCTCCCTGCAGGACCTCCCGCATGTGGATCTCATGAAGCCGATCACGAAGTTCGCGTCGAACGTCGTGACCACCGAGCGCGTGGCGGACATGTGCTCGATGGCCTTCCGCGAGGCACTCGCCGGCGCGCCGGGTCCGGCGTACCTGGAGATCGGGCGCGACATCCTCGACGCCAAGGTGCCGCTCGAGAGCGCGGTCATCCCGGAGCCGGGGAGGTACCGCGCTTCGACGAAGAGCACCGGGGATCCGAACGACATCGATCGCCTGGCGGACATCCTCATCAAGGCCGACCGGCCGTGCGTGCTGCTCGGCAGCCAGGTCTGGACCTCGCGCGGCTCCGAGGCCGCGCAGGATTTCGTCCGCCGGCTCAACATCCCCGCGTTCATGAACGGCGCCGCCCGCGGCACGCTGCCGCCGGGCGATCCGCACCACTTCCACCAGACGCGCCGCTTCGCCTTCAAGAACGCCGACGTGATCCTCATCGTCGGGACGCCGTTCGACTTCCGGATGGGCTACGGCAAGCGCCTGAGCCAGGAGGCGACGGTCGTCCAGATCGACATGGACTACCGCACGGTCGGCAAGAACCGCGACGTCTCTCTCGGGCTCGTCGGCGACCCCGGCGCCATCCTGACGGCCGTCGCCGACGCCGCGGAGGGCCAGGGCGCGAAGGGCGCCGCCCGCGACCGCGAGTCCTGGCTCCAGACGCTGCGCGACGAGGAGCAGAAGGCCAAGGAGGAGCGCCTCCCGAAGCTGATGCGCGAGGACGCGCCGGTCCACCCGCTGCGGCTCGCGCACGAGATCAACGAGTTCCTCACGGACAACACGGTCTACATCGGCGACGGCGGCGACGTCGTGACCTTCTCGGGCGGCGTCGTGCAGCCGCGGGGACCGGGACTCTGGATGGACCCCGGCCCGCTCGGCACGCTCGGGGTGGGCGTTCCCTTCGCGATGGCCTCGAAGCTCGCCCGGCCGGAGCGCGAGGTGGTCTGCCTGTTCGGCGACGGCAGCTTCAGCCTCACCGGCTGGGACTTCGAGACGATGGTCCGCTTCGACCTCCCGTTCATCGGCGTGGTGGGCAACAACTCGTACATGAACCAGATCCGCTACGGGCAGATCCAGAAGTACGGCGAGGAGCGCGGCGACGTGGGCAACAAGCTCGGCGACGTCAAGTACGACCTGTTCGCCAAGATGCTCGGCGGTTACGGCGAGGAGGTCCGTGAGCCCAGCCAGATCCGTCCGGCGCTCGAGCGGGCCCGGGAGTCGGGCAAGCCGTCACTGATCAACGTCTGGATCGACCAGAACGCGTTTGCGCCCGGGACGATGAACCAGACGATGTACAAGTAGGGAGGACGCGGAGATGAGCAAAGCTCTCGAGGGAGTCCGCGTGGTCGACATGACCCACGTCCAGGCCGGGCCGGTCTGCACGCAGCTGCTGGCGTACATGGGCGCGGACGTGATCAAGATCGAACGGCCGGGCGGCGGCGACGTCACCCGGAGCCAGCTGCGCGATCTGGAGGACGTCGACAGCCTCTACTTCACGATGCTGAACGGCAACAAGCGCAGCCTGACGCTGAACATGAAGTCGGACGAGGGCAAGGAGGTCTTCACGAAGCTGCTGGAGCGCAGCGACGTGGTGGTCGAGAACTTCGGCCCCGGCGTGATGGACCGGCTGGGCTACCCCTGGGAGCGCATCCACGAGATCAACCCGGAGATCATCTATGCCTCGCTGAAGGGGTTTGGACCGGGCGCACTCGAGAAGGCGAAGGCCTACGAGAACATCGCCCAGGCCACCGGCGGGGCGATGAGCACGACCGGCTTCGAGGACGGGCCGCCGGTCGCGACCGGCGCTCAGATCGGGGACTCGGGCAACGCCGTCCACCTGTTCGGGGCGATCTGCGCCGCGCTGTACCAGCGCACGCAGACCGGCCGCGGCCAGCGGGTGCAGATCTCGATGCGCGCGGGCATCCTGAACCTTTGCCGCGTGAAGCTGCGCGACCAGCAGCGGCTCGAGCACGGGCCGCTTCGAGAGTATCCGAACCAGGAGTTCGGCGACTTCGTCCCGCGCTCCGGCAACGCGTCGGGCGGCGGGCAGCCCGGATGGGCGGTGCGCTGCAAGCCAACCACCGAGAAGGGCGCCAACGCCTGGCTGTACGTCGTGATCCAGCCGCAGGTCTGGGAGCCGCTGATGAACAAGATCGGACGGCCCGACCTGATCGAGAACCCCGACTACGCCACGCCCGAGGCGCGGCTGCCGCACCTACAGGACATCTTCGACGTGATCGAGGAGTGGACGATCAAGAGGACCAAGTGGGAGGCCTTCGAGGAGCTCAACTCGATCAACGTGCCCTGCGGGCCGGTGCTCAGCACGAAGGACCTGATCGAGGACGAGGGGCTGCGAGCCGAGGGACTCATCGTTGACGTAGACCACCCCGACCGCGGCACGTACTCGACGGTCGGTTGCCCGTTCACGCTGTCCGACTCGCCGGTGGAGGTCACGCGCTCTCCGCTGCTCGGTGAGCACAGCGCCGAGATCCTGGAGGAGCTGCTCGACATTCAAGAGAGCGAGCTCGAGCGACTGAGCGCGGCGGGAGCGGTCTGATGTCATCCACGATCACGCAAGCCGGGTCCACAACCACCGACCAGGAAGCCGTTCGGGAGATCCTGGACGACGTCCGGGCCGACGGGCGGACCGCCCTGAGCGCGCCGGAGGCCAAGCGGGTCTGCGATGCCTACGGGATCGCGGTGCCCCAGGAGGGTCTCGCCACCTCCGGGGACGAGGCCGTGGGCCTCGCCGAGGAGATCGGCTACCCGGTGGTCCTGAAGATCGTCTCGCCCGACATCCTCCACAAGACCGAGGCGAAGGGCGTGCTCGTCGGGCTCGGCACGGCGGACGACGTGGCCTCGGGCTACCAGCAGATCGTCGAGAACGCCAAGGCCTACAAGTCCGACGCGGACATCACCGGCGTGCAGGTGCAGCAGATGCTGTCCGAGGGCCAGGAGGTGCTGATCGGCGCCGTGACCGACCCATCGTTCGGGCCGGTGGTTACGTTCGGCATCGGCGGCGTGCTCGTCGAGGTGCTCCGCGACGTGACCTTCCGCCTCGCCCCCACGTCGGCCGAGGACGCCGCCGAGATGGTGGACGGCATCCGCGCGGCCGAGGTGCTCAAGGGCGTGCGCGGCGGCGCCGGCGTAGACCGCGCCGCGCTGGCCGCGATGATCCAGGCGGTCTCGCAGCTCGTGACCGACTTCGACGAGATCACCGAGGTCGACCTGAACCCGGTACTCGCGCGCGAGGATGGGGCAACCGCGGTCGACGCGCGCTTCGTCGTGTCGTTCGAGGAGACCGACTCGACCCCGCCGCGCTATTCGCAGGAGGAGATCCTCGAGACGATGAAGGCGCTGATGCAGCCGCGGGCCATCGCGGTCGTGGGTGCCTCGGGCTCCGAGGGCAAGATCGGCAACTCGGTCATGAAGAACCTCGTGAACGGCGGATTCGAGGGCGAGATCTACCCGATCAACCCCAAGTCGGACGAGATACTCGGCAAGAAGGTCTACGCCGACGTGGACGACCTGCCGGACGGCGTCGACGTGGCGGTGTTCTGCATCCCGGCGAAGTTCGTGCCGGACACGCTCGCCAAGGTCGGCCAGAAGGGCATCAAGGCCGCGGTGCTGATCCCCTCGGGCTTCGCAGAGACCGGCGAGGAGGAGATGCAGAAGGATCTGCAGCGGAAGGCCCGCGAGGCCGGCGTCCGCTTCATCGGTCCGAACATCTACGGCGTCTACTACACGCCGGGCAACATGAGCGCGGCCTTCACGACGCCGTACGACGTCAAAGGGCCGGTGGCGCTCGCCTCTCAGAGCGGCGGCATCGGAATGGGGATCCTGGGCTTCGCGCGCTCCACGAAGCTCGGCGTGTCGGCAATCGTCGGTCTCGGCAACAAGGCCGACATCGACGAGGACGACCTGCTCACGTTCTTCGAGCAGGACGACGCCACGAACTGCGTCGCGTTGCACATGGAGGACCTCAAGGACGGTCGCGCCTTCGTGGACGTGGCACAGCGCGTCTCCAAGACCAAGCCGATCGTCGTGCTGAAGGCGGGCGCGACGCCGGCCGGCACGAAGGCGGCCGCCTCGCACACGGCCGCGCTCGCCGGCGACGACAAGGTCTACGAGGACATCCTCCGCGAGGCCGGCGTCGTAAGGGCGCGCGGGCTGCAGGAGCTGCTCCAGTTCGCCCGCTGCCTGCCGATCCTGCCGACTCCCGCAGGGGAGAACGTGGTGATCATCACGGGCGCCGGGGGCTCGGGAGTGCTGCTCTCGGACGCGTGCTTCAACAACGGCCTCCAGCTGATGGAGATGCCGGACGACCTCAACAAGGCGTTCATGGAGTTCATCCCGCCGTTCGGCGCCGCCGGCAACCCGGTGGACATCACCGGCGGCGAGCCGCCCGAGACGTATCGCAACACCGTGGCGCTCGGGCTGGAGGACGAGCGCATCCACGGGCTCGTGCTGGGCTACTGGCACACGATCGTTACCCCGCCGATGGTCTTCGCCAAGGTGATGACCGAGGTGGTGGAGGAGTATCGCGGCCGGGGGATCGAGAAGCCGATAGTGGCCTCGCTCGCCGGCGACGTGGAGGTTGAGGAGGCCTCGCAGTACCTGTTCGATCACGGGATCCCGGCGTTCCCGTACACAACCGAAACGCCGGTGGAGGTCCTGGCGGCCAAGTACCGCTGGGCGCGAATGGCAGGGCTGCTGGACAGCCATTGAGGGAAGGCTGTGACGGAAGGCTGACGGCCGCGTGAGCGGCCTCGGCACTGGGGGAGGACGAGGGGAGAGTCATGAGTGCGGAGAGCGGGGTAGCGGGACCGGTCACGGTCGACGCGCAGGGTGAGGAGCGGGTCTGGCGCGCAGGCAAGCTGCCGCCGATGAAGATCCGCAAGCTGCCCGAGGCGCCGGCGGCGGCGCACGTGCTCGGGCCGGCGATGATCCTCGTTGCGCTCGGGGTCGGGTTCGGAGAGACCTACCTCTGGCCGCGACTCGTGATCGTCTTCGGAGCTGATATCCGGTGGCTGTTCACGGTCGGAGTGATCGTCCAGACCGTGGTGATGCTCGAGATGGCCCGTTACGCGATGGCCACCGGCGAGTCGATCTTCTTCGGCGCGGCGCGCGTGTGGATACCGCTGATGTGGATGTTCTTCGCCATCGCCGCCCTGGTCTACATCTGGCCCGGGCATATCTCGGGTGGCGCGGAGGCGCTCGAGGAGATCACCGGCATCTCGTGGCAGGTGTCCGCGACTGTCGGCCTGCTCATCATCGGGGTGATGTTCACGGTCGTCAGGTACGTCTACAACTTCATCGAGGGGCTGCTCGCGTTCGCCGTGGGCGTCCTCGTGATCGGCTCGGCGATCGTGGGAGCGATGGTGGGGAGCTTGCACGACCTCGGCGTGACCGTGGCGGGCACCGTCCGCTTCGACACCGGGATCCCGTCCGAGGCCTTCACGGCGGCGTTCTTCCCTGTCGTCGTCGGCGCGCTGGCCTTCGCCGGGCCGTCCGGCATGCAGCAGATGTGGTACACGCTCTGGCTGCGCGACAAGGGTGCGGGAATGGGCTCACACATCCCGAAGGTCCGCGGCCTGCTGCACGCGAACGAGGAGGAGACAGTCCCGGAAGCCGGATCGATGTTCGACGTCGACGATCCGGACGAGATGCGCAAGTGGCAGGGCTGGCGCAAGTGGGTCACCTTCGACGCGCTGGTGCTCTTCTTCGGCATCACCATGCTGGTGACGATCATCTTCACGGTCATGGCGCTGAACGCGGCGGAGCTCAATCCCGATGCCCGGAGCGCGTTGCTGGAGGGTGACCGCGACGCTGCGCTGCCGGCGATGGGTGACGCGTTCGAGCAGGCCGCCAGCTACTTCGACACGCTGTTCTTCATCTTCATCGCGATCGTCGGCTTCAAGGCGAGCGTCGGCCTGTTCGACGCCTTCGCCCGCGGACAGTCCGACATGACGTACTACTTCCTTCCGGGCGCAAGGCGGCTCAAGATGTCCTACCTGTACGCGCTGTACCTGTGGTTCGTGATCATCTTCGGGATCATCATCCTGAACTGGGGTCCGGCCGACGGCCCGACGAGCATCCTGGACATCCTGGCGTTCCTGTCGGCGTTCGTGATGGGGGCCTACTGCCTGACCCTGGCGGTGGTCAACAACAAGATGCTGCCGAAGAAACTCCGGCCGCACTGGGCCTTCACGGTTGTCCTGGTGCTGGGCGGGCTCGGGTACTTGACCGCGATCATGTACAGCGTCATCAAGTACGGCGTCTCGGACATCGGCTGATGGCGACCCACGCGCAGCCCGCCGCCCCGGAGCCGGTGCAGGAGCCGGTCTCGACGCCGTGGGCGAGCCTCGACCGCCGGCAGGTGGTGGAGCTGACCCTGCCCGGGGTGCTGATCGGCCTGCTCGGCGGCGTGATCCTGGGAGTCGTGGTCGCGGGCGGCGGCCAGCCCCTCGACGTCGGCCTGTTCGCGGGCCTTACGCTCGGCGTGCCGCTCGGGGTTGCCGGCGCCGGGTACGAGATCCTGGTCGCCAAAGGCCGGATCCCGCTTGGCATGCTCACGCCGGTGGCGCTGTACTGGGCCGTCGCCTTCACCCTGGCGCGCGTGTTCCAAACGGGACTGTTGGATCTCTATGCCGGCTCGGAGGTGGCGGTGCCGTACGGCTGGCTGGACTTCCTCGCCTATCAGGCCCTGGTCAGCGTGGGGTTCGGAATCGGCTACTGGTGGCTGCACGAGAACTTCGCGCCGCTCTGGTGGATCCGTATCCGTGAGCGCAATCCTGTCGCCGATCACCTCCTTCGGGTCAAGCTCCAGGTCGTGGGCGCGGTCGAGGCACGGCGTGCACGGCGTGCGAAGCGGCGGAGGTAACCGGTGGACCTGCTCGAGTATCAGGGGAAGCAGCTGTTTGCGAGGCACGGTGTCCCGGTGCCGTCGGGGCGTCCTGCCGAGACCGTGGACGAGGCCGTGGCCGCGGCCGACGCGATCGGCTACCCGTGCGTCGTGAAGGCGCAGGTGCAGATCGGCGGGCGCGGCAAGCTCGGCGGGATCAAGGTCGCCGACGGGCGCGACGAGGCCCGGCAGCACGCCGACGCGATCCTGGGCATGGACATCCGCGGCCTGCGGGTGCACGAGGTGTGGATCGAGGAGGCGTCGCAGATCGAGGCCGAGTACTACGCGTCGGTCGTCTTCGATCGCAGCGCCAAGGCGCCGCTGATCATGCTCTCGACCAAGGGGGGCATGGACATCGAGCAGGTCGCCGAGGAGGACCCCGGCGCGATCGCCAGCCTGCATGTCGACCCGTTGCTGGGCTTTCAGGAGTTTCACGGGCGCTGGCTCGCGTTCGAGGCCGGCGTCGACGGCGATCTGGTGCGGCCGCTCACCGGCATGCTGGCCAAGCTCTACGAGACATTCGTCGCCGAGGACGCGATGCTGATCGAGGTCAACCCGCTGATCGTCACGCCCGAGCGCGAGCTGCGAGCACTCGACGCCAAGGTCACGCTTGACGGCAACGCGCTGTACCGCCATCCGGACAACGCTGCGCTTCGCAACCCCTCGGCGGAGGATCCGCAGGAGCAGATGGCCAAGGAACGCGGCTTGATCTACGTCAAGCTCGACGGCGACATCGGAATCCTGGGCAATGGTGCCGGGCTGGTGATGTCGACGCTCGACGTGGTGGCGCAGGCCGGCGGCCGGCCGGCCAACTTCCTCGACGCCGGGGGCGGATCGAAGGCCGACGCGATCGTGGCGGCGGTCGAGGTAATTCTCTCGGACGAGAAGGTGAAGGCGGTGCTGTTCAACATCTTCGGCGGGATCACCCGCTGCGACGAGGTGGCCAAGGGCTTGATCGAGGCCTTCGAGCAGGTGAAGCCGCAGGTGCCGTTCGTGGTGCGCCTCGACGGCACGAACGACGAGGAGGGGCGCCGGCTGCTGGCCGATGCCCAGCTGCCCAACCTCGTGGTCGAGGCGACGATGCTCGAGGCCGCTGAGCGGGTGGTCGCGCTCGCAGCAAGTCCAACCCTCCAGGCCCGATGAGCATCCTCGTCGATCGCGAGACGCGCCTGTGCGTGGCCGGCATCACCGGGCGTGAGGGCACCTTCCACGCGCTCAACAACAAGCGCTACGGCACCAACGTCGTGTCGGGCGTCACGCCAGGCAAGGCCGGGCAGCAGGTCGAGGGCATCCCGGTTTTCAACTCCTTCCGCCAGGCGGTCGAGGAGACGGACGCGAACGCCGCGATGGTGTTCGTGCCGGCCCGGTTCGCCGCCGACTCGATCCTCGAGGCCGCCGAGGCCGGGATCCGAACGATCATCGCGATCACGGAGGGGATTCCGGCGCACGACGAGCTGCGCGTCAGCACCCACCTGAGCCGGCTCGACGAGGTGCGGCTGATCGGCCCGAACTGCCCTGGCGTGCTCTCCCCCGGCAAGGCCAACGTGGGGATCATCCCGGCCGACTTCTTCAAGGAGGGCAACGTCGGGGTCGTCTCCCGCTCGGGCACGCTGACCTACCAGATCGGCAACGAGCTGGCGCAGGCCGGGTTCGGCAACTCGTCGATCGTGGGGATCGGCGGCGACCCGGTGCCCGGCTTGAGCTTCATCGACGTGCTCGAGCTGTTCGAGGCCGACGCGGAGACGAAGCTGGTCGTGATGAGCGGCGAGATCGGGGGCTCGGCGGAGGAGGAGGCGGCGGAGTACATCGCGGACAACGTCTCCAAGCCGGTGGTCGCATACATCGCCGGCTTCACCGCGCCACCCGGCAAGACCATGGGCCACGCCGGCGCGATCGTGTCCGGGTCCAAGGGCACCGCGGCGGCCAAGGCCGAGGCGCTCGAAGCGGCCGGCGTCCGCGTCGGGCGCACGCCCACCGAGGTGTCGGAGATCGTTATAGAGATCCTCGACGGCTGAGGTGGTGCTCGACGTCGATGACCCTGCCGGCGACTCGACGCGGCCCCGTCGCCGGGGGCTGGCCTCGTTCCTGCTGAGCGGGGACGGCTGGCCCTACGCGCTCGTCCCGTTCATCCCGCTCGCCGTCGGACTCGAGTTTGCACACGCGAACTCGGCGCTGATCTTCAGCACGTCCGCGATCGGGGTGATCCCGACCGCGGCCCTCATGGGGACGGCGACCGAGGAGCTCGCCGATCGGGCCGGCCCGGGCATCGGGGGTCTGCTCAACGTGACGTTCGGGAACCTGCCGGAGCTGCTGATCGCGTTCTTCGCGCTCCGCGCGGGACTGCAGGAGGTTGTCAAAGCTTCGATCATCGGCTCGGTGCTCAGCAACGTGCTCCTGGTCCTCGGCGCGTCGATGTTGGTGGGAGGCATCGGGCGCGAGCGCCAGTTGTTCAGCGCGACGGCCGCGAGATCTCAGGCGACGATGCTGATCCTTGCATCGGCGGCCCTCGTCATGCCCGCGGTCTTCCAGCTGGTCAAGGGAGGCGCCCTGCCGAATCCCGGCGCGGAGCTCGTGGGCTTCGCACACCCGGTCGAGGAGCTCTCCCTGACGGTGGCGATCGTTCTGCTGATCAGCTACGCCGGCGGTTTGTGGTTCTCGCTCGTCTCGCACCGCGATCTGTTCAATCCGCCCGACGAGGCCGAGCCGGAGAGGGAACCGTGGAGCGTTCGGCGCTCGGTCGCCCTGCTGGCGATCGCCGGCCTCGCCGTCGGGCTGCTCTCGGAGATCCTCGTGGGGTCGATTGCCGAGACGGCCGAGTCCATCGGGCTGACCGAGTTCTTCATCGGCGCGGTGATCGTCGCGATCGTGGGGAACGCCGCCGAGCACTGGGTGGCCGTGTACGTGGCCGCAAAGGACAAGATGGACCTGGCCGTGAACATCGCCATCGGCTCGGCCGCCCAGGTCGCGCTGTTCGTCGGTCCGCTGCTGGTGGTCCTCTCCTTCTTCGTTGGACCGCAGCCGCTCTCGCTCGTGTTCAACGGCTTCGAGCTCGGCGCCCTCCTGCTGGCGGTGATCATCGTCAGCCACATCACCGGCGAGGGCCAGTCGACCTGGTTCGAGGGAATGATGCTGCTCGCCCTCTATGTCGTCGTGGCAGCGGCGTTCTTCTTCGGCTGACGACGGCCGGCACGGTGGATCTGCTCGCCGGTGGCCTCGTCGTTGCCGCGGCCTCGTTTCTCGGGGGTGTCACCGGCTTCGGATACTCCCTCGTCGCCACGCCGTTGCTGCTGCTGCTCGGCTTCGACCTGCCGTTCGTCGTCACCGTGAACCTGGCGCTCGCCTGCATAACGCGCGTGTCGGTGGCATACCGGTTCCGATCCGACGCGAGGCCCACCCGGGCTGCCGGCCTCATCGTCGGCAGCATCCCCGGACTCTGGCTCGGGGCCCTGGTGCTCACGACCGTGGACGATTCCACGGTCAAGCTGTGCGCGGGGCTGATCGTGATGACCGCGGCCGTCCTGCTCTGGCGCGCTGTGACCCAGCCTCCCCCGCGGGAGCTGCCCGGAGCCCCTGTCGCGGCAGGGTTCGCCGGCGGCTTCCTGGGCGCGGCGACGTCGCTCAACGGCGTGGCTCCCGTCTTGCTCCTCGCGCGCGACAAGGCAGCGCCGCGCAGCGTCCTGGCGGACCTCGCGCTCTACTTCGTCGCGTCGAACGCGATCGGCCTCGTCGTTCTGGCCGCCACGGGAGCGCTCGAGAGCGACGCACTGTATCCGGCCTTCCTGCTGTGGCTGCCCGGCTCGCTGGCGGCCAACTGGACGGGCACCGTGATCGGCCCGAGCTTGCCCGAAACCGCGTTCCGGCGGCTCACACTCGCGGTGGTGTTCGCCGCCGGCGCGGTTACGGTGGTGACCGCCTAGGTATCTAGCGGCGGACGGCTCCCCACAGGCGCTTGAGCGCCCGTGTCGCCATCCCGGCGCCACGCGATCCGAGGGCGCCCTTCGCGCCCCCCGAAAGCGGAGTGTTCGGACGATTCTGGTTGGTCATGAGACGTATCCTGTGGAACGGGTTCAACGATCAGAGGAGACGAGCCGGCCCCGCCTCCGGAGAGGCGTGGGAGGCCAGTCCCAGCCCCAACTATATCGACGCTCTTAGGCGACCCTCAGGCGTCGTAGCTGACGGTGAGGTCGCCCACACCGTCGATGTGACCGTCGAGCGTGTCGCCCGGCTCGACCCGGCCGACCCCCTTGGGCGTCCCGGTCATGATGAGGTCGCCGGGACGCAGCGCGACGAGCGTGCTCAGGAAGCTGATCGTCTCTGGGACCTTCCAGATCTGCTGGTCGAGATCGCCCTCCTGGCGCGGCTCACCGTTGATTCGAAGCCAGACGGCTCCCTTGGCCGGGTGGCCGATGTCCTCCACGGCGCGGATCGCGCTGATGGGCGCGGACCGGTCGAAGCCCTTGGCCATGTCCCATGGGCGGCCCATCTTCTTGGCCTCCGCCTGCAGGTCGCGGCGCGTCATGTCCAGGCCCACCGCGTACCCGAAGACGTGGTCGAGCGCCCGCTCCACCGGGATGTCGTGGCCGCCCTCGGCAAGCGCCACCACCAGCTCGATCTCGTGATGCAGGTCCTGCGTCTTCGTCGGGAACGGCAGCGTGCCCGGCGGCACCACCGCGTCGGCGGGCTTCATGAAGAAGAACGGAGGCTCGCGGTTCGGGTCGTGTCCCATCTCCACGGCGTGCTCGGCGTAGTTGCGCCCGACGCAGAACACCCGGGCCACGGGGAAGACCTCGTCCGATCCCGCCAGGGCGACGGCGGACACGGGAGGCGGCGCGATGGCGTAGCCGACCGACCGGTCAACGGCTGGACGCATACAACGCCACCTTTCGTTCGAAGTAGGCGACCGTCTCCGAGGCCAGGAAGGCGAATGCGAACACAATGATCAGGAGGGCCCAGAACTCCGGCATTAGGAAGTTCCGGGAGTAGAGCTCGAACAGGTAGCCGACCCCGAGCACCGCGATCAGAAGCTGACCGATGATCACGCCCTTCATGCCGCGGATCAGCCCGAGGCGGATGCCGGCGAGCAGCTCGGGCAATGCCGCCCGGAAGACGATCTGCGAGTACAGAATCCGCTTCGTGGCGCCGAACGAGCGGCCCATCTCGACCAGCGAGGGGTTGACCCGCTCCACCCCGACCTGGGTGTCGAGCGCGATCACCCAGACCGAGAAGAGGAACACGGTCACGATCATCGTCTCGAGGCCGAAACCGAGAAGCGCCATCAGCGCGGGCACGACGGCGGTCAGCGGCGAGCTCTCGAAGATATTCACCCACATCCCCATCACGGACCCGACCGCGCGGCTCGTGCCCATCAGAATGCCGACGCCGATTCCAATGGCGAAGGACAGCGCCATTCCGATCAGGAACGCCTCCAGGGTGATCCACGCAGCCTCCGCGAACGTCTCGGACGAGACGACCTCCGGGAAGGCGGCGATCACCTCGCTGAACGGCGGGAGCAGCGACACCAGCCCGAGCTGCCCGACGACCTCCCAGATCGCGAACCACACCAGCAGCGAGAACGCCATCGGGATCCGGTGACCACGCAGCTCCACGTCAGCGCTCCAGGTAGTCGCGGAGCTCGTGCCAGATCTGCTCGACCCAGTCGAGGTAGGCGGGGTCGCGCCGGATGTCGTCGGAGCCGGCCCCGCGGTCGATCCCCGGGCGTACCACCTTCGACACGCTCGACGGGCCCCGGGTCAGGATCACGACCTGGTCGGAGACGTAGACGGCCTCCTCGATCGAGTGGGTCACGAAGATCACGGTCTTGCTCTCTTCGCTGAGCAGCCGCAGGAGGTCCTCCTGGAACTGGCGGCGGATCTGCTCGTCGACCGACGCGAAGGGCTCGTCCATCAGCAGGATGTCAGCGTCGACCGCCAGGGCTCTGGCGAGGCCGACGCGTTGCCGCATCCCACCGGAGAGCTGGTGGGGATAGGAGTCCTCGAATCCCGCCAGGCCCACCTTGTCGACGTACGCCCGCGCGGTTTCCTCGCGCTCCTTGCGATCCACCCCACGCAGCTCCAGACCGAAGGCGACGTTGCGGAGCACCGTGGCCCACGGCATCAGGGCGAAGTCCTGGAACACGAACGCCCGATCGGGCCCGGGCCCCGTCACCGGGACGCCGTCGACCTCGACCGACCCAGACGTCGCGTCGATCAGTCCCCCGACGATCTTCAGCGTGGTGGTCTTCCCGCACCCGCTGGGGCCGATGATGCTGGTGAGCTCGCCCCTGGGCACGTCGAAGGTGAGTCCGCCCAGCGCGCGCACGCCGCCGGAAAACTCCTTGGTGAGCTCGACGATGCGCACGGCAGGCTCCCGGCCATCCCCCGACGGGGCGCCCACGCCGGGATCCGAGGTGATGCTCGCCCTACCGGTCATAGCGCCCTCAACTCGGGGCGGAAGAGGCGCCGCTCCAGGTTCTGCAGCAGCGTGACGCTGATGCTCGCGACCAGGATGATGGACAGGATGACGGCGAACATCTGGGCATACTCGGCGCTCGACCGGTAAAAAGTGATCAGGTCGCCGACGCCGGTCGGGGTGATGATGAGCTCGGCGAGCACGGCGCCGGTGAATCCCTGGGCCAGGCCGAGCCGCAGCCCCGCGAAGATCAGGCCGCTGCCCGCCGGGATGACCACCTTCCAGATCCGCTGCCAGCGGCTCGCCAGGAAGGCATTGCTCATCTCCACCAGCGAGCGCGGGGTGTTGGCGATGCCGCGGTAGGAGTTGAGCACGATCACGGGTGCGCTGAGCAGCACGACGGCGAACACCTTGGCCGTGAAGCCGATCCCGTAGACGAACGTGATCAGCGGGATGATCGCCGCCGACGGCGAGGCCTGCAGCACGATGAACACGGGCAGGCCCAGCCACTCGGCTCGCGGGGAGAGGCCCATGACGACGCCGGCGAAAACGCCGCCTACGGCTGTGAGCAGCACGCCCACGATCAGGGGTCCGGCGGTCTCGGCATATGCCTCGGCGAGGGTGCCGTCGACCAGCATCTCCCCGAGAGCGGCGAGCGTCTCGGTGCAGCTGGGAAAGGCCACGTTCACGGGGATCCGGCCGGCCCACTCCCACAGTCCGAGCACGAACAGGATCGACGCCCCGCGCAGCAGCCACGGACTGCTCAGCCGCGCCGCCGCGCGGCGAGACGCCGTGCGTCCGACCCGGATCCCGGCCGATGCGGCCACCGTCAGCTGCCCGATCCCTTGGCCGAGCTCACCGCGTTCTCGAGCGGCTCGAGGCTCCAGAAGTCCTCGACCTGGAGGTCCGCCGGGTCGCCCTCGAGCTGCTCAGCCGCGTTGTAGAACTCGAAGTCCTCCTTCGCGGCCTGCTCGCCGCCGCAGTCCTCGGTGAAGAGGCCTTCCTCGGCAGCCTGCTCGTAGTAGGGCAGCAGCTCCTTCTCGAGGTCGGCCGGCAGGTCGGGCAGCAGCCCGAGGCGCTCGCGCTCCTCGACCACGAACTTGGGGTCCTTGACCATGGACTGCCAGACGGTGAGGATCTCCTCGAGCAGGACCTGGAGGGACTCCGGGTTCTCCTCCATCCATGCGGTGTTGCCGAACAGCACCTCGTCGCTCGCCTCGGACTCGGGTGTCGGAAGGTCGTGGAACTTGCCCGGCGACTTGGACATGACGAAGTTCCTGTTCGGGATGTCGAGCACGGCGGCCTTGACGTTGCCCCGCTCCAACGCCGTCGCGCGGACCTCGGCGCCCGGCACGTAGCTGATCTCGCCGAACTCGATGCCCTCCTCCTCCTCGATGATGCGAGCGAGAGCCTCGGTCGTCGAGCCGCGGGAGTGCACGGTGAAGGTCTCGCCGTCGAGCGACTGCCAGTCGGGATAGGCGGCCTTGTCGGCCACCGCGAAGAAGCGAATCCGCTGCAGCTGGCAGACGATCCGGAGCGGAGCCCCGGACTTCTGGATCAGTCCATATGGCGCGCCGAGCCCCACATCGGCCTGCCCGCCGACCACGGCCTGGTTGGCGAGGTCCTCGTCTGCGAGCTCGACCAGCTCGACGTCGATGCCGCGCTTGCGCACCCGCTCCATGGCGATGAACAGGGCGAGCGTCTCGACGGACTCGATGTCGCCGAGAGCGACCCGGATCTTGCCGCCACCTTCCGCTCCCGCTCCCGCGCCCCCGTCGTCGTCGCCGCACGCCGTGACCAGCAGCGCCAGAATCGCAACGAGTGCCCACACCCTCTTCATCACAGCTCCCCTTCGTTTACTCCCACGGAGAGACGGACATATCAGATATGTTCCGCCCCATGCCGCTTCCCTACCCGCAGTCTCGACCGAGGAAACCCGGCCCATGTCCGACCTGAAATCGCGCGCGATCTACGTGGCTCTCCGGGAGCGGATCCTGTCCAACGACATCGCCCCCGGCACGCGCCTGGTGATGCGCGACGTCGCGAATCAGTACGAGGCCAGCGACATCCCGGTCCGCGAGGCGCTGCGCATGCTCGAACGGGACGGCCTGGTCGAAACCGCCCCATACCGCGGCGCGCGAGTAACCACGCTCACGACCAAGGAGGTCGAGGAGACCTACTTCGTCCGCTCGCACCTCGAAAGCATCGCCACCGGGCTCGCCGCCGAACGCATCACCGCCGCCGAGCTGGAGCAGCTCGAGCTGCTCATGGTGGAGATGAGGGCGGCCGTCGAGGCACAGGACGGCCCGAGATTCTCCGACCTCAATCTCGAGTTTCACCGCACGATCGTGGCCAGCTGCGGGAACGACATGCTGCGTGAGCTGACGATGGACATCTGGCGGCGCCATTCCGGCTTCCAGCGGGTGTTTCGGATGATGCCCGAGCGAATCGCGATCTCACAGCGGGAGCACGAGGGCATCATGGCCGCGCTCCACGACCACGACCCCGAGCGGGCAGCCGGTCTCGCGCTGCTGCACAAGCAGTCCGTCCGCGACTCCGTGAGCGCGCTCGTCGAGCGGGCCGGCGAATCTCGTCGTGCGGAACGCGATCTCGCGTACTAGCGATGGCTTGAACGGGGTAGGTGTAATGCGAGCCCGACGCCGTCTGAGGAGGGAGTGAACCGATCGTGGCGATCAGCAGCGTGGCAGCCACCCAGCCCCGAACCGTGACCCTGACGATCGACGGTCGCGAGGTCACCGTGGCCGAGGGGGCCACGATCTGGGAGGCGGCGAGGGAAATCGGCATCGAGATTCCCGTCCTGTGCCACGACGAGCGATACGACCCGGTCGGTGTGTGCCGGGTGTGCGTGGTCGACATCGGCGGGCGCGTGCTGGCTCCGGCGTGCGTACGGCCGTGTGAGGACGGCATGGAGGTCAAGACGGACACCGACTCGGTCGAGCGCCAACGGGCCATGCTCACGCGGCTGCTGCTGGTGGACCAGCCCTCGCCCGACGAGGACCCCAAGGAGACGACGACGGCGGACAACGAGCTGCTCGTGCTCGTGCACCGCTACGGCGTCGGGCAGGACGATCTCCCGCGAGGCCAGGGGCGCGGCGAGGACTTCTCGAACCCCGTGATCGCGGTCAACCACGACGCTTGCATCCTCTGCGATCGCTGCGTGCGGGCCTGTGACGACATCCAGGGCAACGACGTCATCGGGCGCTCGGGCAAGGGCTATGACACACGCATCGCGTTCGACCTGAACGACCCGATGGGCGAATCCTCGTGCGTCACGTGCGGAGAGTGTGTCGCGGCCTGCCCGACCGGGGCCCTCGTCAACAAGCCGATCAACGACGTGCCGATCAAGCAGCGCTCGGAGCTCGACTCGGTCGAGACGGTCTGTCCGTACTGCGGGGTCGGCTGCGCGCTCACCTACCACGTCGACCGCGAACGCAACGCGATCGCCTTCGCCGAGGGCCGCGAGCAGCCCGGCAACCGCGGCCGGCTATGCGTCAAGGGCCGCTACGGGTGGGACTACGCGGCCAGCCCCCAGCGGCTCACGGTTCCGCTCATCCGGCGTGAGGGCTCCTATCCCAAGGGGCCGCTGTCGGGCGACGTGCGCGGCGAGGGCAAGGGGCGGCGCAAGCCGGGCGGAGTGGTGGACTACGACGAGGTTCTGCCGCACTTCCGCGAGGCGACCTGGGACGAGGCGCTCGACCTGGCGGCCGGTCGCCTGAAGGCGATCCACTCCGAGCACGGGCCCGGCGCCATCGCCGGCTTCGGCTCGGCCAAGTGCTCGAACGAGGAGGCCTACCTGTTCCAGAAGCTCATCCGGGCGGGCTTCGGGACCAACAACGTCGACCACTGCACGCGCCTGTGCCACGCCTCGAGCGTGGCGGCCCTGTTCGAAGGGGTCGGGTCCGGCGCCGTGTCCACGACCTATGGGGACATCGTCAACGCAGAGGTGGCGATCATGGCCGGGACGAACACCACGGCCAACCACCCCGTCGCCTCGTCGTTCTTCAAGCAGGCCAGGCGCCGCGGCACGAAGCTGATCGTGGTGGACCCGCGCCGGGAGCGGATCGCCGACCACGCCGACGTCTTCTGCCAGATTAAGCCGGGCACCGACGTGGCGTTCTACAACGGCGTGATGCACGAGATCATCAAGCTCGGCCTGGTCGACCGCGAGTTCATCGCCGAGCGGACGACGAACTACGGGGAGCTCGCCAAGACGGTCAGGGAGTACCCCCCGGACCGTGCGGCGCAGATCTGCGGGGTCGACGCCGACACCATCCGCACCGTCGCGACGCTGTGGGGAGAGGCGAACACGGCGGTCGTCTTCTGGGGCATGGGGATCTCGCAGCACACGACCGGCACCGACAATGCCCGCTGCCTGATCGCGCTGTGCTCCATCACCGGCCAGGTGGGCCGACCGGGAACCGGCCTGCACCCGCTGCGCGGCCAGAACAACGTCCAGGGGGCATCGGACGCCGGGCTGATCCCGATGATGTACCCGGACTATCTGCCCGTGGACAAGGAGGGGTCTCGCGAGATCTTCCAGGAGCGCTGGGGCCGCGAGCTCGATCCCGACCGCGGGCTGACCGTCACCGAGATCGTCGCCTCTGCGCTGCAGGGCGGCGTGCGCGGCATGTACATGATGGGCGAGAACCCGTTCCTGTCGGACCCCAACATCAACAAGGTGCGCAAGGCGCTGTCCGCGCTCGAGTTCCTCGTGGTGCAGGACATCTTCCTCACCGAGACCGCGGAGTTCGCCGACGTGATCCTCCCGGCTACCTCGTACATGGAGAAGGACGGCACCTACACCAACACCGACCGGCGCGTGCAGATCGGCCGCAAGACCCTCGACCCGCCCGGGGAGGCGCGGCTCGACTGGCACATCATCCAGGACATCTCGAACCGCATCGGGCTGGAGATGAACTACCAGTCGGCAAGCGAGATCTTCGACGAGCTCGTGTCGGTGATGCCCAACTACGCCGGGCTGTCGTACGACAACCTCGGCGCGACAGGCAAGCTATATCCCAACCCCGACCCGGAGCACCAGGACGGCACGGTCGTGCTGTTCGACGAGCGCTTCGGGACCGACGACGGCAAGGCACACCTCGTGCCGGCCGAGTGGCTGCCGGCAAAGGAGCTGCCGACCAAGGAGTTCCCCTTCGTGCTCAACACGGGCCGCCTGCTCGAGCACTGGCACACCGGGTCGATGACGCGGCGCTCCTACGCGCTCGACGCGATCCAGCCCGAGGCGCACGTGTATCTCAACCCGGACGACGCCAAGCGTCTGGGCATCGCCTCCGGGGACTTCGTCCGGCTCACCAGCCGGCGCGGGTCGGTCGAGGTGCGCGCGTTGCTCTCCCACCGTGACAACCCCGGCACGTGCTTCCTCCCCTTCCACTTCCGTGAGGCGGCCGCCAACGTGCTGACGATCGACGAGGTCGATCCCACCGCGAAGATCCCCGAGTTCAAGTTCTGCGCCGTGAAGATCGAGCGGGTCGGAACCTCCGTCAGGCACGACTCGGCGACGGTGCGGGAGGGGGTGTGATGGCCGTCCAGGCTCGCCCGCCGGGCACCGAGGCCCGCGCCGGGAAGTTCCCCGGCCCGAGCCTGATTCCCGCGCTGGTCGCGATCCAGCGCGAGCACGGTTGGCTGCCGCGCGAGGAGCTGGTGCGGCTTTCCCGGGACGTGCACCGGCCGCTCTACGAGATCGAGGGCCTGATCTCGTTCTACCCTCACTTCAAGACCGACCCTCCGCTCAAGGTCCACCTCTCGGTCTGCCACGACCTCTCCTGCTGGCTGCACGCGTCCGACCAGCGGATCGCCGAGCTCCGCGCCCGCTACGGCGAGGACGTGGAGGTCGAGCTCCACGAGGTGTCGTGTCTGGGGCGCTGCGACGCCGCGCCCGCCATCGCCGTCGACGAGCAGCCGGCCTCGTTTGCGCAGACCGAGGAGCTCGTGGAGGCCGCCCGTTCCGGGGAGCCGCCGCGGACCCCCGCAATGCGGCCCGACCGGACCTTCCCTAACGATCCCTACGCGACGGACGACCAGCGTTACCGCGTGCTGCGCCGCCTGCTGGGGGGCGAGCTGACGAACGACGAGGTCCTGGCGGCGGTCAAGGACTCCGGCCTGCGCGGCATGGGCGGCGCCGGCTTCCCGACGGGGCGCAAGTGGGAGCTCGTGGCCGGCCAGGAGGCCACCCCGCACTACGCGATCTGCAACGCCGACGAGTCCGAGCCCGGCACCTTCAAGGACCGTCAAATCCTGGCCGAACAACCGCATCTGGTCGTCGAGGGCCTCCTGCTGGGCATGCTCGTCACGGACTGTGAAGAGGGATGGATCTTCATCCGCCACGAGTACGGGCCGGAGGAGGAAGTGCTGCGCGCCGAGCTCGAGGCGCTCGAGTCGGAGGGCCTGCTCGGGGCGGACGTGCTTGGCTCCGGCCGTCGGCTGCGCGTGGAGATCTTCACCTCGCCGGGCGGCTACATCCTCGGCGAGGAGTCCGCGCTGCTCGAGTGCATGGAGGGCCATCGCGGCGAGCCGCGCAACAAGCCGCCGTTCCCGGGCGTGTACGGGCTATGGGGCAAGCCGACGCTCATGAACTCCGTCGAGACTTTCGCCCACGTGCCGATCATCGTCGAGCGCGGCGCCGAGTGGTGGCAGGATCAGGGGGCCGGTGAGGCCACCGGCGTGAAGTTCTTCGCAGTGTCCGGCCACGTCGAGCGGCCCGACGTGTACTGCGTTCCGATGGGCACCACCGCGCGTGAGCTGATCGAGCTCGCCGGCGGCGTTCGCGACGGCGCGGAGCTCCTGTCCTTCCAGCCGGGCGGCGCGTCGTCGAACTTCCTCGGCACGGACTCCCTCGACGTGCCGCTCGACTTCGAGCCGCTCGCCGAGGCGGGCTCGATGCTCGGCTCGGGCGCGCTTACGGTCATCGCGGAGGGCACCGACCTGCTCGCGGCCGGCACGAACGTCCTGCGCTTCTTCCGGAACGAGTCCTGCGGCAAGTGCGTGCCCTGCCGGGTGGGTTCCCACAAGGCGCACGAGATGCTGACCGACCTACTCGAGCAGGGGCTCGGGGCCGATGACGTTGACGACAGCATCGTCGAGCTCGAGGAGACCCTGCGTCTCACATCGATCTGCGGGCTGGGACAGGTGGCATTGGGGCCGGTTACGAGCGTGCTGGGGCTGGAGCGCGGCGGCAAGGCGGCTCGCCCGCAGCCGCGCTAGGGGGCTCCCGGGAGGAGAGGCAATGGGCGTACTGTTACGAAGGGTGCTGGACGGGCACGAGCGCGTGGCGGAGTGGTCGGCCGACGACGAGGCCTCCATCGAGGAGGCCCGGCAACTGCTACGACAGGAGCTCGACGCGGGCTACATCGCAGTGCCCGGGGACGGCAACGAGCCGCTCACGGAGCTTCCGGTGGACGCCGAGGCGGTCATCCTCACGATGCCGATGGGGGGAGGCTAGCCCGCATGAGAATCGCGGTACTCGGTGCGGGCGCGATCGGAGCGTACGTCGGCGCTGCCCTGGCGCGCGGCGGAGCCGACGTCCACCTGATCGCGCGCGGGGAGAACCTGGAGGCGCTGAAGCGGGACGGGGTTCGGGTGCGATCGGACCGGGGCGACTTCGATGCGCATCCACCGGCGACTGACGATTCCAGGGAGGTCGGCCCCGTCGACCTCGTGTTCCTGGGGCTGAAGGCGAACTCGTACGCCACGTGCGGGCCGCTGCTCGAGCCGCTGCTGCACGAGGAGACGGCGGTCGTGGCGGCTCAGAACGGGATCCCCTGGTGGTACTTCCACAAGCTCGAGGGCCCGTACGAGGGTCGCCGCATCGAGGCGGTGGACCCCGACGGCGAGGTGTCTCGCGTGATCCCGCCGGAGCGCGCGATCGGCTGCGTCGTGTTCGCCGGCACTGAGCTGGCCGAGCCCGGCGTCGTGCGGCACAACGAGGGAACGCGCTTCTCGATCGGCGAACCGGACGGGTCCATCTCCGAGCGGTGCGAACGTTTCAGCGAGGCCATGATCGCGGGTGGCCTGAAGTGTCCGGTCGAGGAGCGGCTTCGGGACGAGATCTGGGTCAAGCTGATGGGGAACGTCGCGTTCAACCCGCTCAGCGTCCTGACCCGCGCGACGCTCGAGCAGCTGTGCAGCCATGCACCCACGCGGGCCCTCGTGGCGTCGATCATGGAAGAGGCGCTGGAGATCGCCGCTGCTTTGGGCGCGGAGCCCTCGATCTCGATCGAGCGGCGGCTGAACGGCGCCGCGAAGGTGGGCGACCACAAGTCCTCCACGCTGGTGGACCTCGAGGCCGGCAAGCCGCTGGAGCTCGACGTCATCGTCGACAGCGTCGTCGAACTGGCGGACCTGACGGGGGTCGAGGCGCCCAACCTGCGCGCCGTGGCGGCGGCGAGCGGCCTACTGGCGGAGACGCTCGGGCTCCGCTGAGCTCAGCGCCTCGCGCTCCTGCTGCGTGAGCTCCCGCGCCCGACGGCTTTGCTCGTCCCAGGCCACGAGCACGGCCCGCCCCTCGACGGCCACGTCGCCGTCCGGCAGCAACAGGCGGTTGTCCAGCTCCACGCGCGAGCGACCCAGCTCGGCCACGCGGCACTCGCCGATGAGGTAGCGGTGCTCGATGCGCACCTCCCGCCGATAGTCCAACTCGACGCGCGCGAGCACGTAGCCGGTGAACGGCAGGTCCGGCAGCGCGTGGCGGAAGAACGCCGCGCGCACCTCCTCGAGCAGCTCGTGATAGACGGCCTGGTTGACATGTCCAAGCGCGTCCATGTCCCGGTGGCGCAGCGCCAGCTCGGCTCGCACCGGCGCGAGCCTACCTGATCATCTCGGCGGCCCGAACCAGGTGGTCAGCGCGGTGGAGAGCCCCTCGTCCGTGCCGTCTCCGACCCAGGCGACGTAACCGTCCGGGCGGATCAGCACAGCGGTCGGGGCGCCCACCGCGCCGAGCACCGGCAGCTCCCACTCCCCGTCGTAGCCGGCCTCGATCAGCTCGACACGGTCAGCCCATGGAGTGATCACGAGGTCGCCGGGTTGACCGAGGCCCAGCAGTAGCGGCCGGGCGTCGTGCAGCAGCTCGAAGACTCGGAGTGGGCCGGCCGCGCCGATCAGGTCGAGATCGGGCATGCGGCGTCCGAGGAGCGGGTGTCCCTCGCCGAGGTCGTAGTGGATGTCCAGGCCGGTGATGATCCCGGCGAGCCGCTTGCGGGGCTCTTCCATTGCCGCCAGCTCCGACACCAGATCGACGAGTGCCTCCGTGCGATCGTCGCGTCGCTGGAGCACCTCGAGCGCCAGCGTGTGCTTGAGCGTGCGGGCGGCGACAGGGTGGCGCTCGGCGTGGTAGCTGTCCAGCAGGCCATCGGCGCAGCTTCCGCGCACGACCTGACCCAGCTTCCAGCCCAGGTTCACCGCGTCCTGGACGCCCAGGTTGAGACCCTGCCCACCGACCGGGTAATGCACGTGGGCGGCGTCGCCGGCCAACAGCACTCGCCTGTCGCGGTAGGCCGCGGCGTGCCGGGTCATGTTGGTGAACCTGGAGAGCCAGGTCGGGTCGTGGATCCCGAAGTCGGTGCCGTACACGGCGACCAGCGCTTCGCTCAGATCGCCCAAGTCGGGCTCGCCGTCTGCTCGCAGCTGGTGCTCGGTCACGACGAGCCGGACCGTGCTCCCCTCCCCCATCTGCTGGAGAGCGTGCACGCCCGCGGCGTCGTGACGGAGGCCGAACTCCGGCTCCTCGCTCATCTCGACCTCCGCGATCAGGTTGCTCTTCGTCGCATCCCACCCCGGGAACTCGATCCCCGCCGCCTTGCGGATCAGGCTGCGTCCACCGTCGCACCCGACGAGATACTGCGCGCGCAGCGGCTCGCCGTCGGCCAGCCGGACGTCGACGCCCGTGTCGTCCTGCGCGAAGCCCGTGACCTCGCGTTCGTAGTAGATCTGCACCGGCAGCTCGGCGATCCAGGCGGCCATGATCCGCTCGATCCGGTTCTGGAAGATCCCGAGCGAGTAGGGGTGACGGGTGGGGAAGTCGCTCATGTCCAGCAAGGTGTTGCCGAACGGCGCTGCCGGATGGGGCTGACCCTCCGCGAGGAAGCGACCGGCGACGCCGCGTTGATCGAGCACCTCGATCGCGCGTGGATGCAGGCCGCCGGCCCGTGAGCCGACAAGCTCGTGATCGGGACGCCGCTCGACGACCGCGACGTCCACCTTCGCCAGCGCCAGCTCGGCCGCCAGCATCATCCCTGCGGGACCCCCTCCGGCGATCACGACGGCGTGCTCGTTCATCGGGAACATGGGATCACACCACGGCGGGGCGGCGCGGCTCGGGGCCCTAAAGTGGGGCGCCAGCGATGGCCAGCGACTACGCGCCGACCCCGGTTGAGGACTTCCTCGACCCCGATCATCCGACGCTCTTTCCCCGGCTCACGCCGGAGCAGATCGGGTACCTGGCGGAGATCGGCACCCAGCTCGCGTTCGCGCGCGGCGACGTCGTGTTCGAGCACGGCGAGCGCGAGACCCCGCTCTACGTCGTCCAGAGCGGAGCCATCGACGTGATCGACCACGCGCCGGAGGGCGACCGGTACTTCACCCAGTGCAGGGCGGGGACCTTCGCCGCCGACATCTCGATGTTCACCGGCGAGCCGACCCTCGCCGCCGGGTACGCGGCCGAGCCGACTTCGCTCGTGGCGCTCCCGCCGGAGGACGTGCGCCGAGTCGTGGCGACGACGGCCGAGCTAGGCGACCTGCTCCTGCGGACGATGGTCACCCGCCGGGAGTGGCTTCAGGGCCGCGGTCTGGGGCAGCAGCGGCTGATCGGCTCGCGATGGTCAGGCGAGTCCTTCGCCGTACGGGAACTCTTGGAGCGCAACCTCGTTCCCTTCACCTGGCACGACCTCGCCACCGACACCGACAGCCGGACCCTGATCGAAGGGCTTGGCATCGGGGAGACCGAGTGCCCGGTCCTGATCCGCTCCGACAGCGTCCTCCGCCAAGCCACCGTGTCCTCCGTCGCCGACGAGCTCGGCCTACGAGCGCAGGTCGACGGCCAGAGCTTCGACGTCTTGGTGCTCGGCGGCGGCCCGGCCGGGCTCGCCGCCGCGGTCTACGCCGCCTCCGAGGGTCTCGGCACGCTCGTGGTCGAGCGCTTCGCCCCCGGCGGTCAGGCGGGGACAAGCGCTCGCATCGAGAACTATCTCGGCTTCCCCACCGGTCTCACCGGCGCCGACCTCGCGCGGCGGGCGACGCTCCAGGCGCGAAAGTTCGGCGCCGTGATCTCCAGCGTCAACGAGGCCTCCTACATCTCGGAGCCGGTGGACGGCGGATCACGCGAGATCGGGCTGGCCGACGGTCAGCGTGTCCGCGGCCGATGCATCGTGCTGGCACCGGGCGCGGATTATCGCCGGCTGCCGGCAGAGAACGCGGATCGGTTCGAGGGCCTGGGCCTCTACTACGCGGCGACGCACATCGAGGCGCAGCAGTGCTCGATGGAGGACGTCGTGGTCGTAGGCGGAGCGAACTCGGCCGGGCAGGCCGTGGTCAAGTTGGCCGACCACGCGCGCGAGGTCCACGTCGTGGCCCGACGACCGCTCGAAGCAGCGATGTCGCGATACCTGGTCGACCAGATCGAGGCCAAGTCGAACGTCCGCGTCTGGTCCGGGTGCGAGGTGCGATCGCTCGAGGGGGACGAGACGCTCGAAGCGGTGGTGATCTCGGGCGCGGGTCCCGATCGCCGAATCGAGACCTCGGCGGTATTCGCGATGATCGGCGCCGCGCCGAAGTCGGGGGGTCTGGTCCATTTCGTGGGCCAGGATGACAAGGGCTTCGTGGTCACCGGCGAGGAGGCGAGCCGCCACGCCGACTTCTCCCGGCACTGGAACCGGACGGACCGCGGCCCGCTCATGCTCGAGTGCACGCGCCCGGGCGTCTTCGCGATCGGCGACGTCCGCAGTGGCTCCACGAAGCGCGTGGCGTCAGCAGTGGGCGATGGAGCGCTGGTCGTGCGCTCAATCCACAGCTCGCTCGCCGCCGCTGTCAGGTAATGGCGAGGCTGTCGTAGCCGTAGGTCGCGCTGACGTCGAGCATCCGGCGAGGGGTCCAACGGTCGTCGTCGGCGCTCGTGAAGATCGAGAACATCGGGTCGTCGATGCGGTGGCGGAATAGGTCGTCCGAAGCAGACTGGTCCGGGAGGTAGCGGGGCCCGGTCGCGTCCTCGAGCCAAGCCGACCAGACGCGGTCGACGTTGCAGTGATTGAGGTAGAAGACGGGGTCGTTCGGCGAGGACGCGGGGAGCATGTCCCCGCCCACCCAGACGTGGACTCGGTTGTGGAGGTGTGGCTGGGTCTCGGCGGGCACCCAACCCTCGAGGAGGTTGCGGAAGGACACCGGCTCGGCAGTCCAGGGATCCTCGTCGTACTCGCCGTCGGCCAGGGCGACCTGCAGCTCGGTCTTCGGGGGCAGGCCGAGCAGGAGGTCGAACCGCCGCCGAAGCGGCCGCGAGACCGTCCGAAGCACACCGTTGCTGTCGGCGGTGACATTCACCTGGAAGGCCGAGCTGTCCGCGAACGGGCCGTCCGTGACGAAGAAGCCCCGGGCCGGATCACCGTCGCCGCCCATGCAGTCCTCTTTCCACAAAGGCGATTCCGGCTGCTCGGGCAGCGGAAGCTCGCCGTCGTCGCTCCACGACCAGTAGGGCAGCCCGAAGTCGGGGTTGCCGAGCACCCGCTGGAGCTGGGCTTCCAGGAAGATCAGCATGAAGCGGTGCCAGGGCAGGAAGACGGGACCACGGTGCGCCGCGTTTCGATCACCCTGTGACTGGGGCGTCATCACCGACATCGCCCAGTGATGCCAGACCACGAACAGGTCGTACGTGGCCAGGTCCCGTGGTGGACCGGGGATGCCAAGGCTGTTCGACATCACGCCCGTGGCTTCCGCCTTCAGGGCGAGCACCCCATCGATGTACCCCTGGCGGGCAGCCGCGTCCGCGAGGATGTTTGCTCGCACCGCCGCCACGTTCAGTGGTGACTGCCGCCGTGCCCCCCGTGGCCGTCGACGTCAGGTTCGAAGTCGTCAGGGAACGCGTCGATCAGCGCCTTTACAAGGTCCACGGCCGAAGCGAAGCTGAGGTTCGGGACCGGGTGATAGTGAACGCGCCCGTCGTTGGCGACGGCCAGGTGCCCGCTTACCGGTCTGCCGTCCACCTCGATCGCGTACACCGTCCGGACCCTGATCCGATGCCCCTCGTAGACGGCCTCGCGTACCGTCTCTATCGGGCCGTGGTGAGGGTGCGTGCCCGCCGGCGGCTCGCCGGCCTGGACTCGCGGTAGATAGGCGGAGGGCTCGGTGATCTCGCGAAGCTCGTCGTCCATTCCTACCGCCTCTGAGGATCCGGCCCGGTGTGCACGCCGGTCCCCGCTGAGTCTCTCAGATCCGGTCAGCGCTGGAGCCTGATGGCGTTGAGGTCGTGCTCGCGGATCTCATCGATCCGGCCCAGCAGCCCGTCGACTTCGTCGTGCTCGGCGTGCAGGTAGCGGCCGGCGAGCTCGTCGTAGCGGCCGGTCGAGAGCCTGCGCACGAGCTCCGGAGCGAGTTCGGGTGGCGTCCACGGCGCGTCATCGGGAACCCCGCCCGCGGTCAGGTCCGTCCGCACCAAGCCGGGGCTGAAGAAGAAGACGGGAACTCGTCCGGCGAGCTCGTTGGCCAGCATCTCGCCGTAGCGACAGACGGCAGCCTTGCTCGGCGCATACGCGGTGCTCTGGCCGCCGGGCAGGTAGGCCGCGCCGCTGCCGGTGATCACGATCCGCCCGCGGCCGCGCTCTAGCATGCCCGGGATGACGGCGCGGCAGCACAGGTGAACGCCGAGAACGTTGATCTCGTAGACATGCCACCACTCGCCAAGGTCCATCTCCCAGGACGCCTGCCGCGCATGACCCTCGCTGACACCCGCGTTGGCGACGAGCAGGTCAAGCTCGCCCGCCTCGGCAACCATCCGCTCGACCGAGCCGCGGTCGGAGACGTCGACCTGCTTCCACTCGCCGGCGATCTCACTCGCCACCGCCTCCACCTGCGCGCCGCTGCGCGCGGCCACGACAACCTCCCAGCCGTCGCCCGCCAGCGCCCGCGCGATCCCTGCTCCAATGCCGCGGCCGCCGCCCGTCACAAGCGCTCTCATCGCACGCACCCTAGCGCCGGCTGGGCCGACAACACTCGAAGCGGTCGGGCTGCAGTTCGAGAGCTCTCTAGGTCGTGACGCGGGAGTCGTTGGCCAGCAGAAGGCGGTCAAGGCCACGGATCAGTCCGACGTGGCCGCGGGCGCGCCGGGCGGCCAGCAGCGCTCCGTCCACGTAGGGCTTGGCGGTGCCGCCGGCGTCGTGGCGGATGCTCAGGCGTTCGTCGTCGGCGCCGAACACGATCTCGGTCGACACGACGAAGCTCGGCACGCGAACGGAGTGCACCTGCGTGCCGGCGATGGTCGCGCCGCGCGCGTCCGGGTGCCCGGCGACCTGATCGACCGGGTAATCGACCTGCGGGGCGCGGACCTCGGCGAGGCGCTCGGCCAGCTCTCTGGCGGTACCGCTCGGCGCGTCGGGCTTGCTGGACTTGGCATAGTCGATGACCTCCCAGCTCGCCAGATGGCGGGCGGCCAGCTCGGCCCCGGCGAGCATCATGGCCGCGGTCAGGCTGAAGTTGCCGGCCGCGACAGCGCCGACGCCCGCGGCCCGGGCCGCCGCGTCGATCTCGCGGAAGTCGTCGGCTGTGAGCCCGCTCGATCCGATCACGACCGCGATCCCGCGTTCGATCGCGGCCAAGGCGATCGCCTTGGCGTGCACGTGGGAAGTGAACTCGACGAGTACGTCGACGCCGGCGAGCGCCTCGCCCACGCTCGCATGGACCGGGACGCCAAGCGGGTCCCGCCCGAGGGCGGTCCCCAGGTCCTGACCGGCGCTGCGGCGCGCGATCGCGCTCCTCAGTGTGAGGCCGGGGGCGTCGATGGCCCCGAGGGCGATGGCGCTGCCGGTCCACCCGGTGGCGCCGGCGATGGCGAGATTGGTGCTCATGAGCTGCTTGGGCACACTAGAGGCAGAGCCTCGACCTGGTCCCGAGGCCGCCCGCGGCGGCGCCTGGAAGTCCGCCTAATGTGCGTCCAAGACCGAGCGCGGGCTTCCGGCGAGTCGCAGGATGAGGTTCAGCGTCCGGTGCGGGCCTGGCCACTGCTCGCGCAGCGGAACCTCCCCGGCGGCGCGCACCAGCGAGCGGAGCACCACCGCCACGAGGATCGCGTCATCCAGCTGCCCGGCGACGGGAACGAAGTCCGGGATCACGTCGATCGGCATCGCCAGATAGGCGAGCAATGCGCCGATCCACAGCTTGCGCGTCTGGGGGACGCGCGGATCCGCCAGGAGCCGCCGCACCAGGACGATGCAATCCGGGATGAGTCCGGCCCAGGCCCGCGCGTCGCTGCGGCGTCCCACCACCAACAGCCACATCACGAAGGCGCTGTAGAGAGCGAGAGCGGCGCCGAGTCCGATCCAGACCCAGGAGGTCACGCCTCCGACGCGCCGTTCGCCCACGCCTCGGCGTCTTGCAGCATCCGCTCGATGTCGGAGGGATTCGGCTCCGGCATCACTGTGCGCTTGGCACGCTCGACGTGCTTCGTCGCGTCCAAGTAGCCACCTGCGAGGCCGTAGTTCACGGTGCGCGCATTGGGATCCATAGTTGCTCCCACGTTCTTATCGGTTCCCGATGCGGTCGGCATTAGCCCGAACCCGCCGGTTTCCAGGGGCTTCTCGCCAACTCCTCGTCTGGGATCTCGCCGTTTGAGTAGTAGGGCGCGCGAAACGGGTAGGCCTCGGTGACCCAGTGGCGCAGGGCGTGGAAGAGCTTCTCGTAGTAGCCGCGCTCGTAGGCGTCCGGCGTGACCCACCAGCTCACGTCGACGTCGTGGCCGAGCCGCTCCTCCGAGAGCTCGGTGCGCCGCCCCATCGGGTACAGGTAGCAACAGCCGAGGTACCGGTTCGCGGCGTCGTAGACGGCGTACGCGAACGAGAACCCGTCGCGGAACTCGAGCTCGTGCCAGACGAGGTCGACGAAATCGAACTCCTCGGTCACGGGCTCGGTCGGCCAGCCGCCGCCCCGGGTCCTCTGGATCAGCTCGATGCTCGCGTTGATCCCGCGCACGTCGTCGTCGAGATGCTCCCGTGCGAGTGCCCTCGCCGCGAGGCCCTCGTAGGTCAGCTCTGTCGGCGCGCTGAACTCGGCCGGGAGCTCGAGCTTCTTGACGAATTTGCCGTAGTCCATACGAGGGTGGACCCTATGCCCGATGACGGACTGGAATGAGGTCACGCCGTTCGCGATCGCCGTGCCGGAGTCCGAGCTTCGGGACCTTCGCGAGCGCCTGCGACGAGCGCGCTGGCCGGAGGCGGAGACCGTCGAGGACTGGTCACAGGGAGTGCCGCTCGCCTATCTGAACGAGCTGTGCGGCTACTGGGCGGAGGACTACGACTGGCGGGCGACCGAGCGCCGGCTGAATGCCGTCCCCCAGTTCCGGACCGAGATCGACGGGCTCGGCATCTACTATCTCCACGTTCGCTCGTCGCACGAGGGTGCCCTCCCCCCCGTCCTCACTCACGGCTGGCCCGGCTCGGTCGTCGAGTTCCTGAAGGTGATCGGCCCGCTCACCGATCCGGCCGCGCACGGCGGCGAGGCCCGCGACGCGTTCCACGTCGTCTGCCCCTCGCTGCCCGGCTACGGGTTCAGCGACAAGCCGGAGCGGACCGGCTGGGGCATCGAGCGGATCGCCGGCGCCTGGGAGCAGCTGATGGCGCGGCTCGGCTACGAGCGCTATGGGGCGCAGGGCGGCGACTGGGGCACGAGCATCAGCGCGGCCCTCGCCCAGCGCGACCCCGACCACGTGGCCGGGATCCACCTGACCCCGCCGCTCGCGCCGCCCGACCCCGCCACCTTCCACGCCCTCACCGAGCGGGAACGGGCGGCGCTCGCATCCCTCGAGCACGCCGCCGAGTGGGAGTCCGGCTACTCCCGCGTGCACGCCACCCGGCCCCAGACCGTCGGCTACGGTCTGGCCGACTCGCCCGTGGCCCTGTGCGCCTGGATCGTCGAGAGGTTCCAGGCCTGGACCGATTGCGACGGCCACCCCGAGAACGCCCTCACGCGCAACGAGCTGCTCGACAACCTCATGCTCTACTGGCTCCCCCGCACCGGCGCTTCGTCCGCCCGTCTCTACTGGGAGAGCATTCGCCAGGTCGACGAGTGGATCTCCGGCTCGGTGACCGAGACGATCGACGTGCCCACGGGCTGCTCGATCTTCGCGAAGGAGATCCAGCGCCCGTCACGCCGCTGGGCGGAGCGGCGCTTCACGGACATCCGCCACTGGAACGAGCTCGACCGGGGCGGCCACTTCGCGGCCTTCGAGCAACCGGATCTGTTCGTACGCGAGGTTCGCGACGTGTTCCGGCAGCTTCGCTGACAGCCGCGCACCGCGTGCGCGGTCTCACACAGGCCCGCGACGACGCGACGTAGGCTCGACGACCATGACAACCCTGGGCCAGCACACGACATTCGCCGATCCGGTCGCGGTCCCGCAGATGAACGGCCAGGAGCGCCTCACGTTCACGATCTACGCGGTCCTCTGCGCCGTCCTCCTCATCTTCCTGCTCGCGAGCTCCGCGTTCTGGCTGATCTAGTCTCGGCCGGCTCAGCGGCAGTGGACCCCGGAACTGCACGCACTTGTCCCGCGCGTACACCTTGACCGGCCCGGCGAAGCAGCCGATGTCGAGGCCGCCGTGGCAGTCGGAGTTCGCGTCGCGCCGCTTCATGTTCACCGCCCAGTTCTCGCCCGTCGCGCTGCTGTAGAGCAGCGGGGTTGCCCAGGCCGTCGATAACCGAAATCAGGGGTTTCCCTGATGCGAATCCCTGGCCCGACCGGGAGTCTGCGCTGAGCCTGGCAACCCCTGGTCAGGCACAGATCGGAGGAACGACATGGTTCGGGGATCCCCGAGACGACGATTGGCTCGCCGGGTGGTGGAGGTAACACGATGACCAACAGGCAAAGACTCGTCGGTCTCGCGGCCGTGATCCTGGCACTGGCCGCGACCGTGGTGGCCGGCGCGAGCGATTCCACCGGGCAGACCCAAGGCGCTCCGGGCGTCACGTACGGGGGGCTGAAGGACCAGTACGCCGCGTGGCTGCGGGTAGATCCGG
This sequence comes from Thermoleophilaceae bacterium, assembly GCA_035650215.1. Lineage (GTDB taxonomy): Bacteria > Actinomycetota > Thermoleophilia > Solirubrobacterales > Thermoleophilaceae > JACVRW01. Next base: position 39,383 of record DASRIC010000042.1, read on the forward strand.
GACGGAGCTCAGTCGCCGCGCTCCTGATCGAGTGGGCGGTGGCCCCCGATCGATGCTCGAACAAGCGATCGTACTCGAGCACCCTGTACGCCGGCTACGAGGAGTTCCAGCCAATTCAGCTCAGCGCTGAGGGCGGGTTCAGAAAGACGATCGTCGACAGGTACAAGGACGGAGGCAGCAGGTTCGAGGAGACTCAGACGGTCGTCGGCAGCATTGACGGTCACGTGGCCGTCGGGTCGATCAGCGGCCGGGCCAAGATCGTCAAGCCTGACGGTCGGGTAGTGCGCTGCAACTTCGGCCCCCAGGCCTTCAGGCTCGTGGACTGACGCCGCAGCTCGCGCCGGCGCGGGCGCCCCTCACTCCCCCTCGCCGCCGTACCCCTCGAACGGCTCCGTGAGCAGGCGGGCCTTCTGCGGGCCGTACTCGAACACGTGGACGAGGCGCACGGTTGAATCGGTGCGCTCGACGCGCGTCTCGACCAGCTCGAGGTTGCCGGAGTCCTCGAGACCGAGCCGGCCAAGCCGCTCGCCCTCGGCCCGGCAGACGTCCCCCGGGGTGGGGCGGCTGGCGGGATAGGCATCCTCGTGATGCCGGATCAGCGCCTGCCAGTGCTCGTCGCCCGCCCGCTCCACAGCGTCGCGGACCTGCTCTCTCGTGTAGGCCATGTCAGCGCTCCTTTCGCTCGGTGATCTGCACCTCGGTGTCCTGGGGAATCGTCGCGCCCGCGGGCCCGGCGAGGGCGCGCGCGGCCCGGACGACCTTCGCCCGCTCCTCCTCCTCGAGCGCCGCGATGAAGTTGATCGAGGCGATCCGGTCAGCCAGACCGTCGGCGTCCAGGGACTGCGGGTTCGCGAACACGCGCTCCTCGAACGGCCCGAACAGATGGCTGCGCTCGAAGGCGTCACGCCAGGCGCCGGTCTGCATCGCCGAGATGCGGCCGCGGTACGGGGCGAGCAGATCCTGGATCGCCACGTTCAGCGGGTCGTCCATCCGCCGCCGGTTCCAGACCAGGCCGAGCCAGCCCCCGGGGCGCAGCACTCGATGGATCTCGGCCAGGGCGGCGTCGCCGTCGAACCAGTGGAAGGCCTGGGCAACTGTTACGGCGTCGGCGCTCCCGGCGTCGAGCGGCATCGCCTCCGCCGTCCCGTCCACCGCCCGCGCGTCCTCCGGCAGCAGTGCCCGCATCTCCGCCACCGGCTCCACGGCCACCACGTCGGCGCCCGTGGCGAGCAGCGATCGAGTGAGCTTGCCGGTGCCCGCGGCCAGGTCGACCACCGTGCGTCCCGGGCCGAGGCGCAGCCTCTCGGCCACGAAGTCGACCGCGGCCTGCGGGTAGCCCGGGCGCCCGCGCTCATAGGCCGGGGCCGAGCGGGCGTACCCCACCGGGACCGACCCCGGATCTCGAGCGGGCCGTGCCGACATCTCAGGGCGTGGTTTTACCCGGCCGGCGGGTGGATACCCTTTTCGAGGCTATGGCTGAGGGGCAGCTCTGGGAGAGCACGCTGGGCGGACACTTCGTCCTCCCCAAGCGCACCTTCTGGCCGAGCTTCTTTTCGAAGGTCGTGGCCCGCCTGCAGTGGGATCCGGCCACCATCGACCTCACCGCGGACGCGCGGGCCTGGCCGCAGCTTCCGGACGAGCGGCGCGACAACCTCATGACGCTCCTCGCCGGCTTCCGCGTGGCCGAGGACGCGGTCTCCGAGCACATCGCGCCGTTCGCCGACGTTGCCAGAAACGCCAGCTTGGCCTCCCACGAGAGCCTCATGGCCTGGGTCTTCTTCCTCCAGCGCCGCGACGAGGACCGGCATGCGCTGATGTTCGACCGGATCGCCGCCGAGGTGCTCGGGCTGCCGGGAGAGACGCCTGACGAGCGGCGCGAGGCGGCCCGGGCCTACGTACCGGCCACGGTGCTCGAGCTGTTCGAGGAGCGGCTGCCCGCGATGGCCGCCGAGCTGGCGGCGGGCCGCGCCGGGCTTGGCGAGGGAGTGGCCCTCTACCACATGGTGCTCGAGGGAACGATCTTCGACGCCGCGCATCACGCGCTGCGCACCTATCTGGCCGACGACGACCTCCCTGGCGTGCGCGAGGGGGTCGAGCGTGTAGAGCTCGACGAGCGCTGGCACATCGGCTTCGGCCTGCGCTGCCTGGTCGAGTCCCAGCCGTCCAAGCATCTCCTCGACGATCTGCTGGGGCTCGCCGACGAGGCGGCCGCGGCCTGGGGCGAGGTGCTTCCGAACGACACGCGTGAGCACATAGCGACGGCGTGTCGCCACCGGCTGGTGGCGGTCGGGCTCATCAAGCCGCGCCGGTCGGCCGAGCAAGCAGTCGCTAGGTCCGCACCCGCCGCTTGATCGCGCGGTAGACGAGCTCGTCCGTCTGCGCGGAGTCGCGGGCCGCGACCACACGGTCGTGATGCGCTGAGTACCGGCAGACCGGGTCGGTGGCTGCGGCGTCGCCCGTGAGCCGAAGCGCCTGGCAGCGGCAACCGCCGAAGTCCACCTCCTGGCGTCCGAGCGGGCAGGTGCGGCACGGCTCCTGCATCCAGCCCGTGCCCCTGAAGCGGGTGAACGCGTCGGACTCGTTCCAGATCCACTCGAGCGGATGCTCGCGGACGTTGGCGAACTCGAGGCCCGGGATCGTCGACGCCGCATGGCAGGGCAGCACGTCGCCGTTCGGGGCGACCACGATCGCCGTCCGCCCCCATCCGCCCATGCACGGCTTGGGCAGATCCTCGTAGAAGTCGGGAAGCACCCAGAGCACGTCGACCTTCGGGCCGACCCGATCGCGGAAGCGGCCGACCGCCTCCTCGGCCCGCTGGAGCTGCTCCCGGGTCGGCATGAGCGCTTCCTGGTTCGGCACGGCCCAGCCGTAGTACTGGGTGTTGGCGAGCTCGAGGCGCTGCGCGCCGAGCTCCAGCGCAAGGTCGAGGATCTCCTCGATCCGGTCGAGGTTCTGGCGGTGGAGCACGCAGTTGATCGTGAGCGGGAAGTCCAGCTCCTTCACGAGGCGCGCGGCCGCGATCTTCTTCGCGAACGAGCGGTTGCCGGCTATGCGGTCGTTGTCTGCCGCGTCGGGGCTCTGGATCGAGATCTGCACGTGGTCGAGGCCGCCCGACTTGAGCGCCTCGGCACGCTCCGGTGTGAGGTTGACCCCGGCGGTGATGAGCGACGAGTAGAGGCCGGCCTCGCGCGCGCCCGCGCAGAGCTCCAGGAGGTCGCGGCGCAGCATCGGCTCGCCGCCAGTGAGCGCGAGCTGAAGGACGCCCAGCGCGCGCGCCTCCCGGAACGTGCGGATCCAGTGCTCGGTCTCGAGCTCGTTGCGGTACTTCTCGTGGCCGATGTCGAGCGGGTTCGAGCAGTACGGGCAGTGCAGCGGGCACTGGTAGGAGAGCTCGGCGATCAGCGTGGCGGGCCTAGGCTGCTGCATCGACCACGAGCCCCCTCTGCGTCAGGCCGTCGACCAGCCCCTCGACGTCATCGCGGAGATCGGCGCCCTCGTAGCGCGCCGCGAGGGTGCTCACGATCTCCTCGACCGAGCGCTCCCCGTCGCACAGCTCGAGGACTGCGGCGGCCGTGGGGTTGAGCCGCACGGCCCCCTCAGGCACGAGCAGCAGGTGCTCCTCGCGCACGTCGTCGTACTGCAGGCGCGCGCCGGTGACGAGCCGGGGGCGGCTCACGCGTCCGGACCCGGAGGCTGCGTGTCGCCGCGTTCGATCGCCTCGAGCTGGGCCCAGAGCATCTCCGTCTTGAAGCGAAGCGCCGCGACGGCGGCCTCCTGCTGCTCGCGCGTGCGGCAGCGCGCGACGGTGAGGTCGAGCGCGTACTGCGCGTCGCGCGGGGCCTGCTCGAGCCGGGAGCGGAAGTACTCGAGCCCGGCAGGGTCGATCCAGTCGTAGTGGCGCTCGAGCGCCTCGAGCCGCACCCGGATCGCGGCCGGGCCGAAGAGCTCTGTGAGCGACGACGCCACCGATTCGATCCAGGGCTTCTGGCGCGCGAAGTTCACGTAGGCGTCGACCGCGTAGCGCACCGCGGGGAGCACGCGCCGCTCCGAGACGAGCTCCTCGCGCGAGACGCCGAGCGCCTCGCCGAGCCGCAGCCACGACTCGATGCCGCCCGTCCCCTCGGTCGTGCCGTCGTGGTCGACGATGCGGCTTATCCACTCCCGCCGGACCTCGAGCTCGGGGCAGTTCGACAGGATCGCCGCGTCCTTCAGCGGGATGCACTTCTGGTAGTAGAAGCGGTTGGCCACCCAGCGCTGCAGCTCCCCGCGCGTGAGCTCGCCGGCGTCCATCCGCCGGTGGAACGGGTGCAGGTTGTGGTAGCGCGTGCCCTGCGCGCGCAGCTTGGCGACGAACTCCGTTTCGGTCATAGCGCGATCTCGAGGCCATCGTAGGCAACTTCCACGCCCGCGCCTTCCACCGCCTCCCGCTCGGAAGAGTCCTCGAGCAGGATCGGGTTCGTGTTGTTGATGTGCACGAGCACCGTGCGCGGCCGCTCGAGTCGCGCGAGCGTCTCGAGGGAGCCGCCGGGGCCCGAGAGCGCGAGGTGTCCCATGTCGCCCGCGCTCCGCTCCGAGATGCCGAGGCGGGCCAGCTCGTCGTCGCGCCAGAAGGTCCCGTCGACGAGCACGAGGTCGCTCGCGGCGAGCCGTGCGAGTGTCTCGTCGTCCAGCCGGGCGAGGCCGGGCGCGTACGTGACCACGCCGCCGGTCGCGCCGTCCGTGAACACGAAGCCGCTGGCCTCGAGCTCGACGCCCGACCCGTCGAGGTAGCGCGGCGCGTCGCCGCCCGCCGCGAAGGGCTCGACCGTGAGGCTCGAGCCCTCCAGCGGCGTGGACTCCCCTCGTTCGAGCGTGTGCCATTCGGCACCGGAGTAGTGCTCCAGGATGTCCAGCACCGGGTAGCCGCGCCTCAGCGCCACCTCGACGCCGCGATCCCCGAAGACGTGCACCGGCGTCTGCGACTCGCGCAGGAGGAGGAGCCCCGCCGTGTGGTCGATCTCGGCGTCGGTCAGGAGCACGCCCGCGACGGGAGCCGCCCGGACGCCCTCGGGTTGCTCCGGTGCGAGCGCCTCGAGTTGCTGGCGCGCGTCGGGCGAGGCGTTCACGAGGAACCACGGGCCCTCGCCGCCACGAATCGCCAGCGACGACTGCGTGCGAGGGCGCGCCCGCACCCCCGCCCGTGCCGCCTCGCAGGTATCGCAGCGACAGTTCCACTGCGGGAAGCCCCCGCCGGCGGCCGAGCCGAGGACGCGAATGATCACGAGACGAACGATCAGCACGCGGCCTCAGGCAGGGCGCCCGAGGCCACGTCAGACCGCTTTGCTTGGCCCGAGGCAGCCGGCTCGGCCGGCTGCGGAGGGATGTAGCTACTACTCGTGATACAGGTAGAGCGTGACCTCGCAGCAGAGGTCGACGTACTCGAACTCGGGCTTGGTCCACTGGGGACGCGTCGGCCCGCTCGTCGCCTCGGCGCCGAGGTCGGCGACCTGAATCTCAGGCTTACTCCGAATCATCGAATCACTCCCTTTTGGGGTATGCAAGGAACCTTACCGGACGATCAGCCCATCACCATGAACACACCGGTCGCGACGAGCAGAGCCGCTCCGGCGAACCGGACCGCGACCGCCCGGCGCTCCATCGCCGGCACGAAGCGCGGAAGCAGACCGGCCACGTACAGACCCGCGAGTGCGAGCAGCGCGCTCGACGCACCCTGTTCCACGGCGTGCCCGACGAGCGAGCCCGAGTAGTCGCTGGCCGCGCCGTAGGCGATGTTGTCCATGGTCAGCGCCAGGGGCACGACCCACAGCGGCCACAGGTCGGCCATCGGCCGCGTGCCGACCGCGACGACGACCAACCAGACGCCCAGGGCGGCCAGCGTGCCGATCTCGAGGAACGCGGTCACGCCGCCGGAGATCGTCCAACCGAGGCCGGCCCCGATCAGGAACGCGGTTGCGTCGGCCACGCCGAAGGCCGCCGCGAGCGGCAGGCGCCAGCGTCTGTCGACGATCGCTCCGATGGCCATGCAGGCGATGAAGCTGTCGATACCTAGAAGCAAGAAACCCATTCTCAACTCCAGACCCTCATTGGTGAGCTAGCGATTGCAACGCTCCTACTCCGGCAGCGCGAACGCGAACAGCGCGCTGCCGTGGCCCGACCCGAGCATCTTGGGCAGGAAGCCCTCGGCCCAACCGCCCCAGCCGCTCGGCGCGACGATGTACTGGCGTCCGTCGACGCTGTAGCTCGACGGGCTGGAGTGGTGCCCACTGCCGCACTGGAACTGCCACAGCAGGTCACCGCTCTCGGCGTTCCACGCGTTGAACTCCCCGCTGGGCTCGCCCCCGAACACGAGGCCGCCGCCCGTGGCCAGCAGCGACGAGCACATGCACAGGTCCTTCGGGCTGGTCCAGCGCCAGCGCTCCTGGCCTGTGCGCGGGTCGTAGGCGCTCACGTACCCGGTCTGGTCGTCGGCGTCCACGGCGACCCCCGCGCCCCAGTACGGGATGCTCTCCTTGAACTCCCTGCGCCGCCGCGTGGCCGTCGCGCCCACGTCCTGCACGGGGACGTACAGGAGCTCGGTATCCGGGCTGTAGCAGGCGTGCGTCCACTCCTTGGCGCCAGCCGGGCCCGGCCAGAAGTGGACGGGGTCGCCCTCCTTGTCGGGGTAGACCTTGGGCGTCACGTTGCCCTTCTCGTCGACCTCGCCCCAGTCGATGCGGTCGACGAACGGCACCACCCGGACCGGCGACATATCCGTGCGATCCAGGATGTACAGGAACCCGTTCTTGTCGAAGTGAGCGGCGAGCTTCTGCCCATCGAGGTCGAACAGGAGGTGCTCCATCACGGAGTCGTAGTCCCACAGGTCGTGCGGGGTGTACTGGAAGTGCGCCTTGATCTCGCCGCTGTCGGCGTCCACGGCGACACCGGAGTCGGTGAAGAGGTTGTCGCCCTCGCGGACCCCTCCGTCGAAGTCGGGACACGGATTGCCAGTCCCGTAGTACAGGAGGTTCAGGTCCGGGTCATAGGTGGGCGTGATCCAACAGTTCGCGCCGCCCCGCTGCCAGGCCTCGCCGTCCGCGGGCCAGGTGTCGGACCCGGGCTCCCCGGGCTTCGGGATCATGTAGCAGCGCCAGACGTGCTCCCCGCTCTCGCGATTGAACGCGTCCGTGTGGCCGCGCACCCCGAACTCGCCGCCGGAGCTCCCGACGATGACCATGTCCTTCACGACCAGGGGAGCGACGGTGGCGCTCTCGCCGGCCCGCACATCGCCGAACGGCTTGTCCCAGATCTTCCTGCCGGTCTCGGCGTCGAGCGCGATGATGTGGGCGTTCAGGGTGGTCATGAAGACCTTGCCCTCGGCTACGGCGACCCCGCGGTTGACGTTGCCGCAGCACAGCGACACGTCGAACGGGGACGCGTGCCTGTAGCGCCACAGCTCCTGCCCGTTCGTCGCGTCGAGCGCCCACAGCTGGCCGTCCCAGCCGGAGACGTACATGACCCCGTCCACGATGATCGGCGAGGCCTCCCACGCGTACGTCGTCGCGCCCGATCGCAGGCCGGTGTTGCCGGCCTGGAACACCCACTGCGGAGTGAGCTGCCCGACGTTGCTCGCGTTGATCTGGTCGAGCGGGCTGTAACGCTGCCCGTTGTAGGCGCCGTAGTAGGTCAGCCAGTTCTGCGGCTCCTCACGGGCGTTGAGGATCCGGTCGTACGTCACGCCCTGGGCGACCGGCGGCGCCTTGCCGACCGAGGTGCTGAGGGTGGCGTAAGGGATGGCACTTCCTGCGTCTACGTACTCGGTTGCCATCGAGTACTCCTTTCGATGGTGAGCGTGGCGGCGGTCTAGACCTGCGGCTGGGGCGGGCGGTCGAGGCGAGCCTCGTCCGGCACGTCCCCTTGGACGACGATCGCTCCGGTCAGCCCACGCCCCTCGTCGTTGCCGGTCGTGGAGCCGTACCAGTAGTACCCCGGTCCGTCGAGCTCGAGCGTTGCCGTGCCCTTCGAGTGGTTGACCAGCCAGAGGAACTGGGTGTCGCCATTGCTCGGTAGAACCGCGCAGTGTGTGTTCTTGTCGTCGTTGATGAGCGTGAGCTCGAGCACACCCCCGTGGGGTAGGACGAGGACACCGGGCTCGTACACCAGCTCGTCCTCCGGGATCCGCACCGTGGCACTCATCGTGCCGTCGGATCCCTCCTCCGCCTCTCCGACGCTCCCGCGCCCGAGTACTCGACCTAGCGTTGCGCCATTCTGCTTGCCCAGAAGCTCTTCGGCAGTCGCGGCCACGCATCCTCCCTCTTGGGTCGATTCTTTGGGGGGCCGGAAAATACTACTTTCTACGCCGCGCCGTCGACCGGCCCGCCGTGAGCCGCACACGTTTGCGGCGAGGCTCCTCGAAGGTCATATAGCCCCAGTCGAGAGGCGCCTCCTGGCGGTAGTTCTTGCCGAGGGCGCGAGCGATCGTGGCCTTCATCAGCTCCTTGCCGAGGTAGAAGGCGTGGGTGGGCTCGTCGACCCCGAGCTGGTCGAAGATCTCGTTGAAGTCGGTGCCCATCACAAAGCGCTCGGCATTGAAGACGTAGATCCAGTCTCTGTCGGCGAAGATCCGGAAGTTCGGGTCGGTGACCTGCGCGTGCAGCTCGCGCAGCTCGGACTCCGCGTAGGGCCGTAGGTCCTCGTCCTTCACGGTCAGGAGCCGTCCGTCGACGTGTTTCGGCGGGGTGCCCTGCTCGTGCGCGAAGTGCATGAGCTGCGCCGCCAGCACCGCCTCCTGCACCGCGCCCCGGGCCCACTCGATCACCTCGGTGGTGAGCACGTTGCGGATCCCGAGCTCCTGGCAGAAGCCGATCAGCACCGCGGTCACGCCCGTGCTGTCGGCCTCGGTCAGCTCGGTGAGGTTGCCGATGCCCATCAGCATCTCCACCCCGGGATAACGCCGGCGCACGTCGAGGTAGCGCCCGAGGCTGGCGGCGAAGCCGGTGCCGATCGGCTCGATGATCGGGTCCACGAGGTAGGGCTTGCCGAGGCCGTCGAGGTGGGCGATGGTCGCGTCGAGGCTGTCCAGGTCCTCGGGCGTGTCGGGGATCAGCACGGGCGTGGCGCGCAGGCGCTCGGCGAGGTCGCGGTTGGACCCGTTGAGGCTGAGCACGTAGTCGACCCCCGCCTCGTCGGCCATCAGGATCTCCTCGGGGTCCAGCGTGTCGATGCTCAGTGCGAAGCCGCGCTCGCGCAGCTCGGCGATCACCCCGGGACCCTCGTCGAGCCAGCGCCGCCCGAGCGACAGGCCCAGGTCGATCACGTCGGCGCCGGAGTCGCGGTAGCGGCCGGCGAGCTCGATCACCCGGTCGCGGCTCAGCGTTGGCACATGGTTGATCTCCGCGAAAACGCGGATGTCGCGCGGGCCGTAGCTGGCGCGCGCCTCGGCCTGCCCAAACCAGCTCGGCAGGCGCTTGAGGTCGGCGGGCCCCTTCTCGATTGGGATCCCGAAGCGCTCCGCCAGCACGCCGGTGTCCCCCTCGCACAGGCCGGGGATCATGATCTTCGTGACCGCGTCGGGGGGCTCGAGGAAGCGCGCGATCCAGTCGGTGGTCATCAGCGCGGCCACGGTGATCTTCATCACGGCGACCTCGTAGTCGAACGGCAGTTCGGTGCGGTCGAGCGTGTCGCGGAGCGCCGCCGCGGCGAGCTTGCCGGTAACGAACAGGAGCCGCTCGGCCACGGGCTCGTCCGGCGGCGCCGGGGCTACTTGCTATGGACGAACTTGCCGGGCGTGCCCTCGAGCGGGCTGTCGGGGTCCGGGCGCCACAGCACGTGGTCCTCGATCTGGCGCGCCAGGGCAAAGTCCTTGTCCGTGATTCCGCCGCTCGAATGCGTCTGCAGCTTCACCCACACCTTGCCCCAGGTGACCGCCAGGTCGGGGTGGTGGTAGGCCGCCTCGGACAGATAGCCGATGGTGTTCACGAGCATGAGCGTCGTGGGCCAGCCGTCGGTGTTGTACTTGCGCCGTAGCCAGTCGCCGTCGAGGTACCACCCCTCGAGGCCGTGCTCCTGGATCTTGGCCTCGACCTCTTCGTCGCTGTACGGCTTGAGCTTTGCGGTCGTCTCCATTGCGATCGCCTCCTTCTGGATCACTACATCACAACGCCACCGTTGATGTTCACGGCCTGACCGGTGACGAAGGCGGCATCCGGCGACGCGAGCCAGAGCGCCGCCGCGGCCACGTCCTCGGGCCGGCCCCAGCGGCGGAGCGGCGTGGACTCCGCGACCGAACGCTGGAAGTCGTCGTCGGCCTCGCGCGCGAACGCCGTCTCGATCCATCCGGGGCACAGCACGTTCACGCGCACCCGGGGCGCCAGGCTGCGCGCCAGGCTCTTGCTGAAGGCGAGCACGCCGCCCTTCACCGCGCTGAACAGCTCCGGGTTCCGGCCGGCCATGCCCTCGGTCACATGGTCCCAGCTCATGTTGAGGATCGTGCCGCCGTCCGGCTGCTCGGCCATCGCGGCGCCGGCGGCGTACGAGCAGGCCACCGTTCCCCTGAGGTCGACGGCGAGCAGGAGCTCGAGCTTGCGCTCCCAGTCCCAGTCCGCGGCCTCGCCCGTGAGCACGTCCGCGCCGGCGTTGTTCACCCACACGTCGAGGGCGCCGAGCCGCTCCCGCGCGTGCGCCACCAACGCCTCGCAAGCCTCGCGGGAACGGAGGTCGGCCTGGGCTACGAGCGCGCCGCCGATCCGCCCGGCCACCGCAGCCGCCTTCGCCTCGCTGTCCCGGTGCGTGAGGAGGACCGTTGCGCCCGCCGCGCCGAACGCCTCGGCGATGGCGGCGCCGATGCCGCTGCTGGCGCCCGTGACCACGGCTCGCGTCCCGTCGAGCCGGCGCCCGCCCGGCTGCCCGATGTCCCCGGTCTGAGCCAACCAGGGAAGCTATACGCATGCCGAAGGCACGGGTCAAGCAGCTATCGCGCACCGAGGTCGCCCTCGCCGCGCAGCTGGCCTGCGTGCTCGAGGCCAGCGCCGAGAAGCCCGGCAACGTCACACCGAGCCACGACTTCGACGACACCTCCTACGAGGACATGCTGCGCAGCGGGATCGCGCTCGGCCACGAGCTCGGGCTTGCGGGCGAGCGTCCGGTCGGCGAAACGGTCCTGGCCGCCGTGCGCGCCTCACGCGGCGCCGCCGACGCCAACACCAACCTCGGCATCGCGCTGCTGCTGGCGCCGCTCGCGCGCGCGGCGCTCGTGGGCGGACCGCTCCGCGAGCGCCTCGGCGAGGTGCTTGGCGCGCTGACTGTCGCCGATGCCCGCGCCGCCTACGAGGCGATCCGGATGGCGGACGCCGGCGGGCTCGACGAGCCGGTCGAGCACGATGTGCGCGACGAGGCGCGCGTGAGCCTGCGTGAGGCGATGGCGGCGGCCGCGGAGCGCGACACGATCGCGAGCGAGTACGCGACCGGTTACGCGCTGACCTTCGAGCTCGGGCTGCCCACCCTCGCCGGCGCGCTCGGCGACGGGCTGCCCGCCCGCGAGGCCGCGTTGGAGCTGGCGCTGCGCCTCCTCGCCGAGGTGCCGGACACCCTGATCGCCCGCAAGCGCGGTTTGGAGGCCGCCGCGCGCGTGACGGAGGGCGCCAGGCGCGTGCTCGGCGCCGGCGGAGTGCGCAGTTCGCCCGGCAGGGCGGCGCTGGCCGAGTTCGACGCCGCGTTGCGCCGGGACGGCAACGCGCTCAACCCCGGGACCACGGCCGACCTCGTGACCGCCGTGCTGTTCGTGGCGCTGCTGGAGGGCGTGCTCTGAGCCGCCCGGCCGAGCCGATCCTCGTCGTGTCCGTGAGCGCGCGGATGCTGGCCGAGCTGGGCGTGAGGGCGGGCCACGAGATCGTGGCGCTCGATCGCTTCGGCGATCTCGACCTGCAGCAGCTCTGCCCGAGCGTCTCCGTGCTGCGCGACCTCGGCGGCCAGGGAGGAATGGCGGCGCTGGTTGACGCGGCGGAGCGGATCGCGGCGCCCAGTGTGATCTACGGCGCGGGCCTGGAGAACCGGCCGGACCTCGTGGCCCGGCTTGCGTCGGGCAGGACACTGCTCGGGTGCGCGGGCGAGACGCTCGAGCGCGTGCGCGACCCTGCCGCGCTCGCCGGCTCGCTCCGCTCGGCCGGCCTCGCCTACCCGACGACGTTCGTGGCCGCCGACGCGCCGGGGCTGGCGGACCGCTCCCGGCGCTGGCTGCGCAAGCCGGTTCGCGGCGGCGGCGGACGCGGCGTTCGCGACTGGCGCGGCGGCGCGCTCGACGGCGAGCTGATCGTGCAGGAGCGGGTCGCGGGGCTCGCCTGCTCGGCCGCGGCGGTCGCCGACGGGCGCTCGGCCGTGCTGCTGGGCGTGAGCGAGCAGCTGATCGGGCGGCGCTCGCTGGGCGCTCGCGGGTACGCCTGGTGCGGCAACCTCGTGCCGGCGCGGCTCGGCGAGCCCGAGCAGGAGGGGCTCGCCCAGGCGGCGCGGGCGGTCTGCGCGCACCTGGCGTCGGCATTCGCGCTGCGCGGGCTGTTCGGCGTGGACCTCGTGTGGGACGGCGAGCGCGCCTGGGTGGTCGAGGTCAACCCCCGCCCCACGGCATCGCTCGAATCCATCGAGGCGGCATACGGGGTGAGCTCCTTCTCCGCGCACCTCGACGGCTGCGCCGGGCGCCTGCCCGCCATCGCCTCTGACCGCATGCCGAGCCGGGCGGCCGGCAAGGCGGTCCTGTTCGCCACTCGCGACCTGCGCGTCGGCGACACCCGCGCCTGGCCGGCGCGCGGCGTCCGCGACGTGCCGCACCCGGACGAGCCCATCGCCGCCGGCCATCCGGTCTGCACGCTCGTCTCGGTGCAGGAGTCCGCGGAGGCGGTGCTCGCCGACCTCGACGCGCGCGCTGCCGCGCTGCGCGCCGACCTCGGTGACCGCGCCGGGCTCCGGGTGCCCGGCTGACGGGCCTATGCTCCGGCGCGAATCGTGACGCTCTCACTCAACGATCGCGCTCGGGCGCTCGCCGACGGCCTGGCGGCCGACGCCGACGCGCTGCGCCTGACGGTCACCATGCTGCCGAACGGCTCGCGGGTGATCGACTGCGGCAGCGCCGTCTCGGGAGGCCTCGAGGCCGGGCGGCGCTTCGCGGAGATCTGCATGGCGGGCCTGGGCACGGTGTCGTTCGCGCCGCTCGTGATCGAGGGCCGCTGGCTTCCCGGGCTCACTGTGGTCACCGACCGCCCGGCGCTGGCGTGCCTCGCGTCGCAATACGCGGGCTGGCGCCTGGACCCCGAGGACTACTTCGCGATCGCCAGCGGGCCGGGCCGCGCGCTGATCCGGGCCGAGGACCTCTACGACGACCTCGAGGTCGACGAGCGCTCTCAGCACGCCGTGCTGTGCCTCGAGACCCGCGATGCTCCCCCGCAGGAGGTCGCCGACTACGTAGCCGAGAAGGCGGGCGTGGCCGCTGCGGAATTGACCCTGCTGTTCGCTCCGACCGCGAGCCTTGCGGGCAGCGTGCAGGTGGCCGCGCGCGTGGTTGAGACCGCGCTCCACAAGCTGCACGAGCTCGAGTTCGACGTCGGACGGGTGGTGAGCGGTTTCGGGAGCTGCCCGCTGCCGCCCGTGGCGCGAAAAGACCCCGAGGCAATCGGTCGCACCAACGACGCCGTGCTGTACGGCGGCCAGGTGGAGCTCACCGTGGACGCGACCGACGAGGAGCTCGAGGCGGTGGCGCCGCGCCTCCCGTCCTCGGCCTCGGACGACTACGGCGAGCCGTTCGGCACCGTGCTGGAGGCGGCGAACTGGGACTTCTACGAGATCGATCCGCTGCTCTTCAGCCCGGCCGAGGTGCGCCTGGTGAGCGTGGCCAGCGGGCGCAGCTTTCACGCCGGGGGCGTGAACCTGGGCGTGCTCGAGCGGTCCTTCCGGGGATGAGCGACCGCCCCTCCGGCGCAGCGATCATCGAGACCGTGACCACCACGATCAACCCGGATGGGACGGTCAACTGCGCCGCGATGGGGGTGCAGTGGGGAGACGACGTGATCGTGATCAAGCCCTTCCCCTCCACCCGCACGCTGCGCAACCTGGAGGCCACGGGCGCGGCGGTGGTCAACCTCACCGACGACATCCTGCTGTTCACGCAGGCCGCTCTGGGCGACCCGCAGCCGCCCACGCGCCCGGCCGCCACGGTCGACGGGGCGGTGCTGACGGACGCCTGTTCCTGGCGTGAGGTCACGGTCGAGGCGATCGACGCTCGCGGGCCCCGCGCCCGGGTGACCACGCGAGTCGTGGACCACGGGAGGGGTCGCGAGTTCCTCGGCTTCAACCGCGCCTGTCACGCGGTGCTCGAGGCATCGATCGTCGCCTCGCGGGCGCGCCTGCTGCCCGCCGAGGAGATCCGCCTGGAGCTCGCCCGCCTCCAGGTGCTCGTGGACAAGACGGCGGGACCGCGGGAGCGGGAGGCGATGGAGCTCGTGCGGCGGCGCGTGCGCGCCGCGGTGGGCGGCGCATGACGTCCGTCCGAGTGGAGGCGCCCGCGCGCCTGCACATGGGCATGCTCGACGCCGCCGGCGGCGCCACGCGGCGCTTCGGCGGGCTGGGCGCCGCGCTCAGCCGTCCCGCGGCGATCGTCGAGGCGCGCCCGAGCGACGACGTGACCACCGAGGGCCCGGATGCCGAGCGGGCGCTGGCAGTCGCCCATCGCGCCCGGGAGGCCCTCGGCCTCTCCGGCGGCGTCCATGTGCGCGTGACCGAGGCGATCCCGCCGCACGTGGGCCTTGGCTCCGGGACCAAGCTCGCGCTCGCCGTGACGGCCGCCGTGGCCGCGCTCGCCGGACGGGCCCCGGACCCGGTCACGATCGCTCGCGCCGCCGGGCGCGGCGCCCGCTCCGCGGTCGGCCTGTGGACGTTTGCGCTCGGCGGGCTCGTCGTGGAGGGCGGCAGGCTCCCCGGCGTGGAGCGCCCGGCGCCGTTGCTGGCTCGCCACGCGATGCCCGGCGAGTGGCGCTGCGTGCTCGTGATCCCCGAGGCCGAGCCAGGACTCTCCGGCCACGCGGAGGAGGAGGCGTTCGGGGAGCTGCGCCCGGACACGGGGCGCGCCGCGCTGATCGCGCAGCTGGTGCTCACTTCGCTGCTGCCCGGGCTCGCGGAGGGCGACCTCGCCGAGTTCGGCGACGCGCTCACACAGGTGCAGCGGCTCGTCGGCGAGTCGTTCGCCTCGGTTCAGGGCGGCGTCTACCACCCGCGTGCGGGCGACCTCGTGGCGGCGCTGCTCCGGCTCGGGGCGGCCGGCGCGGGCCAGAGCTCGTGGGGGCCGGCCGTCTACGGGATCGTCGGAGACGCGCAGGCGGGGAGCGAGCTGGCTCGCGGGATAGAGGCCGAGCTGGGCGGCGCGGGGAGCGTCCACGTGGTGGGCTTCGACAACCGCGGCGCGCGGGTGGAGGCGAAATGAGGCTCCTCGTGAGCGTCGTCGACGCCGACGAGGCCCGCCTGGCGGTGGACGCCGGCGTGGACATCATCGACGTGAAGAACCCGGCCGAGGGCGCCCTGGGCGCGCCCGCCCCCGGCGTGCTCGCGCGCGTGCGCGAGGTCGTGCCGCTGGAGCGCCCGCTGAGCGCCGCGCTCGGCGACCTGCCAGGTCTCCCCGGCACGGCCGCGCTGGCCGCGCTGGGCGCGGCCCGCTCCGGCGCGGAGTACGTGAAGGTGGGGCTGTCGGGTACGCCCGGCACGGACGAGGCCGTGGCGGTGCTGCGCGCCATGCGCGACGCGGTCGACGGGAGCGCGACCGTGGTCGCCGCCGCCTACGCGGATGCCGAGCGCGTCGCCGGCGGGCCCCTGCCGCCTGGCGAGGTCGTGGAGGCGGCTCGCCGCGCGGGCGTCGGCGGCTGCCTGCTCGACACCGCGGTCAAGGACGGCCGCGGGCTGTTCGAATGGCTCACCGCGGAGGCGCTCCAGGCGCTGGTAGGCGAGGCCCACGCCGCCGGCGTCGTGATGGCACTCGCCGGGTCGCTGCGGCTCGAGGACCTGAGCCGGGTCCGGGCCACGGGCGCCGACATCGCCGGCGTTCGTACCGCCGCCTGCCGCGACGGCCGGCGCACGGCGCCCCTCGACGCGGGGCGAATCGCGCGCCTGCGCGCGGAGTGCGAGCGCTAGGGCGTCGCCCGCCGCGCATCGAACGTCCCTGACTACCCCCTATAGCGACCAGTCCGGGACGTTCGCCGCAGGAGGGCTAGGGCGACGCCGCCGCCGTGACCAGCGTCCCGTCGGTGCTGCCCTGCTCGAGCAGCGTCAGTAGCCGGGCGGGCTCGCGGCCGTCGACCAGCCACGCCTCGACGCCGGCCGCCCGCAGCGCCTCGGGCAGATATCGGTCGACCCCCTCGGAGCGAAGCTCGGCCAGCTCGTCGACGCTCAGGCGGGCGATCGGCTCGCCGTGCGGCGGCCAGTCGCGGAAGAGGCCCGCGACCG
Organism: Thermoleophilaceae bacterium; assembly: GCA_035650215.1. GTDB lineage: Bacteria > Actinomycetota > Thermoleophilia > Solirubrobacterales > Thermoleophilaceae > JACVRW01. The sequence goes on from DASRIC010000042.1 coordinate 55,832, forward strand.
GCTTCACGAGCACCACGCGCCCCGCCGCGGCGGCACCGGCCACCCAGGCCGCGATCGAGTCGGACGTGACCTCCCACGAGGCCGGGAGCGGGTCCGCCGCGAGGAGCGCCGCCGGCAGCAGGATCGGCGTGCGGCCGCGGGCGCCGGCCGCGCGGGCGGCCGTGATGTCCACGCAGGGAACGCCGCCGGGGATCAGGTCGGACAGCAGCCAGCCAAACTGGTCCATCGCGAGGATCGCCATCCGGTGGGAGGTCTCGGCGTGCAGGGCGAGACGGGCGTCGTGCTCGCGCACGGCATCCGCGAACGCGCCGCCGCCCGGAATCACGAGCAGCGGGTGACGCTCGCCCGCCTCGCCGATCGTGCGGCACAGCCTCTCGAGCGCGTCGTCGCCCGCTTCGCGCGCCACGCCGCCGCCGACCTTGACGACGCTCAGCACCGGCGGGCCACGAGCTCGGCGAGCGCGGCGGCGGGCGCCGCGTCGCGCTCGGCCGCGCTCCAGGGCAGCTCCGCGACGGCGCGCCCCAGGCGCTCGGCTGCCTCTCGCGCCAGGAAGGCCCCCGTGCCGAGCGGCACCACGGCGGGCTCGCCCTCGAGGCGGTCGCTCACCCGACGCACCGCGGCCTCGATCTGGCCCACCTGCTCCGCGTGCAGGAACGCCGCGATCGCCTCGATCTCCGCAACCGAGAGCTGCTCCGCGTCGGCGCACACGAGCCGCGCCACGCGCTCGCGTGCGAACTCGAGCGTGGTCGGCCGCCCGTCCGGCGTGGCGCACGTGTACCCGACCGGCGTGATGTGCCCGAGGATCAGGTGCACGTCCGCGCTGATCGCGAACAGCTCCGACGACACCGGACACCGGCTACCGCGGACCGGCACCCGCGGGGCGATCGCCGCGAGGTTCGTGCGCAGAGCGCCGCTGTACACCAGCTCGCCGGCCAGCAGCCGGTCGAGGTCGGTGCGCCCGGCGGCCACCACCCGCCCGGCGGCGATCGGAATCACGTCGACGGTGGTGCTGCCCACGTCGACCATCAGCGCGTCGGGATCGAGCGCCGCCACCGCGAGCGCGCTCGCGAGCCAGTTGGCGGCCGCCACCTCGGCTGCGCGCCCACGCGCCACCGCGAACGGGACGAGCTCCCCGTGCGTGGTGAACGCGAGCAGCTCCGCGCCGTCAAGCGCCTCCTCCGCGGCGTCGAGCACGAACTCCACGCCCTCGCGTTTGGTGCGAAACGCGTCCGAGAGCTCGGCCGTCGTTGTCAGAGCCACGGCCTCCGCCGGCTCCCGAGCGACGCCGGCCACGACCTCGCGGATCATGGCCGTGAGCGCCTCCCGGTCGCGCCAGACTTCGAACGGCCGCGACAGCGCGCGACGCTCATCTCCGCCCAGCCATACGGCCTTCGTGTTCGCACCGCCCACGTCGAGGCCGATCACGCCGCCCATCAGCGACCCTGCGTGGCCATGCGAGTGATCCCGGTCATCGATCTCAAGGGCGGTGTGGCCGTGCACGCCGTGCGCGGGGAGCGCGAACGCTACCGCCCGCTGCGCAGCCGACTCGTCGCCGGCTCCGACCCGGTTCGGATCGCTCGCGCGTTCAGCGGCGAGCTCGGACTCGAGGATCTCTACGTCGCCGACCTCGACGCGATCGCCGGCGGGCCGCCCAATGCCGAGGCGCTGGCCGCCTTGGGGCGCGAGGCGCGGGTCATGGTCGACGCCGGCGTGACCGATCCCGCCGCGGCCCGCTCGTTGCTCGAAGTCGGCGCGGCACGCGTGGTGATCGGCACCGAGACGCTCGCGGGCGCGGCTGCGCTCGGGCGGCTGGTGGGCCTCCCCCATGTGCTCAGCCTCGACCTCCGCGGCGGCCGCCTCCTCTCGCCGGACCCCGTGCTTGCCCGGCTCGGTGCCGCCCAGGCGCTGGCCCGCATGGCGCCCGCCGGCATGTGTGAGGTGATCGTGCTCGACCTCGAGCGGGTCGGATCAGGTGCGGGCCCGCAGCTCGAGCTGATCGGCGAGCTCAGCTCGCGCTTCCCGGACCTCGAGCTGCTGGCCGGCGGCGGCGTGCGCGACCTCGCCGACCTCCGCGCCCTCGACAAGGCCGGGGCGGCGGGCGCGCTCCTGGCCACCGCCCTGCACCGCGGCGCGATCGGCCCGTCCGAGCTGCGCGCGCTCAGCCGACCAGCGTCTCCAGGTGCTCCGCCAGCGCAGCCGCCACGTCCACGCCGGTGGCCCGCTCCACGCCCTGCCAGCCGGGGATCCCGTTGACCTCGAGCACGTAGTCGCGCCCGTCGGGCACGCGCAGCAGGTCCACGCCGGCGTAGTCGACGCCCAGCGCGGCCGCGGCCAGCCCGGCCAGGCGCTCCTGCTCAGCGCCGAGCTGAACCGGGCGCGCGCTCCCGCCGCGCGCGAGGTTCGTGCGCCAGCCCTCGCCGCTCCGCTCGATCGCCGCCACAACCCGTTCGCCCATCACCAGCGCGCGCACGTCGCGGCCCGCGTGCGGCAGTGCCTCCTGCAGGTAGTACACGGCGCGCTCGAGCTCGAGCGCGCGGAACACCCGCTCCGCGACGTCGTGATCGTCCACGCGCACCATGCCCACCCCCATCGACCCGAACAGCGGCTTAACGATCACGTCGCCGCCAAGCTCGGCGAGGGCCTCCCGGGCGTCGGCGGGCCGCTCGCAGGCGATCGTGCGGGGCGTGGGCAGTCCGGCGCGCGCGAGCAGTGCGGATGCGAGGAACTTGTCGACGGTCCGCTCGACGGCGTGCGCGCTGTTGACCGCGCGAACGCCGCGGGCCGCGAGCGCATGGAGGGCGTCGACGCGGAACACGACCTGCTCGAGCGAGCCGCGCGGGATCCCGCGCACGAGCACGACGTCGCAGTCGTGCAGCGCGACCTCGCGCGAGCGCACGCCCACCGCGCTCCCGACGCTCCCCACCATCCGCGTGACCGGCGCGAAGGCGCATTCGTGGCCGCGCGCCGTGAGCGCCCGCTCCAGGCGGCCGGCATGCCAGCCGCCGGTCGAGCCGAGCACAGCCACGCGCAGCCGGCGCCCGTTCACGGCGCTCAGCCGCCGGATTCGAGGATGAGGAGCTCGCCGCGGCGCAACTCCAGGCCGTCACCGCTCCAGCGCGCGTAGCGGCCCTCGACCTGCTCGTCGGCCAGCGGCAGGCCCAGCTCGCGCAGGTGGCGCAGGTAGAGGCGAAGGAAGGGCGGGCGGTACGAGCACGCGTAGGCGAAGGTGGGCAGCGGAGTGAGCTCCGACATCGCCGCGATCGTGCCCCGGCGCATGCCCGCTCCGGGCCGCGCGCCCACGGCGCCGAGGGCCACGATCGTGCCGGCCAGCATGCGCAGCCCCGCGGCCTCCCCCACGCTCCCCGCGACCGCGATCAGCCCGCGCCGCAGGCCGGCGCCGACCTGGTCGCCCGCGTTGCCGTGGACGAGGATCTCGCCGCCGCGCATTCCCGCTCGCTCGCCCGGCGGGGCGGCGCCGAGCTGCTGCCCGGCGGAGCCGCGCACCACGAGCCGGCCACCGCGCATGGCGGTGCCCGCGAAGTCGCCAACGTCGCCCTCAACCACCAGCTCGCCGCCGCGCATCTCCGCGCCGGTGTGCATCCCGGCATCGCCCGCGACGATCAGCCTCCCGCCGGTCATGCCCGCCCCGATGAGCTTGACGCGCCGCAGGTCGCCCTCGACGCGCACCTCCTCGTCGCCGTCGCCGGAGACGGCGAAGAGGTCGGCCAGCCGCTCCCGCCGGTTGCCGTGCCAGACCGGGAGCGCCTCGACCTCGGCGCGCCCGAGGCCGGCGAGGCGGTCTGGGCTGAGGCCCTCGACCTCGAGCGGCACCGCCGGCTGCTCCCGGAGGCTGAGCTTGAGCGGCATCAGCCCTCGAGGCCGGGCACGAGCCCGCGCAGCTCGATGTGGTGCGGTCCCAGGTCGCCCCCGTAGTTTCCCGCGCTGACCCTGGCCGCCCCCGCCCCGGCGGCGGCCTCGAGGCCGCGCGCCATCGCCTCGCGAACGGCCTCGAGAGTCAGGCCGTCGATCACGATCTCGAATACCGAGCCGATGCCCGGCGGCACGTCGGTGTGCGGGACCTGCGCGCGGAGCGTGGGGCAGAGCGCGTCGTTGGTCGAGGCGATCAGGGCGCTGTAACGGGAGCCGACCTTGCTGCCGCTGCGGGCGATGCCACCCGGGAAGGGCAGGATCACTCCGCGCACCGCCTGCATCGCCGCGGCGGCCGCCTCCGCCGCGCCCAGCGCCTCGGCGACGTCACGGCCGAGGATGATGATGTTGCCGCCCGCCACTCCCTCGGCGACCGCGAAGCGCTCCTCGACGAGGAACTCGCCCTCCATCACCGGCACCCGCCAGTAGCGGCGCCCGTCGAGCACCTTGCTGGCCTGATAGCCGTCGCCGAAGAAGCGCAGCTGCCCGCCCACGTCGACGGTCTCCTCGCCGTCGAGCCCGTTGAAGCAGGCCGTGGTGGGACAGGTGAGCACGCTCTGGCCCACGCGCTCCACCAGCCGCTTCGCCAAGCCCTCGCGGTCGTTGGCGAACAGCAGCGCGCTTGCTCCGGGGCGCCCGTCGGGCGTCTCGCCGGGTTCGAGCTCGCGCTCGATGCCGGCCTCGCACTTGCAGCCGATCACCGAGGTTGCGAAACCGGTGAGCGAGCGGGCCGCCTCGCCCGCCCAGGCGCGGCTCTCCGCCGTGACCACGATCCGCGCGCCCCACATCGGGAACGCCTCCGCGAAGGTGTCCACGACCTCGGTGCCGTTCAGCCTCATCGCGCGTTCCCGCCCGGCCCGGCGGCGATCCGGCGAGCCGGCTCGAGCAGCCACGGCTCGCGGACCGGATAGTTGTCGAAGCGCACGCTGTAGCGCTCGTCGAAGAGCGGTCGCAGGGTGCTCTCGATCCCCTCGTCGTGATCCGCCGCCACGCGCAGCAGCTCGCCCGCCGGCGTCTCGCGCAGCTCGCCCTCCTCGACGATCACGCGCCCGCTCTTGATCACCCAGCGCGGCGTGGCGAACATCTCCTCCACGTCATCGCGCCCCTGGTAGATCGTCACGTCGGCGTCGGCGCCCACCCCGAGATGGCCCTTGTCGGCCAGCCCGAGCAGCCGGGCGGGCCCGGCACGGGTGATGACCGCGATCTCCCCGAGCGTGTACTCGCGATCGAGGTCGTCGCGCAGCATGGTGCGCCCGATCGCCTTCTGGTTCACGCGCCGGATCTGCTCGTTTCGGAACTCGCGGTCCATCAGCAGCCGGATCAGCCGCGGGTAGCTCAGGAACGAGCCGCCGTTCGGGTGGTCGGTGGAGAGCACGACCCGCCAGGGGTCACGGCTCAGCAGGAACAGCTCCAGGCCGATCCCCCACTGGAGCGCGTGAACGTAGTTGCGCTCGCGGTACTCGAAGGGCACGATGCCGCAGCCGGTCTCGGCCTCGAGGTCGGCATTCACCCACTTGCCTCCGGTCACGTCGCGCAGCACCGCGGACACGGGCGCGTCGGCGGTCATCGTGGTCGCCGGCCCAAACATCACCTGGCCGATATCGGCGCTGTGCTCGGGGTGCGCAGCGAGGTGCTCGGCCAGCTCCGGCGCGCGCGAGCGCGGCCGCTTGCCCGGCGTGCCACCGTAGGCGTGGAACTGGAGATGAGCGAGGTGCGCTCGCCGGCCCTGCAAGGTGTCGAGCGTGTCGAGCGTGGTGCGCCAATTGCCCGCCACCCCCAGGTTGTTGCAGTGAACGTGCACGGGGTGCGGCAGACCGAGCTCGTCGACGGAGCCGGCGATCGCCTCCAGCACCCGGCGCGGAGTCACGCCCAGCCCCTCGACCTCGTCGTCGAGGGCGGTCACGTTGCCGTTCCGGTGCTTCCACATCTCCACGCCGCCCGGGTTCACGAGCTTCACGCCATAGCCGCCGGTCGCCTCGAGCAGCCAGGCCACGGCGTCCGTTACCGGGCCGCCCTCGCGGATCAGCTCGAACAGCGGCAGGTTGTTGCCCATCAGCACGAGGAACGCCGCGTCCACGATCGGCGTGTCGCGCAGCTCCGCCAGGGTGTGGCGCGCGGCGAGCGGGGGCGTGGCGGCGTCGACGACCGTCGTGTAGCCGAGCAGCGCGTAGCGATAGCCCGTGACGAAGGTCGAGGGCACGGTGCCGCCCGTGCCCGAGCGCATGAGCTCGGTGCGGTCGATCGGATCGCCGCGATGGTCCTCCGGGGCGAGCTTGCGCGCCGCGTTCACCGCCGGGCCGGCGATATGCGAGTGGATGTCCACCCCGCCCGGCATCACGACCATGCCGCTCGCGTCGACGCGCGGCGCGTGCGGCGGCAGCTCGTGGACCACCTTGCCCCCGTCCAGGCAGACGTCGCGCACCTCGCCGTTTACCCCGTTGGCCGGGTCGTAGACGCGCCCCTGCGCGATTCGCAGCACCGAGCGCTAGCTCCCCTCGTCCCCGGCGAGGCGCGCCTGGATCGCGCCGAGCACGTCGCCGTCTCCCAGGCGCTCGGACGCGAGCGGCGCGCGCAGCGTGAGGGGCACGCCGTCCATGCGGTGGGCGGTGCCCTCGCGCTGCACCCCGGCGGCGGCCGTGGCGAAGGCCACGCGCGCGGCCGCGGCGGTCTCGGTGGCGCACGGGTCGACGACCACGGTGGGGATCGAGCGCAGGTGGTCGCTCGCGCGCGGCGGCAGCCCGCGCAGGGCGTCGAAGCCCACGATCAGCGCGGCGTCCGGCTCGCCGCGCTCCAGCATGCCGGCGGCGCTGAACTCTCCAGGCCACGCTCGCGGATGCCCTCGCGCGAAGCTCACGGCTCCCGGGTACCCGGTCTGCCACGCCAGCACGTCCTCGGCGCCGCGCGCGCCCGCCTCGAAGCGCAGCGGCAGCGCGACCACGTGCGCGAGGGTCGCCAGGTCGCGAACGAGGGCGAGCAGCGCCAGCGAGCTCGCGTAGCCGGCGGGCGCGTGGAGGACCACGCCGTAGCTGCACGCGCGCAGCCGGGCCGCGAGCCGCTCGAGGGCGTCGAGCGGCAACCGCGCTGCGAGCTCGCGCTCGAGCGGCACCGCGCGCGCCAGCGCGCGCAGGGCCCAGAGCGCCTCGAAGTCGAGCGCGGGTGCCAGCTCGACCAGCTCGTCCGCCTCCGCGGCGGTGGCGCTCTCCTCCGCGCCGACCACCACCAGGCTGCGCCCGGGCGGCCGGCCCGCGCGGTCGAGCCGCAGGCGAGGAAGCAGCCGCGGGTTGGTGGAGACCGGGTCGGCGCGCCAGGCAACAACCAGGTCGGCCCGGTCGCGAACGTCGCCGAACGTCGTGGTGCTGACCCCGAAGGCCTGCGAGGCGGCGCCGCCGGCGCCCCCGGACGGGTCGATCACGGCGCCGAGCGCCTCGGCCAGGGCCACGGCCGCGCGCTGGCTCTCGCAGTCGGTCCCCCCGAGGCCGCAGACGAGCGGCAGCCGGGCGTCGCGGAGAATCGCCGCCGCCGCGTCCACCGCCTCACCGAAGTCCGCCTCGCGGCCGTCCACGCGGGACGGCGGAGGCGCCTCACCCGTGCGCTCGGCAAGCCAGGCGTCGCCCAGCGGGCAGGTCCGCGTCGCGCCCGCAAGGGCTCCCCCGGCCACCGCGACCTCGATGTCGTCGCAGCCACATCCACAGCCGGCGCAGGTCGCCGCGTGCTCAGCCATCCGCGCGCCGGAGGATACCCCCGGCGCTGCGCGGCCCACCCTGCGCCGTACGGGGACACCGCGCTACACTCGCGCCCGCCTTACGGAGACCCGAGAGAGGAGAGACACATGGCTCTGACGATGTCCGTTGGAGAGTCCCTGGTGGGTGACGGCAACGAGGTCGCGCACATCGATCTGTTGATCGGATCCAAGGACGGCCCGGTCGGCGAGGCGTTTGCCGCCGCTCTCCTGAACCAGAAGGAGGGCCACACGAACCTGCTGGCCGTGGTGGCGCCCAACCTTCCTGCCAAGCCGGACACGATCATGGCCAACAAGGTCACGCTCAAGGGCGAGAAGCAGGTGGGGCAGATGTTCGGGCCCGCCCAGGCCGCCGTCTCGCGAGCCGTGGTCGACTCGGTGCGTGACGGGGTCATCTCGCAGAGCGACGCGGACGACCTCTGCGTGATCGTCGGCGTGTTCATCCACTGGCTGGCCGAAGACGACAAGAAGATCTTCGACTGGAACTACGAGGCCACCAAGGAGGCGCTCGCACGCGCGGTGTCCGCCGAGCCCAAGGCGAGCGCGGTGATCGAGCAGTCGACCGACGCGCGCCACCCGTTCGCCGGGGGCACCGAGGGCTAGGCCGGCAGCGGGCCGCGTGCCCACGCCGTGAAGAAGGTCCTCCTACAGCTCGACACCGATCCACATCCGAGCCCCTTCGACGCCATCGTGGCGCACGACGCGGGCATCGACGTGCTGCTCAGCCACGGGAGCGTGACACCGGAAGCGGTGCGCGATCTCGTGCAGGGGGCCTTCTTCACGCGCGCGCCCGGCGACTCCTCGCTGGCGGTGTGGGTCGGGGGCTCGGACGTGGGCGCGGGCGAGAAGGTGCTCGAACAGGTGGAGGCCACCTTCTTCGGGCCGTTCCGCGTATCGGCGATGCTCGACTCCGACGGCTGCAACACCACGGCGGCCACGGCCATCGCGATGATCGCCAAGGATCGCGACCTGAAGGGAAGCCGCGCGGTGATCCTCGGCGTGGGCCCGGTCGGCCAGCGCTCCGCAACGCTGCTGGAGCAAGAGGGCTGCGACGTGCTCGCCGCCTCCATCCCGGGCGATGTGCTCGGCACCGACTCCTACCGCCGGCCGCGCGGGCTGGCGGCCGCCGAGGAGCTCGGGCTCGACACGCGCGAGCCCGCCGACCGGGCGGAGATGGAGGCGGCGCTCGAGGGAGCGAACATCGTGCTCGCCTCCGGGCCGGCCGGCGTGCAGGTGCTGCGAAACGAGGCGTGGTCCGCCAACCCGGCGATCGAGGTGCTCGGCGATTACAACGCCGCCGAACCGCTCGGGATCGAGGGGGTCGAGGCCGGCGACGAGCTCGTCGAGCGGGACGGGAAGGTCGTACTCGGCGCCCTGGGCATCGGGGGCAAGAAGATGAAGACGCACAAGGCCTGCGTGGGCAGGCTCTTCGAGAGCAGCGACCTCGTGCTTAACGCGGATGGCGTCTACGCCGTGGCCAAAGAGATCGTCTAAGTCGCCGCCCGGCCCGCGGGTGGCGGGCATCGACCCCGGGACCGTCTCCATCGACGTCTGCGCCCTCGTCGGCGGCGAACCCGTGCTCGACGAGAGCTTCCCGTCGTCCGACCTGGGGCGCGACCCGGCGCCCCTGGTCGACGCCCTCCTCGCTCTGGGCCCACTCGACCTCGTGCTCGGGCCCGCCGGCTACGGGCTGCCGATGGTGCCCGGCGAGCGTGTAGGGGAGCGCGAGCTCGGGCTGATGCTGCTGCTGCGAAGCGACGAGGCCGGCGCGAGCACGGGCATCGGGGGCCTGCGCCGGATGATCCGAGCGCTCATCGGCGCCGGGCTGCCCCTGGTCTTCGGCCCCGGAGCGATCCACCTGCCCACGGTCCCCGAGCACCGCAAGTGGAATCGCATCGACCTGGGCACGGCGGACAAGGTCTGCAGCGCGGCGCTCTGCATCGTCGACCAGGCGGAGCGGCTCGGGCTCCGCTACGAGCAGACGTCGCTGATCGTGCTCGAGCTCGGCGGCGCGTTCAGCGCCGCGCTCGCGATCGACGGCGGGCAGATCGTGGACGGGCTGGGCGGCTCCTGCGCGCCGATCGGCGCGCGCTCCTCTGGCGGGCTGGACGCGGAGCTGGCCTACCTGCTGGGCCCCGCTCTCTCGAAGGAGACCGTCTTCAGCGGCGGCGCACTCGACCCCGGCGGGGAGCTCAACCTCTCGGCGCCTGGGGCGCTCGAGGCGCTGCGTGCCGATCCCGCTCTGCAGGCCGGGTGGCTCGCGCTCGAGGAGGGCGCGGTCAAGGCCGCGCGCGCCCTCACGGCCTCGGTGCCCTCACCGCGCGAGATCCTCGTGGCCGGCCGCCTGGCAGCCGCCCCGGGCCTTGTCGAGGCGCTCGGCGAGCGGCTCGCCGGCGTGGCGCCCGTTGCGGCAGGAGGAACGGCGGCGCGGGGCGCGGCGGTGCTGGCGGACGGCCTCGCCGGAGGGCGCTATGCGCCGCTCGTGGAGCGACTACGGCTGCGCGAGGCGAGCGGCAGCGCTCTCGACCACCTGCGCGTGCACGGGGCCGACAGGATCCGTCTTGCTTGACGTGGCACCCCTGACGGGCTGAGCCCGGGTGGCCGGGCTGACACCATGACTGCATGCCAGCGACGCTGCTCGAGCGCGATGGGACGCTCGAAGCGCTTTCGCGCGCGGTGACCGACGCCGAGGCGGGACGCGGGTCGGTGGTGCTCGTGACCGGCGAGGCGGGGATTGGCAAGACGAGCGTGGTCCACGGCTTCGTCCGCGCGGCCGAGGGACATGCACGGATCCTGCTCTCCGCGTGCGACGACCTGATGGCGCCGCGCACGCTCGGGCCGCTGCACGACGCGGCCCTCGGCGGCAGCGGCCCACGGTCCTCCGCCTGCTGGTGAGAGCCGCAGAGCGACCACGCGAGCCGAACGAGCCGTGTCCGGTGGTCGGCGGCCTTCTCAGGCTCGAGCGCCCGGTCGGATCGGGGGGGCTTGGACTCGACAGGAGCGCTCGCATCGGCCGACGATCCTCCCGGAAATCGGGGGCCCGCGCATCGGCAGGAACCGCCTAATTTTGCCCGCTCGACTACCTAGTTGAGGTGCCTACGCAGCTTGTGAACGGCTGAGAGAACGTCCGGGCCTCTCCTGAGGCTGTGGGTCTGCCACGACTCACCGCCTCGAAGGAGGGCCCGGATGCGTATTCACGCTAACGCCAAGCTCGGACCTGCGGGTCGGCTGGCGCTGACCGAAGCGATCGCTGCGGGGATGTCGCAGAAGGCGGCGGCCGCCGCCTTCTGCGTTTCGTCCGCGACTGCTCATCGTTGGTGGCATCGACGCCGGTGCGCGTCTACGGAGGAGTTGCGCTCGGGTGTCTGGTTGCTGGATCGTTCGAGCCGGCCGCATCGCAGCCCGCGGCTGCTCGGTCGGGTCGCGCAGGAGCGCATCTGTGAGTGCCGGCGCCGCACGGGCTGGGGGCCACGGCTCGTCGCTGGCGCCGTGGGCCACCATCACTCCACGGTCTGGAAGGTCCTCCGTCGCCACGGGCTCTCACGACGGCCCACCGCCCCGAAGGAGCCCGCCAACCGCTACGAGTGGCCCTGCCCCGGCGATCTGCTGCACATGGACACGGCCCGCTACGCCCGCTTCAAGCGGCCCGGCCATGCCGTCACCGGCGACCGCTCCCATCCCGGCCGCCACTGGATGAGCCCCACGACCAGGGTCGGCTACGACTTCGCCCACGCGATCGTGGACGACCACTCGCGCCTGGCCTACGTCGAGCTCCTGCCCGACGAGAGGGCCGCCACCGTCACCGCCTTCGTCAGCCGCGCGCTCGCCTGGTTCGCCCAACACGGGATCACCGCCAGACGACTGATGACCGACAACGCCTGGAGCTACACCCACAACCGCTCGCTGCGCGAGCTGCTGGCCGCCAGCGCCATCAAGCACCTCACCACACAGCCCTACCGGCCACGCACCAACGGCAAGGTGGAGCGCTTCCACCAAACCATGGCCCGCGAATGGGCCTACGGCATGGCCTACCGCTCACACCACCACCGCAACAACGCCCTGCCACACTGGACCCGCCACTACAACGAACGCAGACCCCACAGCTCGATCGGAGGCCAACCACCGATCAGCCGCGTTCACAACCTACGTGGGCAGGACAGCTAGCTATGACCGTCACCCGACCGCCGGTCGAGCCGGCCGCGCCCTTGGG
>DASRIC010000043.1:0-7935 GCA_035650215.1 Thermoleophilaceae bacterium
GGCTGCCAGTTCCTCTACTTGTACGACGACGAGGAGACCGGCCGGCGCTTCATGGGCTGCATGAACAAGGTCTTCCGCGGCGAGATCGACACGGAGCTCTTCGAGGCGGCGCAGCGCACACGCCACGGCTTCGGCGGCGTGAAGATGACGGGCGTGCCGCTGCCGCAGTGCCGCGCGACCGTCGAGCGGGCCTACGACGGCTACACGGAGGCGTTCGACTGCGTGAATCCCGGCTTCTTCACGAAGCCCACCGTGGAGGACGTCGACGCCGCCTTCGACCTGCGCGACGGGCTTTAGCGGACTAGAGGCACCGTCTGAACGGAGCCGGCCCGTTCAGGCCTCCACGACCGTGACGCAGGTGCCCGAGGCGTCCCCAGGCTTCGACTGGGGCGACGCGGGCATCGGCGCGGCAGGAATGCTGGCGCTGTTCAGCATGGCCGCCGGGTCGGCGCTGCTCGTGACGGGCCACAGGCGGCGCTTCTCGGCCTAGCGGCGACGCCTGCGGGAGCGCAGCCCGTTGCGGCGTAGCTCCTTCATGCGGTCGACGTCGACCTTCTCGACACCCTTGCCCTGCTTGCCCGGGCCCTCGAAGAGCGCGGGCAGCTTCTCGAAGCGCGGCTCGGAGAGGAACGCCGCGCAGCCGCGCGCCCCGATCTCGCCGTCCCCGGGAGGGGCGTGCCGGTCGCGGTTCGAGCCGAGCGGGGCAAGGGAGTCGTTCATGTGCAGGCAGCGCAGCCGGCGGGCGCCAACGATCTTCAGGCAGCTGTCCACGACGTCGCCGAGCTTGTCCGCGGTGGTGATGTCGAAGCCGCTCGCGAGCATGTGAGCGGAGTCGAGGCAGAGGCCGATCCGCCTGTCGCCGCCGGCGAGGTCGAGAATCTCACGCAGCTCCTCGAACGAGCGCCCGAGCGTGTTGCCCGCTCCGGCGGTGTTCTCGAGCAGCAGGCGGCAGCTCTCCGACTCGCCGAGCGCGTGCCGCACCATCTCGCCCACCCGCGGGAGCGCCTCGTCGCGCGGCTCGCCCACGGCGGAGCCGGGATGGACCACCACCCCGTCGGCCTTGATCTCGTCGCCCATCCGCAGCGCGTGCACGAGCGAGGCGGCCGACTTCTTCCGCATCTCGCGGTCCTTGGTGGCCGGGTTGATCAGGTAGACGGCGTGAATCGTGGCCGAGCGGATCGGCCCGCCGTTCATGCGCGCGAGGAACTCGGCCACGTCATCGTTCTTCCAGCGCGTGGGCCGCCACTGGCGTGGCGACTGGTTGAACACCTGCATCGACTCGCAGCCGCGCTCCACGGCTCGCTCGTGCGCCTGCACGAGCCCGCCGGCCGTGGAAACATGGGCGCCGATGAGCATGAGGGTCCGCTTCGCACCCAGCCCGACGGGCGTTCTCCACATCGGTGGCGCGAGGACGGCACTGTACAACTGGCTTCTCGCCCGCGGCTCGGGCGGGACCTTTGTGCTCCGCATAGAGGACACCGACCGCGAGCGCTCCACGCCCGAGAACGTCGAGACGATCCTCGACGCGCTGCGCTGGCTCGAGCTCGACTGGGACGAGGGGCCGCTGTCGCAGTGGGAGCGCGGCGAGCGCCACGCCGAGGCGGCCGAGCGGCTGCTCGAGGCGGGTCACGCCTACGAGGACGAGGGCGCGCTCCGCTTCCGGGTGCCCGAGGAGGGCGAGATCAGCTTCCACGACGCCGTGCTGGGCGAGATCACAAATCCGTACTCGGCCATCAAGGACTTCGTGATCCGGCGCTCGGACGGCAGCCCGCTCTACAACTTCGCGGTGGCGGTCGACGACCTCGACATGGGCATCACGCACGTGGTCCGGGGCCAGGACCACGTGTCCAACACGCCGCGCCAGCTGATGATCCTGCGCGCGCTCGGCGCCGAGCCGCCCACCTACGCGCACATCCCGCTGCTGCACGGTCCGGACGGCAAGAAGCTCTCGAAGCGCCACGGCGCGGCGTCGGTGCAGGAGCTGCGCGCGACCGGCTACCTGCCCGAGGCGATCCGCAACTACATCGCCCTGCTCGGCTGGGGCTACGACGCCTCCACCACCTTCATGACCACGCCGGAGCTGGTGGAACGCTTCTCGCTCGAGCGCGTGTCGCGCAACCCGGCGGTGTTCGACGAGCAGAAGCTGCGCTCGATGAACGGCCGCTACCTGCGCGAGCTGCCCGCCGCCGACCTGAGCGCGCGGCTCGAGGCGCTCTCCGGACGCGAGGTGCCGCCCGAGGCGGTGGCGATCAGCCAGGAGAAGATGCAGACGCTCGCGGACTTCTGGCCGCTCGCCGGCTTCCTCGTCGAGCGCCCGAGCTCCTACGAAACGAAGGCCTGGGACAAGGTGATGCGCGACGGCGCCCCGGAGCGTCTGCGCGAGGCGCGTGAGGCGCTCTCGGCAGCCGGCGAGCCGTTCGACGCGGAGCGCGTCGAGGAGGCGCTTCGGGCGCTGGTCGACCGGCTCGAGGTGAAGCCGAGGGAGGTCTTCCAGCCGATACGGCTGGCGATCACCGGGACCACGGTCTCGCCGGGCATCTTCGAGTCGGTGGCGGCGCTCGGGCGGGAGGAGACCGTGGCCCGCATCGACGCCGCGCTCGAGCACGCGGGCTAGGCGCACGCTTACTCAACCTTTCGTCCACCTGTGCCGATAGCCAGGGGGACGGAGAGCACGTGTCTATGGAAGCTGCCATGAGCCAGCCCGCCGGCCAGCCTGAGGTCGCGCGGCGCCACAACGAGGGACACGGGCGCCGTCTCACCGCGGCCTTCGAAGCTCTGGAGGCATTCCCGGCGCTGGCCGAGTCCCGCAACCGCGTGCTCCGCGTCGTGCGCGAGGACCGCGCCTCGGTCGGCGAGGTGGTGGCCGCCGTCGAGTCCGACGTGGCACTCGTGATCACCGTGCTCCGGATCGCCAACCGCACCGCCCAGCGCAAGCGCGGCAAGGTCGCCAGCGTGCCCGAGGCGGTGGAGATCCTCACCCCGGAGGGCGTCGAGACGCTCGCCGCTCGCACCGCCACCTTCGACTTCTTCGAGCGCACCCCGGGCTGGGACCTGATGCCGGAGCGCTTCCGCCTGCACGCCGTGGCCACGCAGTCGGCCGCCGACCGGCTCGCGCGGGAGCTCGACTACCCCGATCGCGACCAGCTGCTCTGCTCCGCCCTGCTCCATGACATCGGCAAGCTCGTGCTCTCGCACGCCTATCCCGGCTACCCCTCCCAGATCCACCAGGGCGCCCGCACGCCCGAGGAGCGCATCCACCGCGAGCGGCTCGAGCTCGGCGTGGACCACGCGCTGGTCGGCGGCGTGCTGGCTCGGCGCTGGGCGCTCCCGAACCGGCTGGCCACGGCGATCGAGCGCCACCACGCCGACGACGCCGAGGGCGAGTCAGCGCTCGTCCGGCTGGCCGACATGCTCGCCCACTACGGGCACGCCAAGCCCGTCAACCCCAAGGCCCTTCTCCAGGCCGCGCGCGCCTGCGGCCTGTCCACCGAGCAGCTCCGCTCCGTCATGTACGAGCTGCCGCAGGGATCCGGCAACGTCAAGCGAAACGTGGACCCGTGCCCGCTCTCGACACGTGAGGTCGAGGTGCTCAAGCGTCTCGCCGAGGGCAAGGTCTACAAGCAGATCGCGCATGAGCTCGAGCTCTCGACCAGCACAGTGCGCACGCACCTGCACAACACCTACGCCAAGCTCGGCGCGGTAGACCGCGCGCAGGCGGTCCTGATCGCCACCGAGCGCGGCTGGATCTAGCGCCCGCGAGCAACGGCCAATTTGGGGCCTTCGCCCCATACCGTTCGTGCCCCCGCCGCCCGATCATTGGGACATGCGTTACCAGTGCCCACGCTGTCACGAGATCACCCACCGCCCTGAGCCGATCGCCATCTGCGCGATCTGCGCCGGCCCCTTGAGCGAGACGAACGTCCTGCCCGAGGAGAAGCCGGTCGAGCGCGGTCCCTCGCTCGCCGACCTGCTGGCGATGCGGGACGCCTACTCGGCGCGCGTCTAGCGAGCCAGGTCGGGCGCGGGGTAGGCTCACCCCGGGCCGATGGAGCAACGGGTCACCTTCTGCCGCATCTGCGAGCCGCTCTGCGGGATGGTGGCCGGCGTGGAGGACGGCCGGATCGTGAAGCTCCGGCCCGATCCCGAGCACCCGCTCTCCCGCGGCTACGCGTGCCCCAAGGGCATCGCCATGGGGGAGGTCCAGAACGACCCCGACCGGGTCACGCATCCGCTGCGGCGCACGTCGTCGGGGGAGTTCGAGCGCGTCTCGTGGGAAGGGGCGCTTGGCGACATCGCCGAGCGGCTCGGCCGCGTCCCGCCCACGGGCGTGGCCTGGTACATGGGCAACCCGGGCGCG
Source organism: Thermoleophilaceae bacterium (assembly GCA_035650215.1). GTDB lineage: Bacteria > Actinomycetota > Thermoleophilia > Solirubrobacterales > Thermoleophilaceae > JACVRW01. The sequence goes on from DASRIC010000043.1 coordinate 4,358, forward strand.
TTCTCGTACTCGCACACGCTGTGGGTGAAGGGCTTTCTCGACGCGCTCGGCTCGCCGCACTACTACACGGCCGGCTCGCAGGACGTGAACAACCGCTTCGCGGCCAGCGCGCTCCTGTACGGCTCGCCGCTCGTGGTGCCGATCCCGGATCTGCGCCGCACGCGGTTCCTGCTGATGGTGGGGGCGAACCCGCTCGTTTCGCACGGGTCGGTTCTGTCCGCCCCGCGCGTGCGCGAGCAGCTGCTCGACGTCGAACGGGTGGTGGTGGTCGACCCGCGCCGCAGCGAGACCGCCCGCCACTTCGAGCACCTCGCCATCCGCCCCGACGCGGATGCCCACCTGCTGCTCGGCATGCTCGCGGTGATCTTCGAGGAGGGACTGACCGACGGAGTCTGGCTGCGACGCTTCGCCGACGGCGCCGGCGAGCTCGAACGGCTCGTGCGCGCGCACCCGCCGGAGCGCAGCCAGAACCTGACCGGCATCCCCGCCGAGCGCGTGCGCGAGCTGGCGCGCGACTTCGCGGCGGCCGACGGCGCCGCCGCGTACGGGCGCACCGGGTCCTGCCTTGGGCGCTTCGGCACGCTGGTGGCGTTCCTGCTCGACGCCCTGAACGCCGTGACCGGCAACCTCGACCGACCCGGCGGGGCGGTCTTCGGCCGCGCTCCGGTTCCGCTCGACAAGATCGGCGAGCAGGTCGGCCTCGACACCTACGGCAAGCTGCGCTCGCGCGTGGGCGGCTTCCCGGACGTGATCGGGAATCTGCCCGCCTCGCTCCTAGGCCGCGAGATCGAGACGCCGGGCGACGGCCAGATCCGCGCGCTGTTCGTGTCCGCCGGCAATCCCGTGCTCTCGGTGCCGGACGGCGGCGCCCTCGAGCGGGCGCTCACGCAGCTCGAGCTGTGCGTGTCGCTGGACCTGTACGTGAACGAGACGAACCGCCACGCCGATTACATCCTGCCCACAACCACCTTCTACGAGCGCGAGGACCTGCCGATCGCGCTGATGGGCTTCTTCACCACGCCCTTCGTGCAGTACACGGACGCGGTGGTCGAGCCGCCGGGCGAGTGCCGCCAGGAGTGGGAGATCGTGGAGGACCTCTCGCGCCGCATCGGCGTGGCCCCGTACAGCGCCAAGCCGCTGCGGCAGCTGGCGAGGATCGGCTACCGGATCACGCCCAAGCGCCTGGCCGACGTGCTGCTTCGCACCGGCCCGCACGGCGACCTCTTCGGCCTGCGACGGGGCGGCCTGAGCCTGCGGGCGCTGCGCGAGCGGCCGCACGGGATGGTGCTCGCCGAGCACGTGGCCACCGGGGTGCTTCCGGAGAAGCTGCGCACGGAGTTCGGGCGCGTTCGGCTCGCGCCTGCCGCAATCGTGGAGGAGGCGGGCCGGCTCGCGGCCACGAACGGCGGCGATCCGAGCTTCCCGCTCCGGCTGATCGGGCTACGCGAGCTGCGCTCGCACAACTCGTGGATGCACAACGCGCCGCTCCTGATGCGCGGCGGGCGCGTGCACGCTCTGCGCATGCACCCCGACGACGCGGCGGCCGCCGGGGTCGAGGACGGGGACGACGCGCTGCTCGAGTCGCCACACGGGAGCGTGACCGTGCCGGTCACGGTCACCGGCGACATGAGCCGGGGCACCGTCGCGCTGCCACACGGTTGGGGTCATCGCGGCGGCTGGCAGCTCGCCAACCGGCACGCGGGCACGAACGTGAACCTGCTCGCCGGCTCGGCACCGGCCGACCTCGAGCGGCTCACCGGCATGGCGCACTTGAACGGGATCCCCGTACGGGCCACCCCGGCGCGGGCGGGCGCCGGCGCTAGCCCTGCGGCGGCGGCAGCGGCGCCCTGACCAGCACGCGCGTCCCCTTCGACGAGGTCTCGATCTCGAGGGAGCCGTCGAGCAGCTCGGCCCGCTCCCGCATGCTGCCGAGGCCGAGGTGCCCGGGGTGCGAGGCGGCCAGCGGGTCGGCGTTGTCGAAGCCGTGGCCGTTGTCGGTCACGCGCAGCTCGACCTGGCCCTCGACCGTGCGCAGCGACACCGACACGGCCTCCGCCCCGGCGTGGCGCCCCGCGTTCACCACCGCCTCCTGGGCGATCCGGAACAGGTCGCCGGCCACCTCCGGCGGCAGCTCGATGCGCTCGATCGTCGCGAGCACCTCGAAGTCGTAGCGCCGGTTCCAGATCGCGATGCAGCTCTCGATCGCCGTGTCGAACGTGACCTCCTCAACGGCGTAGGGACCGAGGTCGACGATCTCGTCGCGAAGCGCCACGATGTTGCGCGCCGTCAGCTCGCGAGCCTCCTTGATGTGCGCCAGGGACTCCTCGGTCTCGCCGGTCTCCGCCGCGCTCCCGGCGGCGGACAGGATCATGTCCAGGCCGATCAGCTCCTGCACCGGCCCGTCGTGGATCGCCTCGGCCACGCGGCGGCGCACGCGGCTCTCCGACTGAAGGATGCGCCGGGACACCCCGCGCGCCCGCATCCGCGACGCCGACTCCGCTGTGCGAAGCGTGCCCACTACCACGGCGGTGGCGAGCGCCGAGACCACGAACACGGCCTCGTACAGGGCTCGGACCTCGCCCGACACGGGCTCGTCGCCGCGTATCTGCGTGGCCACCACGAGCGTGGCCGACACCACCGCCGCCAGCGCGAGCCCCCGGCGCTCGCCCTGGAAGTGGGAGTGGGCGGCAATGAAGAAGAGCGCCGCCACGCGGACCGCCCCGAGCGTTTCGGGCACGAGCAGCTGGAGCATGAGAAGGACGGCGAAGTCCCCGACCGCGACCAGCAGGTTCAGCTCGATGCCGGGCTTGCGGCGTGCGAGCCAGAGGTTCACCAGCGCCCAGGGCAGCGCCACGACCCCCATCACGAACGCCGAGCGGCCCTCGTAGGGAAAGCCGAGCGCGAGGATCACGGTCAGCGCGAGCAGCACCAATACGAGCCGCGCGACCGCGAAGACGATGATCGGGTGGGCCGACTCGATTGGCAGCCTGCGCAGCATCAGGCGGTCACTCGCGTGCGTGAGCGCGCCCGCAGCCAGAGGGCAGCGGCCGCGGCGCCGGCCGTGTCGATCGCCCAGTCGACGGGCGACCCGTTACGGGTCTCGACGAAGCCCTGATGGAACTCGTCGCTCGCGGCATACAGGCTCGAGAGCGCGAACGCCACGAGCGCGGCACGCCGGCTTCCGAGCCCGGACGCGAACGCCCGCCACCAGAGGGCGCACAGCAGCGCGTACTCCCCGAAATGCACGAGCTTGCGGCCCACCGTGTCGATCGTGCCGAGGCCCGAGTCGAGGTTCGGCTGAGCCGAGAGGTAGAAGATCACCGCCATCAGGATGAGAGGCGGGAGCCACAGGTCGACGCGCCGGAGAGGCGGCATGTCCATACCGTAGAGTCACGGCCCGTGCTGGTGATAACCACCAAGTCCCCCTACGCCGTGCGAGCCCTGGCCGAGCTGGCCCGCCGCGGCAACGCCGCCCCGGTGCCGATCGGGGAGATCGCCCGCGCCCGGGACATCCCCGTCCAGTTCCTCGAGGGGCTCTTCGCGACCCTCCGCCGCGCCGGGGTCCTCCAGTCCCAGCG
>DASRIC010000044.1:0-19325 GCA_035650215.1 Thermoleophilaceae bacterium
GGGGTCGGGGGAGAGCGGGTTGGCGTCCTCCGCGTCCTGGGTCTTCACGAGCGCGTCGGTGAAGTCGCGCTCGTCCGCCAGCTCGAGTGCCTGATTCGTCGCGCGGTCGGAGGCCTCCGGCTGCCAGATCGCCCAGCACACCATGATGCCCGCCAGTACCACGCCGCCGGCCGCGACCGCCCGTCCCACGTCGCGCGGGCGCCGCAGGCGGCCCTCGGGCGGGGCGACGGGCTCGGGCGGTGCGCCCGGCACCGGATCGGCGGCCTCGAGCGGGGCCGTGACCGGGCCGCGTCCGGCCACGAAGCCCGACGCCACGAGCGCCAGCGCCATCGGGCCCGGGATGAACCAGGTCCAGTCGATGAGCGACTGGAGCCCGAACACGACCGGCACGATCCCGAGCGCCACGAGCGCGATCCGCTCGGGACCCCAGTCCCGCCGCGGGCGCCTGGCGCCCGGCCGGCGCAGCTCGTCGAGGCGACGCGGGTAGAGGGCGGTAGTGCGCAGAGCGGCCGCCAGCCACGAGAGCAGGAGCAGCGTGGTGAGCACCACGCCCACGATGCCGAGGTCGGCGAGCGTCTGCGGCACGAAGCCGTGCGCGTGGCGGGTGACCGAGGTATCGGTCCGGTGGCGCAGCCGGGCGACTGCGAACGCCCCTGCGCCCACCCCGGCCCACTCGCGGGCCTCGAACACCCGGCCGGCCTCGCGCCAGTACTTCCCGCGCGTCGAGGACGTGGCCAGCACGCGGTCGCCGCCCTCGCCAGGCGAGATCTGGGTCTCGCTCGTGAGCTGGCTCACGCGGTCGTCGATCGTTCCCGATAGTCCGCGATCGCTCACCGCGACCGACGTAAAGGCGGCCAGCGGCAGCAGGCAAGCCGCCACGAGGGCCGCGATCCCGATGCGGCGGTGCAGGCGCAGCGGCACCACTCCGCGCTCGGCGCCCATGTTCACCGCAAGCCCGCCGAGCAGCGCCAGCACCAGCATGAGCAGCACCAGCAGGCCGAAGTCGCCGGCCACCGCCTCCCTCGCCTCGAGCGACACGCGGCTCACGGAGAAGGGGTCCTTGGAGAGCGCCCAGGCGCCCACGACGCCGGCGAGCACCGCAGGGATCGCCAGCACCGGCAGGCTTCGCAGCCGCAACGGCACCACCGCGAACCAGATCACGGCGCCGATCGCCGCCGCCCCGAGCGCTCCACGCGACTGGGTGAGCAGGATCCCGAGCACCGCGATCGCCACCGCGGGGTAGGCGAGCACGCGGGCCGCCATGCCGCCCACGCGCCGCGAGCCCAGCCAGAGCGCCACGGGGATCGCGATCGCCGCGACCGTGCCCACGGCGTTCCAGTACTGGAAGGGCCCGCCGATCCGATTCGACAGCTCGTCCTCCGCGAGCGCGCCCGGCCAGATCCGTGTGGCGAGCGCGTAGGCCACCGGCACGATCGCGCCGATCAGGATCGCGTGCAGCAGAGCCGGCGACGCGCGCGGCACGAGCCGGGCGGCGGCCACGCCTGCGGCGAACACCGCGAGATAGCTCAGCGTGCGCGAAGCCTCGACGTAGGTGAGCTCGGGCACGATCGACCAGAGCACCGACATCGCGGTGAGCCCGGCTAGCAGCGCGAACAGCCACAGCGAGGTGGCGCCGTAGAGGCGCCCGCGCCGTCCCCACAAGAGCGCGGCGGCGATCACCGCCACCGAGGCGAGCACCATCAGGATCTCGACGATCGTGGTGCGCGTGAGCTCGGTGCCGCCCGCGGCGCCCCAGGCCACCGCCAGGAAGGCGGCTCCGAGGATCAGGGCTATGGCGCTAGCGACGCCAGGGGAGCGAGACACGCGGGGTGGGAATCTTTGACAGCAGCTCGATCCGCTGGAGCGCGGGCAGGCGCTCCCTCAACGAAGCCAATCCTCCCGCCAGCGCCAGCAGCGCGACCGCGATCAGCGCGACAAGCAGCGGCACCGGCAGCTCGTTGGCGGCGGTCGCGAGGTCGAAGATGCCGTTGCTCCCGGGGGTCACCGTCTCGTCACCGACCTTGACCGATGGGGGCGGCGAGCCGTTGCGCCCGGCGGCCGCCACGGCCTGGAGGTCGCTCTGATCCTCCTGCTGGGCCGCGGCCTCCGCGGTGGGGTCGATCGCGCCCACCCCGGGGCTGCCGCGACCCCCGCCGAGATCGGAGCCGCCCTTGATGGCGGCCTCGAGGACGTCGGGACAGTCGCTGTACTCGTTGGAGTCCGAGGCCAGCAGGTCGAGCGCTCGCCGCAGCTCGGCGTTCGAGTAGCTGCGGTCGAGATCGCCGTCCACGATGCAGTCGCGCGCGGCCTGTTGCGGGCTTGCCGCCGCCGCGGCAGGGAGTGCCAGCGCGACGAGCACGCCGAGCACGAGCAGGTGTCGAACGCTTCGAATCACTGTGGGAAGACCGTTCTCACGGGGGCATCGGAACGAGAACGGGAGGCCGGCTGAGGCTACCAGCGCATGAAGCGGCCCCCGTCCTACCGGCTCCAACTGAAGCTCCTGCCCGGTGTCGAGCAGTCTCTAAACGCTAGGGAACCGTCCCTTAGGGCAAAGTTGCGGCGGTGCCGCCGAGGATCGCGATCGTGGCGCCAGTCCCCGTTCCCTACCGGGAGCCGCTCTTCCGCGCGCTCGCCGAGCGGGCGGCGATCGACCCCCGGGTTGTCTATCTGAGCGGGTCGCAACCGGGCTGGGACCAGCCACCCGGCTGGTTCGCGGCGGGCGAGGGCTACCCGAGCGAGCTGCTCGCTGCGCGCCAGCGCTCACGCCCGGGTCGCAGCCCGCTGTCGGTGCCGCGCGGGCTCGGCGCCGCGCTGTCGCGCTTCGACCCGGCCTGCGTCGTGAGCTGGGAGTTCGGCCCGGCCACCCTGCGGGCGCTCGCCTGGTGCGCGCGCCGGCGCCGCCCGCTCGTGGTGTTCAGCGAGCTCACCCCCTGGAGCGACCCCGAGCTGTCCGGCCGCCAGCGGCGGGTGCACCGGCTGATCGCCCCGCGCGTGGCAGGGTTCCTGGTGGCGAGCACGCAGGGGGTGGAGCGCCTGCGCCGGCTCGGGGTCGATCCCGAGCGGGTGGAGGTGGCCCTCCAGGCTGCCGACCTCGAGCGCCTGCGGGCCGCGGCTGCGGAGCGCGCCTCCGAGCCGCCCGTGCGCCTGCTCGCCGTCGGCCGGCTCGTGCCCGACAAGAACCTCGAGCTGCTGCTGAACGCGCTGCACGACACCGGCCTGACCGCCGCCGAGGTCGAGCTCGAGCTGCGCGGCACGGGCCCGCTCGAGCCCGCGCTCAGGGTGCAGGCGAATCGCCTCGAGCTGCCCGTGCTCATCCCCGGCCCCGCTCCGCCGGCCGAGCTGCCGGGCATCTACGCGCAGGCGGACGTCGCGCTGCTCGTGAGCTCCTACGAGCCGTTCGGCGTGACGATGCGCGAGGCCGCGGCGGCCGGCCTGCCGCTCGTGTGCAGCCGCCGGGCGGGGGCGGCCGGCGACGTGGCCGTCGAGGGCGAGAACGCGCTGCTCGTGGACCCCGGCAGCCGCACCGAGCTCAGCGCTGCCGTGCAACGGATCGTGCGCGAGCCCGAGCTCCGCGCGCGGCTCGCGGCGGGCAGCCGCGCCGTGACGGAGCGCCATCCGCCCGAGGCCGACGCCGAGGCCTGGGAGCGGGCGGTGCTGAGGGCGCTGCGCCCGCGCGACATGCGGTGACGGCGCCGTCCCCGGGGTCAAGTCCCGGGCCTTTCGCGCCGACAAGCGCAGTGTGAAGCGAGGCCTGGCAGGTTTCGCCGTGCTGCTGGTGACCGCAGCCCTCCCAGGCGCGGCGAGCGCGGCCACCTACTGCGTGAACGGCCCGTGCGCCTCAGGAGCCACCACCCATGGTTCGCTGCAGGCCGCGCTCGACGCGGCGAACGTGAACGGCGGCCGTGACCGGGTCGAGATCGGTCCCGGGGCCATCACGACGAACGCGAGTGTGGTGTTCGGCAACGCCGTGGACCTCGTCGGCTCGGGCCGCGGCAGCACGTTCCTGGACAGGGGCGCGGCGTCATCGCTCACGCTGAGCGTGGCCGAGGCCAGCTCCGCGATCAGCGATCTGACTATCAGGCTCGGCGCCGGCGCGGGACAGACCGGGATGCAGACCAACGCCACCTCCGAGCGCATCGCGGTGCTCCCGGGCGTCGGCACCACGGGAGGCAACGGGGTCAGCCAGCTCGGCAACGCCACAATCCGCGACAGCCGGATCGCGCTCCCGGTGGCGTCGGGCTATTTCGGGCTCGTGCTGTTCCCGAACGCGGGTCAGACGCAGACCGTCGAGGACGTCTCGCTGGAGGGCCAGCTGGCGCTGGACATGGGCGGGAACGGCACCGCCAACGTGCGGCGCGTGTCGGTGTCCGCCACCAACCAGGGGATCCGCGCTGGGGCCGGCACGATGAACGTGTCGAGCACGCTCGTGGTCGCGACCGGCGGCTTCGCGAGGGCGTTCAGCGCGGCCACGAACATCTACAGCGCATCTCCCACGCTCAATCTCCGGCACGTGACCGCTGTGGGCGGCGGCTCGGATTCCGAGGGGATCGCCGCGAGCGCCGTGGCCCCGCCCGGCCTGTCGTCCCTCATCAACGTGCGCGACGCGATCGTGCGCGGATTCGCTACGGACCTCAAGCAGACCACGACCGCGGTTGGGAGCACGGCGACGATCAACGTGGCCTACTCGGACTTCGCCAGCACCTCCGCCGCGGGCCCGGGCGGGATCGTGCAGGGCGCGGGCAACGTGAATGTGGACCCCGCGTTCGTGGACGCTCCCGCCGGCAACTACCGCCTGGCCGCCGGCTCGGCGCTGATCGACGTCGGCGACCCCGCCTCGCTCGACCCCTGGGCCTCCCTGCTCGACCTTGATCGGCTGGCGCGCGTGGCCGACGGCAACCAGGACGGCGCGGCGCGCGGCGACATGGGCGCCTACGAGCGCCAGCCGCCGCCAGCTCCGGTGGACCCCTCCGGGAGCGGCGGCTCCGGAGGCGCGGGCGGGGGGGTTCCTCCTGCCGACCTGGCTCCCGTGGTGTCGAGCTTCTCGCTGAGCAACCCGGTCTTCCGCGCCGGGCGATCGGCCACGCCGCTCGCGGCGGCGCGGCCAGTGGGCACCCGCTTCCGCTTCCGGCTCTCCGAGGACGCCCGGATCGCGATCGCGATCGAGCGCAAGCTGCCCGGCGTTCGGGTGCGCTACCGCGGCAGCCTCCGCTGCCTCGCCCGCACCCCGCGCAACCTGTCGCCGCAGGGGCCGCGAACCCGCTGCACCCGCTACGAGAGCGCGGGCACGCTACGCCGCAGAGCGGCCGCCGGCCGGGGATCGGTGGCGTTCAGCGGCCGGATGGGCCGGCGGGCGCTGGCGGCCGGCGAGTATCGCGCGACGATCCGCGCCACGGACTCCACCGGCAAGCGCTCGGCCGCCAGGCGGATCGGCTTCCGGATCGTCAAGCGCTAGCGAGCAGCGCCGGCACCAGCTCGCGGGTGACGGTCGCCTGCACCGCCTCGGCCCTCAGGGGCGCGAGCAGCTCGAGCGCGCGGGCGCGGTAGGCGCGCACCCGCTCCCCGGGGAGCTCGAGGGCGGCGCGGATCGCGGCCGCGAGCCCGTCCGGCTCGATCGCGGGCGCCACCAGCGACCCGTCCAGCTCGCGCGCCAGGCGGAGCGCCTCGAAGGGCCCTCCGGACGGGACCGTGACGAGCAGCGCGCCGTCCGCCAGCGCCTCGAGTGGCGCCTGGCCGAAGTCCTCCCAGCGCGCTCCGCACACGTAGGCGTGCGCCTCCCTCACCCGCGCACGGAAGCGCTCGCGTGGGACGGTTCCGAGCAGCCTCATCCCGGGCGGCTCGGCGAGGCCCGCGTCGGCCAGGAAGGAGCGCGCCCAGCCGGGATCGAGCCCGTACACCTCGAGCGTCGCGTCCGTGAGCCCGGCGCCCCCCCAGGCGGCTGCCAGCACGTCGAGCCCCTTGGCCTTCGGGTCGGGCACATAGGCCACGGCGAGCCGCTCGCGCGCGTCCGGCCCGGCCCGGCCAGACGGCTCCACCGGCGGCGGCACCACCAGCGAGGGCGCCGCCTCGGCGGGCAGGGCGGCACGAGCCGCCTCGCTCATCGGGAGCGTGAGCCGCGCCCGGCCCAGGCCGCGGCGCTCGAGCGCCCGGACCGGGGCGCAGAGGGCCCCCGGGCGGTTCATCGCCGCCGGTGCATCGAGCCGCACGGCATAGGGGACGTCGAGCCGCGGCGCGAGCATCGCGGCGGTGGTGGAGGAGAGGACCAGTGCCCGCGGGCGCCGCTCGCGCACGGCGGCGATGATGGCCCGGCGTGCGGCGTGCATCTCCACGAAGTCGTTGAGCGGGTAGCCGCGGCGGAGCCTCCCCGCCGCCCCGAACCGCATCGACACCGCCGCCGCGGAGACCCCGGCGCGCTCGAGCTGGGAGAGGAACACCTCGTCCGCCAGCCGCCAGCCCAGTGTGGTGCCGAGCGAGACCACGAGCACGCCGGTGCCCGCGTTCATCCCGCGGCGATCCTCTCGAGAGCGGCTTGGTAGGCGTCGACCATGTGAGAGCCGTCGAAGCGCTCGCGCTGACGCCGCCTGCCGGCCTCGCCCATCGCCCGGGCACGCTCGGGATCGGCGGCCAGCTCGAGCAGCGCGCGCGTGACGGCCCGCTCGTCGCCCGCTGCGACCACGAAGCCGGTCTCGCCGTCGGCCACCGCCTCGCGCGTGCCGCCTACGTCGGTGGCGATCACCGGCCGGGCCAGCGACATCGTCTCGAGGATGCTCATCGGGAGCGCCTCGGCCTCGCTCGTCAGGCACATCGCGCTCGCGGCCGCGAGCAGGTCGGGCACGTCGGCGCGCACGCCAAGCAGCTCCACGCCACTCGCAGAGGCGAGGCCGGCGAGCCGCTCGTGCTCAGGCCCCTCGCCCGCCACCGCGGCGGCGATCTCCGGCCGCTCGCGGCGAGCGGCCGCCGCGGCGCGGATGAACACGTCGACCCGCTTCTCCGGCCGCAGGCCGGCCACGCAGAGCGCGACGAAGCCGCCCTCGGCGGGCGCCGGCGGCTCGCCGTCGCCCGTGAAGACCCCGTTCGCGATCACATCGATGCCCTCGCGCCGGTAGCCGAGCGCCGCCAGCGGCTCCACCTGACGCTCCGTCACGGCGATCACGGCGTCCACGCGCGGCGCCACCAGCCGTGTGAGTGCTCGCTGGTGCGGCCGGGGACGGACCAGCGCTCCCGCCGGCGTGAGCGGCGTGTGCTCGTTCAGCACGTGCGGCGCCCCCGCGCGCTGCGCGATAGCGGCGCCCACGAGCTGCGCGCTCACGCCGCGCGTGACCACCGCGTCAGGCCGGGGCGAGGCGAACCCGAGGGCGCGCCGCAAACCGCGCGCGTCGAGACGGCTGAGCATGCCGAGCGAGACCGCAGGGACGCCGCGGGCCACGAGCTCGCCGAACAGATCGCCCTCGCCCGCGAGGCACACCAGGCCCACCTCGACGCCCCGGTCGCGCAGCTCCGGGATCAGCGTGCCCCAGTGGCGCTCGGCGCCGCCGGTCCGCATGTCGGGGCAGACGAACAGCAGGCGCACGTCAGCGACCGACCCGGCGATGGACGGCGAGCACGTCCCCGGCGCGGGCGCCGGAGAGGTACGGGCGGTCCGCGAGGAAGCCCGCCGCCTCGCGCACGGCCTCGTCGCGCGGGTAGCCGGACGCCACGGTGCGCGCGCTGTGCCTGACCGGAAGCGCGTCCACCACGCCGAGGCGCCAGCCGCTCTGGGCGGCGAGCGCGGCCCAGTGCAGGTCGAGCCCCCAGCCATAGCGCAGCTCGGGGAACGGCAGCAGCCGCTCGGCCACGCGGCGGCTGAAGAGCGTAACCGGGCCGATCTCCACGAAGCGGGTCTCGCGCGCCAGCGACGCGGGCCGGCGCCGCGTGACCTTCCAGGCCGAGTGGCTGAGCAGCGTCTGCGCCGGCTGGGCGAGGTCGAGGCCGAGTGCCTCGCAGACGCCGATGATCCGGTCGAGGAACCTGCGCGGCAGGCGCACGTCGTCGTCGACGATCAGGGTCCAGTCAGCGCGCGGCGTGTCGGCCATCACCCGGTTCAGGTTCTCGAACTTGCCGCCGCCGAGCCCGCCGGCCACCGTGTGGGCGGCGAGCGCGGGATCGACGCCGGCGGCCGAGCCGAGTGCGAACGTGACCCGGTGGCGCTCCGAGCGCAGCGCGGGGAGCGCCTCGCCGAGCAGCGAGTCCGGCCGGTAGACGCCGGCCACCAGCACGTCGCGCGCGGGAGCCGCCGCGGCCAGACGGCCGGCCCGCCGGCGCGTGCCCGCCGCGAGGTCGATCGCCGCGAAGGCGGCCTCACCGGCCGCGCGCTTGGCGCGGCGCCAGGGGTCGGTCACGTCGCCGCTGTCGCCCGACAGGAAGTCCGGAGCAGGCGCGGTCATCGCGGGTGGAGGGCGTCCATCACCCGTCCCGTCGCGTGGGCGCCCATCACGAGCCCCTGCGGGCAGGCGCGCCTCACGGTGTGCCAGCCGCAGCCGGCCAGCACGCGCAGCTCGCGTGCCAGGCCCGGGGCATGCCCGCGCTCGCGGTCGGTCTCGCGGGCGGCGCGGCCGCGCACGTAGGCCGCCCGCGCGAGCGGGCGCAGGCGCGAGTCGGCCGCCGTGCGCCGGTGCTCGAGCCCGGCGGCGGCCAGGTACTGGATCCGCCCGCCGGCCGCTCGAAGGCGCAGGAGCCACTCCTCCTCGTCACCGTGCGGCCGCGTGATCGACTCGTCGAACGGCCCGACCCGTTCGATCGCGGCGCGGCGCACGGCGAGGTTCGAGCCCCAGACCATCTCCGCCTCGCGGTCCTCCGGACCCAGGTCGAGAGTCGTGATCGGCGGGTCCTCGCGGCCGCAGCCGCGCGGCGCGCGACCCTCGAAGCGAGCGCTGATCGGGCCGCCGAAGGCCTCCGCTTCGGGGTGACGGTCTGCACCTCGCCAGAGGGCGTCGAGCCAGCCCGGCGGCGCCAGCACGTCGTCGTCCACGAAGGCGATCAGGTCGGCGCGGGCCTCCCGTACGCCGGTGTTGCGGGCGGCGTTCAGGCCGCGCCGCTCGCCGTGGCTCATGCAGCGCACGCCCAGGCGCCCCGCCACCGCGCGGGTGGCGTCGGCCGCCCCGTCGTCGACGACGAGCAGCTCGTGCGGGGTCTCGGTCCGCTGGCCGCGCAGGGACTCGAGGGTCACCTCGAGATACGCCGCGCGGCCGCGGGTCGGCACCACCACCGTGACAGCCGGCGGCTCCATGCGGCGGATAGCGTAGCCCCGCCGAATGCGCGTTCTCGTGGTCCACAACCGCTACCGGGTCGAGGGAGGGGAGGAGCGGGCGGTCGAGCTCCAGCTCGGGGCGCTCGAGCGGGCCGGGATCCCGCACGCGCTCGTGGAGCGCTCATCGTCCGACGCGTCGCGGCTCGGGGCCGCGCGAGCGCTGCTGCGAGGCGGCGTGGGCGAAGACGAGCTAGCCGCGGCGGCCGCCGAGCTCGGGGCGGACGTGGTCCACGTACACAACATGCAGCCGCTCTTCGGGCCGCGCACCCTCGCGGCGGCGCGAGCGGCGGGCGCCCGCGTGTTGCTGAGCCTCCACAACCTGCGCCTCTTCTGCGCCATCGGCGTGGCCGCGCGCGACGGCGGCCCCTGCTTTCGCTGCCACCACCGCCTGACCCTCCCGGGGCTCGTGCTCAACTGCCGCGAGTCGCTGCCCGAGGCGGCGGTGTACGCGGTCGCGCTGGCGCGCCAGCAGCCGCAGGTGCTCGCGAGCGTCGACCGCTTCGTGGTCCCGAGCCGCTACGCGGCGGGCCAGGTGGCGAGGCTCGGCCTCCCGGCAGAGCGGGTGAGCGTGATCCCGCACTACCTGCCCGACGAGGCCTTCGCGGAGCGCAGCGACGCCGGCGCGGGCGAGTACGCGCTGGTGGCGGCGCGGCTCTCGGTGGAGAAGGGGATCGACACCGCGATCGAGGCGGCGGCCGCCGCCGGGATCCCGCTGCGGATCGCGGGCGACGGCCCGGCCCGGGCGGCGCTCGCCGCGCTCGCCGCCCGCGGCGGCGCGCCCGTCGAGCTGCTCGGGCGGCTCGACCGCGCGGCGCTGGCCCGCGAGCTGGCGGGCGCCGCCATGCTCCTGCTCACGTCGCGTTACCACGAGTTCGCCGGCTACTCGGCGCTCGAGGCGATGGCCGCGGGCGTGCCGGTGATCGCAACCAGCCTTGGGGCGCCGCCCGAGCTGGTGGGCCCGGAGCGCTGCGTCCCGCCGAACGATTCGCCGGCGCTCGCCGCGCGCATGACGGCCCTCTGGGAGAGCCCCGAGCTCCGCCTCGCCGAGGGCGAGGAGCTGCTCGCGCTCGCAAACCGGCGCCACCGCGAGCCCGCCTACCGAGACGCGCTGCTGGCGCTGTACGAGGGGACCGGGCTCTAGGGTGTCCGCGATGGGGGTGCCCCTCTTCGCAGGCCCGCTCGACGGCTACCGGGACAGGCTCGTGGAGCGGCTCGCCGACGTCGTGGCGTCCGGCCGCTACATCCTCGGACCCGAGGTCGAGGCGTTCGAGCGCGAGTTCGCCGCCTACTTGGGCGCTGGGCACGTGGTTGGCGTGGCCAACGGAACCGACGCGCTCACGATCGCGCTGCGCGCCATGGGCGTCGGCCCCGGCGACGAGGTGGTGTGTCCCTCGCTCACGTTCTACGCCACCGCCGAGGCGATCGTGAACGCCGGCGCCACCCCGGTCTTCTGCGACGTGGATGGCGACACCTTCTGCGCCACCGCCGAGAGCGTCCGGCCGCACCTGAGCGCGCGCACCAAGGCGATCATGCCTGTGCACCTGTTCGGCAACGTGGCGCCCATGGGCGAGCTGCTCGAGCTCGGCGTGCCGGTGCTGGAGGACGCCGCCCAGGCCGCCGGCGCCACGCTCGACGGCCGTCGCGCCGGAGCGCTCGGCCACGCGGCCACGTTCAGCTTCTTTCCCTCCAAGAACCTCCCCTGCCTCGGCGACGGCGGCGCGATCGTGACCAGCGACGACGAGCTGGCCGAGCGCGCGCGGATCCTTCGCTTCCACGGCTCGAAGGACAAGCGCGACCACGTGGACGTGGGCTACAACTCGCGCCTCGACGAGCTCCAGGCCGCGGCGCTGCGCGTGCTCCTGCCGGAGCTCGACCCCTGGAACGAGGCGCGCCGGGGCGTGGCGGCGGCCTACGAGCGCGCCGGGCTGGCCGAGCACGTGCGCCTGCCGGTGGCCACTGCGGGCGCCGAGCACGCCTTCCACCTGTACGTGGTGCGGGCGAGGGACGCCGACGAACTGGTGGCCCGCCTCGGCGACGCGGGTGTGGCGGCGCGGGGCTACTACCGCACGCCGGTGCACCGCCAGCCGCCCATGCGGCAGTTCGCCGGTGAGCCGCTCCCCGTGACCGACGAGCTGGCGCTCACCAACCTCGCGCTGCCGATGGGCCCGCGGCTCACGCCCGAGCAGGTCGAGACCGTGGTGGCGGCCTGCCGGGCCAGGGCCGCGGCGTGAGCGACCCGGTGCGCGTGGGGGTCGTCGGGCTCGGCTATTGGGGGCCGAACCTGGCGCGCAACTTCCACGGACTGCCCGGCTGCGAGCTCACCTGGATCTGCGACGACTCGGCCGAGCGGCTCGAGCAGGTCGGCGCGCGGCTGCCCGGCGCGCGGCGGACCACCTCGCTCGACGAGCTGCTGGCCGCGGAGGACGTCGACGCCGTGGCGATCGCCACGCCCGTGCCCACGCATGCCGAGCTGGCGCGCCGGGTGCTGGCCGCCGGCAAGCACTGCTTCGTCGAGAAGCCGCTCGCGCAGTCCGTCGAGGACGCCCAGGCGGTGGTCGACGCCGCCGCGGAGGCCGGCAGGACGCTGATGGTGGGGCACCTGCTCGAGTACCACCCCGGCCTCGAGCGCCTGCGCGAGCTGGTCGAGGGGGGCGAGCTCGGCGACGTCCGGTACATCTACGGCAACCGCCTCAACCTCGGCAAGCTGCGCTCCGAGGAGAACGCGCTCTGGTCGCTCGGCGCGCACGACGTATCGGTGGTGCTGCGGCTCGCGGGGGAGGAGCCCGAGGAGTGCCACGCCTTCGGCGAGTCCTACATGCACCCGGGCGTGGAGGACGTGGTCTTCTGCTTCATGCGCTTCCCGTCGGGCCTCGTGGCGCACCTGCACCTGTCATGGCTCGACCCCCACAAGGAGCGCCGCTTCACCGTCGTCGGCGCCAGGCGCATGGCCACCTTCGACGACATGGCGCTCGAGCAGAAGCTCACGGTCTACGACAAGGGCTTCGACCAGAGCTTCGAGGGCTACGGCGAGTACATCGCCCGCTCGGGCGACGTGTGGTCGCCACAGACCTCGAACGAGGAGCCGCTGCGCATCGAGTGCACCCATTTCGTCGAGTGCCTGCGAGAGGGCCGCCCGGTCCGCTCCGACGGCGCCGCCGGCGTGCGCGTGGTGCGGGTGCTCGAGGAGCTGCAGCGGAGCCTACGGGGTCGTCCTGCTTAGGGCACCGAATACGTGCCCGGAACAGGATGATTCAACGAGCCGGCGCCCGCCGGGCGTCCAACGCGTCCGCCACCGTCCGCTCGATCGGGATCTCGGGAATCCAGCCGCTGGCCGCCCGGAAGCGCTCCGCGCTGCCCACGATCACCGGCACGTCGTGGGGCCGGACCCTGGCCGGGTGGACCTCGTGGCGCACAGGCAGCCGCGCCTCCGCGCGCACCAGCTCGACCAGCTCGCGCACGCTCAGGGACCGCCCGCTGCAGACGTTGTAGACGCCCGGTTCGAGCTCGGCGGCCGCCACGTAGGCCCGCACCACGTCGCGCACGTCGGTGAAGTCGCGGGCCGAGTCCGGGTTGCCGGTGCGGAGCACCACCTCGTCGGCGCCGGCGGCCTCGGCCTCCGCGACCTGGCGGGTGAGGGTGCCCACCAGGTAGTCATCGGTCTGGCCCGGCCCGGCGTGGTTGAAGGCCCGCGTGCGCACGACCCGCAGGCCATGCGCGTCCGCGTACTGGCCGCCGAGCAGCTCGCAGGCGGCCTTCGCCACCGCGTAGGGGCTCTGGGGCCGAAGCGGCGCCGACTCGTCGAGCGGCAGCCGCTCGGGCGGCCCGTAGACCTCGCCCGAGCCGGCCAGCACCACGGTCGCGGCGGGCGCCTCGAGCCGCACGGCCTCGAGCAGGTTGAGGCTCATCTCGATGTTCTCGGTCACGGTCGCGCGCGGGTCGTGCCAGGAGCGCCCCACCGACGCGAGCGCGGCCAGGTGGACCACGAGCTCGGGCTCGGCCGCGGCCAGCGCAGCGCGCACCGCTTCCGGGTCGAGCAGTTCGAGCTCCTCGCGCGGCGGCGCCACCGCGTCCGGCCCGAGCAGCGCTAGCAGGTGGCGGCCGGCGAAGCCGGCGCCGCCGGTGACGAAGGCCGTCACGGAGCGCCGGGGGCGAGCTGGCGCTCGCGCAGCCAGTCGGCCGTGCTCGCGATCCCCTCGCGCAGGTCGACCCGTGCCTCCCAGCCGAGCAGCCGGCGCGCCTTCTCGACCGACGGCCAGCGGCGCTGCACGTCGACCTCGAAGCTCGGCAGGCGCTCGAGCTCGAACGCGTCCGGATCCTCGCCGCAGGCCTCCCAGATCACCCGCGCCAGCTCCGCCACGCTGCGCTCCTCGGAGGCCGAGATGTTGAAGTCCTCGTTCTCGCCGGCGGGGCTTGCCATGGCGGCCACGATGCCGTCGGCGATGTCGTCGACGTGGGTGAGCGTGCGGGTCTGCTCGCCCGAGCCGAAGATCTGGAGCGGCCGCTGGCCTGCCAGCACCTTCTGGATCAGGTCCGGCACCATGTGCGCGATGCCGGGCTCGTCGTCCGGCAGCTCGCCCGGCCCGTAGGCGTTGAACGGCCGGCAGATCGTGAACCGCAGCCCGTGCTCGTCGTGCAGGGCACGGCAGTACACCTCGCCCGCGAGCTTGGAGAAGCCGTAGGCCGAGTGGGGGGCGGGGCAGTCCCGGATGTGCTCCTCGGTGGTCGGGAACTCCGTGGCGCGCTCGAACACCATCGAGGAGGACACGTATACGAGCCGGTCGACCCGCGCGTCGAGCGCCGCCCGGAAGACGGCGTTGTAGAGGCCCGTGTTGACCTCGAGAAGCGTGTGCGGCAGCCGGTGGAAGTTGGCGATCCCGCCCACGATCGCGGCCAGATGGATCACGTGCGAGCAGCCGTCCACCGCGGCGCGCGCCTCGTCCGGGTCGAGCAGGTCGCCCACTTGCACCTCGCACGCCTCCCGCATCCAGCCGGGCGCGGGGCGCTGGTCGGACACGCGGATCTCCCAGTCCGGGTCGCGCACGAGCCGCCGCACGACCGCGGCGCCGATCGTGCCTGCGCCGCCGGTGACGAGCACCCGGCTCACTCGACGATCGCGCGCTCGTGCACCACGCCGAACACCCGGCCCGCGCCGGTCACGTTCCACGGGTCGACCAGAACGGCGCCGTCCGGCACGAGCTCGAGCACGTGCTCGAAGGCGGCGTGGTTCGTGGCGATCACCACGGCGTCAGCGCCCTCGAGCACCATCTCGAGCGGCTCGGACTCCTTCGGGAGGTGCGGGTCGTGGCGGCCCACACGGGCCAGCTCGCGCTCCAGCATGCGCACGACCTTGAACGAGAGCGAGTCGCGCGGGTCGTCCGAGTCGCGCTTGAAGGTGAGCCCGAGCACGGCGACGTTGAGGTCGCGCAGCGATCCGCCGAGCCGCGACTTGAGCCCCTTCACGAGGAAGACCGGCACGGTCTCGTGCACGCGCGAGACGGCCAGCAGCATCCCCGGCGAGTTCGAGCGCTCCTCGGAGAAGGTGAAGTCCTTGCGCAGGCAGGCTCCCGCCGTGAGGCCCGGGGGCGCCATTCCGCCGCGGGGGTAGTCGTGGTTGATCAGGTCGATCACCTCGAACACGTTCGCCCCGTATTGCTCGCACTCCATCATCAGCAGGTTGGGGAGCGCGAACTGGGTGTAGCGCAGGATGTTCGTCCAGATCTTGGCGAGCTCGGCCTGGGTCGGCGTGGTCTGCACGATCTCGGTGCCGAAGTGCTCGAACAGCTCGGCTGCCTTCGCCCCCGATCGCTCGCCAACGCCGCCGACGATGCAGGGCAGCGTGGCGATCTCCTCGAGGAAGTGGTTCTCCGCGATGCGCTCCGGCACGTGCGCCACGAACAGGTCCTCGCCGACCTTGAAGCCGCGGCGCTGCTCGACGTAGCCGGCCACCCACTCGGTGGTGCCGGGCGCCACCGTGGAGCGCAGGATCACGGTGTGGCCCTCGCGCAAGACCGGGAGCAGGTCGTCGATCACCCCGCGGATCTGCGAGATGTCGATTTCGATGTGCTCGTACGAGGGGGTGTGGAGGGTGAGCACGATGTGGTCGGCCCGCGCCGCCTCCGGCACCAGAGGGGTCAGCTCGAAGCGGTCCGCGGCCAGGACGCGCTCGAGCACGCCCTGGGTGTCGGTCTCCCGAAACGGCATCTGGCCCGCGCCCACCTGCTCGAGCACCGCGGCCTGGCGCTCGACCCCGATCACGTCGAGGCCGCGGTCGCCGAAGGACAGCGCGAGCGGCAGGCCCACCCGGCCGAGGCCGATCACGGCCACGCTGGCTGACATGGGCCGGAGTCTACGCGCGAGTGGCGCGCTTCTGGGCGATGTACTGGCGCGCGAACGCGAGCACGAAGCGAGGGTTCGTGTAGAGGTAGCGAGGGAGCAGCCGCTTGGGCTCCTGGACGATCCGGTAGATCCACTCGAGGCCGCGGTCCTGCATCCAGGATGGGGCCATCGAGATGCGCCCGGCGTGGAAGTCGAAAGCGGCGCCGACACCGCACATCACCGGCACGTCGAGCCGATCGCGCATGCGCGCCATCCACTTCTCCTGCTTGGGCACGCCGATCCCCACCCAGAGCACGTCGGGCTTGGCCTCGTTGATCTGCTGGACCACGAGCTCCTCCTCCTCGTGGTTCAGCGGCCGGAACGGCGGCGAGTACCCGCCCACGATCTTGATGCCCGGATGCCGGCGGCGCATCGAGAGCGCGAGCTGCACGAGCGAGCCCTGGTCGCGGCCGCCGTAGAGCCAGACGCGGTGCCCGCGCTCGGCGCAGCGATCGCTGTAGCGGAGCATGAGCTCGGGCCCGTAGACGCGGTCGTCGAGGCTCTCGCCCAGCAGGTTCGCGGCCCACACGAGCGGCATGCCGTCGGGCACGACGAGGGTGGAGGCGGCCAGCGCGTCCCGCATCTCCCGATCGTCCTGGGCCACCATCAGGGCGTGCACCGGCGCGGCGCACACGTAGCCCCGTCCGCGGGTGTCCACCAGCTCGTCCATCAGGGCGATGGCGCCGTCGTAGTCGATCATCGCCACGGACACCCCGAGCAGGGTGCGGGCGGGCGCTCCCGCGGCGAGGCTGGGCTTGCCGCGGGGCGGCGTCGGCTGGGCCTGTGGATGAGGCATGCGGTCAGGCGGAGCGTACTCGGGATGGCGGCGAGGAGCGCACGCCGGGGCGATCCGTAAGCTCGAACCCGTGCGCCCGTCCGGTGTTGCGCGGTCCGATCCGGGAGCGTCCGGGCCAGGCGAGGCCCGCCTGCTGGCCTCCGGCGTGCTGATCCAGCAGCTGGCGCAGGTCTCCGGGCTGCTCGTGCTGCTGGCGATCGTGACCTTGCTCGCGCGGCGGCTCACGGTGGCCGAGCTGGGCGCCTACGGGCTCGTGGCGTCGCTGTCCGGCTACTTGCTCGTGTTCCGCAACAGCGTGGCGAGCTCGGCCGTGCGCGCGATGTCGATCGCCGAGCCGGGCGAGGAACGCTCGCGCACGTTCACGGCCGCCGCGGCGCTCTACGCGATCGTCGGGCTCGTGACGGGGCTGCTGCTGGCCCTCGCCGCCATCGCCATCGCGGCCGCGATCCTCGAGGGCGAGCTGGCCACCGACGCGCGGCTGGGCGGCATCGGGCTCGGCGTGGTCACCGGCGTGGGCATCGCCTCCACCGTCTGGCTCGACGCGCTCAGGGCGGAGCGGCTGTTCGTGCGCTCGGGCCTGACCGAGATCGCGGGCGTGGCGGCGCACTTCGCGCTGATGCTCACGCTGATCCTCTCGGGGGTCGACCTCGCGGTCGTGATCGCGCTGAGCGGTGCGCTGCCGCTCTGGAGCGGCGTGCTGTCGGCGCTGGTGGCGCGCGGCATGAGGCTCCCGATCCACTTCGTGCGCGGCGGCGTGGAGCGAGCAACGGCGATGACCATCGTGCCCACCGCTGGCTGGCTGCTCGTGGTCGAGCTCTCGAACTTCGCGATGTACGCGTTCAGCAGGGTGATCCTGGGCGCCTACCGCTCGCCCGTCGCGGTCGGCCTCTTCGAGGGTCCCGTCCGGGCGCACAACCTCTTCTACGCGCTGGGCGGGGCGCTGGCGGTGCCCGTGGTGCCCACGGCGTCGCGCTACCAGGCCGAGGGCGACGAGCGGCGGCTGCGCGAGCTGGCGGTGCGCGGAACGCGCTACACGCTCGCGCTCGCCGTGCCGCTCTGCGTGGCCCTGATGGCCCTCGCCGAGCCCCTGCTCGACGTCTGGCTCGGGGATCGCTACGGCTCCGGCGCCACGGCGCTCACGATCCTCGTCTCGTACTGGCTGCTCTACGCCGGGCTCGTGGTCACGCCGGGCTTCCTCGTCGGTGCCGGCCGCGCCCGGCAGGTGGGGCTGATCACGGCGGGTGCGGCGGCGCTCAACCTGGTGCTCGCTCTCGTGCTCACGCCCGAGCTCGGCATCGAGGGACCGGCGCTCGCCACCGCCATCCCGTTCTTCCTCGTCTTCCCGCTGATGCTGCGGGTCGGCCTCGACGCGTCGGGGGCCGCACTGCGCGAGCTGGCGCGCCGCGCCTGGCTGCCGGCGTACGCGCTCGGGGCCGCGCTGGCAGCCGCCCTCGTGGCGCTGCGACTCGGCGCCGAGCCGAACACGCTGCCGGCGGTGATCGGCAGCGCCGTCGCCGGCGTGCTCGCCTACTGGGCGGCGTTCTACCTGCTGGTGCTCGGGCCCGAGGAGCGCGCGCTGGTGCGCGGGCTCGCGGGCGGCTATCGCTAACGGCAGCGCCCGAGGACGTCTCACGCGTTGAACGTCCTGGAGTATGTGGGCGGTCTCAAGCGGTCATCGCAATGAGTTGGTTGAGTCTTTCAGTTGGGGTGTCCCAGTTGAGTGTTTGGCGTGGGCGGCCGTTGAGTTGGGTGGCGACGCGGTCGAGCTCGGCCTGGCTGTGGATTGCGAGGTCGGTGCTTTTTGGGAAGTACTGGCGCAGTAGCCCGTTGGTGTTTTCGTTGGAGCCGCGTTGCCAGGGGCTGTGCGGGTCGCAGAAGTAGACCGGCAGCCCGCTCTTGACGCTGAACTCGCGGTGGCCGGCCATCTCGCGGCCGCGGTCCCAGGTCAGCGAGCGGGCGAGCTGGTCGGGCAGCTCGAGGATCTTGCGGGCGATCGCTTCGCAGACGGCGGGGCTTGTCTTGTCGGTCCCGATCCGGGCGAGCAGCAGGTAGCGGGTCTGGCGCTCGACCAGCGTGACGATCGCCGAGCGGTTGCCGGCGCCCATGATCAGGTCGCCCTCCCAGTGGCCGGGGACGGCGCGGTCGGCGACCTCGGCCGGGCGCTCTGAGATCACGACGATGTCGCGCAGCTCGCCACGGCGCCCTGGCCGCCCGCGGATGCGCCGGCGGGCGCGGCCGGTCCGCAGGCACTTGGCGAGGTCCCTTCTGAGCGCGCCGCGCGCCTGGACGAACAGCGACTGGTAGATCGTCTCGTGGCTGACCTGCATGCCCGGATCATCGGGGAACTCGCGGCGCAGGCGGGCCGCGATCTGCTGCGGCGACCAGCGCTCCTCGAGCAGCTCCTCAACCCGCCTGCGCAGCCGCTCGTTCTGGACCAGCTTCGCCGGCTTGGGGCGCAGCGCCCGCCGATAGGCGGCGCCGTCGGCGGCCACGGCCCGATAGCGGCGGCGGCCGCCGTTTAGATTGACCTCGCGGCTCACCGTCGACGGGCAACGGCCGATGCGGCGGGCGAGCGCCGCAAACGACGCGCCGGCCTGCAGGCCGGCGCGGATCTCCTCACGCTCCTCGAGCGAGAGACGTCTCGACGACCGCGGCCGCTTCCTCGCCCTCACACCGCCGAGCGCCACCACCAGCCGCCTCACCGACCGGCCCGTTAACCCGACCGCCTCTCCCGCCTCCTCCGCGCTCGCCCCAGACGAAACCAACGCCATCACCAACAACCTGTCCTCGCGCGTCATACGCGCAAACTTCGACCGCCTCCCGGACACCAAACACCCCCCGTGATCGTGCAACGACCACTAGAGGCCAAGC
>DASRIC010000045.1:0-2473 GCA_035650215.1 Thermoleophilaceae bacterium
CCGATCGCGCCGCGCGACGCCTGGGGCCACGACCACCTCTGGTGGCTCGACCGCATGGTGCGCACGAACCAGCCGCTCGTCGAGCGGATGACGCTCATCTGGCACGACTGGTTTGCGACCTCGAACGAGGGCGTCGGCTCGCAGAAGTGGATGCTGACGCAGAACCAGACGATGCGGACGAACGCGCTCGGCTCGTTCGAGAGGCTGCTCCTGGCGCTCACGCACGACCCGGCCATGCTCATCTGGCTGAACGGCAACCAGAACACGCGCTGGGATCCGAACGAGAACTACGCGCGCGAGCTGATGGAGCTCTTCACGCTCGGCGCCGGGCAGGGCTACACCGAGGACGACGTCCGCGAGCAGGCCCGGGCCCTGACCGGCTGGCGCAATGACTGGCGCGAAGGGCTCGGCGACGTGAACTTCCGCTACGACGCCAACCGCCACGACGGCGGCGTCAAGGTGATCTTCGGCCAGAGCGGCAGGTTCAACTGGATCGACGCGTGCCGCCTCTGCCTGCGTCATCCGGCGCACGCCCGGTTTTTCGTCCGTAAGCTCTGGAGCTACTTCATTCCGACGCCGCCGCCGGCCGCCACCGAGGCAGCGCTGCGCACGCTCTACCGGCGCTCCGGCTACCAGATCCGCCCGGTCGTCTCGGCCATCCTGCGACACCCGGGCCTCTACACCGGCCCGCGCATGGTGAAGCCGCCCGCCGTTCAGGTGGCCGGCATGCTGCGCGCGCGCAACCGGACCGTCGACACCGAGGTCTGGTCGTGGGTCTCCGAGCTCGATGGGCAGCGGCTCTTCCTGCCGCCGAACGTGGCCGGCTGGAACGAGGATCGCTGGCTCGACACGTCCACGATGCGCGGCCGCTGGACGGCTGCCAACTACGTCGCCCTGCCGTACGCGCTCGACACCGACCAGTGGCGCGGCAAGCTCTCGCTCGACCCGAGCAAGCTCGTCGACAGCGCGCTCTCCTTCTGGGGCACCCCGACGATCGCCCCGGAGTCGCGGCAGGCCCTCACGACCTTCGCGGCCACCGCGCTCGGTGACGCCGACCAGAGCTGGGAGCGCGCCGAGTACCCGGTCTTGATCGTCAACGCGCTCCGGCTGCTCATCGCCGTGTCCCCCGACTACGTGACCTGCTGACATGAGCTGCTCCTGCAACGAGTTCTCCCGCGCCTCGCTCTTCCGCCGCTCGGTGGCCGAGGCGGGCCGAGGGCTCCCGGCCATCGAGCCGGGCATGCCCCTGCCGGCCGGCAGCGGCCTCGACCGCCGCAGCTTCCTCGCCCGGACCGCCGGCCTCGCGCTCGCGGTCTACGGCGCCGGCAAGCTCCCACTCGGCCTCTTCGACGAGGGCATCGCCCGCGCCCAGTCCGCCGGCGGCCCGATCCTCGTCTCCGTCTTCCTCGAAGGCGGCGCCGACTCCCTCTCGATGCTCTTCCCGGCCGGGAACACGCGCTACCACCAGCTGCGCCCGACGCTCGCGCTCCAGCCGAACGAGGGCTCGCCCTTCAGCGAGGACGCGCGGCTCCGGTGGCACCCGTCTCTCGCGCCGCTCGCCGAGCTGCACGACGAGGGCAAGGTCACGGTGCTCCCGGCGGTCGGCTACACGAACGCCGACCAGTCGCACTTCACGTCCCGCCACTACTGGGAGATAGGGGCGACCGACGCGCACCTGCGCACCGGCTGGCTCGGCCGCTACCTCGACGTCGCGGGCGCGATGGACAACCCGCTCCAGGGACTCGCGCTCTCGAGCTCGCTCCACCCGGCGCTCGCCTCGGCGAACGTCCCCGTCGCCTGCGTCTCGCGGATCGACGAGTACGACTTCTGGGCCGCCGGGGTCTGGGGCCCGGTGCAGCAGCGCATGCTGGACGCGCTCGGCACCTTCCCGCCCGGATCGAGCGCCGCGACCCGGAAGGCCGCCGAGGTGACGACCCAGGTCGCCCGCCTGCGCGGGCAGCTCCTGCCGTTCGACGGCGGCAACTGGGGCAGCCCGGTGCCCTACCCGCCCGGCCGCAACGCCTTCCCGGCGCGCCTGGCCGGCCTCGCCGCCATCATCGCCGCGGGGCTCCCGCTGCGCTGCGTGTCCGTCAACGCTCCCGGGATGTACGACACGCACGCCGACCAGGCCGGCGAGCTCACCGACTCGCTCGCGCTGACCGCCAACACGCTGCGGGCGTTCCAGCGCGACCTCGAGGCGCGCGGCATCGCCGACCGTGTCCTCGTCCACGTGTGGAGCGAGTTCGGGCGCCGAGGCGAGGAGAACGGCTCCGACGGCACCGACCACGGCGCCGCAGGCATCGGGCTCCTCATCGGCTCCCGTGTGCGCGGCCAGATGCTCGGGGAGTTCCCCGGCCTCGAGACCGGCCTCGACAACGACGGGAACCTCATGGCGACGTTCGACTACCGGACGCTCTACTGCTCGCTCCTCGAGCAGTGGTTCGCGACCGACGCGGCGCAGATCATCCCCAAC
>DASRIC010000046.1:0-41016 GCA_035650215.1 Thermoleophilaceae bacterium
CCCTCCCAATCGCCCGTGTGCCAGGCCACCATGCCGCGCAGCACGATGAGCTCGCACCGGTCCTCGTGCTGCTCGGCCTGCGCCCCTTCGAGCGCGGCCTTGGCGCCCGGGATGTCGCCCGCCGCCAGGCACGCGCGCGCCAGCTGCGATCGCAGCACGGGCACGCGCTCCGCAGGCGCGGCCGCTACGGCCTCTGCATAGGCCGCAGGCGCGCGGGCCTCGCCGGCCCCATGGAGCAGCTGGGCGCGGAGTGCAAGGAGGGCCGGGCGCTCGCGCTCGTCGGCGTGCTCCAACGCCAGCTCGGCCCACTCGGCGCCGTCGCGGTACGCACCCACGCCGGCGGCCCACTCGGCAGCCCTGGAAAGGAGCGGGACCGCCTCCCTAGCGCGATCGGCGCGCAACAGGTGCTGCGCGACCGCCTCGGGAGGCGCGTCGGCCGCAGCGAGCAGCCCGGCTGCATCGCTGTGGGTGCGGCGTACCGCTTCCTCGGGCAGGCGCCCCGCCAGCTCCTCGCGCACGAGGGCGTGCCTGAAGCGGTAGCGCCCGCGCACGCGCTCCAGGACGCCGGCCGCCTCAGCCGTGCCGAGCACCTCGTCGACCTGCTCGTTACCCGCCAGCGCGGCGAGCTCCGGGCCCGTGAAGCCGTCGTCGATCACGGCGATCGCGGCAAGCAGCCGCTCGCCGAACGGCTCAAGCCGCTCGAGCCGCCGAGCAACGACCTCGCGCAGCCGCGGCGGCACGGTGATCTCGCCGGAGGCGTCGACCGATGCCGCCAGCTCCTCCGCAAAGAACGGGTTGCCCGCCGCCGAGCGCTCGAGAGCGGCGAGGGTGCGCTGCGGAAGAGGCCTGGCTGCCGCCCGCCCGGCGACCGCGGCCAGCGCGGCGCGGTCGAGCTGCCCCAGCGCCACCTCCACCGCGGAGCCGCGCTCGAGCAGGCTGGAACGGACGAGCGCGGCCACCTCTGGAAGCGGCTCATCGCGCATTCCTGCGACCACGAGCAGGCGCTCGCCTGCGGCGCTGCGCGCGAGGTGATGCAGGAGCGCGGCCGTTGCCTCGTCGGCGGCGTTCAGGTCGTCGATCGCGACCACGACACCGCGCTCGGACGCGGCCTGCGTGAGCAGCTGGGCCACCGCTGAGAAGACGCGATGTCGGTCCACCGGCTCCTCGGCCACCCCGGCCGGGCGGCGGACCGAGGGGAGCAGTCGCGCCAGGGCGGCCTGTGCGCTATCGGTAAGCGCGCCTGCCAGCTCCGGGCGCCGCTCGGCGAGTGGGTCCAACGCCTCCACGAGCGGCGCGTATGGTGTCCGGCCCTCCTCCTCGCGAGCAGCACCACGCAGCGTGTGGAAGCCGAGCTCCTCGGCCTCGGCGAGCACGGCCTCGACGAGACGCGTCTTTCCGATCCCGAGCGGGCCCGTGACGAGCAGCGCGCCGCCGTCGGCGGCCGCGGCGCGCCGGAGCGCTGCCGCCGCCGTGCCGAGCTCGCGCTCACGCCCCTCGACCGGGGCGTGAAGCAGCCGGATCGCCCGGACCGCCGGGCCGCGCGTGAGCTCGCGCTGGAGCGCCAGCGTCTCCTCGGACGGCTCCGCCCCCAGCCGCGAGAGCTCGTCGCGCAGGAGGCGGAACTGGCGCGCGGCGGCCGGCCTGTCGCCGCTTGCCACGTGTCGGCGCATGAGCGCGCGGTGGGCCTCCTCGTCGGCCGGGTCCTCGCCCAGCACGTCGTCCCAGCGACCCTCGGAGCGCATGACTGCGAGGCGGCGCTCCCGCAGTCGCGCGCGTGGGGCGAGCAGCCACTCCTCGTAGGGCTCGTCGGGCAGCAGGTCGCCGCCGTAGGCGGAATCGTCGCCGGCCTCGAAGCGCTCGACATCGGTGGTCACCTCGGCGGCCGGCGCGAGCTCCACCACTCCACCGCGCAGTACCACCGCGTCGCGCTCTCCTAGCGCGCGGCGCGCGTAGCTCGCGGCCTTGTGCAGGTTGGGCGCGGCGGCATCGGCGCCGAGCTGCGGCCAGAGCGCCTCGAACACCTCGTCGCGCGGCATCCGGTGGCCGGGCGCGAGGGCCAGCAGCTTGACGAGATCGGCAGCGCGTCGCTGTGCCCAGGCATCAGCCGGGACAGGTTGCGAGTCGACGAGCACTTCGAAGCGTCCGAGCAGCCGGACCTCGAGCTGCCGCATACGAGTCCGACCATACCTGCCCCGATTACCATCGTCCCGTTGAAGCACGAGACTCGCTTCTGCAGCTCGCCCGACGGCGTTGGACTCGCGTACGCGATCGACGGCGAGGGCCCGCCGCTCGTCAAGGCGAGCAACTGGATGACCCACCTCGACTATGAGCGGGAGAGCCCCGTCTGGCGACATTGGGTTAGAGAGCTGAGCCGGGGGCACACACTCGTCCGCTTCGACGAGCGCGGCTGCGGGCTCTCGGACCGCCACTTCGACGGGGCACCGACGATCGACACCTACGTCGGCGACCTGGCTGCCGTGGTGGACGCTGCGGGACTCGAGCACTTCGCGCTGCTCGGCCTGTCGGGAGGCGGGCCGACCGCGATCGAGTACGCGGCCAGGAATCCTCAGCGCGTCAGCCGCCTGGTGCTGTACGGGACCTGGGCGCGCGGCCGCAACAGGCGCGGCGAGGGCGCTGTCGACCAGACGCGCGTCCTGGGCGACCTGATTCGAGTGGGCTGGGGGGGCGCGGTTCCCGCATTCCGGCAGGTGTTCACCTCGATCTACATCCCAAGCGCCGGCGAGGAGCAGAAGCGCTGGTACGACGAGTTGCAGAAGGCCTCCAGCAGCGGAGAGATGGCCGCACGTCTGTGGCACTCGCGAAGCGACATTGACATCAGTGACACGGCGCGCCGCATCACCCTGCCGGCGCTCGTACTGCACGCGCGACAGGACGGGGCCGTCCCCTACGAGGAGGGGCGGCGCCTCGCGTCCCTCCTACCGGACGCTCGCTTCGTGACACTCGAGAGCGATAACCACATCCTTCAGCAAGGCGAGCCGGCATGGGACGCGTTTCTCTCGGAGGTGCGGGCCTTCTTGGGCGACAGCGAGCGCGCACCCATCGTGGCCGCCGATCTGTCCGACCTCAGCGACCGTGAGCGCGAAGTGCTCGAGCTGGTGGCCGCGGGGATGAGCAACGAGCGGATCGCGGAGCGGCTGGTCCTGAGCACCCGCACGGTGGAGCGCCATCTCTCGAACGTCTACGCGAAGCTACGGCTGTCCGGCAAGTCGGCCCGCGCCGCTGCCGCCGCGCGCTTCTCGCGCACGTGACCCTCGCGAGTGCTCAGTGGCGGAGACGCATCGCCGGCAGTACGCGATCGAGCGCGCGCGGGACCCACCAGGCCCTGGCACCCAGCAACCGCAGCGCCGCAGGCAGCAGCAACAGCCTCACGAGCAGCGTGTCGAGCAGCACCGCCAGCCCCAGGATCACGCCCATCTCCTTGGGCGGCAGCGGGCCGGACAGGGCGAATGTGAGGAACACCACCACCATCACCGCCCCGGCGGCGTTGATCACCCGTCCCGATTTGGCGAGTCCCTCCACGAGCGTCGTGCGGGCATCGCCCGTGCGCTCGAACTCGTCGCGCATCGTGGCGAGCAGAAACACGCTGTAGTCCATTGCCAGCGCGAAAATCAGGCAGAAGAAGAACACCGGCGCCCAGGCGTCGACAAAGCCCTGTGGCTCGAATCTCAGCAGCGCCGCGCCGTGGCCGTCTTGGAAGATCAGTCGCGCGGCGCCGAACGCCGCCGCGGTGCTAAGGAGGTTGAGCAACACTGCAGCGGCAGCCGCGAGGGGCGCTCGGACCACGAGCAGGAGAAGCGCGAAGCCCACCGTCACCACGAGCGCATAGACGACCCATGTGCGGCTCGCGAGCGCATGCTCGAGGTCGCGCGCCTCGGCCGCCGCGCCGCCCACCAACGCTCCGCGCGGGAGCCTGTCGCGGAGACGCTCGACGAGCTGACCGGCGCGATCTGTTTCCGGCTGGGCCCTTACCACTGCCAGCTCGCGACCGCGCTCCGGCGGCCGCACGGCCACGATCCCCGCACTGGTCCGAAGCACCGCCTCGACGCGGTGAGCCGTGCGCAACGGTGCGATGACCTGCAACTCAGCCGGTGCACCGGAGCCGAACGCCCCCTGCAACCGCTCGTAGCCGACTCGCGCGCCGGCCTCAGCGGGAAGCGCTCCGGTGGTGGGCATCGCGGTGCGCAGGCCGAGCACCGGCAGCGCGAGCGTAACCAGCGCGAGTCCCGCGAGTGTGCCGAGCAAGACCGGGCGG
Organism: Thermoleophilaceae bacterium; assembly: GCA_035650215.1. Lineage (GTDB taxonomy): Bacteria > Actinomycetota > Thermoleophilia > Solirubrobacterales > Thermoleophilaceae > JACVRW01. Next base: position 4,274 of record DASRIC010000046.1, read on the forward strand.
CGCCAGATCAGTCGGCCCCACCGAGCGAAGGCCCCGCTGCGGTGCTGTACCGCCCCCGCCCACGGCAGGGCGAAGCTGTCGATGCGCGGACCCAGTTGCGCCAGCACCGCCGGAAGCAGTGTCAGCGAGGCAGCGAGCACGAAGCCAACGGCGAGCATGATCCCAAGCGCGCTCGTGCGGAACGGCTGGCTCGGCACGACCAGCACCGCCGACAGTGAGGCGAGCACGGCCAAACCGCTGACCAGGACGGCCTTGCCTGCGCTGTCCATCGTCTCGCCGACGGCGGCGAGTGGGCGAAGCCCCGCGCGCAGTGCGGCCCGGAAGCGGACCACGACGAAGAGTCCATAGTCGATGCCCACCGCCAGGGCAAACATCAGTGCGAAGTTCATCGCCCAGATCGTGATCCCGGTCAGCTTCGTGCCAATCCAGAGCGCGCCGGCCGTGGCCACGAGTCCCGCGATCGAGAGCAAGAGCGGGATGCCGGCGGCTGCGAGCGAGCCGAAGGCGACCAGGAGCACAGCCAGTGTCAGAGGCCAGGACATGATCTCGGAGCGCAACATCGCGGCCTTGTTCTCCTCGTTGAACTGCGACCAGAGCGCCGGCGAGCCGGTGACCGCCAGCTCGACACCGGCGGGGGCCAAGCCTTCGAGCCGGTCCTGCACGCGATCCGCCGCGCGGACCATCTCGGCCGTGTCCGCGCCAGCCCCGCCCCGCACCACTGCCACGTCCCCGTCCGCTGAGATGGAGTCGCCACGGCGCGGCAGGCGCACGTCGGCCACAGCCGCCTCCTGGGCCAACACCCGTGCACTTCTCTCGACGGCGAGCCGGAAAGGCAGGTCGCCGGCGGTGTGGCGCCGCGAGCTCACGAGGACGACCAGCGAATAGCTGCCATGGCCGGCGAAGTGACGGTCAATCAATTCCCGCGCGCGAACGGACTCCGATCCGTCGGCCTCCCAGCCGCCACCCGATAGCGCCTGCTCGGCCCGCGGCGCCACGACGCCGAGCGCAACGACAAGGACGGCCCACGATAGGAAGACGAGCCGCCGTCGACGGGCCGCCCAGAGACCGAGGCGACCCAGCGGTCCGAGCGGCCGGCGGACGGTCGTGACGGGAGTCGAGTTCATGGCTGGCCACGCTACGGACGCTTCCTTCCCGGAACCTTCCGTGGCAGGGGCGCGCCAGTGGCGCTCTGCTCAGTCGCGCGTAGTCAACGAGTCGATGGCGACGGTGATGGCCTGGACGAGCAGGATGTCCTGGCCCGCCGCGACGTCGACACCGTAGGAGTCCCGCGCTCGGAACCACTCCTTGGAGATCGTCGGGGATCCTGAGCCTGACGACGTTCGATCTCGATGAGTAGATCTATGAGGCGCTCCGGGGCGGCGCAAGCGGGTTCGTACTCAAGGACGACCCGCCCGACCAGTTGCTTGCGAGCTCGCGGAGCTGACCGGCCGCGAGCTAGACGTCTTGCGACTAATCGCGCGGGGCCTCTCCAACGCGGAGATCGGCCAAGAGCTCTACATCAGCGACGCGACGGTCAAGACGCACATCACCCACATCCTCCAGAAGCTGGGCCTCCGGGACCGCGTCCAAGCAGTCGTGCTCGCCCACGAAACGCGCCTCTTTTGCAGCCGACGCGCAACCCGCAAGCGGTCGCGACGAACCCCCCGCTCGCTGATCGGCTCGCGCAGCCATGCATGCAGAGCCCGGGAGGCTCAGCCGATCTGCGAGAAGTGCGCCGCGGCCGCCGCTCGCGCGGCCTTGCCCGATACCCGTAGCTTCACGCAGACGTTCGAGAGGTGTCCCCACCTGTCCCCCGTCGCCGCCGCCTCGCCCAGGACCACTTGCCGCCCATCTAGCAGGGAGGTTTAGAGATCGACCGGGTGACCACCCATTGCGAAGCTGGTCTCGGGACTTAGAGCCCCGGTGCACCCTGCCACGACGAGGAGGTAGGCAGGTGCCTGCATCGGACGAGGACTTCGACCAAGGAATTGAAGCGGGCCACCGCACTGCTTGTAAGGCGCGAGCAGCTGCTGCGGTCTGCCGCCGCCTGTCGCTGAGACCGCTCGGCGGGCGACGGCCACCACATAGCTGCTGCGCTGTGCTGCGACTTGGTGCTTCCAATCCGCTTCCAGCTGCGACTTCAGCGCTTCTTCTTGACGGTAATGATGACCGGGCTGCTCGTGGTCGTGGCGCCGGCGTTGTCGGTCGCTCGTGCGGTCAGGGTGTAGCTGCCGGCGGCTCCGCTGTTCCACTGGGTGGTGTAGGGCGCGCTCGTGTCCTCGCCCAGCTTTGTCGCGCCGTTGAAGAACTCGACCCTGGCCACGCTGCCATCCGAGTCGGCTGCGTTCGCGGCAAGCGAGAGCTTCGCGGGTGAGGTGAAGCTGGCGCCGGTCGCCGGTGACGTGAGCGATACGGTCGGCGCCTGGTTCGGCGGCGGTGGCGGCGGTGGCGGTGGCGCCGCAGCGTCAAGGTTGACCATCCGCGCCACCGAGGGTACGCCGGCGGAGTCGACGATGAAGAGCATGTAGACCCCTGGAACCGCGGTATGCACGTTCGAAGGAACGGTCGCGGTGAGCGTGCCGTCTCCGGCCGTAAAGCTGAGCGGGAGATAGCGCTGCTCCATCTCGACCGAGTGCGTCTGGGACCCCAGTCGCATCAACCCGACCTTCTGGATAGACGCGGCGTTCGGCGTTGTGATCTGAAACGACGAGCCGTGACTGACCGTGCCGGGCGCGTCCGTCACCTCGGGACGCGGCGCGAGCTCGCCGGAGCCGTCCTTCTTGAACAGGTATGGCGGTGTGAAGACCTCGGCGTTCTTCGCCAGATAGCCGACCTGATCGCAGGTGCCGCAGATGCCGCCGCCCGAAGAGAGCACGCGGCCATCAGGGAGCAGCAGCGCGGTCGAGTGATACTGACGAGTCACGGCCTGCGCCGCGAGGGTGGTCCACTGACCCGTCGCCGGATCCCACCGCTCCGCGTTGTAGACGCCGCCGTTCATGTCGATGAGCCCGGCGCCCGTCGAATTGCCGCCCGTCGCGAGGACGCTGCCGTCGGCCAGCAGGGTCAGATTGTGCTGGCGACGACCAAAGGCCATCGGCGCGGTGGCGGAGACCTGGGGCGTGGCCCCGTTGGTGTCGATCACGCGGGCGTCGTTCGAAGACGGACCGCCGCCGGCCACGAGCGTCTTGCCTACGTCGTAGACGGCGTGGCTGCCGTAACTGCGGTTGAGCGCGTCGCGCTGGCCGAAGCTCTGCCAGGAGCCGCCGCCCGTCGGGTCGAGCTTGCGCAGCGTCTGATCTGGCCCGGAATAGAAGACTCGACCGTCGGGCGCCACGTCCAGCCAGGGATAAAGCGGCAGGCCCAGAGAAGCCGTGCTGAGCGTCCGGAGGCTGCCGTCCGTCCTGCGCACCTCCGGGATGTCCGGGCCGCCCTCGGTGATCAGCATCTCGCCGTTCGTCAGCGGGGTGACCGACGGGTACCACCGGCCGGCTGCCATGTTAGGCCCGAGGAGCCAGGTGTTGGTAACCGGGTTGAAGAGATGCGTCTGGACGATTCCGTTGAGCTGGGCGTCCCTGTTTCCTCCGGCGATGAACAGCGAACCGTCGGTCAGGTGAGCAAAGCCGGCGCAGAAGATGTTGTACCCCGTGTCGACGTTGACCGGCGTGTGCGTGCCCGTGACCGGGTCATAAACCGTGACCCTCGTGAAGTTGTGCACCGGAAAGGTCTCCGTAGCGCGGTCCCCGACGGAGTCCCAAGCCAGCACCTTGCCGTTCGGGAGCAGGGCCACGTGGATGCCGACAACGGGCCAGTCCGTGACCGGGCCCCACTGCCCGACCTGCCCAGGGTCGGTCGCAAGCGCGGCGGCGGTGGCTGCCGATGCGACCGCGGAACGTAGCCGGGTTCCCCTGTTGAGCCGCGCCTCGGTCGCCGAGTCGTGCACGACCTCGTCCTCGGCGTGATGGCCTGCCACGGTGTTCACGTCGTGCGCAAGCGCGACCCCCGGGACGCTCAGCGCGACCGCCAGCGACAGGACGAGCGAAGTGCGCAGCGCGATGAGGGACCAGCTGCCCATCTACCCTGAGGAACGGCCGAGCCAGGGTGGGACTTGCGTTCTAAGCGGCGCCGGAAGAGGTCCGCGTCACCATTCGCGAGCTGCCCGTCCCCTGATCCGATGGCCGACGTTCCGCTTCGGAACGGGGTTGATGGTGATGGGCGGTGCCCGGCTCGAACGGGCGACCTCTTGCTTGTAAGGCAAGCGCTCTACCTGCTGAGCTAACCGCCCGACGGGCCGAGTCTAGTATCAGGCCGGTGAACGCCAGGCTGTTCTGGAAGTCGCTCGCGGTCCAGGCGATCGCGGTGGCGATCCCGTTCGCACTGCTCGGGCTCGCCCTCGACGAGAGCTTCTTTGAGGACTACGGCTGGGTGATCGGTCCCGCGGTCTGGCTCGCCTGCTCGCTCGTGACCGCGAGAGTGCTCGACATCCCCGCCTCCTACGTCGTGTTCTCGGCAATCGCCGGCGGCGTGGCCGGCGCACTCGTCCTCCTGGTTGCCGGGCACCTGCCGGGGATGATCGTGGCGCTGCTCGTGTTCGCCGCATCCTGCGGCAGCTGGGACCCCGACGCGCTCGAGGAGCCCGTCTGAGCCCGCGCACGCGCATCCCTCGCCCCGCCACGCCTCGATCCCTTCCTTGACCGCGACCGCATCGACCTAGAGACCCACCGCCGTCGAGCCACCGAGCAGCAGCGCGATCCCCGCCCAGCTCACGTCGGCGTGCTCGCCCCCGATCAGCGCCGAGTCGATGCCGAGCCCGATCAGCGCGATCGAGCCCGCGAGCACGCCGCGAGGATGGCGAGCCGCCCTCCAGCGTCATTCAGCCGAGGCTCAGCCACGAAAGGAGCTTGACCCGGTCGACGAGGCGCCGCTGCTCGCTCTTGGTCAGCGGCTGCGGCGCCGCGCTATGGGCGGTCAACATCGCGCTCGAGTAGCCGCGCAGTAGGGGCGACGGGATTTGAACCCGCGATCTCCGGCTTGAAAGGCCGGCGTCCTGGACCGCTGGACCACGCCCCCTCGGTGGCCGATTGTAGGCGGCGTCGCTACCCCGGCCGGTTCTTGGCCACGCGATAGGTGCCGTCGAGCACGCCCTCGATCGCGGGGCGTGCGGGCCGGTAGGAGGGCTCGCGGCCCTTGCACTCCGTCTTGAGCCCGTAGTAGACGGCGCGTCCCACCCGGTTCAGGGTCAGCTTGCGGACGACCGCGCGCAGAACGGGCTTCCGGGCCAGCGCGAACTCCGCGTGGATCACGAGCTTCTGGCTCAGCGGGTGGAGCGGCTGGCGCGCGAGGTCGTTGCAGGTGACCGCGTACGGGTTGCGCTCGACCTCGCGCGCGTGCACGGGGTCGGGCGTGCCGGGAATCCGATCGGGCTGCTCGTTGTCGTCGTCGCCGCCGCAGCCGGCCCCGGCGGTCGCGGTGGCCAGCACCCCCAGCACCAGCGCAGCGGCACAGCGGCTGCCCGGGATCGGAGGTCCAAGTGAACGCGGCATACTTCAAGGACGGGCCGTTAGCTCAATGGCAGAGCGCGGGACTTCGCAACAGAGGAGCGCTAGGAGGGAAACCACTAGTTCGTCGGCAGCTGTGTGCTGGGACACCCTTAGAGCCCGGGATACCAAAGTGTGACAATTCCCGGGATTGGGCTATCAGCAGGCAACCCCCGTCAGGGGAGAGCCCTCAGAGGCCATACGCTGCCCACCCTAACGTCGAGCCGAGGGTGAAGAGATGGTCCAGACCGCAACGCGACTCGCTCGTCGCGGCCGGTGAGAGCCGGTGCGGCAGGTTAATCCTTGAGATCCGGGTTCGAGTCCCGGGCGGCCCACCTGCAAGAGGAACGGACCAGAGGCGCTCAAGCGGCCGTCGCGGCGCGCGGCCCGCCCGTGCCCTGGTCGGCGCTCAGGATCGCCTGAAGCAGGCCCGGGAAGCGGTCGTTCAGGTCGTCGTCGCGCAGGGAGAGCATGCGCTTGCGCCCGTCGGGGCGAGTGCGCACGACGCCCGCCTCGCGGAGCACCCTGAAGTGATGCGAGAGCGTGGCCTTCGAGAGACCGAGATCGAAGGTGCCGCAGGTGCACTCGGGCCCATTCGAGAGCCGCCGGACGATCTCGAGCCGGGCCGGATCGCTGAGTGCGTGCAGGATGGCATGGAGCTCGAGCTCAGCGCGGGATGGATGATGGGGCTCTCTCATGGAGGAACCGGCTGCAACTCTAGCGATCGTTCGATGATTGTCTAAGCGCTAATGGCGGAAGTGCCGGCGGGCCGTGAACACCATCGCGACGCCGGCGGCGTCGCAGGCGTCGATCACCTCCCGGTCCCGCTGCGATCCCCCTGGCTGGATGATCGCCCGGACGCCCGCCTCGATCGCCAGCGAGGGGCCGTCGGCGAACGGGAAGAAGGCGTCGGAGGCCAGCGCGGCGCCGTCCAGGGCGAGGCCGGCGGCGCGGGCCTTGTCGAGCGCCAACCGCACCGAGTCCACCCGGCTCATCTGGCCCGCGCCGACGCCGACGGTCGCCAGCTCGCGGGCGAGCACGATCGCGTTGGAGCGCACATGCCTGGAGACTCGCATGGCGAACAGCAGCTCTCCCCACTCCGCCTCGTCCGGCGTGCGCTCGGTGACAATGCTCATCTCCTCGCGCTGCTGGAGGCCGCCGTCGCGGTCCTGTACGAGCAGCCCGCCGCGCACCCGCTTGGTGTCGTGCTCCGAGACCGACGGACGGCGGCGCTCCTGGTCGTGGAGCAGCCGCACGTTCGGCTTCTGCTCGAGCAGCTCGAGCGCGTCGTCGTCGTAGCCCGGAGCGAACACGAGTTCCACGAACAGCTCGTGCAGCTTCTCGGCGAGCTCCCGGGTCACCGGCCTGTTGAAGCAGAACACCCCGCCGAATGCGCTCTGAGGATCGGCCCGGAGTGCCTTGTCGAACGCGTCCTCGACGCTCGGGCCCACCCCGGCGCCGCAGGGGTTGCTGTGCTTGACGATCGCCGCTGCCGGAAGCTCGAAGTCCTCCACCAGCCGCCGCGCGGAGTCGAGGTCGAGCAGGTTGTTGAACGTGAGCTCCTTGCCGTGCAGCTTCGAGACCATCGACAGCAGGTGCGTGCGGGCGCCGAGCTCGGCGTAGTAGGCGGCGCGCTGGTGCGGGTTCTCGCCGTAGGGGAGGTCGAGCACCTTCTCGAACGAGCGCGTGTAGGCGACCGGGAAATCCTCCTCGCGCTCGGCGAACCAGCGGGAGATCGCCGTGTCGTAGCGGGCCGTGTAGGCGAACGCCTCCATCGCCAGGGTCTGCCGCGTGCGCTCGGACAGCGTCCCATCGCCCTCGATGAGCTCCTCGAGCACGGCGTCGTAGCTCTCGGGCGACACAACCACGGCCGCGAACTCGTGGTTCTTGGCCGCGGCGCGGATGAGCGTCGGGCCGCCGATGTCGATGTTCTCGATCACCTCCGCATCCTCACGGCCGCGCTGCGCAGCCACCCGCTCGAACGGATAGAGGTTCACGCACACGAGGTCGATCGGCTCGATGCCGTGCTCGTTCAGGGTCGTCACGTGGTCGTGGCTCGAGCGAAGCGCCAGGAGGCCGGCGTGGATGCGCGGGTGGAGCGTCTTCACCCGGCCGTCGAGGATCTCGGGGAAGCCCGTGTAGTCGTCGACGGTCCGCACCGCGATCCCCGCCTCGGTCAGCTCGCTCGCCGTGCCGCCGGTGGACACGATCTCCACGCCGAGCTCGGCGAGACCGCGCGCGAAGTCCACCAGGCCGCGCTTGTCCGCCACGCTCAGGAGCGCCCTGCGCACCCGGACCCCGCCTGCCGCGGTGGTCTCGACGGAGCCCCGCCCCGGATCGCTCATTCGGGCTCCACGTGCACGAGCCGCGGGTTGGCGGGATCGATGCGCACGCGGCCGGCGGCGATCAGGCGCACCGCACGCGGCAGCAGCCGGTGTTCGATCTCGTGGACGCGCTGACGGGTGGCCGCGATGTCGGGATGGTAAGGAAGCTCGAACGATTCCTGAAGCACGATCGGGCCGCTGTCCACGCCCTCGTCGACGAAGTGGATGGTCACCCCCATCACCTTGACGCCGTGCTCGAGCGCCCGCTCGATCGCGCCCACGCCCGGGAAGGCGGGCAGGAGCGCGGGATGTACGTTCACCACCCGGCCGGCGAAGCGGTGGACGAGCTCGGCCCCGAGCAGCTCCATGAAGCCGGCGAGCACCACGAGATCGACGCGGCGGTGCTCGAGCCAGTCGCCGAGCGCGCGGTCGCGCGCTGCACGGTTCGCGTGGTCGGCGAGCGCGAACACGGCGCTCTCGACCCCCGCCGCGGCGGCGCGCTCGAGGCCGGGCGCTCCGGCTCGGCTCGAGGCCACTCCCACGATCTCGATCCCGTCGCGGCCGTGGACCGTGTCGAGCAGCGCCTGGAGGTTCGTACCCGTGCCGGAGATCAGGACCGCGACGCGAAGGCTCACGCCGCGGCGCCCGCCGGCAGCCGGAGCACCGGGTAGGGACCGCCCGTGGTCTCGAGCCGGCCCGCCTCGATCAGCTCGTCGACCCGGGCGACGATGTCCGCGCGCCGCAGGTGCGAGGACACGCCGTAGGCCTGGAGGCCGTCGTAGGAGTTGCGCTGGATCTTCTTGCTGCGCGAGCCGTGCAGGATCTCCGCGCAGGTGGTGCGGCCCACGGCCGGCCGCGCGGCGCCCGCCACCGACATGATCGCGTCGTCGAGGTTGCCGATCTCCACCGGGTCCGGCGGCGGGGGCACCACCACGAGCCCCGGGTCGCAGGCGTCGCAGCAGCCCGACGCGGAGCGCGCCGGCGCCGCGTGGTCCCCGAAGTGGCGCAGAATCGCCTCGCGGCGGCAGGCGTCGTTCTCCACGTACGCCCAGATCTCGCGGTACTGCCGCCAGCGCGCGCGGGCGGCGTCCTCGATCGAGGAGCGGCAGAGCGCCCCGGCGCGGCCGTCGAAGCGTCCGAGCACGCGCCCCGCCACCCGGTCTGGAGCCGACGGCGAGGGCGCGATCACCCCGGCGCGGGTGAGATGGCCGACCAGCGCGCGCAGCCGCTCGCCGTCGCCGCGCATGTCGCGCGCCAGCCCGGCGGCGTCGAGCGCGTAGCGGCCTTCGCCGTCCGCGGAGGCGGTGATGCGGTCGGCCAGCCAGCCGGGCAGGCCGGGATCGAGCTCCTCGCGCTTTATGAAGTGGACGTGGAGCGCCTTGTCGCGGTTCTCGGCGAGCAGCAGCGCGCGGGCCGGCAGCCCGTCGCGCCCCGCGCGGCCCGCCTCCTGGTAGTAGGCCTCGAGCGACGCCGGCACGCTTGCGTGCACGACCGTCCGGACGTTTGGCTTGTCGACCCCCATGCCGAAGGCGTTGGTCGCGCAGATCACCCGGATCTCGTCGGCGAGGAAGCGGCGCTGCACTTGCGCGCGATGCCCACGATCGAGCCCGGCGTGGTAGGCGGCGGCCTCCTCCCCCAGCGCCGCCGACAGCCGCTCGGCCAGTTCCTCCGAGCCCGCGCGCGTGCCGGCGTAGACGATCGCCGGCAGGCGGTCGGGCTCGCGCAGCGCCTCCACGAGCAGCGCCGCCTTCTCGTGCCCGCCCGGCCGCGCGACCGTGAACGAGACGTTCGGCCGGTCGAACCCCGTGGCCACCTGGAGCGGGTCGCGCAGGCGTAGGCGGCGCACGACGTCGGCCGCCACGCGTGGCGTGGCGGTGGCGGTCGAGGCCACGAGCGCCGCCGCGCCGAGCGCGCGGGCGGCGTCGGCCAAACGGAAGTAGTCCGGGCGGAAGTCGTGGCCCCACTGCGAGACGCAGTGCGCCTCGTCGACCACGAACAGGCCCACGCGCACCGCGCGCATTCGCTCGAGGAAGCCGAGCGCAGCGAAGCGCTCGGGGGCCACGTAGAGGAGCCGCAGCCGGCCGGCCGCCGCGCGCTCGAGCGCGTCGGCGTTCGCGCGCGAGTCCTGCTGCGCGTTCACGAGGGCCACCCGGCCGGTGAGCCCACGCGCGGCAAGCGCCTCCACCTGGTCCTGCATCAGCGCGACAAGCGGCGAGACCACCACCGTGAGATCGTCGCGCAGCAGAGCAGGCAGCTGGTAGCAGAGCGACTTGCCGGAGCCCGTGGGCATGACCACCATCACGTCGCGCCCGCCGAGCGCGGCCTCGCAGGCCTCGCGCTGGCCAGGCCGGAACTCACGGAAGCCGAACAGCGAGTGGAGGGCGGCGGTCAGGTCCACGGGGAAGGCCACAGTAGCGCCGGCCCCGGCGGGAGCGGACGCGCTGATGCAGAGTTGTTGCAGTGGCGAACGTTCAGGCCCGAACGACCGCCAGCTCCTCGAGCGCGAACTTGCCGTTCGCGTCCTCGGTGCGCTCGAGCGGGTAGTTCCCGGAGAAGCAGGCGTCGCAGTGGGTGGCGCGCGACGAGCGGATCGCCTCGTACACGCCGTCAAGCGAGAGGTAGCGCAGCGAGTCGCAGCCGAGCTCGCGGGCGATCTCCTCCTCGCTGCGGCCGTGGGCCACCATCTCCTGCGTCGTGGACATGTCGATCCCGTAGTGGCACGGGTGCGTGATCGGGGGCGCCGAGATCCGCATGTGCACCTCGGCCGCGCCGGCGTCGCGCAGCATCTTCACGATCTGACGCGTGGTGTTGCCGCGCACAATCGAGTCGTCTACGACCACGAGGCGCTTGCCGGCCACCACCTCGCGCAGGGGGTTGAACTTCATCCGCAGGCCGTGCTTGCGCAGCTCCTGTCCGGGCTGGATGAACGTGCGCGCCACGTAGCGGTTCTTGATCAGCCCGTCGTCGCGCGGGATGCCGGACGCCTTCGAGTAGCCGGCCGCCGCCGCGTTGCCGGAGTCGGGGACGGCGATCACCACGTCCGCGTCCGCCGGCGCCTCACGCCAGAGGATCTCGCCCATCTTGCGCCGCGAGACCTGGGTGCGGTTGCCCTCGAGAATCGAGTCGGGCCGGGCGAAGTAGATGTGCTCGAACACGCAGAAGGCCTTGCGGGGCGACTCCACGAGCTGGCGCGTCTCGATGCCGCGCTCGCCGATCGACACCATCTCGCCTGGTCCCACCTCGCGCAGCAGCTCGGCGCCGATGATGTCGAAGGCGCAGCTCTCGGATGCCACGCAGTACCTGTCTCCGATCATGCCGAGCGACAACGGCCTCAGGCCGACCGGGTCGCGGAAGGCGATCACGCGGTCCTTGGTCATCACGACGGTCGAGAAGGCGCCCTCGAGCCGGGGGATCACGTCCGCCAGGGCGTCCTCGACCCGCTCTGCCTCGTGGGTTGAGAGCAGTGCCGCGATGATCTCCGAGTCTGAGGTTCCGCGGAAGCTCACGCCCCGGTCGACGAGCTCCGCGTGGAGCTCCACGGCATTGATCAGGTTGCCGTTGTGGGCAAGCGCCACCTGGCGCCGGTCGGAGCGCCACACCGGCTGGGCGTTCTCCCACGCCGAGGAGCCGGTGGTCGAGTAGCGCACGTGCCCCACCGCCAGGTCGCCGCCGAGCGCGCGCAGCTTCTCCTCGTCGAACACCTGCGACACGAGGCCGAGGTCGCGGACGGTCATGATCTGGCCGGAGGCGCTCGTGGCGATGCCGGCGGACTCCTGGCCGCGATGCTGAAGGGCGTACAGGGCGAAGTACGCGAGGCGGGCGACGTCGGCCTCAGGCGCGTAGACGCCGAAGACGCCGCACTCGTCGCGAGGTCCGTCGCGATGGTCGAGCTCGGGATTCATGCGCTGGGGGCGGGCCCTCGGAGATGCCCCACGGGTGAGGACCCTGCCACGAGCTCAGGGTACCAGTGGGTCCTGTCGTCGCCACCGGTGCGTGGGGCGAGGAGCCTCAGGCGAACAGCGCCGGGATCGCGCCCTCGTAGCGATCGCGCAGGCGCTCAACGGGGATCGACAGCGCCTGTCCGATCACGAGCTCGTCGCCGCCCACCTCACCGATCGGGGTGGCGCCCGGCACGGCCGCCACCGCCTCGCTTGGGCCGGCCAGGAGCACGCCACCGGGCCCCTCGCCGAATAGCGTTGCGTCAACTTCTGACGCGAGCTCCACCCGAACGCCGAGCCCGCCCTCGATGCAGCACTCCGCGAGCGCGACCGCGAGGCCGCCGTCGCCGATGTCGTGCACGGTCGCGAGCCCGCCGGCGCGCACGGCGTCGCGCACCGCGCGCAGGGCGCCGGCCTGGTCCGCCAGGTCGATCTGGGGCAGCCCCGCGGCGAGCCTGCCGCGCAGCTTCTCGAGTTCTGAGCCCTCGAGCGAGGGCGCGAACGGCCCGGCCACGGCGACCACGTGCCCCTCGGAGACGAAGCCCGTGCGCGGCACCGCACCTGGATCGGGGAGCTTACCGACCATCCCCACGATCGGAGTGGGGTAGATCGGCCCGCCGCCGCCCTCGTTGTAGAGCGACACGTTGCCGCCCACCACCGGCACTCCGAGCGCCAGGCAGGCGTCGCGCAGCCCCTCCACCGCGCGTACCAACTGCCAGGCGATGTGCGGTTTCTCGGGGTTGCCGAAGTTCAGGCAGTTGGTGAGCCCGAGCGGCTCCGCGCCCACACAGGCGAGGTTGCGCGCGCACTCGAGCACGGCCTCGACGGCGCCCGTGTAGGGGTCGCAGGCCACACGCCGGCCATTGCCGTCGATCGACATCGCGATCGCGCCGCTGCCGCCGTCGCCGCCGAGCGCGAGCACGGCGGCGTCCGCCTGCTGGGGGCGCCGCACCGTGCGTGAGCCCACGATCGAGTCGTACTGCTCGAAGACCCAGCGCTTCGAGGCCACGCTCGGCGAGCCGAGCAGCGCGAGCAGCACCTCCTCGGCGGAGGCGTCGGGAGCGATCCGCACGGGCGGGTCGGGATAGAGCCGCCCGGTGGGCTCCGCCGGCGCCAGGTCATAGAGCGGGCAGTCGTCCACGAGCGCTCCCACGGGCATGTCGCCCACCAGCTCGTCGCCGTCGAACACCCGCAGCCGGCGCGTGTCGGTGACCGTGCCGATCGGCGTGGCGCGCACCTCCCAGTTCTCGCAGAGCGCGAGCACGGCGTCGAGCCGCGCCGGCTCAACCACGCACAGCATCCGCTCCTGCGACTCCGAGATCATGATCTCGAACGGCTCCATGTCGGCCTCGCGCAGCGGCACGCGCGAGACGTCGAGGTCTATTCCGACCTCGCCCTTCGAGGCCATCTCCGACGCCGAGGACGACAGCCCCGCCGCGCCCAGGTCCTGGAGCGAGGCCAGAAGCCCGCGGTCGAGCAGCTCGAGGCAGCACTCCACAAGGCGCGACTCCTCGAACGGGTCCCCGATCTGCACGGTCGGGCGCTTGGAGGCATCCTCGTCGGAGAGCTCCGCGCTGGCCAGCACCGACGCGCCGCCGATGCCGTCGCGTCCCGTGCGAGCGCCCAGTAGCACCATATGGTTGCCCATCCCGGCCGCGGCGCTCCTGATCAGGTGCTCGCGGCGCGCGAGGCCCACGCACATGGCGTTCACGAGGCAGTTCTGCTCGTACGACGGCTCGAAGAGCACCTCGCCGCCCACGGTGGGCACGCCGATCGAGTTGCCGTAATGGCCGATCCCCTTGACGGCCCAGTCGAACAGGTAGCGCGAGCGGGCCGAGTCGAGCTCGCCGAAGCGCAGTGAGTCGAGCACGGCGACCGGGCGCGCGCCCACCGCAAAGATGTCGCGGAGGATTCCGCCGACCCCGGTGGCGGCGCCCTGGAAGGGCTCTACGGCGCTCGGATGGTTGTGCGACTCGACCTTGAAGGCGGCGGCCAGCCCGTCGCCGACGTCGACCACGCCCGCGTTCTCGCCCGGCCCCATCAGGAGGTGCGGGCCCTCCGTGGGCAGCAGCCGGAGCAGCTTCTTCGAGTGCTTGTAGGCGCAGTGCTCCGACCACATGAGCGAGAACACCGCCAACTCGAGCGCGTTCGGCTCGCGCTCGAGGCGCTCGCAGATGCCCTCGTACTCCGCGTCGGTCAGGCCGAGATCGCGATGTGGAGCAGGCGCCGCCGGCGGCGTCACGCGGCGACCAGCGCCACCGACTCGAACAGCCGGCCGCCGTCGGTGGAGCCTGTGAGCATGTCGACCGCGTGCTCCGGGTGGGGCATCAAGCCGAGCACGTTGCGCGCCTCGTTGCACACGCCCGCGATGTCGTCCTGGGAGCCGTTCGGGTTCTGCCCGGGCGCGTAGCGGAGCACCACCTGCTCCCCGGGGATCGCCGGCGCGTGATAGCGCCCGGTGGTGTGCTTGACGGGGATCGAGAGCACGTCGCCCGGCTCGCAGGCGCGCGTGAAGAAGGTGTCGGCGTGCTCGACCACGACCTCGACCTGCCGCGAGACGAAGCGCAGCGAGACGTTCGGCAGCAGCGCACCCGGCAGGAGGCCGGCCTCGCAAAGCACCTGGAAGCCGTTGCAGATCCCGAGCACGGGCCCGCCGTCGCGGGCGAACTCGATCACCGACTCCATCAGCGGCGAGAAGCGCGCGATGGCGCCGGCGCGCAGATAGTCGCCGTAGGAGAACCCGCCGGGCACGACCACGGCGTCGATGCCATCGAGATCGCGGTCGCGGTGCCAGAGGAGGTCTGCCTCCCCGAAGCGCCGGCACGCCATCAGCGCGTCGACCTCGTCGCACGACCCCGGGAAACGGACGACCCCGAACCTCACCGCTCGATCTCCATGACCTCGTACTCCTCGATCAGGGGATTTGCCAACAGCCGCTCGCACATCTCGGGCACCCGCGCGGGGTCCTCGACGTCGAGCTCCACCAGGCGTCCGATGTGCACGTTCGCCACGCCCTCGAAGCCGAGCGCGGGCAGTGCCCGCTCGACCGCCTGGCCCTGCGGGTCGAGGATGCCCTCTTTCGGGCGAATCAGAACCCTCGCCCTCAAGCGGAGCGCTCCAGCCAGGCCCCTAAGGGCTCGCCGGCGATGCGCTCGTAGGCCTCCACGTAGAGCTCGCGCGTGCGCGCGACGACCTCGTCGGGGAGGTCAGGCGCTGGAGGCGTCTTGTCCCAGCCCGAGCCGGCCGCCCAGTCGCGCACATACTGCTTGTCGAAGCTCGGCTGGCCGTGGCCGGGCTCGTACCCGTCCGCGGGCCAGAAGCGCGACGAGTCGGGCGTCATCACCTCGTCGCCGAGCACGATCGTGCCGTCCGCACGGCGCCCGAACTCGAACTTGGTGTCCGCCAGGATGATTCCGCGCTCGCGCGCGTGCGCGGCGCCCAGCTCGTACAGCGCGATCGAGAGGCGGCGCAGCTCCTCGAGCAGCGGGCGGTCGCCCACGATCTCCGCGGCACGGTCGAAGTCCACGTTCTCATCGTGGTCGCCCACCTCGGCCTTGGTGGCGGGGGTGAAGATCGGCTCGGGAAGCTGCTCCGACTCGGCGAGTCCCGCCGGCAGCTCGATGCCGCAGATCGAGCCGCCGGCCTGGTAGTCCTTCCAGCCCGAGCCCGTGATGTAGCCGCGGACCACGCATTCGACCGGGACCATCTCGAGGCGCTCGACGAGCATCGCGCGGCCGCGGAACTCCGCGGGGACCTCGCTGAACGAGACGAGGTGGTTGGGGCAGATCTCCCGCGTGCGCTCGAGCCAGAAGTCGGTGAGGCCCGTGAGCACCTTGCCCTTGTCGGGAATCGGCGTGGGATGGACCACGTCGTAGGTCGAGATGCGGTCGGACGCGACCAGCAGCAGGCGCTTCTCGCCTACGGCGTAGATGTCACGCACCTTCCCGCTCGAGAGGTGTGTGAGAGCGGCGGCGTCGCTCACTGCCGCGAGGCTATCAGCGCCGTCCGACCAACTGCCTTAGGGCGCGAGCACGCGGTGCGTGCGAGCCTTCGTTCTCAGCCAGACGCGTCGCCGCTCCAGATCACGACCTGGGCCGAGCGGCCGCGGATGTCCACGCTGTCCACGTGCTCGAGGTCGCCGTCCTCGCGGGTGAGCATCTCGCGTGTTGAGTCGGCCAGGAAGATCGTGTGGGGCGTGCCCTTGGTCATGCCCTCGATGCGCGACGCCGTATTGGTGGTGTCGCCGATCACCGTGTACTCCAGGCGGCGCTCCGAGCCCACGTTGCCCGCCATCACCGCGCCGCTGTTCAGGCCGATCCCGATCCGGAACCGCTCCGTCTCGCCCCGCTCGGCCATCCACTCGTTGAAGGAGCCGAGCGCCGGCCCGGCCATCTCGCGCGCCGCAGCCAGCGCGCGGTCGGCGTGGTCTTCGGTCTGGATGGGGGCCCCGAACACGGCCATGATCCCGTCCCCCATGAACGTCACGAGCGTGCCGCCGTGGCCGAGGATCACGTCGGTCATCATCGTGAGATAGCGGTTCAACACGTCGATCACGACCTCCGGCTCGCGCGCCTCGGAGAAGGTCGTGAAGCCGCGCACGTCGCTGAACAGGACCGTCACGATCTGCCGCTTGCCGCCCAGGCGAAGGTCCTCGTCCACGTTCTTCAGCACCTCGGCCACCACGGGCTCCGGCACGAAGCGCGAGAACACGTCGCGCACGCGCTCCCGCTCGAAGGCGTCGAGCACCAGGCCGATGGCGAGCGCGCCGACCACCCCGAGAAGGAGGGATGCGAGCGGGTAGAGGAACGACACGATCAGCCCGCTGTTGAACGCCAACTGGACCGCGACGGTGAAGACGATCGCCGTGAGCAGGCCGTAGATCGCGGCCCGCAGCGGCCCGAAGCGCATCGCGATCCCCGGCCCCACCAGGCCGAGCAGCACGATCAGCGTGATGTTCAGCCCGTCCGGCGCCAGCTTGAGCGGGAAGTCGGCGAGCACGGTCACGATCGCGTTCGCCTGGATCTCGGGCCCGGACATCTGCTGGCCGTCGCCCACCGGGGTCGAATGCACATCCTGGAGCGACGGAGCGGT
Source organism: Thermoleophilaceae bacterium (assembly GCA_035650215.1). Classification (GTDB taxonomy): domain Bacteria; phylum Actinomycetota; class Thermoleophilia; order Solirubrobacterales; family Thermoleophilaceae; genus JACVRW01. Next base: position 21,161 of record DASRIC010000046.1, read on the forward strand.
GGCGCCGACCACCACGACCTTGTCCTCGAAGAGGTCCGGAGCGAACTGGCCGCGCAGCAGTCGCGAGAAGGGGAGGTACTGCACCGTGCGCGGCGGCCCCGCGTAGTCGATCCACTCCGGGCGACCCTCCCCCGGGATGCGCTCGCCGCGGAACTCCTCGCTCGCGGCGACCGCGAAGCTCTCCAGCCCCTCGACCTGGTAGGGCAGGCGCCTGATCACCCCGTCCTCGTCGTTCACGAAGTTGCTGCTGCCGGCTCGGGTTCCGATCTCGCGCAGCACCTGGTCGCCGCCGAAGACGTTCGTCTTCCCGCCCTGATCCACCTCGGTCGTGGCGAGCACCACTCCGTCGGCGCGATCCACCGCGTCGATCAGGGCGTTGTCCTCGCGCGGAGTGGTGGGCTCGGTGAACTGGATGTCGTAGGCGATCGCCTTGGCGCCCGCCTTGCGCAGGGCGTCGATCGCCTTGCCGTGCATGGAGCGCGGGAACGGCCAGCGCTGACCGAGCTCGTCGAAGGTCACGTCGTCGATGCCCACGACCACCACGTCCTGGGGCGCGCCCTCGCTCCCGCGGATGCCGAAGCGCTCGTCGATCGAGTCGAGCTCGGCGCCGTCGAGGATGTTGCCGAAGTAGGCGGCGACAACGGTGCCCGTGAGGCCGATTGCCGCGACCAGGAAGATCACCAGCCTCAGGCGCCTGACCGATTGCCGCGATCGGCCCCCGTTCGAGCGCGAGTCCATGCGCCCCAGTGTCCACCATCGTCAAGCGTCGCGCGAGGAAGTGGTTGACGCGCGCCCCCGATCAGGGCAATCTCAGCTGGTGCACGAGGGACGCAGACGGCGATCGTGATCTGGGTCGAGGTGCTCGTCGTCTTCCTGGTGTCTCACCTGGTGGGGGACTTCGCGCTGCAGACCGAGTGGCAGGCGCAGAACAAGCGCGACGGGCTCGGCGGGGACCCGATCGCGCGGCGCGCGCTGCTCGCGCACGTGTTGACCTACACGCTCGCCTTCATCCCCGCCTTCGTGTGGCTGCTCGCCGAGGACGTGAGCGGCGCGATGGTGGCGGCGATCGCCGTCGTCATCTTCGGGACCCACCTGGTGCAGGACGACGGCCGCCTGCTCGATCAGTACATCCGCAACGTGAAGCACACGGACGCTGCGAGTCATCCGACCGTGACCGCGGCTCTCGACCAGACGTTCCACGTGATCGTGCTGTTCGGGCTGTCGCTGCTCGCGGTCGCCTGAGGCCGGTGGCATCGGCCGTTCAGGGCCGGGCTACGAGATCCGGTCCAGACGCTGGACGATCGTCCGGGCGTGGCGAATGAAGGCGCCCGTGTCGAAGACCGCGTCCAGATCGAGCTCGGGGGCGCCGGCGGCGATCAGCTCGCGGAACGGCGTCTCCTCGTCCCAGGCTCGCTGGGCCGCCTCCTGGACGGTCCGGTACGCCTCGTCGCGCGAGCGTCCCGCCTCCACGAGCGCGAGCAGCGTGCGCTGCGAGTAGAGCGCGCCGTGGGTGGCCTCGAGGTTGGCGAGCATGCGCTCGGGATGCACGGTCATCCCATCGACCACGCGGATGGCGAGATGCTGGGCGTAGTCGAGCAGGATCGTGGCGTCGGGCAGCGCCACGCGCTCGACCGACGAGTGCGAGATGTCGCGCTCGTGCCAGAGCGCCACGTTCTCGAGCCCCGCCTGCGCGTAGCCACGCAGCAGGCGCGCGATCCCGGCGATCCGCTCGCTCACGATCGGGTTGCGCTTGTGGGGCATCGCCGAGGAGCCCTTCTGCGCCCCGGTGCGGAACGGCTCCTCCACCTCGCGCACCTCGGTGCGCTGCAGATGCCTGATCTCGGTCGCCAAGCGCTCGAGGCCGGCCCCGGCGAGCGCGATCGCCTCGAGCAGCTCCGCGTGACGATCCCTCGGCACCACCTGGGTCGACACGTCCTCGCGCCCCAGCCCGAGCCGGCGCAGCACGGCCTCCTCGATCTCGGGCCCGTTGGCGGCGTAGGTTCCCACCGCGCCTGACAGGGCGCCAACGGACACGACCTCGGCGGCGCGCTCGAGCCGGCGCATGTTGCGGTGCGCCTCGAACGCGAAGCCGGCCAGCTTGACGCCGAACGTCGTGGGCTCGGCGTGCACGCCGTGCGTGCGCCCGACGCACACCGTGTCCACGTGCTCGCGGGCGCGCCGCATGAGCGCGTCGCGGTAGTCCCTGGCGCCGCCCACCAACATCAGCGAGGCCTGCGCGAGCTGGAGGCCGAGCGCGGTGTCGAGCACGTCCGAGGAGGTCAGGCCGTGGTGGACCCAGCGGCCCGGCTCCCCGACCGAGGCCGCCACCACGTCGACGAACGCCGCGACGTCGTGGTCGGTCACCCGCTCGCGCTCCTTCACCTCGTCGACCGTGAAGGCTGCGCGGTCGCGGATCGCCGCGGCGTCCTCCTCCGGGACAAGGCCCTGCTCGGCGAGCGCCTCGACCGCCGCCAGCTCCACCTCGAGCCAGCTCTCGAGCTTGCGCCGCTCCGACCAGACGGCGCCCATCTCGGGGCGCGTGTAGCGCTCGATCACGCGGTCAATATTCGCGCCGCGAGCGCCGCGGCGTTCTTCGGGTTGTCCACGCCCACGGTCGCGACGGGGACGCCCGGGGGCATCTGGGCGATCGCGAGCAGCGCGTCGAGCCCGCCGCCCACCGACGTCTTGGAGGTGAGCGGAACGCCGATCACCGGCAGGTCGGTGTGGGCCGCCACCACGCCGGGCAGCGCCGCCGCCAGCCCCGCCCCGGCGATGATCACCCGCAGCCCGCGCATGCGGGCGTTCTTCGCATAGTCCGCCACGGTGTCCGGGTCGCGGTGCGCGCTCATCACGCGCATCTCGTGGCGGATGCCCATCTCCTCGAGCAGCTCGGCCGCTTTCTCCATCAGCGGCATGTCGCTCTTCGAGCCCATCACGATTCCGACCCGGGGGGCATCGTCCACGTCGAGGTCGTCGAACTGGTGCTCCACCTCTGTCTCGGCGATCGGCGCGTTTTCGGGCCGGTTCACGCCTCGACCCTATCCACGGCGCGGGACGCGATGTCGCGACGCAGCTGGCGGCCGTCGAACTCGATCGCCTGCGCTCCGTCGTAGGCACGCTCGCGAGCCTGTCCCGGGCCGGCGCCGAGCCCGGTCACGCACAGCACCCGCCCGCCGGCGGTCACCAGTCGGCCGTCCTCATCGGCCGTGCCCGCGTGGAAGACCTCCACGCCCTCCGGCACCCGGTCGAGGCCCGTGATCTCGTCGCCCTTGGACGAGCTCTGGGGGTAGCCGCGCGAAGCGAGCACCACCGTGACCGCCCAGTCGGGCGCCCAGTCCGGCTCCACGCCGGCGAGCCCCCCTGGGCGGCTCGACGCCTCGAGCAGGTCGAGCAGGTCCGAGCGCAGGCGCGGCAGCACCGCCTGTGTCTCCGGGTCGCCGAAGCGCGCGTTGTACTCGAGCACCTTGGGCCCGGCCGCGGTCATCATGAGGCCCGCGTAGAGCACGCCGTGGAATGGCGTGCCGCGCCGCCGCAGCTCGTCCACGATCGGCTGGTGCGCCAGCGCGGCGATCTCCCGCGCGCGCTCGTCGTCGATTCCCGGCACCGGCGAGTAGCTCCCCATGCCACCGGTGTTGGGGCCCTCGTCGCCGTCGAAGATGCGCTTGTAGTCCTGCGCGGGCGCCAGCGGCAACGCCCGCTCGCCGTCGCAGAGCGCCAGCAGGGAGAGCTCCTCGCCCACGAGGAACTCCTCGAGCACGACCTCGGTGTCGCCGAAGCGCTTCTCCGAGAAGAACACGTCGAGCGCGGCACGCGCCTCACGCTCGTCGGGCGCGATGATCACGCCCTTGCCGGCGGCGAGCACGTCGGCCTTCAGCACCGCCGGGTAGGAGGCGCAGGCGAGGTGCTCGGCAGCCTCCTCGCGCGAGCGGAACAGCACGTGCGAGGCGGTGGGCACGCCGCAGTCCTTCATCAGCTCCTTGGCGTAGGCCTTCGAGCCCTCGATACGGGCCGCGGCCGCCGTGGGGCCGAAGGCGGCGATGCCGGCCGCGGCCAGCTCGTCGACCAGCCCTGCCACGAGCGGCGCCTCCGGGCCCACGACCACGAGATCGACCTCCCGCTCGCGGGCGAGGGCCACCAGATCGGAGTCCGGCAGGCACTTCACGCCGTCGCGCGCGATGCCGGCGTTCCCGGGCGCGCACAGCAGCTCGGGCCGCCGCGCGCTGCGGCGCAGCGTGCGCACGAGCGCGTGCTCGCGCCCGCCGCCGCCCACGACCAACACGCGTGTGGCGCCAGCAGCCGGCTCGGCCGGCTGTGCAGCGATGGAGTTCAAAGCGCCGAGATGAACTCGTCAACCGGGATCGCGGTGAGTGTCTCGTACTGCGCGGTGCCCCGCGAGCCCAGCTCCATCGAGACCCGCGCGACGGTCTTCTCGTCCGGTGCCTCGACGATGTTCACGAAGTCGTAGCGGCCGAGCACGGCCCACTGGGCGGTCACGGTCGCCCCCAGCTGCTCGATCTCCTTGTTGACCTCGCGGATCCGCTGTGGATTGCTCTTCAGGGTCTGGACGCCGTCGGGTGTGAGGGTAGACAGCATCACGAAGGTCGGCACGGTGTTCCTTTCGGGTAGAGGCGCGTCGGCGCGGAATTTACCCCGCTGGCGCGCGGCCCGAGGTCAGGTTAGCCTTGGTCGGCCACCACGACAGGAGACGTCCCGAATGAAGAATGTCGTTGCAATCGCGACCGGACTGGTCGCCCTCGCTGCGCCCGCAGCCGCCTCCGCGGCCACGATGACGGCCACGCCCGTCAAGCCCTGCTACGGGTCAGGCGAGCAGGTGACCCTGACCGGCTCCGGGTTCACCCCCTCCAGCGGGGTGAACATCACGCGGGACGGCGAGTTGCTGGACGACGTGGCGACCGACCCCGCCGGCGCCTTCAGCGGAACGCTCACTCTCGGCCTGGACACAGGCAGGCAGACTCGCACCTACACCGCAACCGACATCACCAACACGACGCTCACCGCGTCGCTGCAGCTCGTGGTGAGCGAGGTGGAAGTTGGGATACGGCCGAGGAGCGGCCCTCCCGGCCGCCGGCTGCGCATCAGGGCCAAGGGCTTCACGACGGGGCAGACGCTCTGGGCGCACGTGATCCGCGGCCGCTCGAAGCGCCACATCAAGCTCGGAGAGTTGAAGGGCGCGTGCAGGAGCCTCACGACTCGACGGCGGATCCTCCCTCGGCGGGCTCGGCTCGGCTCCTACACCGTCCAGTTCGACACCTACCGCCGCTACGACCCGGACCGCCCGGTCAAGGACGGCTACCTGATCACCGTCCGTCCCGTGAGCAGCGGGTCCGCGGCGGCGGCCACGAGCTTCGACCGGATCGACTAGGGCTCAGCCGGGGTAGGTCATGCGCACCGCGAACGGCCCGCTGCCCGCGCGGCGGCGGACCGTCACGCGCACCTGCTCGGTCTCGGCCCGCCGGCACCACTCGATGCCGAAGCCCTGCCCGCTGGCGAGCGTCTCACCCGAGGCGAACGAGCCGGACTCGAGCTCGACCTCGGCCTTGACGCCGCGGGCGGCGTCGAAGCGAACGCTCACGTCGCCGTCGAGCGTCATCGGCACGATGTAGGTGCGCGAATCGCGTCCCTGGCCGAGCCGGCCGCGCAGGGTGCGCGAGCGCGGTCCGGTCCAGGGGCGCGCAACGTCGCGGCGGATCGCCGCGTACGCGCCACGGTCGGGACGCAAGATCGAGGCGTACTGCCAGGGCGCGCTCGGATAGTGGAGGTGCGCGTAACCGTCGGCGAAGCCCTCTCCCGGGTCGCGCAGGTAGTGCGCGCCCTGGTTGCCGGGGAAGAGGCGCCCGCGGGCCACGTGCGCACAGACCCGCATCTCGCTGGCCCAGTACTTGGCCCCCCAGTCGAGCGCATCCCAGGGATTGTTCGAGCGCCAGCTCGCGAGGTGATGGCCGTACTCGTGGGTGAGCGCGTACTCGACCGGCACGCCGTGCGCGCTCTCGCCCGGCACGTACATGCGGTCCTCGTCCGTGGCGTAGCAGGCCACCGCGTCCTGACCGCCGCAGAGCCGCGCGATCTCGGTGGGGGTGCCCACGTACACACGCAACGTGCCGAGCTCGTAGCCGTGGCTGCGAGAGGCGAGGAAGTCGACGAGGCGCTGGTCGGACACCGGATTGGACGGATAGGCAGATGAGACCTCGACCTCCACGCTGAGCCCGTCCTGGGTCGCGTAGCGGGAGGCACGGGTGCTGGCGCGCGCCGCGCGCATGACGGGCGCGGCCCGCTCGATCACGGTGTCGTGCAGGTGTGCGTGGCCCACCTGGGAGCCCGCCGGCAGCGGACCGATCACCGGTGCCTCGCGCTCCCCCGCGAGCGCGGGCGACGAGGCGAAGAGGAGTGCGACCCCGGTCGCCGCGGCTGTCCGAATTGAGCGACCGAGAGCCAAGACGAGTCCAGCGTAGGTCCCCTTTAGCGATCCCGCCAGCACCTGGACACGCATTGGACGATTTCGCCCGGCAGGGCTCTGTAATGTCCCCTATTTGGGTTAGAACACACCCGGATACGCGGCGGCTTGATCGTCGCGGACCGCCAGCGGCGACGGTCAGGCCCTGATCGGCTCGGCCGCGCGCGAGCGCTCGAATCTCAGCTCGCCGTCCGCGGCGTCCACCGCCACCGTGTCACCTGGCACGAACTCGCCCTCGAGCAGTCTGAGCGCCAGCGGGTCCACGAGCCGCTTCTGGATCACGCGCTTAAGCGGGCGCGCGCCGTACGTGGGGTCGTAGCCCAGGTTGCCGATCAGCGTGCGAGCTTCGTCGGTGAGCTCTACCTCCACGCCGCGCTCGCGCACGCGCTCCACGAGGCGCGCCGTCTGGAGCTCCACGATCTGCCCGATCTCCTCGCGCGTGAGCGACTGAAACTTCACGATCTCGTCGAGCCGGTTCACGAACTCGGGCTTGAAGGTGGCCTCCACGCCGGGCACGCCGCCCGGCACGTTCGAGGTCATGATCACCACGGTGTTCTTGAAGTCGACGGTGCGGCCCTGGCCGTCGGTCAGCCGACCGTCGTCCATCAGCTGGAGCAGGACGTTGAACACGTCGGGGTGGGCCTTCTCGAGCTCGTCGAGCAGCACAACGCTGTATGGCCGGCGCCGCACCGCCTCGGTGAGCTGGCCGCCCTCGTCATAGCCGACGTAGCCGGGCGGCGCACCCACGAGCCTCGACACCGAGTGCTTCTCCATGTACTCCGACATGTCGATGCGCACGATGGCCTGCTCCGAGTCGAACATGAACTCGGCAAGCGCACGCGCCAGCTCGGTCTTGCCGACCCCGGTGGGACCGATGAAGAGGAACGCGCCGATCGGGCGGTCCGGGTCCTGAAGTCCCGCGCGCGATCGACGCAGCGCGTTCGACACGGCCTCGACGGCCTCGTCCTGGCCGATCACGCGCTCGTGGAGGCGCTCCTCCATGTGCACGAGCTTGGCCACCTCGCCCTCCATCAGCCTCGAGACCGGGATGCCCGTCCACTTGGCCACGACCTCGGCCACGTCCTCGTCGTCGACCTCCTCCTTGAGGAAGGTCACGTCCGACTGGATGCCGGCCAGCCGCGCCTCGTGCTCGCGCACCTCCTGCTCGAGCTGCGGGATGTCGCCGTAGCGCAGCTCCGCGGCGCGCTGGAGGTCGGCCTCGCGCTCCGCGCGCTCGGCGTCGCGATGGGCCTGCTCGAGCCGCTCCTTGGCCGAGCGGATCGCCTCGATCGCCTCCTTCTCGCCGGTCCAGTGCGCCTTCATCTCGCTCGACCGCTCGCGAAGCTCCGCCAGCTCGCGCTCGATGGCCTCGCGGCGCGCCAGCGACGCGTCGTCGGTCTCCTTCTTCAGCGCCTCGAGCTCGATCTCGAGCTGCTGGATGCGCCGCTCTACCGCGTCGATCTCGGTGGGCATCGACTCGATCTCGATGCGCAGCCGCGAGGCGGCCTCGTCGATCAGATCGATCGCCTTGTCCGGCAGGAAGCGGTCGGCGATGTAGCGCTGCGAGAGCGTGGCGGCGGCGATGATCGCCGAGTCCTGGATGCGCACGCCGTGGTGCACCTCGTAGGGCTCCTTGAGCCCGCGCAGGATCGCGATCGTGTCCTCCACGCTCGGCTCGCTGACCATCACCGGCTGGAAGCGGCGCTCGAGCGCGGCGTCCTTCTCGATGTGCTTGCGGTACTCGTCGAGCGTGGTGGCACCCACGGCGCGCAGCTCGCCGCGCGCCAGCATCGGCTTGAGCAGGTTGGCGGCGTCGACGGCGCCCTCGGCGGCGCCGGCGCCCACGATCGTATGCAGCTCGTCGAGGAACAGCACGATCCGGCCCTCGCCCTCGGCCACCTCCTTGAGCACGGCCTTGAGGCGGTCCTCGAACTCGCCGCGGTACTTGGCGCCGGCGATCAGCGCACCGATGTCGAGAGCGATCACGCGCCGGTCCCGCAGCGAGTCGGGGACGTCGCCGCCCACGATGCGCTGAGCAAGTCCCTCCACGATCGCGGTCTTGCCGACGCCGGGCTCGCCGATCAGCACGGGGTTGTTCTTCGTGCGCCGGGAGAGCACCTGGATCACGCGGCGCACCTCGTCGTCGCGCCCGATCACCGGATCGAGCTTGCCCTGCTCGGCGGCCTCGGTCAGGTCGCGGCCGAACTTCTCGAGCGCCTGGTACCTGTCCTCCGGGTTCTGGTCGGTCACGCGATGGGGCCCGCGGACGGCCAGCGCGGCCTCGGCCACCTGGTCGCGCGTGGCGCCCACGTCGAGCTGCGGCTCGGCCGCGAGCGCCAGCAGCAGGTGCTCGGTCGACACGTACTCGTCGCCGAGCCCGCGTGCCTCCTCCTCGGCCCGCTTCAGCACCTCGATCAGCCGGCTCGACAGCGCGGGGGCGGCCTCGGCGTCACCGCTCAGGGTCGGGGCCTCTTCGAGCACCTCGTTCGCCCGCCGGCGCACCCGCTCGGGGTCGGCACCGGCGCGGCGGAGCACGGGCACCACGAGACCGCCCTCCTGCTCGAGCAGCACGGAGAGGAGGTGCGCGGGAGCCACCTCGGGATTGCGCCGGGCGCGCGCCAGCGACTGCGCCGCGGCGAGCGCCTCCTGCGACTTGACTGTGAAGCGGTCGGCTTGCATAGAAAATCTAAGCGCGAGGCTAGCAGATGTGGGGCCCGTCGGACGAAGGGCGCCTTGCATGCTCGCGCCGCCGGCGACGAGCGCGTCTACCCTGATCTCATCGGGAAGCTCGGATCCGTCCTGACCGTGGCGGTGGCAGCCGCCGTTTGCATGCTCCCCGGAGCGGCGCAGGCCGCACCGATCTCATCCCACGCGATGATCCACTCGTGCTGCACGCCTGACGAGCTGGCCGAGCGGGTCTTCTCCGAGTCCAAGGCGATGGGGGCCGCATTCGTGCGCGTGGACATCGAGTTGAGCGAGGTGTTCGAGGACGTGGGGGGCGGCCCGCGCGCGCGACCGGACTGGCGCACCGTCGACCGAGTGGCCGAGCGCTCGCGGCGGCACGACCTGTCCGTGCTCGGGATCCTGCTCGCCCCGCCGGCGTACCTCACCACCTGTCCGGAACGCTGGCCGAACGCCCGGCTGTGCGCGGCGGCTGACCCGGCCGAGTTCGGGCGCCTCGCGGGCGAGGTGGCCAACCGCACGCGCGACATCATCACTCACTGGGAGATCGTGAACGAGCCGGACGGCAGCTGGGCCTTCGAGGGCACCGCGGAGCAGTACGCGCGGATGCTGCGCGCGGCCTACGACGGGATCAAGGCGCGTGTGCCAGGCGCCACGGTGGTGATGGGCGGCGTGCAGAGCCCGCACGAGCCCGCCTGGCTCGAGCGGCTGCTCGCCACCCCGGGGGCGGAGGCCCTGCACGCCTTCGACGTCGCGAACGTGCATCTGCGCGGACCGGTGGCCAATGTGGTGAGCCGCTACGGGCAGTTCCGGTCGGGGCTCGCGGCGCGCGGCTTCAACGGCCCGGTCTGGGTCACCGAGCACGGCTACCCCGCCGACCCGGCCTACCAGGGCGACCCCGCCTACGCGGCCGGCGACTCCTCGCAGGCGGCCTATCTCACGCAGTCGCTCGTGGGACTCGGCGAGGCCGGCGCCGAGCAGATCTTCGTCACGCTGCGCGACAACCTCGGCGGCGAGTACGCCAGCGAGGGGCTCGTGCACATCGACGAGACCGCGGGCTACCCGGTACAGCGCCGGCCGGCCTTCAGCGCGGTCCGCCGGCTCGTGGACTCCTGGGACCAGATCATGACCTGGCGCGCGGACCAGCGGCGCTTCGAGGAGCAGGAGCGCGTCTCGCTCGTCAACCTCGCCCCGGCTCGCGTGGAGTACAAGATCGCCCTCAAGCGCTTCCGCTCCGCCCGCGCGCTGCTCCATCGCCTGCAGCGCCGCGGCCGCGGCGCCCGGGCGGCCAAGCTGATGGCGGAGACGCGCGCGGCCCTCGGCTGGCGCCAGGCGTTCGCCGCGATGCACCGCGCCCAGGCATCGCTCGCCGCCTTCGCGGCGGCGGACATGCGCGCGAAGGTCGCCGGCGACTGGCCGGGCTAGCCGGGCAGGGGGCCAGTCGAGGGTATGGCGCTGCGCCGCCGGCCCTAGCGGCGTTCGATCGGGATGCGCACCGCGCGCTGCCCGCGCGGCATGAGCGCCTGCGAGGGCGGCTCGTAGACCACCAGCTCGCGCTTCATCGAGCGGCGCACCCGCTCGAGCTCGGCCGCCATCTCGCGCTGCGCGCGCTCGGCCTGGCGCTCGAGGTTGCGCAGGCGGCGGCGCATGCGCTCCACCTCCTGCTCGAGCTCGAAGACGCGCTCCACACCGGCGAGGTTCATACCGAGCTCCGTGGTCAGCTCCTGGATGCGGCGCAGCCGGTCGACGTCCTCCTGCGAGTAGAGGCGCGTGTTCTTCGGCGAGCGCTTGGGGGTGATCAGGCCGCGCGCCTCGTAGATGCGCAGCGTCTGCGGGTGCATGCCGGCCAGCTCCGCCGCCACGGAGATCATGTACACGCCCCGGGCCCGTTCGGGAGCGTCGGTCATCGTCCCCCGCTCAGCCCTTCTGCGAGAGGAGCCGCTCCCGCGGGTTCTCGTCGATCACGCTGGCCAGCTCGTCGACCACCTCGGCCTGCTCCTTCGAGAGCGAGCGCGGCACGTCGATCAGCAGCCGGTAGCGCACGTCGCCGCGGCCGCGGCCGCTCAGCTTGGGCGGACCCTCGCCGCGCAGGCGCTGGACCGTGCCGTGCTGCGTGCCCGGGGGCACGCGGATCCGCTTGCTGCCGGACAGCGTGGGAACCTCGATCGTCGCGCCCTTGATCGCCTCCGGGATCGTGATCGGCACCTCCACCTCGAGGTTGTCGCCCTTGCGTTCGAACACGGGCGACTCGGCCACGTGGGTGATCACGTACAGGTCGCCCTGCGCCCCTCCGCGCGGGCCCGCCTCGCCCTTGCCCGCGAGACGCACCCGGCTGCCCTCGCGCACGCCCGCCGGGATGTTCACGCGGTAGCGCTTGACCTGACGGGTGCGCCCGCTGCCGTTGCAGGTGGGACACGGGTCCTTGATCTCGGTGCCCGTGCCGCCGCACAGGGTGCACGGCTGGGAGATCGAGAAGAGCCCCTGCGACTCCGCCTCCACGCCCCGGCCCTGGCAGCGCGAGCAGATCGTGGGCTGCGTGCCCGGCTTGGCGCCGGTCCCGCGGCAGGTGGCACAGGGAGCCGAGAGCGGCACCGCCACCGGCACCTGCGCGCCCTCCATGGCCTGCTCGAACGAGATGTGGACCTCGGTCTCGAGGTCGCGCCCGCGCTCCGGTCGCGGAGTACGTCCGCCGGCGCGACCGCCGGTGGCGTTGCCGAACAGGTCCGAGAGGATGTCGCCGAAGCCGCCGAAGTTGCCGCCCGCGCCGCCACTGGGGAAGCCGCCGCCACCGGGGAAGCCGCCGCCGAAGATGCCGCCGCCCGCGTCGTAGGCCTTGCGCTTCTCCGGGTCGGACAGGATCCCGTAGGCCTCCTGCACCTCCTTGAAGCGCTCCTCCGCACCCGAGTCCTTGTTCGTATCCGGGTGGTACTGGCGCGCGAGCTTGCGGTAGGCCTTCTTGATCTCCTCGTCGGAGGCCTTCTTGCCGACGCCGAGCGTCGCGTAGGGGTCCTTGACGGCTGGCATCGGCGTCAGCCCGAGACCACCACGCGCGCCGGACGGAGAACCGTGCCGTTCGCGCGGTAGCCCTTCTCAACCACGTCGACCACCAGGCCGGACTCGGCGCCGTTCTCCTGGCGCATGGAGAGCGCCTCGTGCTCGGACGGGTCGAAGCGCTCGCCGCGCGGGTCGAACTGCTGCACGCCGTGGCGCTCGAGCACCGCGATCAGCTCGGAGTGCACGAGGCGCACGCCCTCGGCCAATTGCTGTTCCGACGTTGGTGAACCGGCGGTGCCGGCGAACGATCGTTCTCCCTCCCCGGCGGAGGCCAGGGCGCGCTCGAGGTTGTCGACCACCGGCAGCAGCTCGCGGACGAAGCCGCTCTTCGCGCGCTCGCCCGCGGCCGACGCCTCACGCGCAGCACGCTTGCGGTAGTTCTCGAAGTCCGCCTGCGCGCGGCGCGCGAGGTCGAGGTACTCGTCCCGCTCGCGCTGGCTGCGCGCGAGCGGATCCTCAGCGGCAGCCGACTCCTTCTCGGCCAGCTGCTCTTCCTCGTTCGCCGGATCCTCGTCGCCCGCGGGCTCGTCGGCCTCGTCGCGCGCGGTCACCGGCTCCTCCTCCGGCGGGAGGCGGGATTCGCTCTCGTACATGGCTAGCGCTTGTCCTCGCCGTCGACCACCTCGGCGTCCACGACCTCCTCCTCGTCCACCGAGGCGTCGCTGGCGGTGCCCTCCGCGCCCGCGCCGTTGCCGCCGGCGGCCTGCTGCTGCGCCGCGGCGTACATCTGCTCGGAGACCTTGTGGAAGGCGGACTGCAGTGCCTCGGTCTTCTGGCGCAGAAGGTCCACGTCGTCGGACTCGAGGTTGTCCCGCACGTCCTTGATGGCGGCCTCGATCTCCTGCTTGGAGGAAGAGTCGAGCGAGTCGCCCATCTCCTTCACCTGGCGGTCGGCCTGGTAGGCGGCGTTCTCGGCCGCGTTGCGCGCCTCGACGACCTCGCGCTGGCGACGGTCCTCCTCGGCGTGCGCCTCGGCGTCCTTGACCATGCGCTCGACCTCGGCGTCGGCGAGACCGGAGCCGGCCTTGATCTCGATCTTCTGCTCCTTGCCGGTGCCGAGATCCTTGGCGCCCACGGACAGGATGCCGTTGGCGTCGATGTCGAACGACACCTCGATCTGCGGCACGCCGCGCGGCGCCGGCGGGATGCCGGTGAGCTGGAACTTGCCGAGCGACTTGTTGTAGGCGGCCATCTCGCGCTCGCCCTGGAGCACGTGCACCTCGACGCTCGGCTGGTTGTCCTCCGCCGTCGAGAAGATCTCCGACTTGCGCGTGGGGATCGTGGTGTTGCGCTCGATCAGCTTCGTCATCACGCCGCCCTTGGTCTCGATGCCGAGGGTGAGCGGGGTCACGTCGAGCAGGAGCACGTCCTTCACGTCGCCGGCCAGCACGCCCGCCTGGATGGCGGCGCCCACGGCCACGACCTCGTCCGGGTTGACGCCGCGGTGCGGGTCCTTGCCGGTGAGCTCCTTGACCTTCTCCTGAACGGCGGGCATGCGCGTCATGCCGCCAACGAGCACCACGTGGTCGATGCCCTCCTTGCCGACGCCCGAGTCCTCGATCGCCTGCTTGGTCGGCGCCACCACGCGGTCGAGCAGGTCGGCCGTGAGCTCGTTCAGCTTGGAGCGAGTGAGCCGCTGGTTGAGGTGCTTCGGAACCGAGTCGACCGCCGTGATGAACGGCAGGTTGATCTGCGTCTCCTGCGCCGAGCTCAGCTCGGTCTTGGCCTTCTCGGCCTCCTGGTAGAGACGCTGCAGGGCCATCTTGTCCTGCGAGAGGTCGACGCCCTCGGCCTTCTTGAACTCGCTCACGAGCCAGTCAACGATCGTCTTGTCGAAGTTGTCGCCGCCGAGGTGGTTGTCGCCAGCGGTGGCCTTCACCTCGAACACGCCGTCGCCGATCTCGAGCACCGACACGTCGAAGGTGCCGCCGCCGAGGTCGAAGACGAGGATCGTCTGGTCGGTCTCCTCCTTGTCGAGCCCGTAGGCGAGCGCCGCCGCCGTAGGCTCGTTGATGATCCGCTTGACGTCGAGACCGGCCACCTTGCCGGCGTCCTTGGTCGCCTGGCGCTGGTCGTCGTTGAAGTACGCGGGAACCGTGATCACCGCGCTGTCGACCGAGTCGCCCAGGTAGGCCTCGGAGTCCGCCTTCAGCTTCTGGAGGATCATCGCGCTGATCTCCGGCGGCGCGTACTCCTTGCCGCCCGCCTTCACGCGCGCGTCGCCGTTCGGGCCTGGGGCGACCTCGAACGGGACGATCTTCTCCTCCTCCTTGACCTCGGCCTCCTTGCGCCCCATGAAGCGCTTGATCGAGAAGACCGTGTTCTCCGGGTTCGTGACCGCCTGCCGCTTGGCGGGTGCGCCCACGAGGCGCTCGCCGCCGTCCGTGAACGCGACAACCGAGGGAGTGGTGCGCGCGCCCTCGGCGTTCTCGATCACGGTAGGCTCGCCGCCCTCGAGGACGGCCATGCACGAGTTCGTCGTGCCGAGATCGATGCCGATCGTCTTACCCATCCGTTCCTGCTCCTTTGCCGCTCGTGTTCGGGTCTAACCGCTAACTGGTCGACTTGAAAGAAATCTGAGTGCGAGTATGGCAGATCTTCACAGCGGCGCCCAACCGCACGGGCCATCGATTAGGCTTGCGCGGCCGTATGCGCCGCCGCATCGCCCCGCTCGTCGTCCTTATCGCCCTCCTGCTGGCGCTCGCGCTCGCGGCGTGCGGCTCGGATGACGACGACTCGGGCTCCGGCTCGGGCGGGCTGACCAACGAGAGCGAGCAGCAGCCCGACCCGGCCGCGACCGACACCGCGCCCGCCCCGGACCTCACCGACACGAGCGCCAAGCCGGTGATCGCGAAGCCCACCGGCTCGCCGCCGCGCAAGCTCGTGAAGGAGGACATCGTCGAGGGCAAGGGCCCGGGCGCCAAGCCGGGCGACACCGTGGTGGTCAACTACGTGGGCGTGAGCTTCTCGAACGGCGAGGAGTTCGACGCCTCTTGGGACACCGGCCAGCCGTTCCCAGTCCGGCTCGGCGCGGGCGAGGTGATCGAGGGCTGGGAGACGGGCCTGGTGGGGATCAAGAAGGGCGGCCGCCGCCAGCTCACGATCCCGCCGGAGCAGGCCTACGGGCCCGCCGGGGCACCCCCGTCAATCGCGCCGAACGAGACGCTCGTGTTCGTGATCGACGCGCTCGAGATCCAGCAGGGGCCTTAGTCCACGAAGCTGAGCGCGTACGCGACGAAAGCCACGCCAAGCAGCCCCACGCCGGCGTAGTCGGACGGCCTGCGCAGGTCCGGCGGCCGGGCGAGCAGCGCGAGGGCGAGCAACACGAACGGGTCGAAGTACTTCTGGTAGACGAGCGCCACCGGCAGCGCCGCGAGCAGGAAGGCCGCCAGGTAGACGGCCGGCAGCGACTCGATGCCGGAGCGGCGGACGAGCAGCAGGAGCACCACGCAGCCGAGCGGCACGAGGACCCAGAAGGCGAGCGAAGAGCCGAGGAGCGCCGGCAGCTCGTCGGAGATCTTCCACAGGTAGCCGGCGTCGCCGGCGCCCGCCGGGACCGTGGGCTTGTAGAGGAGCGGCGAGATCAGGAGCAGCAGCGCGCCCGCGCCGGCGGCCAGCAGGAGCACCCGGCGGGACGGGAGCCGGGCTCCTTGGGTGAGGTCGCGGGTGGCGCCCTCGAGCGCGCGCCCCGCCGGCGTAGCGCGCAGCGCCTGAGCGGTGGGCGTGGCGAGCAGCGAGCGAGCCGCCTGGACCCCGGGTGAGCGGAGCGCCTGGAGGCGCCGCCACAGCGAGGGGCCGAAGATCACGCTCCCGTAGAGACCGGCCAGGGCGATCGTGAAGCCCACCGTTCGCAGCGTCACGCTCTCGCGCGTGAGCCCGGCCCGGTCCTCGCACAGGCCGCACGAGGCGGGGTCGGCGCTCGGCGGCACGAGCCCGTTCCACTCGAGCACGAGCAACCCGAGCGGCACGACCGACAGCGCCAGCAGGCCTGCGCCGATCAGCTTGTCGCGAGCGGGCCCGCGCCGGCGCAGCAGGAAGAAGGCCGCCACCAGCAGCAGCCAGACGAACGCCTGGCGGGTGAGCAGGGCGGCGCAGATCGCGAGGCACGCGACCGCGAATGCGCCCAGCGACCCCCTCCGCGAGTACGCGTGCACGCGCTCGAGCGCGATCAGCGCGAACAGGATCGCGAGGTTGTCGGTGAGCAGGGTGAACGACACGCCGAACACGTACGGCGAGAGGACGAACAGCAGCGTGAGCGCGAAGGCCTGCCAGGACCCGAGCGGCGTGGCGCGGCGCAGCAGCCGCAGCAGCGCCAGCGCCATCCCGTACGAGAACAGCACGTTGAGGAGCCGCAGCTTCCAGAGCTCGAAGCCCACGAGCTCGCCCCACCAGGCGGTGAGCACGTGGTACAGGGGCGTCTGCGCCGACGGGTAGTCCGACAGGTCGAAGCGCTCCGAGAGCCCGAGGATCGTGGGCAGCTGGTACACGCGCGCGTCGGAGCCGTGGAAGGTGTCGATCTCGACGGTCAGGCCCTTGAGCGCCGCGATCCCCACGATGAAGGGGACCGCGAGCAGCGCGGGCTGCAGCCAGGCACGTCTCACGCGGCGGCCAGGCGCCGCCGGCCCTCGGGACACATGCGCTTGAGCGGGCAGTCGGCGCAGGCGGGCGCGCGCGCCGTGCAGGTGCGGCGGCCGTGGCGGATGAGCAGCACGTGAATCTCGTAGGCCTCTTGCGCGTCGTCGCCCACAAGCCGCTTGAGCTCGTCGTGCGCGACGTCGAAGGACGCCTTCTCGGGCCATAGCCCGAGGCGCGAGCCCACCCGGTAGACGTGCGTGTCGACCGGCGGGTCCGGGCGGCCGAGCGCGAACAGCAGCACGCAGGCGGCCGTCTTGCGGCCGACGCCGGGCAGCTCGCACAGGTAATCGCGCGCCTCGTCGAGCGGGGCGCTCCCGAGCCAGTCGAGGTCGTCGTCGCCGATCGCGTCGAGGATCTGGTGGATGCGCACGGCCTTGGTGGGGGCGAGCCCGCCTGGCCGCAGCGCGTCCTCGAGCTCGTCGACCGGCGCGTGGGCCACCTCCTCCCAGGAGGCGAACCGCTCGCGCATGCGCGCGTAGGCCACATCGCGGTTGCGGTCGTTCGTGTTCTGCGAGAGCACGGTGAGGATCAGCTCGTCGATCGGCGCGCGGTGAGGACGCAGGATCGGGCGCCCATACTCCTTGCGGAGCCGGTCGCGGATCCTCCGCAGCCTGCGTCGGTCGGTCGGCACGGCCGGGATGGTATGAACGCGCGCGTGGAGATCGTCGCGCGCACCACCGAGGTCGCCGGCCTGCCGGTGCACCGGCGCCAGGCCGGCCAGGCACCCGTGCTCTACCTGCACGGGGTGCCCACGTCGTCCTTCGACTGGATCCCGTTGCTCGAGCGCTGCGGCGGCGTGGCCCCCGACCTGCCCGGGTTCGGGCGCTCCGCCAAGCCGGGCTCGTTCGACTACTCGATCGAGGGCTACGACCGCTTCCTCGAGTCGTTCGTCGAGCACGCCGGCCTCGGCCGCTTCTCGCTCGTCGTGCACGACTGGGGCTGCGTAGGCCTGGCGCTCGCCCAGCGCTTCCCGGAGCGCGTCGAGCGGCTCGTGCTGTTCTCCACCGTGCCGCTGCTACCGGGATTCGAGTGGCATCGGGTGGCGCGCGGGTGGCGCACGCCCGTCGTGGGCGAGCTGATGATGGGCTTCACGCGCCGCTTCAGCCTGCGCCGCGAGCTGCCGCGCGAGCTGGCCGACCACGCCTGGGAGTGCTTCGACCACGGCACCCAGCGGGCGATTCTGCGGCTCCACCGCTCGGCGCCGCCTGAGCTGCTCGCCCGCGCGGGGGAAGGGCTCGGCGAGCTGCGCTGTCCGGCGCTCGTCCTGTGGTCCACGGACGACCCCTACTTCGCCCCCGAGTTCGGGCAGCGCTACGCCGACGCGCTCGGAGGCGAGGTGGAGCTCGAACAGGTGGGAGGCGGCCACTGGAGCTGGCACACGCAACCGGAGCTGCTGGCGCGCGCCGCGAGCTTTCTGGGCGCCTGACGGACCACGTCGGTCGGCTACCGTGTCCTCCGTGCTGCGCGCCGTGCTGTCCGCCGTCACGGCGCCGCCTCGCGTGGCGGGCGCCCCGCCCGCGGAGGAGGCGCCGCCGACCGGCCCACGCTTCGAACCTCGCAGGGCGCTGCCCTGGTACCGCCGCATCGATCCGTGGCACGCGGCGCCCGTCCTCGCGGCGCTCGCCATCGCGATCGTCTACCTGATCTGGCAGCCGCGCACCGTCGACCTGGCCGCCCACACGTTCCGGGCCGACCTGTTCGGCGAGGAGGGCTTCACGATCTGGAACGGCCAGTGGTACGGCGGTCATCACACGCCGGCCTACTCGATCCTCTCGCCCCCGCTGGCCTGGCTGTTGTCGCCGCCGCTCGTGCTGGCGGCGTCGGCCGTGGCCTCGTCGGCGCTGTTCGCCCCGCTGGCGCGTGGCCACTGGGGCGACCGGGCGGCGCGCTGGGGCGCGCTCTGGTTCGGCATCGGCTCCGGCACGCTCCTGTTCACGAGCCGGCTGCCGTTCGCGATCGGCGTGACCTTCGGCCTCGCGGCCCTGCTCGCCCTCCAGCGCCACCGCTACGGCTGGGCGATCGTGTTCGCCGTGCTCTGCCCGCTCGGCAGCCCCGTGGCGGGCCTGTTCCTCGCGATGGCCGGGGTGGCCTACGCGATCGCCGAGCGCCGCGACCGGGTCAACCGGCTGGAGGGCCTGGCGATCGCGCTCGCCGCCTTCCTCCCGCCGATGTTCCTGGCGTGGGCCTTCCCAGAGGGCGGCTGGGCGCCCTTCCCCACGTCCGCATTCGTGCCGATCCCGCTGTTCGCGCTCGTGTGCCTGCTCCTGCTTCCGCGCGAGGAGACCGTGCTGCGCTGGGGCGTCGTTCTGTACGGCCTCGGAGCCACGCTCGCGCTCGTGATCGAGACGCCGATGGGCGGCAACGCCGTGCGCCTCGGCGCGCTGTTCGGCGGCCCCGTGCTCCTGTGCGCGCTATGGGGCCGCCCCTGGATCCGCCGCATCTGGGTGGTGCCGATCCTGGCCGTGGGCTTCGCCACGCTCGCCTTCTGGCAGTGGTCGCCGGCGGTGCGCGACGTGATCAAGTACCTCGAGGATCCGGCGGCCAAGTCGGACTACTTCGAGCCGCTCCGCCAGTTCCTGTTGCGGCTGCCCGACCAGCGCCGGATCGAGATCCCGTTCACACGCTCGCACTGGGAGGGCTCCGAGATCGGCATGGACCAGGCGCTCGCGCGCGGCTGGCTGCGCCAGCTCGACACGGGCCTGAACCCGATCTTCTACCGCGACGGCATGAACGAGCTCACCTACGCCAGCTGGCTCACCGACAACGCGGTGCGCTACGTGGCCCTCCCGAGCGCGAAGCCCGACAAGAGCTCGTACGGAGAGCGCGCGCTGATCGAGCGCGGCCTTCCCTACCTGAAACTGCGCTGGAAGTCGGACGACTGGCGCGTCTATGACGTGCTCCTGCCCGCTCCGATCGTCGTCCCGCGCGGGGACGCCCGCATCTCGCTCGAGCAGATGCAGTCCGATGAGCTGCTGCTCGACGTGAAGAAGCCGGGCGAGGCGATCGTCAAGGT
>DASRIC010000047.1:0-49305 GCA_035650215.1 Thermoleophilaceae bacterium
AACGCGGCGAGGACGAGGTCGGCGACCCGCGATGACGTTTCGACGTTGCCCGCGACGACCGCCGCGGGCGATTTCGCGTTCAGCAGGCAGCCCTCGGGCGCGGTGATCGTCACCGGCCGCATCGCGCCGCTCGACGGCGGGATGTCGGGATCGGTGAGCACGCGGACGGCGAACCAGCACGCGCTGGTGGTGACCGCGAGCGGGCAATTGAGGTTGCCCTCGTCCTGCGGCGCGGAACCCGAGAAGTCGAGCTCCATCTCCTCGCCGCGGACGGTGGCGCTCAGGCGCAACGGGATGTCGCCGTCCGCGCCCTCGAGCACGTCCTCGGCCGTGCGGACGCCGTCCTCGAGCTCCGCGATGCGCGCTCGCGTGCGCCGCTCGGCGTAGTCGAGCGTCTCCTCGAGACCGGCGCGCAGCGTGGGCAGCCCGAAGCGCTCGACGAGCGCGGCCACACGCCCGGCGCCCGCGCGCCCGGCGGCGAGCTGCGCGCGCAGGTCGGCCTCGCGCTGGCCCGGGTTGCGCATCCTTGCGGCGAGCTCGGCGATCACCTCGTCGCTCACCCGGGTGGGCGGGATCACCACGCCCTCATCCTCGAGCGTGCGCGAGTCCGCCGGCATGCTGCCGGGCTCGGCGGCGCCCACGTCCGCGTGGTGGGCCCTGCTGGCCGCGAAGCCCACCAGCTCGCGCTCGTGGTGGAGCGGCGTGATCACGGTGATGTCGGGCAGGTGGGTGCCGCCGCGGTAGGGGTCGTTCAGCACGAAGCTCACACCTGGGCGCTGCTCCTCGTCGATCACGGCGGCGAGGGCGGAGGGCATCGCCCCGAGGTGCACGGGGATGTGCTCGGCCTGCATGACCATGCGGCCGCGCTCGTCGAACAGCGCGGTAGACGCGTCGCGCCGCTCCTTGATGTTGGCCGACTGAGCCGAGCGCACCAGCACGGCGCCCATCTCGTCGCAGGCGGCGCGGAGGGCGCCGAGCATCACCTGGAGCGCGACGGGGTCGATCTCGCTCATCGCTCCATCGCCACGCCCTCGGCGTCCGCGCTCGCGCGCCAGCCCGGCGGCACCACGAGCGTCGAGCCCGGCAGGTCCACGATCGCGGGGCCCTCGATCCGGGCCGATCCCCCGCCCAGCACCGTCGCGTCGAGCGACTCGCCTCGGAACAGCGCCCGGCGCGTGCGCGACTCGGCCGGCTCGAGCGGCTCGGGCTCGGGCGGCGTGACCCCGGGGAGAGCGGCCGCCACCCGGATCGTGACCAGCTCGAGCCCGGCGCCGGAGTCGGCGTAGCCGTAGCGGTCCTCGTGCGCGCGGTCGAAGAGGGCGCGCAGCTCGGCCGGGTCGGGCTCGAGCTCGCCGTCCACCGGCAGCTCGAAGGCCTGGCCCTCGTAGCGCAGGTCGTAGGTCGCCCGCAGCTCGGCGTCCGGGGCGCCGAGGTCGCGGCGCCCCTCGTTGCCGAGCTCGCGCACCGCGGCGGCCACCGCCTCGCGGGTCAGCTCGTCGCCCGTGAGGAGCACGCTGCGCAGCACGTCGCGGCGCCGCTCGGAGACCACGAGGCCGAGCGCCGACAGCACGCCCGCCGCCAGCGGGGCTATCACCCGCCGCATGCCGAGCTCCTCGGCAATGCCGGCGGCGTGCAGCGGCCCCGCGCCGCCGAACGCGACCAGCGCCAGCTCGCGCGGATCGATCCCCCGCTCGACGGTCATCACCCGCACCGCGCTCGCCATCTCGCTGCTCGCCACCCGCGCGATCCCGGCGGCGGCATCCTCGGTGTCGAGGCCAAGCTCGCCGGCGAGCCGCCTGACCGCGTGCTCGGCGGCGCCGCGGTCGAGCCGCACGCCTCCGGCCAGGGGCGAGTCGGCATCGAGGTAGCCGAGCAGCAGGTTCGCGTCGGTGACCGTGGGCTCCTCGCCGCCGCGGCCGTAGCAGGCGGGACCCGGGTCGGCTCCCGCCGAGCGCGGCCCGACCCGCAGGGCGCCGCCCGCGTCGCGCCAGGCGATCGAGCCGCCGCCGGCACCGACGGTGTGCACGTCGACCATCGGCAGCGCGAGCGCCCGCCCGCCCACCGTGCGCCCATGGCCGACCGCCGCCGCGCCGCCCAGCACCACCGACACGTCGCAAGAGGTGCCGCCCATGTCGAGGCCCACGGCGTCCGCGCCGGCCACCCGTGCGGCGCCCACCGCGCCGCCCGCCGGACCGGAGAGCACCGTCCATGAGCCGTGACGGGCGGCGGTTGCGGCATTCGCCGTGCCCCCGCTAGAGAGCATCACCTCGGGCTCCGGCAGGCCGGCCTCGGCGGCGCGCTCGGCCAGCCGCTCGAGGTAGCCGCGCAGCAGAGGGGAGAGGGCGGCGTCCACGATCGTCGTCGCGCAGCGCTCGTACTCGCGGAACACGCCCGCGGTCTCGTGCGAGGTCGACAAGTGCAGCCCGGGGCGCGCCTCCGCCACGACCTCCGCCACCCGCCGCTCGTGGCCCGGGTGGCGGAAGCCCCACAGCAGGCAGACCGCCACGGCATCGACCTCGGACAGCGAGCCGACAACGGTCTCGAGCTGCCGCTCGTCGAGCGGGCGCAGCACGCCGTCGGGCCCGCTGCGCTCCGGCACCGCCAGCCGCAGCTCCGCGGGCACGATCGGGGGTGGATGGCCGGCGCAGAGCCGATACAGCTCGGGGCGCGCCTGGCGACCCAGCTCCTCGAGGTCGGTGAAGCCCTCCGTGGCGAGCAGCGCGGTGCGCGCCACGCGCCCCTCGAGCAGCGCGTTCGTGCCCACCGTCATGCCGTGCACGAAGCGCTCCACCTCGCTCGCCTCGGCGCCCGCCGCGGACAGCGCCTGCTCGACCGCGTCCAGCACGCCGTCGGACTGGTCGGTGGGGGTGGTTGGCGCCTTGCCGGTCACGAGCCGGTCACCCGTGAGCAGCACGGCATCGGTGAAGGTGCCGCCCACGTCCACCCCGAGGATCATCTCGGGGTGGACGCTACGGATTCACGCGTTCCTAGGCCGCGGCCACGTCGAACTCGTCGTCGAGGTGCTTGTGCGACGGGCAGTAACGGGTCCCGGGCAGCGGCATGCGCTGGCACGCCGTACCCCTGCGCGTGCTGGCGTGGCAGCAGACCGGGCTGCCGTCGAACGTGACCCCGGTGCGCAGCTGGCTGTCCACGTACTCGGTTGCCTCCGTCATGTGACGATCGCACGCTCGGTACACGCGCATCTGCTCCGTTATCGGAAAGAAGTGACGGACGTCCCGGAAGAGGGTCTTGACCGGCTTCGCGAAGTAGTGCCGGTCGAGCGCGAGCCGCTCCATCGAGTACTCGCACCTCTGCAGGAACCACTGACGGGCAACCACGACGTCCTCGCCCCTGGTCGAGACGACGTCGTTTGCCAGCTCCCTGTACAGCGATCGACTGAATTGGTACATCGGGCCTCCCTTTGCCCTTGAGTACGGCGAACGTGCCGCGCTCTTGCATGCGCCAACGAGCCGAATGTTGAGTTAGCGTTAAGACGTCCGGGGTTACGATGCTCCGATGGCCACCCTGCTCGATCTCACCGCCCAGGGCGACGTCGCGACGATCACCGACGACGCCTACCTCAACCGCTCGCTCACGCTCATGAACCCTCAGCAGCTCTACGAGCTCTGGGAGCGCCAGGCGTGGCGGTCGCAGGGCATCGACCTCGAGCGCGACAAGGAGCAGTGGGCGGCGCTGCCCGAGGAGCAGAAGGACGAGCACCTCTGGGGGCTGTCGTCGTTCTTCGTGGGCGAGGAGCGCGTGACGACGCAGTTCTCCGGGCTGGTGATGGCCTATGAGGACGAGCAGGAGGAGGCCTTCCTCACCACCCAGCAGGTCGACGAGGCGCGCCACATGCAGTTCTTCGACCGCTACTACCGCGAGGTCCTCGGCGTCGACCACGAGTTCATCCAGGAGCGGCTCGCCGCCGTGCGCGTGCACGTCACGGACGCGTTCGTCGAGCTCTTCGACGAACGGCTCGTGAAGATGGGCGAGCGGCTGATCGCCGACCCCTCGAATCTGGACGCCAAGGTCGACTTCGTGACCACCTACCACATGGTCATCGAGGGCACGCTCGCGCTCACCGGCCAGCACTTCATGCTCGACTACTACGAGAAGGAGGAGCTGCTGCCGGGCTTCCAGGAGGGCTTCGCCAACATCGCGCGCGACGAGCACCGCCACGTGGCCTACGGCACCTGGTTCCTCCAGCAGAAGTGCGCGGAGGACCCGCGCTACATCAGGCGCGTGCAGGGGACGCTCAACGAGCTGCTGCCGCTGGCCGCCGGCGTGCTGGTGCCCAAGGGCTACGCGTTCGGCGACGAGTACGAGTTCTTCGGCTACACGAGCGAGGAGCAGGCGGCGTTCGCCTACAGCGCGCTGTCGCGGCGGCTGAAGGTGATCGGCGTGCCGCTCGCCACCCCATCGGCTGCATGAGCCGGCCCATGGGGCTTGCGGGCCGGGCCTAACGGCCCGAGAATAGGAGCCCATGGCCCAAGAAGTCGCAATCCCCGGGGCGGGTACGACCGCCAAGATCCGCAATCCGCTCGGCGTGCTGGCGCTCGGCCTGATCACGCTCGGCATCTACCACGTCTTCTGGTGGTACTTCATCAACCGGGAGATGGCGGACCTCGGTCGCGCCAACCGCCGGCCCGAGCTGGGCGACAACCCGATCCTCTCGGTGGTCGCGATCACGCTCGGCGCGTTCATCATCGTGCCGGTGTTCGTGAGCTTCTACCGGACGCTCAAGCGGATCGAGACCTCGCAGAACCTCGTGCTCGGCTCGAACAACCTCGCCGTGCTCCTGGTGTTCATCCTCGGCCTGATTCCGCTCGTGAACCTGATCGTCGCCCCGCTCATGCAGAGCAACCTGAACCAGGTCTGGGAAGCGGACGGGCAGCCGGCCGGGTCGCTCGAGGCGGCGGCGGAGCAGCCGGTCGCGCAGCCCGAGGCACCGGCGACCACGCCGACGGAGCCGCGCGCCTAGCCCCCCGAGGAGAAGGCCGCCTTTGCGATCCGCATCCCCTCGGCGCTGAGGCGGCCGTCCGCGGGCGCCCCGTCGACGAGCAGCCCGCGCGCCAGGTCGGCCAGCGCGCCGATCGTGGCGAACGCGAAGCTGCCGCCCACGGTGATGCGCGCCACGCCTGCGTCGGCGAGCTCAGCGACGGTCGGCCCGCTGGGCCGCAGAAGCGCATTGACCGGGGCACCGGTGGACTCGACCACGGTGCGGACGTCCTCGATCCTCGTCAGTCCGGGCGCGTAGAGCACGTGGGCGCCCGCCTCCTCGAAGGCCTGGAGGCGCGCCACCGTGTCGGCGAGGTCGGTGACGCCGTGGAAGAAGTTGTCGGCGCGGGCGGTCAGCACGAGACGTTCGCCCGCCGCCTCGGCGGCCGCGGCCACTCGCGCGCCGGCCTCGTCGATCGGGTAGAAGCGATCGCCGTCCCAGTCCTCGATCGAGGCGCCGGCGAGCCCATGGTCGCGGACCGCGGCGATCGTCTCGGCCACGCCGTCCGCGTCGGCCGCGTAGCAATCCTCGAGGTCCGCGGTGACCGGCAGCGGGGTGGCGGCGGCGATCTCGCGGGCGTGCTGGAGCGTCCGCTCGCGGCCGACGGCGCCGTCCCTTAGCCCGACCGTCGCCGCGAACCCGCTGCTCGTGGTCGCGAGGGCGCGGAACCCGAGCTGGGCGAGCACCTTGGCGGAGCCGATGTCCCACGGGTTCGGCGCGAGCAGCGGCTCACCGGGGTCGTGGAGATCGAGAAACGATGGCATCGCCGCCGAGGCTAGTCCCAGCGCTCGAAGCGGGGCTCCGCCCCCGGTGCCACCACCGAGTGCATCCCGTCGAGACCGGGATCGGTGGCGGGGTGGTCGCTTCGCCAGTGGGCGCCGCGGCTCTCCTCGCGGGCCAGGCAGGCGGCGCCGATCATCCGCGCGAGCGGGAACGGGTCGCAAGCCAGCTCGCGGAGGCCGGCGGGCTCGCGGCGCAGCCCGGCGTGACGCCAGAGCGCCGCCCGGGTGGCCTCGCCGGGGCGCATCGCCACCTCGCTGTCGGCGAACGGAACGCTCGCCGGCCCGGCCGGCTCGGCGCAGGCCGCAAGCGCCGCCCGGCGGCCGAACACGAAGCACTCGGCGAGCGAGTTCGAGGCGAGCCGGTTTGCTCCGTGCAGGCCGGTGCAGGCGCACTCGCCCACCGCGTAGAGCCCTGGCAGCGACGCGCGCCCGTCGAGGTCCGCGGCGATCCCGCCCATCGTGTAGTGCGCGGCGGGCGCGACCGGCAGGAGGTCGCGGCGCGGGTCGATGCCGACCTCCGCCAGCGCCGCGACGATGTTCGGAAAGCGCTCCGCGTCCACGCCGCGCATGTCGAGCCTGACGGCGGCCGCCCCGCTCCGCTCGAGCTCCGCCTTGATCGCAAGCGCCACCTCGTCGCGCGGGGCGAGCTCGTCGACGAAGCGCTCGCCGCGCTCGTCCAGCAGCGTGGCGCCCTCGCCGCGCACCGCCTCGGTCACGAGGAAGCCGTCGCGCGTGCCGCGCGCGCGCAGCGCGGTGGGATGGAACTGCATGAACTCGAGGTCCGCGAGCGCCGCCCCCGCCGCGCCGGCCAGCGACAGGCCCGCACCCACGGCGCCCCGGGGGTTGGTGGTCCGCTCCCAGAGCGCGGCCATGCCGCCGGTGGCGACCACCACCGCCCGGGCCCGGATCGGGAGCGGGGCGCCGTGACGAGCGCGCACCACGAGCCCGGCGCAGCGCCCCTCGTGGGTCACGAGCGAGGTGGCCGCCAGCGGCTCGAGCACGCGTATGCGCTCGTGGGTCGCGGCCAGAGCCGACAGGTCGCGCGTGATGCGCCGACCGGTGGCCGCGCCGCCGGCGTGGACGATCCGGCGCTTCGAGTGGCCTCCCTCCAGGCCGAGCGCCAGCCGCCCCGAGCGGTCGGCGTCGAACTGCACCCCGAGCCCCTGGAGATCGTGCACGCGCGCCGCCGACTCCTCGCACAGCACGCGTACCGCGCTCTCCCGGGCGCAGGCGCGGGCGGCCGCGATCGTGTCGGCCATGTGGGCCGCGCTCGAGTCGTCCGGCGCGAGCGCCGCGGCGATCCCGCCCTGGGCCCAGTAGCTCGCGGTCTGGGCGAGCGGCGAACGGCTCACGAGCGTCACGCGCGCGCCCTCGCCGGCGGCCACCAGCGCGGCGTAGAGCCCGGCGGCGCCTGCGCCGACCACTGCGACGTCGGTGCGAAGGGGCTCGTCCACGGCGCGCCGGTACCGTACCGACGCTCATGCCGCCCTTCTTTCGCCATCCCTCCTCCCTCGATCACGACACGGGGCCGGGGCATCCCGAGCGGGCGGACCGCATCCGCGCGCTCGAGGCGGAGCTCGAGCCACGCAATTGGCTGGGCTGGGAGCCCCGCGAGGCGCCGCGCGCGAGCGAGGAGCAGCTGCTCAGGGTGCACCCGCCGGACTACGTGGCCCTCGTGGCCGAGATGAGCTCCCGCTCGGCCGCGTTCGACGCCGACACACCCACGAGCACCGGGTCCTACGAGGCGGCGCTGCGGGCGGCGGGCGGCGCCTGCGCGCTCGTTGAGGCGCTGGCCGGGGGCGGCGAGCGCACGGGCTTCTCTGCGCTGCGCCCGCCCGGGCACCACGCCGAGCACGCGCGGGCGATGGGCTTCTGTCTGTTCGCGACCGTGGCGGTGGCGGCGCGGCACGCGCTCGACTCGCTCGGCGCCGAGCGGATCTTCGTGCTCGACTGGGACGTGCATCACGGCAACGGCACGAACGCGATCTTCCACGGCGCCCGCGAGGTGCTCTTCTGCAGCATCCACCAATACCCGTTCTGGCCCGGGACGGGCCCGCTCGACGACGTGGGCGAGGGCGATGCCGAGGGGTACTCGCTCAACCTTCCCGTGCCCGGCGGCAGCGGCGACGAGGTGTTCCATTCGCTCGTCGAGCACGTGTGCGCGCCCATCGTGCGCAGCTACCGGCCCGACCTGATCCTGATCTCGGCCGGCTACGACGCCCACCGCGACGACCCGCTCGGCGGGCTCGACGTCACCACGGCCGGCTACGGCGAGCTGGCCGGCCGGGTGCGGGCCCTCGGCGAGGAGCTCGGCGCGCCCGCTGGCGCGGTGCTCGAGGGCGGCTACGACCTCCAGGCGCTCGCGACCTCTGTGGCGGCCACGATGGAGGCGCTCGCCGGCGCGCCGGCGCCGGCGCCCCAGGAGCCTGCGCTCCACCCGCTGGCCGAGCGCGCGCGGGGCGTGCTCGGGCGCTACTGGGATCTCTGAATCAGCTGCGGGTAGGCGCCCGGATAGCGCTCCGCGAGCTGGGCGGCTTGGCGCGCCGCGCCCTCACGGGTGCTGAAGCGGCCTGAGAACACGATCCACAGATCGGTGCCGAGGTCATAGGGCTCGGAGGGGAGGAGGCCGGCCTCGAGCCCGGTCGAGCGCGCCTCCCGCGCCACGGCGAGCGCTGCCGGCCGGTCTCCGGTCGTGACCAGCACCACGGTGTTGGCCGTCACGCCACGCGGCCAAGCGAGCGGATTGGAGGGCTCGGCGGGGGCGGCATTCCGCTCGGTCTGCGTGGCCGTGCGCTCCTCGGTACGCGCCGGCTGGCCCTCGCCGTCCACCACCTCGGGCGCCGCCGGCGCCCTCTCGGCGGCCATGCTCCCGCCGCCGTCGCCCGAGTCGCTCGTGAGCTCGGAGATGGCGAACCCGAACAGGCCCGCGCCCACCACGACCAGCACCACGATCAGCGGGACGAGCGGCTCCCAGACGATCGAGCGGTCCGGGTCGAGGGCCACTCGCCCCCCGCAGCTTAGGCAAACGAGCTGGCGCGGCTCGACCGGATGCCCGCAGGTCGGGCAGGGCACGCGCTCGTCGCTCATGGCCGCTCGACCGCGTCCTCGAGGGCCCGCACCTCCCGATCGACCCGTCCGAGCTCGATTGCCTTCTGCTGGAGCAGCTCTGGCGCTCGCTGGCCCTGGCGGTGCAGCTCGTACACGAGGGCGCCCAGGTCGAGCAGCAGCGCCTCGCGCTCGCGCCGGCGGCGTCGAAGCGTGCGCCAGGTGCGGAGGTCAGCCATGGAGGGCCTCCTCCACCACACCCAAGATGCCCTCTCGCCGGCGCTCCATCGGGAAGCTCCCCAGGATACGCTCGCGCGCGCGGAGCCCTCCCTCGGCCCCCAGCTCGAGCGCCCGCCGTACGCCGGCGGCCACGTCCTCGGCGCGCTGCGACTCGATAAGCACCCCCGCGTCGCCCACCACCTCCGGCATCGCGGTCGCGTTCATCACTACCGGCACGCAGCCCGCCAGCATTGCCTCGGCAACCGCCAGGCCGAAGCCCTCGTGGCGCGAGGCCTGCACGTAGACGGCGGCGCGCCGGTAGCCGGCCTCGAGCTCATCCTGGGAGAGCCAGCCGGTGAGCAGGACGTTCTCGGCGGCCAGGTCGCGCAGCCGCTCGACCGAGTCGTCGAGCCAGGCCCCCGCCAACGTGAAGCGCACGTCCGGGAGCTCGGCCGCCGCCTGCACGAACGCGAGCTGGCCCTTCTGCACGAGCGTGCGTTCATTCACGCCGCCGACCGTGAGCGCCTCGCGCTCCTTCGACCCGGCCGGCTCGCCGAACGAGTCGGGCACGCCGAGGTGCACCACCGTCACGCGCGTCGGCGAGATCGGGGTGTTGCGCTCGATCTCGCCGAGGCTGAAGTGGGAGAAGGTCACCAGCCGCTTCGAGCGGCGCATGATCCAGCGGCTCGCGTGCCGGCGCAGGCCGCCGATCTGGTAGCCGAAGCCGATCTCCGGCATGTTCGCGGTGTCGAAGCCGCCCACGATCAGGACCGACGGCTTGCGCACGAGCCAGGCCAGCGTGAACGGCAGGAACGTGTGCCAGGAGGCCCACCAGCCGAACACGAGGTCGGCGCGCGCCACTCCGCGGATCACGCGCAGCGGGTTGGGGATCCTCCCCGGCTGGCGGAGGTCCTCGATCTCGTAGCGCTCGGCGAGGATCGTCCGGTCGATTTGGACGAAGCTCGGGTTGCTGTTGTGGACGAAGAGGATCCGCTTCTTCACGCCGGCACCGGCTCCCGCGCCTCCACGAAGGTGCGGTGCCACTCCGAGAGCTCGAGCAGGCAGAACAGGACGCTCTTGTGGTCGGCGCGGCCGGCGCGGTGCTCGGCCACGAGCCTGCCCACCGCGCCGGGGTCCACGAGCTCCGAGAGCGGGTTCGAGGGCGCGTAGCGGCGCTCGACCTCCTCGCCCAGCGACGCCCGCAGCCAGTCGTCGTACGGGGTGGCGAAGCCGTGCTTCGGCCGGCCGGCGATCCCGGGCGGGAGGATCCGCTCCATCGCCTTGCGGTGAAGGCGCTTGCCGGCGCGCGGGCGCACCCGCGCGGAGGCCGGGATGCGCTCCACGAAGCGCATCAGCTCGAGGTCGAGGAACGGCACCCGCAGCTCGAGGCCGGCCGCCATCGACATCTTGTCGTTGCAGAGCAGGATCCCGTCCGGCAGGAACATGCGCGTGTCCAGGTAGAGCGCCTGCTCGAGGAGACCGCGGTCGGGCACGTCGGCGAGCACGTCACGCGCGCGAGAGAGGCGCTCGATGGAGGCCTGCTCGCCGCGGCCGGCGCCGAGCAGGGCGGCCCGCACGGGCGCGTCGGTGATCTCCATGAGCCTCGTCAGGCGATCGGCCGGCCCGCGGCCGCCCAGCAGGTGGGCGACCCTGCGGGCGCTGGCCGCGCGGGGGAGCGCCCTGGCGAGCGCGGCCGCGGGCCCCGCGGCGAGTGGCGGAACCAGCCGCAGCCCGTTCAGCAGCACCGCGGCCTGGTGGCGCCCGTAGCCGCCGTGCGGCTCGTCCGCGCCCTGGCCGGCCAGCACGACCTTCACGTGCTCCGCGGCGAAGCGCGAGAGCTGGAGCAGCGCGGGCGCGCTCGGGATGCCGCAGGGCTCCTCGAGGCGGGGCATGGCCCGGGCGAGCTCGGCGAGGAATCCCGGCTCCTCCATCGCGGTGCTGTGATGCCTGGTGCCGATCAGGCGGGCGCTCTCGGCCGCCGGGCCGCGCTCGTCGATCACGTCGCCGTGGCCGGGGAAGCCGATCGTGAACGTCGCCGGCGGCTCCGGCGCGCGCTCGGCCATCGCCGCCACCACCGCCGCGGAATCGACCCCGCCCGAGAGGAACGCGCCGTACGGGACGTCCGACATCATCTGGCGCTCGACGGCGTCGCCGAATCGCTCGGCGAGCTGCGCGGCCAGCTCGTCCTCGGACCGGCCGGCGAGGCTGGGGCCGGGTCCCTCGCGCCAGCCGATCACGCGCGGGGCGCCGTCGGCCGGGACCACGAGCGTCGACGCCGGCGGTAGCTTGCTCACGCCCTCGAAGAGCGTGCGCGGCGAGGGCACGAAGCGGCAGGCGAGGTAGTGGTCGAGCGCCACCCGGTCTACGGCGGGACACACCATGTCGGCCGCGATCAGCGCGCCGATCTCAGACGCCAGGCCCGTGCGGCGCCCGTCCGTGCACCAGTAGAGCGGCTTGACGCCGAACTCGTCGCGCGCGGCGACGAGACGCTTTTCGCGGTCGTCCCAGAGGGCGAAGGCGAAGATGCCGTTCAGCCGGCGCACGCAATCGAGCCCGTGCTCCTCGTAGGCGTGCACGACCACCTCGCTGTCCGAGCTCGTCGCGAAGCGGTGGCCGCGAACCTCGAGCTCGGCGCGCAGCTCGCGCTGGTTGTAGATCTCGCCGTTCACGACCGCCGTGAGCCGCCCGTCCTCGGAGTCGAGCGGCTGGTCGCCTCCCGCCACGTCGATGATCGCGAGGCGGGTGTGCGCGAGCGCGAGCGGACCGATGCGACGGACCGCGTCCCCGTCCGGGCCCCGGTGGCGTAGTGCCTCGACCATTCGCTCCACGGCCTCGGGGCGCGACGCGTCGGTCGGGTCGAAGATGGCTCCGATCCCGCACATGTCGGCGCAATGGTGGCAGGGCCTCCCGTCGCGCCCTTGTCACCGAGATTTGACACGCGCGTCTGGAGCCGTGCGTCGCCCTCTCGGACGATCCGGTCGACCTCGGATCGACCAAAGGAGGAACCCGATGCACCGCCTGATGGGACGTGTCCACGCCGCCCTCGGGAACGCCGCCGCCTCGCTGCGCCAGGCCCACGGACAGGGCACCGTCGAGTACGTGGCCCTCATCCTGCTCGTCGCGCTCGTGATGGCGGGCGTGATCGCCGCGATGAAGGGCTTCAGGACCGACGAGGGCAAGGAGCTCGGCGACGTGCTGATCGGCAAGATCAAGGAGGCCGTGCGCAAGGTGCAGTTCTAGAAGTCGCTCGCCCCACGAGCGGAATCCCGCGTTCAATGCGGATCCACGAGCCCGCCTCGCCACTCCTCGACCCCCGTGGAATGGCACCTGCTGGCACGCGGACCGGCACCTGACCGACGTGGGCCGCGTTCCCACGCGGCCCACGTCCCATTCCCCTTGCACCCAACACCGGCCACCACACCCGGAGAAGGCGGTCCCCCATGCCAAGGACCCTCCTGGAGGGGTAGCCTCTATTACTGGCGGACGAGTCCGCCGCCGTGGCCAGATCATTCGGCGGCGGCGATCTTCAAGGCGGAGGAGAACCGGCCGAGGCTCCGTGTAGTCACCAGCGACTGGAACGGCTTCTGTGGCGGGCTGCGGGAGCGGCGAATGGCCGCCACCCCCGCGCCCCGCCGAACCGGTAAGAGAGGGACTTATCCGTGTACAGCCGCTCCCGGCTGCTGCGCGCCTCCTCCATTTCCTTGCTGAGAGCGGACCATTTGCGCAAGCGCTTCGAGCCGTTCCGCTGACTCGATACCTCCGCATGTGAGAGACGCGAGCAGGCCACCAAGCAGGCCGGCTCGGTCAGCAATGATCCGTACGCCATCAATCTCGACGATGAGGCCAAGGAGGTTGAGGCGCAATCCTTCCGGGATGTTGAGGATCACGCATTGCTCTGGGGTGGACATCGATATCTCCTTTCGAGACGTTGATGTCTCTTACTGTACCCGGAAACGAGGCGATAACCCTCTGGAAGACAGCTACATGCGTGGGCGAGAGCTGTGCTCGCTGCCATAGTGCCCGGCGCGCTCAACGGCCGCGGACGACAGCTGGGCGAGGTGCTCGAGGACGGCCTGATCGAGTTCGCTGAAGCGCCCATCGCGCCTGTTCATCATGTGAATCGATCCGATCGGCCGCCCGTCGAGCGCTGTGAGTTGGGCCGCGAGCCAGCCACCCAGGACGAGCGCGGGGGTCGACCCGCCTGCGGGCACCCCGACGTACGGTGCGATTTCCTCCGCGGAGAGTCGGATCGGTCGGCCCGCTGAGCGGACCATGGCGCCGACGTGTGAGAGGTCGACCCATCTGACGAACGCCTGCCAGCGGGGGCTGTCCTCGGGAAAGGAGGCTACGCGTATCCGGGCGTTGTCCTCGCTTCCGATTGCGACGATGCAGCAGACGGCCGGTATCAGCTCGCGAGCCTGTTCGGCGACGAGGCGGAGCATCTCGTCGAGCGAGCCCGATACGCCGGCGGCGAGCGAGACATCCGCGAGGAAGTCCGAAAGCTGGCGAAGCTGCGCAGAGTGGCGCCGCTCGACCAGCGCCGAATCTCGGGCCTCACGGAAGCCGCGCTGGACCATGTCGAACGCCGACAGGGCCTCGAGGAAGAAATCCCCAGCAGCACGCACCAGACGCTCCTGCTCCTCCGGTGCCGCGGGCTCGTCGCTGAGCGCTCTTGCCAGTCCATCGTGGTGGGCGATCGCAAGGTCGAGCACGCTCAACTCCCGCTGAACCGCGTCGCGCCCGAGCTCGTAGGCGGGTCGCAGCGTGCTCTCGCATGGCCTGCGGACGTAGGCCCGCATGGAGTCGAGGTAGAGATTGCCGAAGCCGCTCATGTCGCCTGCCGCCGTTCGCGCCGCTCACGCAGGAGCTCCAGCTCGTCGCGGACCCGCCATTTCCGCATGGTGATGGTGGTGCCCTCGTCCAGCCGTGAGTCGACCTCGAACTCGTCCATCAGCCGCCTGGCACCTGGGAGGCCGAGACCCAGGCTGCCGCGCGAGGCGTGACCAACCCTGAGTGCGGCGTCCACGTCGCGAATGCCGGGTCCCTCGTCCCGGACGATCACGAGCAGGCCGTGCCGCCGCTCCTCGCGGAGCGAGCGCATGATGATCTCCCCTTGCCCCGCGTGCATGACCAGGTTCCGCGCGAGCTCTGAGATCGCGGTGGCGATCAAGGTCGGATCTGGTCGCTGGAAGCCGAGGCGTTGCGCGAGGGCACGTCCCTCCGCTCTCGCGGTCACGAGATCGTCGTCCGTCTCGACGGCCACCCGGACCTCATCCTCCATCCGGGCGCTTCCGCCGCGTTTCACGCTCGAGTAGCGCAACCGCCTCGTCGAGGTCGAGCGCAGTGTGCAACGGCTCCAAGTTGAGCTGAAAGTGGACCATCGCGATGGCCACGTCCGGCTGGACGCCGACGACCACTGTGCGCGCGCCACGCAGCTTTGCCGTCAGCGCGATCGAGCACAGCGCGCGCGCGGCGAATGAGTCGATCACGTCCAGAGCGGCCACGTCGATCACGATGCCCAGCGCCCGGAGGCGACCGACGCGCTCGAGCAATTCGTCCCGGAGGGCGAGGACCTCGGGGTCGCTGAGGTCCGACTGGATCGACGCGACCAGGTAGTCCCCGGTACGTAGGATTGCGACCGACATCGTTGGTCGCCGCTACGCCTCGCTGTCGTCCGCGGGCTCCACCTCGGCGTCTCGGTAGCCGAGCAGTCGCTCGGCCTCTTCTAACCCGCCCTGGAGATCTCCCACGGTCGTCAACATCCCGAGGTCGACTCCGAGGTCGACGAGGGTCTGCGCGATCTTCGACGAGAGGCCGGTGATCACGGCGCTCGCCCCCATAAGTCGGGCCGCCTCCACCGTCTGCACGAGATGATTCGCGACCGTCACGTCAATCGATGCCACCCCGGTGATGTCGATGACAACCACTCGTGCCCGGTGGCTCTGGATCGCGCCGAGAAGCTGCTCCGTCAGCTGGCGCGCCCGGCGGTCGTCGACCGCACCGATGATCGGCAGGATGAGCAGTCGCTCGCGCACCTGGAGGACGGGCGTGGACAGCTCTCGGATCGCCACCTGCTGTTCACGGATCACCCGCTCGCGTTCCTCGACGAAGCTCACGCCCACGATCACGGCGATCCGGTTGGCGGCCGGCTCGTAGGCGTCCAGTATGCGCTCGAGCAGATCACGGTCCCCGCCGTACTTGTCCAACAGCGAGCGGCCGAGCACATCGCGCAACAGGAGGACGATCCCGAGCACCTCGTGGGTCTCGACGCCCCGGCGGATGATGCGCTCGGACAGGCTGCGGGCGTACTCCTGCAGTGTTTCGATGCTGCCGGTCTCGAGAGCGTCGACATAGTTGTCGTAGACGGCCGTCACTTCCGAGAAGATCTCGTCGGCCGTCATCACGCCGAGCAGCTCGGCATCCCCGATCCGTTGCGCCCAGAGCTCGCGCAGCTCGCCCCGGTTCTCCCGCAGGTACTCCACGAGCTCATGGAGCAGCGAGGCATCGGCGGCGGATGCCTGCAGGGTCCCAGCAGGCGTTTTCGGATCCATCGGTTCTCCTTCGGCGTTGTTCATCGAAGCTGAGGGCCACGCCGGCGGGCGCCGTCCAGGAACAGGCTGGTGATCGCCGCCACCGTGTCCTCTCGTCCCCGCGAGGGCATCGAGGTAAGCACGCTGAGGGCAATGCCGAGCAGCGCCTCGACAAGCCAGGGCACGTGCACGTCCTCACGGATGTCGCCGCTCGCCTGGCCGCGCTCGAAGAGCTTCGCGAGCGGGCCGGCCAGCGTCCGGTCGAACTCCGCCGGGCGCGCTCGCTCGCGAGCCAGGACGACGAAGGCATCGCCGATGTCGATCAGTGCGCCGACCACCCGCGAGATCGCTTCCTCGGTCGAAACCTCGTCGATCCTGGCAGACGAGATCCGGTCGTGAGCTTCGCGGAGTGCCAGCAGCCCAAGCTCATCGAGGAGCGCCTGGCGATTCGGGAAGTACCGGTACACCGTTGCACGCGCCACCCCCGCCGCGGTCGCGACCTCATTCATGCTGGCGCCCGGGCCTTGAGCGGCCAGCGTCCGCGCCGCCCCCTCGAGGATTGCGCCGGCCACGCGCTGCTGCAGTGTCTGCGGTGCCGGATCCAAGGACATCCCGTCTCAGCCGAGTCTATCCGGATCCAGGAATAGGACATCAATGTCTCGTGTATAGTCATTGTCGTCCGGACATTGGATAGCGAAGTACCGTGTGCGAATCCGCCCAAGGCCCGGTCACGCTTGGGCAGAACACCTGAGCGTCCCCGGGACGGCGGAGGCGTCGCTTCCGCCCGACGCTCAGCGGTGCGGGCGGAGCCCGTCCGGGCCCGCTCGCACCTTTCCCCAGGGCGAGCGGGGCCTCCGGGCCCCGCTCGTACCCCTCGCCCGGAGGTCAGTGCTCTGGCGGGGCGGTTGCGTTGGCGCCCCGCGCCGCGCCGCCACGCCTGCGACCATTGGCCGTCGTGGCCGGTTCCGAGCGAGACCTGCCGGTCGCCGTCTTCGACTCCGGGGTCGGCGGCCTCACGGTGCTGCACGAGTGCCTCGTGTCGCTGCCGCACGAGGACTTCGTCTACCTCGGCGACACCGCGCGCTTCCCCTACGGCGACCGGAGCGCCGACCAGCTGCTGGCCTTCGCGCGCGAGCTGGCGGCGATCCTGATCGAGCGCGGCGCCAAGCTCCTCGTGGTGGCCTGCAACTCGGCGACCGCCGCGGCGCTGCCGGCGCTCCGCCGCGAGCTCGGCGGACGGCTGCCGGTGGTGGGGGTCGTGAGGCCCGAGTCGCGGCTGGCCGCCGCGGCCAGCCGCTCCGGCCGCGTGGGGCTGCTCGCCACCCCGGCCACGGTGGCGAGCGGCGCTTACGCGCGCGCTCTCGCCGAGGCGGCCCCGCACGCCGAGCTGCACGCGGTCGCGTCGGCCGAGCTCGCCCCGCTGATCCAGGAGGGGGGAGAGGTCGACCACCGTGTGGTGAGCTGCGTCGAGGGTCTCTGCCGCCCGCTCAAGGCCGCCGGGGTGGACACGGTCATCCTCGGCTGCACCCACTACCCCCTCGTCCGCCACGTGCTCCAGCGCACTCTCGGGCGCGGCGTGGCGATCGTGAGCTCGGGCGAGGCGATCGCCGCCGACGTGTACGCGCAGCTGGTCGACGCGGGCATCGCGGCCTCCGAGGAGCGTCGCGGCCGCTACCACTTCCTCGCAAGCGGTGACCCCGAGGAGTTCCGGCGGCTCGGCACGCGCTTCCTCCAGCTCCCGATCGGCTCGGTCGAGCACGTGGAGGTCACGCACCCTGTGAGGTCGGCGGCATGAGCGACCCTCGCAACGACGGGCGCACGCCGCACGAGCTGCGGCCGGTCGCGATCACGCCCGGCTTCGTGCGCTCGGCCACCGGCTCGGCGCTGATCGAGGCCGGCGGCACGCGCGTGATCTGCACGGCCACGGTCGAGGGGGAGGTGCCGCGCTGGATGGCCGGGCGGGGCCGCGGCTGGGCCACGGCCGAGTACGGGATGCTGCCCGCGTCCACGGGCGAGCGCAAGCGCCGCGACGTCTCGAAGGGCCGCCCCGACGGGCGCACCGTCGAGATCCAGCGGCTCATCGGTCGCTGCCTGCGCGGGGTGATCGACTTCGCCGCGCTCGGCGAGCGCACGGTGTGGGTGGACTGCGACGTGCTCGAGGCGGATGGCGGCACGCGCTGCGCGGCGATCACCGGCGGCTTCGTGGCCCTCGAGCTGGCGCTCCGGCGTGTGGTGGCCGAGGGCAAGCTGGAGGCGCTCCCGCTGAGCGGCTCGGTAGCGGCGGTGTCCTGCGGCGTGGTCGACGGGCGCGCGCTGCTCGACCTGGACTACTCGGAGGACTCGCGCGCCGAGGTGGATGCCAACGTGGTGATGACCGGCGACGGGGGCCTCGTGGAGGTCCAGGCAACTGCGGAGCGCACGCCGCTCTCGCGCGCGTCGCTCGACGAGCTGCTGGCCTTGGCCGCCGACGGGATCACCCGCCTGCGAGCCGCCCAGGCGGAGGCGGTGGCCGCCGGGGACGGCGCTTCGCGCTGACCGTGCGGCTCGTCCTCGCCACCCGCAACGACCACAAGCTGCGCGAGCTGCGGCAGATCCTGCGCGCCCACGAGCTCGACCCGCTTCCGGAGGCGGTCGAGCTGCCGCCCGAGACCGGCACCACGTTCGCCGACAACGCCCTCGGCAAGGCGCGAGCCGCCGCCGCGGCCACCCAGCGGCCCGCCATCGCCGACGACTCGGGCATCGAGGCGCGCGCGCTCGGCGGCGCCCCCGGCGTCTGGTCCGCCCGCTACGCCGGCGAGCACGCGAGCGACGAGAAGAACCTCGCCAAGCTGCTGCGCGAGGTGACGCCCGAGAACGATCTGCGGGTGGCCTACGTGTGCGCGCTCGCCTACGTGGAGCCCGGGGGACGGGAGGAGCTCGTGCACGGCCGCTGCGACGGCACGCTCACGCACGAGCCGCGCGGCGAGGGCGGCTTCGGCTACGACCCGGCCTTCGTGCCCGACGACATCCCCGGCGAGCGGACCATGTCGGAGCTTGCCCCGGACGAGAAGGACGCCATCAGCCACCGCGGCCGGGCGGCGCGCACGCTCGCGCGCAGGCTGGGTGAGCTCGAGTCGGAGCGGCGCCCGCCGGGACTGGTGGAGGGAATCCTCGGACGCCAGAGGACGAGGCGCGCTTGAGGAGCCCCGCGCGCAAGCGGGTGGCGGCTGTCGCGGCCGCGCCGGCGCGGGCGGTCGGCCCGGCGGCGCAGGCGCCCCGCAAGGAGCGGGCGGCCGCGGTCTCGATCGTCTCGAACCTGCTGCTGATCTGCCTCAAGCTCGTGGCCGGGGCGATCACCGGCTCGATCGCGATCATCACCGAGGCGATCCACTCGGCGATCGACCTGGTGGCGTCGATCATCGCCTACTTCTCGGTCCGCAAGGCCGACCAGCCGGCCGACGAGGACCACCCATGGGGCCACGCCAAGGTGGAGAACCTCGCGGCGGCGATCGAGGGGATGCTGATCCTGGTCGGCGCCGGGGTGATCATCTTCGAGTCGATCCGGCGCCTCGCCGAGGGCAGCGAGATCCACTCGATCGGCTTCGGCATCGCCGTGATCGGCTTCTCGGCGGTCGCCAACCTGGTCGTGTCCGGCTACCTGTACCGCCAGGCGCGTGTGACCGAGTCGCCGGCGCTCGAGGGCGACGCGGCGCACCTGCGCACCGACGCCTTCACCTCGATGGGCGTGCTCGCGGGGCTCGTGCTGGTCGAGCTCACCGGCGCCGAATGGCTCGACCCCGCGGTGGCGCTCGTGGTGGCCGGGGCGATCGTGTTCGCGGGTGTGCGCATCCTGAACCGCACGAGCCGCGTGCTCGTGGACGAGACGCTGCCGGCCGAGGAGCTCGACGCGGTGCGCGCCGCCATCGACGCCCACGGCGCATCCGAGATCGTGGGTTTCCACAAGCTGCGTGCACGGCGCGCGGGCAGCCGCCGCTACATCGACCTCCACGTCCAGTTCCGCGACGGGACGAGCCTTCAGCGCGCCCACGAGATCTCGCACGAGCTCCAGGGCGCGATCCGCGAGCGCTTGCGAAGCGCCGACGTGCTGATCCACCTCGAGCCCGAAGAGGCCGCCGACCGGCCGCTCGACACAAGAACGTCCCGGAGTACCCCCTAGAGCAGACAGCCCGGGACGTTCAACGCCAAGGGGCGGCCGTTAGAACAGGTTCACCGCCGCCGCGGCGCCCACCGCGAGCAGCACGCCTGAGTAGCCGTAGTAGCCGCTCAGGAGGAGCAGCAGGGCGGCGATCAGGCAGATCCCGACCGTCACGAGCCACGTGATTCGGGCGAGGGGCACGCGGCTATTCTGACCAGTCCGATGGTCGAGACGCTCACCCCCGAGCGGACACCCGCTCGCCTGTGCGAGCTCTCGGCCGATGCGCGCGCGGCCGTGCTGCTCGACGCGGCCGGCTCGCTCGCGGGCGCGAGCGACGACGACCCCGCCCGGGCGCGGGCGCTCGGCGAGCTCGCACGCGAGCTGTTCGAGGCGGTCGACAAGGCCACCCGGGACTGGGAGGTCGAGCCGCCCCAGCAGGTGGAGGTACAGGTGCCCGGCGGCGCCGTGTTCGCGTCGCGCACGCCGCGCTGGACGCTGGCCGTGGTGGCCCGCCGGGCGGCGCTCTCCTCGCTCATGCTCTGGGACCTGCGCGCCGTGCTCGGCGAGCTCGACGGGGCGCCGCCGATCCGGCGCGCGCGACCCGCCGGGATCGGTCGCGGCCCGGCGACCGACGAGCAGGCGGCCGTGGACCTGCCGCTGCCCGAGCTGGGCGGCGACGGCGGCGACGGGGAGCCGCGGTGAAGGACCGCCGCAAGGGCCCGATCTCCCGCG
This sequence comes from Thermoleophilaceae bacterium, assembly GCA_035650215.1. Taxonomy (GTDB): domain Bacteria; phylum Actinomycetota; class Thermoleophilia; order Solirubrobacterales; family Thermoleophilaceae; genus JACVRW01. Next base: position 20,443 of record DASRIC010000047.1, read on the forward strand.
CGGCCGGCCTGGCGGAGAACATGGCGGCCACCGTGCGCCGCATGCAGCGCGAGCGCGAGCCGCGCGTGATCGTCTACGACCCGAGCGGCTACGCCCGCCTCCTGCAGCCGGAGGCGCGCGGCCACGCGCGCGTGATGGAGCTGGCCGAAGACATGGTGGCCCACGTGAGCACCGAGGGCGAGGAGGCGCGGTGAGCCTCGTCGCGCCCGAGCTGGCCGCCACGGTGCTGGAGCGCGCGCTCGCCCGCGGCGGCGAGCTCGCCGAGCTCTACGCCGAGGCCCGGGCGGGCTTCTCGCTCTCGCTCGACGACGGCCGCGTCGAGCGCCCGCAGGCGGGTCGCGAGCGTGGCGCTTGCGTGCGGGTGGTGCGGGGCGACTCGACCTACTACGGCTACGTGGACGGTCACGCGGAGCCTGACCTGCTGCGCGTGGCGGACTCCGTGGCCCAGGCCGTGCGCGGCGAGGCTCGCCGGCCGGCCGAGCTGTCGGCAGCCCAGCTCGCGAACGGCCACCCGGTCGAGCTGCGCCCGGAGGAGGTCGAGGCGGCGCGAAAAGCCGAGCTGCTGCGCTCCCTCGACGAGAAGGCGCGATCGGCGGCCGCCGAGGTGGCGCAGGTGCGGGTGGGCTACGGGGAGACGCGGCGTGAGGTGGAGGTCTTCAACTCGGACGGACGCGCGGCGGCCGACGACCGCACGCGCGTGCGGCTCAGCACCCAGGTGGTCGCCCGCCGCGGCGATCGCGTGGAAACCGGAAGCGACACGCGCGGCGGCCACGCCGGCTTCGAGCTGCTCCTCGACGACCCGGAGGACGTGGCAGTCGAGGCCGCCCGCCGCGCGCTCACGGCCCTCGACGCCGTCGACGCGCCCACCGGGCGCCTGCCCGTCGTGGTGGGCAACGGCTTCGGCGGGGTGCTGCTGCACGAGGCCGTGGGGCACGGGCTCGAGGCCGACGCCATCCAGAAGGGGGCGAGCGTCTACGCGGGCCGGCTCGGAGACGAGCTCGCGCCGCCGTTCGTGACCGCCTTCGACGACGGCAGCCGCAGCGGCGACTGGGGAAGCGACGGCATCGACGACGAGGGCACGCCCACGCGTGCCACGACGATCATCGAGGACGGCCGGCTGACCTCCTACCTCTACGACCTGCTGTGCGCGCGCAAGGACGGCGTCGAGTCGACCGGCAACGGGCGCCGCGAGTCGTTCCGCCATCTGCCGGTGCCGCGCATGACCAACACGTTCTTCGCGCCCGGCGACGCCACACCGGACGAGCTGATCGCGGGCGTGGAGCGCGGCCTCTACGCCGTCTCGTTCGGCGGCGGGCAGGTTGAGCCCGCCACCGGCGACTTCGTCTTCGGGGTCTCCGAGGGCTACCTCATCGAGGGCGGGAAGGTCACGGCGCCGGTGCGCGGCGCGACGCTGGTGGGCAACGGCGTGGAGGCGCTGCGGCTGATCGACGGCATCGCGTCCGACCTCGACATCGCCACGGGCTACTGCGGCAAGGGCGGGCAGTCGGTACCCGCCGGCGTGGGCCAGCCGCACGTCCGGATCCGCGAGCTGACCGTCGGCGGGACGGCCGCGTGAGCCTCGAGGACGCCGCTCGCCGCGCCGTCGAGGCGGCGCTCGGCGCCGGGGCGAGTGACGCCGACGCGTGGGCCGAGGAGAGCACGAGCCGTCGCATCCGCGTGTACGGCGGCGAGGTGGAGAGCCTCAGCGACGCGGGCGGGCGCGGGGTCGGGGTGCGTGCCTTCGCCGGCGGCCGGTCGGGCTACGCGTACGGGACCGACATGAGCGACGGGGGCGTCGAGGAGGTGGCGCGGAGCGCCCGCGCCGCCGCCGAGGTGGCGGACGAGGACGAGTACGCCGGCCTGCCCGACGAGAACGGCGTGAGCGAGCTTGACGGTCTCGCCTCCCCGCGTTTCGCGGACTGGTCGACCTCCCGCAAGGTCGAGCTGGCGCTCGAGGTGGAGCGCACCGCTCGCGGCCGCAGGGGCGTGAGCCAGGTTGAGAACGCCGTCTACTCGGACAGCGAGGGCTCGGTGGCGCTCGCGAACTCGCGCGGGTTCGCGGCCTCGTATTCGGCCACCCAGGCGTGGGCCTACGCCTCGGCGTTCGCGGGCGAGGGCGCGGACCTCATGACGGGCCTCGGGGTGGACCTCGCACGCGACCCCGGCGCGCTCGACGCCCAGGCGATCGGGACCGAGGCCGCCGACCGGGCGCTGGCGCTCGTGGGCGCCCGGCAGCCCGAAAGCCGTCGCTGCCCGGTGGTGCTCGACGCGTTCGTCACCGCCTCGTTCGTCGGCTTCATCGGGTCGATGCTCTCGGCGGACGCGGTCCAGCGCGGCCGCTCGCTGTTCGCCGGGCGGGAGGGCGACGAGGTGGCCGGCCCGGTGCTGGCGCTCGCCGACGACGCCACGGCCGCCGGCGGTCCCTCGAGCGCGCCGTTCGACGGCGAGGGCTCCGCCACCCGGCACACGCCTCTGATCGAGGGCGGGCGCCTGCTCGGCTTCCTCTACGACGCGCGGAGCGCGCGCAAGGACGGCCGCTCGACGACCGCCAACGCGAGCCGCGCCTCGTACCGCTCGCCGCCCTCGGTGGGAGCCTCCAACCTCGTGCTCGAGCCGGGGGACCACGACCTGGCCGGCCTCGTGGCGCGCGCCGGCGACGGGCTCCTCGTGACCGACGTGGCGGGCCTCCACTCGGGCGTCAACCCCGTGTCCGGCACGTTCTCGGTCGGCGCCTCGGGCCGTCTCATCGAGGGCGGCGAGCTCGGCGCGCCGGTGCGTGAGATCACGATCGCCAGCGACCTCGTGTCGATGCTGCAGGCCGTCCAGGCGGTGGGCTCGGAGCCCCGCTGGGTCCCATTCGGGGGCAGCGTGCGCGCGGCGCCGGTGCTGATCGGCGCGATGTCGGTCTCCGGCTCCTGAGGGCCGCGGAGGCCGCCGGATCCCCGGTTTGGCCGCCGCCCGCGCCCGGAAAGGTACGGAACAAGCGTATTTTCCCGCTTGCAAAGCCAAAAACGCGCTGCTGTCGTCCGGGTGCGTTGTTACGTTCGCCCGGTTAGCTGCCCCCGGCAAGGAGGAGACATGACGAAGACGGAGTTCGTTGACCAGGTCGCGTCCAAGAGCGATCTCGGAAAGGGAGAGGCCGCCAAGGCCGTCGATGCGGTCCTTGACACGATCGAGGAGGCGCTCTCGCGCGGAAGCGAGGTGAGCTTCACCGGCTTCGGCAAGTTCTCGGTCGCCGACCGGAGCGCACGCGAAGGCGTGAACCCCCAGACCGGCGAGAAGATCCAGATCGCCGCCAGCAAGGTGCCGCGCTTCAGCGCGGGCTCGGGCCTGAAGAAGGCGGTCAAGGGCGGCTGACGCCTCGAGGCGCCGCAGTCCTTGACCGGGGGCTCGCGGTTGCACTTCGCCGACCGGCTCGCGGCGCTCGTAGAGGAGCGCCGCAGCCGCGTCGTGCTCGGTCTCGACCCTGACCCCAGCCGGCTCTGGCCGGAGGCGGTCGAGCGCCTCGGCGCTCAGCCGGACCCGGGCGGCTCCGCGTCGCCGGCGCTCGCGCGCATCCACGCCGCAGACGCGGTCACCGAGCACTGCCGCGCCGCCATCGTGGCGGCCGGCCCGGCATGCGTCGCGGTCAAGCTTCAGCTCGCCTGCTTCGAGCGGCTGGGCGCGCCCGGCTGGGAGGCGCTCGAGCGGGTGGTGGCGATCGGGCGCGACCACGGTCTGCTGGTGCTGGCGGACGGCAAGCGCGGCGACGTGCCGGTGACCGCCAGGGCGTACGCCCAGGCCCTCGTGGGCGAGACGGCGAGCCCCTTCGGGCGGGTGCCCGGGCTGGAGGCCGACGCCTTCACCGCCAACCCGCTGCTCGGCCGCGACGCCCTCGAGCCGCTCGTGGAGGGCGCGGCGGCGGCCGGCGCCGGCTGCTTCGTGCTCGTGCGCACGTCCAATCCCGGGGCGGCCGAGCTCCAGGACGCCGGCACGCCGCCGCTCCACGAGCGGCTGGCGGCGCTGGCCGACGAGCTCGGCGCGGGGCTTACGGGCGACTGCGGGCTCTCGTGCGTGGGAGCGGTCACGGGAGCCACACGACCCGAGCACCTCGGCCGGCTGAGGGAGCTCATGCCGCGGGCGATCTTCCTGCTCCCCGGCGTGGGCGCGCAGGGCGGGCGGGTGGAGGATCTCGGCCCCGCGTTCGGGCCGCATCCGGCGGCGGGACTGGTCACCGCGTCGCGCTCGATCGTCGACGCTCACGCACAGCGCGGGGGCGATCCGGCCGAGGCCGCCGCGGCCGCCGCGGAGGATCTGCGCGCCTCGGCGTGGAACCTCTAAGACTGTGCTCCGCCAGGGACGGGCCGCCGGCTCCCTATCCTCCGCGGCGCCTGAGGAATGCCCATGTCCCCCAAGAGACGACTTCGCGTGTCGCACCTGCTCGCGCCCCTCGCGCTGCTTGCGTTCGTGATCGTCTTCGCCTCCATCCTCCTGAACTCGGAAGCGCTCAAGGGCGACGACGGTGGGGCCACCACCACCGCGGGCCAGCGCACGGAGACGGAGACCACGGAGACGACCCCGCGCCGCCAACCGCGGCGGCCTTTCTACATCGTGAAGCTGAACGACACGTTGGAGGCGATCTCCGAGAAGACGGGTGTGCCGGTGCAGCGCATCCAGGAGCTCAACCCCGAGGCAGATCCCCAGGCGCTCGTTGCGGGCCAGCGGCTCCGGCTGCGCGAGTGAGCCGCGCGCTGCGAACGCTGCTCGTCGCGGTCGCCCTGACCGCGACCGGAGCGGGTCCGGCGGCCTCCGCGGCCGGCGCCGCTCCCGCGCCCCCGCCCGACGTGAGCGGCGCGGACTCCGCGATCGTCGTGGACGGGCGAAACGGCGAGGTGATGTTCGCCAAGCGGCCGCGGGCGCGGCACTCGATCGCCAGCACCACCAAGCTGATGACGGCGCTGCTCACACTTGAGCGGACCCGTCCGCGCAAGGTGATCACGGCGCCCGCCTACAACGCCCTCCCGGTCGAGTCGAAGATCGACCTGGCCGCCGGCGAGCGCATGACCGTGAAGGACCTGCTCGAGGCGCTGCTGCTCGAGTCGGCCAACGACGCCGCGGTCGCGCTCGCCGAGGGCGTGTCCGGCTCACGCGAGGCGTTCGTGGCCGACATGAACGAACGGGCGGAGGAGCTCGGGCTCGACGGCACGAGCTACGCGAACCCGATCGGGCTCGACGACCCGAACAACTACTCGACGGCGGGCGACCTCGCCGCGCTCACGCGTCTCCTGATGAAGCGGCCGCGGTTCGCGCGCGTGGTCGACATGCCGGTGGCGCGGCTCGAGTCGGGGGCGCACCCGCGCGTGGTCGACAACCGCAACCCCCTCGTGGCGAGCTACCCATGGGTGAGCGGCGTGAAGACCGGGCACACGCTGAACGCCGGCTACGTGCTGATCGGCGCCGCCACCGGCAGGGGCGGGGCCAAGGTGATCAGCGTCGTGTTGGGCGAGCCGAGCGAGGCCGCGCGCGACGAGGACACGCTCGAGCTGCTGCGCTGGGGGCTCGGGCGATTCCGCCGGGTGCGCGCGCTCGACACGCGTCGCACGCTCGCGCGCGCGTCGATCGAGTACCGCGACGATCAGCGTGCGCGGCTCGTGGCGCGCCGCGGGCTCACGGTCACGATGCGCGACGGCGAGCGGATCCGCCGGCGCGTGCGGGCGCCCGACGAGCTCGAGGGGCCGCTGCCGGCCGGCGCGCGCGTGGGCACGGTCACGGTCTTCGTGGACGGGCGCAGGGTGCACCGCACGGCCCTCGTCACGGCGGCCGCAGTACCCGAAGCGGGCACACTGAGGGTGCTCACTTCGGTCCTGGGCGTCCCCTTGACCTTGCTGGCCGCGCTCGCAATCCTGCTCGGCGCCGTCATGCTCGTGCTGCGGCTGCGCCATCGTGGCCGCATCCGGATCGTTCGATGATCATCACCGTCACGCTCAACGCCGCGATAGACAAGACCCTGGCGGTGCCCAACTTCCGCCTCGGGCGGCGCCACCGCGCGGTCGAGCAGACCGCGATGGCGGGCGGCAAGGGCGTGAACGTGGCGCGCGCGCTGCGCGCGCTCGGCCAGCCGGTGATCGCCACCGGCATCGCGGGCGGCCCGACCGGTACGCGGATCGTGGAGCACCTCACCGAGGAGGGGATCCTCAACGACTTCGTGCGCATCCGTGAGGAGTCGCGCACCTCCACCGCCGTGGTGGACCCCACGAGCGGCGAGCAGACCGAGATCAACGAGCACGGACCGCACGTGTCCGAGGGCGAACTCGACCTGTTCGTGGACAAGCTCCTCTATCTCGCGAAGGGCGCCGCCGTGTGCGTGATCTCCGGCAGTCTGCCGCGGGGCGTGGACCTGGGCCTCTACGGACGGCTGATCGAGGAGATGAAGCGCCTCGGCGTGACCACGGTGCTCGACTCGGAGGGCGAGCCGATGAACCTCGCCACCCGGCGCGGCCCGGATGTGGTGAGCCCGAACGAGCTCGAGGCGGAGGCGCTCGTGGGCCACGAGTTCTCCGACGAGCAGGACCGCCGCACCGCCGTGCGCGAGATGATCGACCTGGGCGCGCGCGAGGCGGCGATGACGCGGCCCGACGGCTGCCTCGCGATGCTCTCCGACGGCGGCGAGCGCAAGCTCTACCGGGCCACCCTCGAGGCGCTCGAGCCGGTGTCCACGGTGGGCTCCGGGGACGCCTTCCTGGCGGGCTTCGTGGCCTCCCGCTACAGCGGGCGCGACAGCGAGAGCTGCCTGCGCTTCGCGGTGGCCTGCGGCGCCGAGTCGACCCAGCACTTCGGGGCCGGCCGGCTGGAGCAGCGCGAGGTCGAGCGGCTCGTTCCGGAGGTCCGCGTCGAGGAGCTCGAGCTGCCCACCGTCGAGGTGGGCTGAGCTTGCTACGGTGGGAAACCCGAACCTCTCGGGCCTCCATCCGCCGCCGAACCTAGGATCACCAAATGGAAGTTGAAATCGGGCGCGGCAAGAAGGGTCGCCGCGCGTATGGCTTCGATGACATCGCGATCGTGCCGAGCCGGCGCACGCGGGATCCGGACGACATCGACATCACCTGGACGCTCGGCCCGTATCGCTTCGAGCTTCCCCTGCTCGCCTCCGCGATGGACGGCGTCGTGTCGCCCGAGATCGCCGGCGTGCTCGGCAACCTCGGCGGGCTCGCGGTCCTGAACCTGGAGGGGATCTGGACCCGCTACGAGGACGCGGGGGCCGAGCTCGAACGGATCGCCGGCTACCCCAAGGAGCTGGCCACCTCCGAGATGCAGCGCATCTACGCCGAGCCGGTCCAGGAGGAGCTGATCGGCCAGCGGATCCGCGAGATCAAGGAGCACGGCGTGGTGGCGGCCGCCTCGCTCACGCCCCAGCGCGTGCGCTCCTACTACGAGACGGCGATCGACGCCGGGCTGGACATCCTCGTGATCCAGGGCACCGTCATCTCGGCCGAGCACGTCTCCACCCGGTCGGAGCCGCTCAACCTCAAGGAGTTCATCCGCGAGGTCCCGGTCCCGGTCGTGGTCGGCGGCTGCGCCTCGTACGCCACCGGCCTGCACCTGATGCGCACCGGGGCCGTGGGCGTCCTCGTGGGTGTCGGGCCCGGCGCCGCCTGCACCACCCGCGGCGTGCTCGGGATCGGGGTGCCCCAGGCCACTGCGATCGCCGACGTGGCCGCTGCCCGCTCCCAGCACATGCTCGAGACGGGCGAGTACGTAAAGGTGATCGCCGACGGCGGCATGCGCAACGGCGGCGACGTCTCCAAGGCGATCGCCTGCGGCGCCGACGCCGTGATGATCGGCTCGCCCCTCGCGCGCGCCTACGAGGCGCCCGGCGAGGGCTACCACTGGGGCATGGCCACCTTCCACCCCTCGCTGCCCCGCGGGGCGCGCGTCAAGACCACTCAGAACGGCTCGATCGAGCAGATCCTGCTCGGCCCCGCCCACGAGAACGACGGCACGTTCAACCTGATGGGCAGCCTGCGCACCTCGATGGCCACCTGCGGCTACGAGGACATCCCGGCCTTCCACAAGGCCGAGGTAATGGTGGCGCCGGCGCTCCAGTCGGAGGGCAAGCAGCTGCAGCGCGCGCAGGAGATCGGGATGGGCGCCACCACGGCCGCGGTGCCGCATCCGGCCATGGACAGCATCACGAGCCCCGACGTGACGCTCGTGGGCGAGTGAGCACCCACGCGGTCAGCGAGTCCACCAAAGCCGCCAGCTCCGCGCCTGCCACCGACGAAGTGCTGGTCCTCGACTTCGGAGGCCAGTACTCGCAGCTGATCGCTCGGCGGGTGCGCGAGTGCGGCGTGTTCGCCGAGCTCCTGCCGCACCACGTGCCGCTCGACGAGATCACCAGCCGCCGGCCCAAGGGCCTGATCCTGTCGGGCGGGCCTGCCTCGGTCTACGCCGAGGGGGCGCCCGAGCTGCCCTTGGAGCTGCTCGAGCTGGGCGTCCCGGTGCTCGGCATCTGCTACGGGATGCAGGCGATGGTGTTGATGCTCGGCGGGCGGGTGGAGGGCGCCGAGGTGGGGGAGTTCGGCCGCTCGCATCTCACGGTGAGCGAGCACGGCCGGCTGCTCCACGGCACGCCGGCGGAGCAGTCGTGCTGGATGAGCCACCGCGACACCGTGTACGAGGCGCCGCCGGGCTTCCGGGCGCTGGCGTCGTCCACGGAGTCGCCGGTGGCGGCGCTCGAGGCGGCCGACCGCGCCCTGTACGGGATCCAGTTCCATCCCGAGGTCGTGCACACGCCCTACGGCACGCAGATCCTCGAGACCTTCCTGCGCGACATCTGCGACTGCGACATGAGCTGGAGCGCCGCCTCGGTGATCCAGGAGCAGGTGGCGCGCATCCGCGAGCAGGTGGGCGAGGGCCGCGTGATCTGCGGGCTCTCGGGCGGTGTCGACTCGTCCGTGGCGGCGCTGCTCACCTACCGGGCGGTGGGCGAGCAGCTCACCTGCGTGTTCGTGGACCACGGCCTGATGCGAAAGAACGAGGGCAACCAGGTGGTGGCGGCGTTCCGGGACCACTTCAAGGTCCCCCTGATCGCGGTCGACGCCGAGAAGCGCTTCCTCGGCCGCCTCGCCGGCGTCACGGAGCCTGAGCGCAAGCGCAAGATCATCGGCGAGGAGTTCATCCGCGTCTTCGAGGAGCAGGCGGCCAGGCTCGCGGACCCCCAGCCGCCGGAGTACCTCGTGCAGGGCACGCTGTACTCGGACGTGATCGAGTCCGGGGGCGGGACCGGCACGGCCACGATCAAGTCGCACCACAACGTGGGCGGGCTGCCCGAGGACCTCGAGTTCGAGCTGGTCGAGCCCCTGCGCATGCTCTTCAAGGACGAGGTCCGCCAGGTGGGCGCCGAGCTCGGGATGTCCGACCGGCTCGTGTGGCGCCAGCCCTTCCCGGGCCCGGGCCTCGCGATCCGTGTGGTCAGCGGGGAGGTCACGAAGGAGCGCCTCGAGATCCTGCGCGACGCGGACTCGATCCTTCAGGACGAGATCCGCGCCGCCGGGCTCTACCGGGAGCTGTGGCAGTCGTTCTGTGTGCTGCCGGCCGACCTGCGCAGCGTGGGCGTCCAGGGGGACGAGCGCACCTACGGCTACGTCGTGGTGATCCGCGCGGTCACCTCCGACGATGCGATGACCGCGGACTGGGCCCGGCTGCCTTACGATCTGCTCGAGAAGGTTGCCTCGCGGATGATCAACGAGATCGCCCGGGTCAACCGCGTCACGCTGGACATCACGTCGAAGCCGCCGGGGACTATCGAATGGGAGTAAGGGCGCGTACCGTCTGCCTGCTGAGCGCCGCCGCGCTCATGAGTGCTCCGGCGCTCGCCGAAGCCGCCACGCCCGCCCAGTACCGCGCGGTCGAGCGCGGCCTGGAGCGGCTCGTGGCTGAGCCGACCGGCCCTCCCGGCGCGATGGCCACGTTTCACCGCGGCGGCAGCACGACGGTTGTGAGCGTGGGGAAGGCGAACGCCCGGACCGGCGCCAGGGCGCGGGTGGGCGACCACATGCGCATCGCGAGCATGTCGAAGGCCTTCAGCGGGGCGGTCGTCCTGAACCTCGTCGGCAAGGGCAGGCTCGCGCTGGGCGACACGATCGGCGAGCGGCTGCCGTCGATGCCAGTCGCCTGGCACGCCGTGACGATCAGGCAGCTCCTGAACCACACGAGCGGCGTGCCCGAGTACATTGGGACCGACGAGCTCGCCGAGCACCTCCGCACGAACCCGAGCGGCATCCTGCGCCCGGCCACGCTCCTCGAGTGGGTCAGCGACGAGGGCCTGGACTTCCCGCCCGGCTCGAAGTACACGTACTCGAACAGCGACAACGTGATCCTCGGGCTGATCGCCGAGCGGGCAACCGGCAAGCGCTACGAGAACCTGCTCGCCTCGATCGTGTTCCGGCCCACGCGGCTCAGTGAGACGTTCATGGCCACCCGCACCGCGCTGCCGCGACCATTCATCCACGGCTACGACGTGACGCCGGGCCAGGAGCCCGAGGACCTGAGCTCGGTCCTCACCCCGACCATCGGCTGGGCCTCGGGGGCTCTGGTCTCCACCCCGCTCGAGGTCGGTCGCTTCTTCCGGGCGTACCTGCGCGGGAGGTTCTTCGGCGCTGCTCAGAAGCGCGCGCAGAGGCGGTTCGTCCCGGGCGGCGACTCCGTCCCGGCGGGACCGGGCACGAACGGCGCGGGGCTCGCGCTGTTCCGCTACCGAACCCGCTGCGGCACGGTCTACGGCCACACCGGGAGCTTCCCCGGCTACGCCCAGTGGGCGGCCGCCACCGCGGACGGCAAGCGCTCGGTGACCACGACCCTCAACATCCAGCCCCCGCCGCCTGGGAGCGCCCAGCTCGGTCGCCTCCGCAGGGTGCAGACCGTCGCGGTCTGCGCACTGCTGCGGAAGGGTGAGGGGCGCTAGGGAGCCGGAATGCCGAGGTACGTGCTTCTCGTCGACTGGACCGCCCAGGGCATTCGGGCGGTCGAGCACACGGTCGATCGCCTCGAGCAGGGGTCCGAGCTGGCGGGGCGTTTCGGCTGCACGCTCGAGCACGCCTGGTGGACGCAGGGAGGCCATGACATGGTGAGCGTCGTCGACGCGCCCGACGAGCAGGCGATGCTGGCCTACACGCTGGCCGTGGAGCGGCTCGGCAGCCTCCGGACGAAGACCCTGCGCGCCTGGAGCGCCGACGAGATGCGCGCGATCGTCGGCCGCCTGCCGGCGGACCCGTAGAGCCCTCCTCATCGCTCAGCCCCCGCGCCCGCGGGCTCCCGTTCCAGATCGGCTCGCTTCGACTCGCCGCCGGTCCGCAGCTTCGCCTCCGGGAGGCGCAGCACCACGACGAGCGCCAGCGCGGCTATCGGCGCGGCCACCCAGTACACGTTCTGCACGCCCGCGATCACGTCGGCCTGCGCCGCGGCGCCGAGCCCCTGCGGCCCGGCGGCCGAGCTGGGCGAGCCCGCGCTCGCGGCGAACACCGCGCCGAGCACGGCGGCGCCGAGCGCGCCGCCGAGCGCGCGGAAGAAGCCGGCCGTGGCGGTGGCCACGCCGAGCTCGCGGCGTTCGACTCCGTTCTGGACCGCGACCACGAGCATCTGGGTGACCATCCCGAACCCGAGGCCGAAGACGACCAGCCCGATGGTGGTGGCGACCTGGGAGCGCTCGTCCGCCAGCGCCGCCAGGAGGGCCAGCGCCTCCGTCATCAGCATCGCCGCCGAGACGGGTGAGCCCGCCGACGCCGTGCGCCCCCGAGCGGTGGCGGCCGCCTTGCTCGGCGTCCACCGGGCCCTGATCGGCTACGTGCGCCACCACACGCTGGCGGGTGCCGGCGCGGCGCAGATCGCCGAGGGGATTCGCATCGAGGCGAAGCGGGCGCTCGACCAACTGGAGCAGGGGCTGGGCCACTACCTGCCGCGGCAGCCCTGAGTCGCCCTCCGGGTTATGCCCGCCCGGACTGGGGTACTTCTCCGCCGGACGTTCACCGTGACACCGTCGAGGAAGGAATGGGATGGAGACAGGACTTGACAGGCGCGCGTTCTTCACTCGCGCGGCGATTGCGGGTGGCGGCCTCCTCAGCATGGGGGCGATCGAGCGGCTCGTGGCCAGGGACGCGCTGGGCGCCCGCCCGGGCAGCGAGCCGTACGGACCGCTGCGGCGAGTTGCCGACCAGCGCGGCGTGGAGGTCCTCGCGCTGCCGGTGGGCTTCTCGTACGTGACCTTCAGCCACACCGGCTCGGTGATGTCGGACGGCAACCCCACGCCGCTGGCGCTCGACGGCATGGGCGCGTTCGCGGGCAGCACCAAGGGCCGGGTGCGGCTGGTGCGCAACAGCGAGGACCGCAACCCGGCGGGCACCACCGGCGGCGTGCTGGGTGACCGGACGGCCGCCTACGACCCGACCGGCTACGGCGGCACCACCACGCTCGTGTACGACGAGCAGCGGCGCCGGCTCGTGCGGGACTTCGTGAGCCTCAACGGCACGACCGTGAACTGCGCGGGCGGCATCTCCTACCGCCGCCGCTTCTGGATGACGTGCGAGGAGACGGTCGCCGGGCCGGATTCGGCCGACCCCGCCGCCCGCTTCGCCAAGCGCCACGGCTACCTGTTCCTGACGCCGGTCAGCCGCGGCCCGAACGAGCTCGAGCTGGGCGTCCCGATCGTGGCCGCCGGCCGCTTCGCGCATGAGGCCGCGGCGGTGGACCAGGGCACCGGGATCGTCTACGAGACCGAGGACCCGGGCTCCGGGTTCGGCGCCGGCTTCTACCGCTTCACCCCGAACAACCCCGACGACCTGACGGGCGGCGGCGTGCTGGACATGCTCGCGATCGCCGGGCAGCCAAAGGTCGACCTGCGGGAGGGCCGCACCCGCGGCCAGTCCCTGCCGGTGCAATGGGTGAGGATCGACAACCCGGACCCGGAGCTCACCGCGATCGGCGATCCGCGCAGCACTTTCAACCAGGGTTGGGCGAAGGGCGGGGCGAAGTTCAACCGCCTCGAGGGCTGCTGGGAGGACGACGGGACGATCTTCTTCGTGTCGACGAGCGGCGGCGACGCCAAGAACGGCGACGTGAACTCCGACGGCTACGCCGAGGGCTTCGGCCAGATCTGGGCCTACCGCCCGGGCTCGGGAGGCGGAACGCTCACGCTCGTCTACGAGTCGCCCTCAGGGAGCGAGATGGACGGGCCGGACAACATCACCGTCACGCCGCGCGGCGGCCTCATCACGTGCGAGGACGACCCCTCGTCCGCCTACGCGGACACGCACCCGCTGGCTCCGGGCATCGAGAACGTGAACCGGCTGATCGGGCTGGGCCGCGGGGGCGAGGCGTTCGAGTTCGCCGTCAACGTGCTCAACGCGTCGGAGATGGCAGGCGCCTGCTTCAGCCCGAGCGGCCGGACGCTGTTCTTCAACCTGTTCGGCCGCGCCCGCTTCGACGAGGACGCGGTCGAGGGCATGACCTGCGCGGTGACCGGGCCGTGGCGGCGCGGCCCGCTGTAGGCGGGCCTAGCGCGAGATGAGCACTATTCGCAACCGTCCCGGATTGCCCTGAGAGCCCGGGAACTTGAGTCGCATCACGTACGAGTTTCGGCTGGCGACAACGCGCGCCGACTGGATCTGGATCGCCCCGAGCTCGCAACCGCCGCTCGGCGGGAGTGAGGTGTAGGCGCCCACGACGGGGCTCGTTCCGCGCGGCGCCCGGATCCTGAGCGTCTGGAACCCGTCGAACCCCTTGAAGCGCGTGGGATCTGGGCGGACGGTGCGGATGATCGGCGTATAGCTCGGGTTGTGCAGCAGGCGGTTGACCTGCGTGCGATTCGCCGCGTTCTGCTGCGCGACGCCGGGAGAGGTCAGCGGGCAGCGCTGGGCCGCGGCCACTGACGGGAGGACGAGAGCAACGAGGGCGACGCTCAGGGCCGCTGCGGTCCACTTCTTCATTCGGTCAGCCTAGCGCCGGGCTCGGAGGGCCGCCGGGGATTGGTCATACTCGGCGCGATGGCCGGTTCGCAGGTGGCGGTGGTCGGGGCGGGCCACGTTGGCGCGGCGGTGGCCAACGCGCTCGTGCTGCTGCGCGCGTGCGACCGGGTCATCCTGTTCGACCGCAATCCGGCCCGCGCCGAGGGGGAGGCGTGGGACATCGGCGACGCCATCCCGCTGCTCGCCGAGATGGAGATCCGGCCCGCGGGCGACTACGCCGACCTCGCCGCCTCGGACGCCGTGGTGATCACGGTGGGCGCGATCAACGCGCCCGGTCACAGCCGCCTCGAGCTCCTGGGGCAGAACGCCGGCATCGTCGCGGCGGTGATGCGTGAGCTCGACCGGGTCTGCCCGGAGGCGGTGGTGATCCTCGTGAGCAACCCGGTCGACGTGCTCACCCGCATCGCCATCGAGCGCTCCACCCGCGCGACTCACCTCGTCATGGGCTGCGGCACCGTCCTCGACGGGGCGCGCCTGCGTCACGGGCTCGGCGAGCTGCTCGGCGTGGAGCAGGAGGACGTGCACGTCTACGTCGTCGGCGAGCACGGGGAGAGCTCGTTCGCGGTCTGGTCGAGCGCCACGGTGGGCGCGATCCCGCTCGCCGACTTCCAGCTGCCGCCGAGCACCACGCTGCCCGAGGTCCAGGACGAGCTGAGCACGAGGATCCGCGGGCGCGGCCGCGAGATCCACGCGCGCAAGGGGTACACGAGCTACGGGGTGGCCGCGGCGGTGGCCCGCATCGTGCGGGCGGTGGTGCGGGACGAAGGGCGGATCTTCATGGTCTCGGTGCGGGCCGCGGAGGAATACGGCGTCGGCGACGCGGTGCTCTGCCTGCCGTGCGTCGTCGGAGGGGCGGGTGTCGCCCGGCAACTGGTGCTCAGGCTGTCGGATGACGAGCGGCGGATGCTCGAGCGCTCGGCGTCGGTCCTCGACGCGGCCTACCGCTCGCTGCCGGTGGACGACGGCTCGGCGTAGGCGGCAGAAGCCGGGCCCGACGACATCGCTCCGGCGCCTCGCCATATGCTGTGTATATGCCCGAGGCACATATATCGGCGGCGGTCGCGAACCGGCTCGGAGCGCTGTCGCTCACCCTCAGCGACCGCATCAGGGAGGCGACCGAGGTCGCCACGGGGCTGCGAGGGGGCCTGCCGGCCGCGCTGGTGTCGCTGGCGGAGTGGGCCGACGGCAGCCCGGTCGAGGTCCTTGCGGGCGCGATGCGGGTCTCACACTCGCGTGCGGTGCGGGTGGTCGACCGCCTCGAGGCAGATGGCCTCGCGCGCCGCGAGACGGATCCGTCGGACGGGCGGCGCGCGCTCGTGCGGCTCGAGCCGGCCGGCCGCGAACTGGCGGCGAGGGCGCTCGAGGCCCGCGCGCGCGTGCTGGCGCTCGCCGTCGCGAAGCTCGATGCCGCCGATGTGCGCCACCTGGAGCGGCTGCTCGAGGAACTGCTCGACGCCACCACCGTCGACACCCGCGCGGCGATGGGGACGTGCCGGCTCTGCGACGCGCACACGTGCGGGCACTACGAGGGCGCCTGTCCCGTCACGCACGCCGCCGACCGGCGGAGAGCGGCGTGACGCTGCCGCGCACGGTTGCGCTGTTCGCGCTCGCCGCGGTGGCGCCGCTGCTCTTCAGCGCAGGTGGCGGGGTGCTGAACAACATGGTCCTGGCCGCCGCCTACGTGCTGATGGCGCTCGGGCTCAACGTCGTGGTCGGCTTCGCCGGCCTGCTCGACCTCGGCTACGTGGCCTTCTACGCCATTGGCGCGTACACGGCCGCCTACCTCGGGTCGGGCTTCTGGGACATCCACCTGAACTTCGTCCTGATCCTCGCCGCCGCGGTGGCCACGACGGCCATCGCCGGAGCGCTGATCGGCGTGCCGACCCTGCGGCTTCGAGGCGACTACATCGCGATCGTCACGCTCGCGTTCGGCGAGATCATCGGTCAGATCGCGGTCAACGGCCGCAGCATCGAGCTCTTCGGCGGCACGCTGACCTCGGGTCCGATCGGCATCGGGCCGATCGACCGGCCCGAGCTGCCCCTGCTCGGCCAGTTCGGGGCGCTCGACCTGCGCCCGTGGTACTGGTTCGCGCTTGCGCTGGCGGGGATCGCGCTCATCGTGAACGTGCGCCTGCGCGAATCGCGCCTCGGGCGGGCGTGGATCGCGATGCGCGAGGACGAGTCGGTGGCGGCCTGCGCCGGGATCCCGATCGTGCGCACCAAGCTAATGGCGTACGCGACGGGCGCCGCGTTCGGTGGCGTCTCGGGCGCGTTCCTCGCCTCCTACGTGGGCGTGGTGAACGCCTCCCAGTTCGAGTTCTCGTTCTCCATCTTCATCTTCGCGATGGTCGTGCTGGGCGGCCTGGGATCGATTCCCGGCGTGGTGATCGGTGCGATCCTGCTCTCGCTCGTGAACTACTGGCTACTGCCCGATCTCCTGTTCGACCTTCCGGCCAAGGTGGGCCTGGACTTCGACCTCGCGGAGATCAGCCCCGGCATCTACGGCGCGCTGCTCGTGCTGGTGATGCTCCTACGGCCGCAGGGGCTGATTCCGGCGCGGCGGCCGGTGACCCGGCGCGAGGCCGAGGCGGCGACGCTCCGGCCGCGCGCCGGACGACGCCGCTCCGTGCAGGCCTCGGCCTGATCGCGCTCAGCAGAGGAACATGTTGGGGATCTCGACCGTGCTCGGCTGCGACTCGTTGCCGGCGCTGTCGACGGCGACGATCGTGTACGTGTTGGTGCCGTTCTTGGTCGCGTACACGATGCTCTTGGTGTAGCCGATCGTCGCGCTGTCGAACACGCCGTTCACGTAGGCGTCATAGCGGATCGTGGACGCGGGGTCCACGTCATCCGTCGACGGGTCCCAGCTGAGCCAGCCCTCGCAGCTCCCGACCTCGAGCCCCATCAGGTTGCCCGGTGCGCTCGGCGGTGACGTGTCGGTGGCAGCCGGCGTGGTGACCGTGAGCGTGTTGCTCGTCACGGAATTGCCCGCTCTGTCGCGCGCGCTCACGTTGACCGCGTAAGAGGTCGAGGGGGAGAGGCCGTCCAGCACCGCGTGCGACAGGGTGTCGGTCCGCGCCGGGCTGCCGTTCACGTTCACCGTGTAGGTCACGCCGCTCACGTCGTCGACGGAGTCGGTCCAGTCGAGCTCGACGCGCTTGGCGCCGACGAACGGCGCCGACAGGGTGGGCGTGCTCGGCGCCGTCACGTCCGGCGGGGTCTTGTAGCTCACCGTGTTGCTCTCGCGCGAGCCGTTGCCCCTCGTGTCGACGGCGCGGACGACCCAGGAGTGCGTCACGTTCGCCGCCAGGCGCGTGCGAGTGAAGGTCGTCTGGGAGGCAGGCACGTTGAAGTGCGACCAGGTCGACTTCTCGAGCACCATGTAGTAAGCGATCGAGCCGGACTTCGACGTGTCCCACGCGAGCGTGACGGTCGAGGACGTGGACGCCGTGATGCGCAGGTTGGTGGGCGCGGCGGGTGACGCCGCGCCGGCCTCCGGCGCGACGAGGGCGAGGATCACCAGGGCGGGCAGCGCGGCGCGTGCAGCACCTCGGACGGACATCCGTTGCTCCTCTCGGACCGATGCCGACCCCTCGTCGGCGGTTCGCGGGGCTATACGGCCGCGACGCTGCTCCGGTTCGATGCGGCGGCTTTATTGAGAACCATTCTCAGTTGGTAGCCTCCGGCGCCATGGATGCCGAGTGGGAGTGTGTCGTCGTCGGGGGCGGGGTTGCAGGGCTGAGCGCGGCGCTGGCGCTCGGCCGGGCGAGACGCCGCACGCTGGTCCTCGACCGCGACGGCCAGAGCAACCGGGTGGCGGAGCACGTGGGCGGGCTGCTCGGCCACGACGGCACGCCGCCCGCCGAGCTGTACGCCCTCGCGCGCGAGCAGCTGAGCGCCTACCCGGCTGTGGAGGTCCGGTCCGCTGAGGCGCTCGACGCGCGCCCCGAGGGAGACGGCTTCGTGGTCGTGCTCGGGGACGGCGGCGAGGAGGTGCGCGCCCGCACGCTGATCCTCGCCACGGGCATGGACTACGAGGTGCCCGGCGTCCCGGAGTTCCGCGAGCACTGGGGCCGTGCCGTCTTCCACTGCCCGTTCTGCCACGGATGGGAGGTCCGCGACCGGCCGCTGGTCGTTCACGGGCGCGGCGAGCAGGCCGAGCACCAGGTGGCGCTGCTCGCCGGCTGGACCGATCACGTGACGCTCGTCGACCCCGACGAGTTCGGCGAGCTGCGCTTCGAGGACGGCGAGCTCCGGGCCGTTGTGCGCCGTGACGGCTCCGAGATCCCCTGCGGCGGCGTGCTCATCCAGGCCCCGCTGCGCCGCCGCGGGCGGCTGGCGGAGGCTCTCGGCCTCGCCCTCACCGACCACGGCCTGGTGGAGCTGGACTCCATGGCGGGCACGAGCGTGCCCGGCGTCTACGCCGCGGGCGACGTCGCCGTGGCCCCGCAGCAGGTGGCCATCGCGCTCGGCAGCGGCCACCTGGCCGGCGTTGCCGTGGTGAGGGAGCTGCTCCTCGGCCGATGAGTTCGGCGGGCTCGCTCGGTCTTACGTTGCTAGAACGCACTGGATGGAGGCGAAGCCGAACTTGAAGAGCAAATGGAACGGGCCCGCCGTGCTGGCGGAGGGGCTCGTGAAGCACTACACGAGCCGGGAGGGCACGGTGGAGGCCGTGCGCGGCGTGGACCTGGCGGTCGAGACCGCCGAGATCTTCGCCTTCCTCGGGCCGAACGGGGCCGGGAAGTCCACCACGGTGCGCATGCTCACGACGCTGCTGTCGATCACCTCCGGCCGGGCCGAGGTGGCAGGGATCGACGTGGAGCGCGACCCCGACGGCGCCCGCCGGCGGATCGGCGTCGCGCTCCAGGAGGCCGGCCTCGACCCGCGCCAGACCGGCCGCGAGCTGCTGAACCTGCACGGCCGGCTGTTCGGGCTCTCGCCCGCCCGGTCCAAGGAGCGCGCGCAGGAGCTGCTGGAGTTGGTGGAGCTCGAGGAGGCGGCCGACCGGTCGATCAAGGGCTACTCGGGTGGCATGGGCCGCCGCCTCGACCTCGCCGCGGCGCTGGTGCACCAGCCCGAGATCCTGTTCCTCGACGAGCCGACCACGGGTCTGGACCCGGCGAGCCGGCTCACCGTCTGGGACGAGCTCCGCCGCATCAACGACGAGGGCACGACCGTGTTCCTCACCACGCAGTACCTCGAGGAGGCCGACCAGCTCTGCGACCGGCTCGCGATCATCGACGACGGTCTGATCGTGCGCCAGGGCACGCCGAGTCAGCTCAAGGCCGATCTGCGTGAGCGCCGCGGCGGCTCCGAGGAGCCCAGCCTCGACGACGTGTTCCTCGACGCCACCGGACGCACGCGCGAGCGCGCGGCGGGCGAGGTCCAGCGGGTGACGGCATGAGCGCCGTGGTCGCGCTCGGCCAGCGCTCGCTGCGCGAGGTGCTCCGGCAGCCCGACGCGCTCTTCATGACGATGTTCATCCCGCTCTTCTTCTTGGTGGTGAACACGGGCCAGGCCGCCGACATCTTCCCGTCGGACTCGACCGCGTTCCTCGAGGGCCAGGGCTACGGCGCCTTCCAGCTGCCGATCACCCTGCTGCTGGCGGCGTCCTTCGGCATGGCTCCCCTGTTCCTGGTGGAGGAGATCGAGGGCGGCTACTTCGACAAGCTGCGCGCGATCCCGATCCCGCGCTACAGCATCGTGCTCGGCCGCCTCGTGGCCGAGGGCGCGAAGGGCCTGGTGCTCGCGTCGGTGATCGTGCTGGTGGCCCTGCCGTTCGGCATAACGATCGCCAGCGGCGTGGCCGGCTTCGTCCTGCTCATCCTGATGGGCGCGCTTTGGGGCGTGGTCTACGCGGGCTTCATGCAGCTCATCGCGCTCAAGACCCGCAGCGCGGCGGCCACGAACGCGGGCGGGCTGATCTTCTTCCCGCTGCTGTTCCTCACGCCGAACTTCGTCCCGCGGGAGCTGCTGACCAAGCCCATGGAGATCGCGGCCTCGATCAACCCGGTGACCTACCTGATGGAGGCGATGCGCTCGCTCATCCTCGACGACCTCGACTGGAGCAAGATCTGGCCCGGGTTCGCGGTGATCGCCGTCTTGGGGGCGCTGATGCTCGTCCTCAACGTCCGGATGATCAAGAACTACGACTGACCGGCCGAGGCGGGCTCGCCCTGCGGGCTCGCCAGTCGCGGCGCAGCTGCCGCAGCACCTGCGGGTACACGACGAGGTGCCGGAACGGCCTGATCGCGGACATGTAGAGGCTTCCGAGCCGCCCGTTCGGCTTCACGAGGACGGCCATCTGGCCGCGCCAGCCGCCGGCGCCGTCGGGCACCCAGCCGAGGTGCATCACGCCGTGCATCGTCTTGTTGGCGATCTCGGACGCCCACTCGCGGTCGGTGACGTAGAGCGAGCTGAACGGGAGTGACTTGAAGACCGGGCCGGGTGGGGCCTCACGCAGGTCCTCGGGCAGGCGGTCGCGAAGTGTGACCACCCTGGCTCCGATCCCGCTGTCCGGGCTGTCCCACCCGAAGAGCGCCCCGAGCTTCCAGCGGAGGTCCCACAGGAGGCGCGTGGGGCCGGGCGGCCGGGCCCCCGGGTCGCCCGCGGCGACCATCCGCACGAGCTCGGGGAAGTCGTGCTGCCCGCCGGGCGTGGGCAGCGCCCACACGTCCTCGAGGCGGAACTCGGGTGTGAGCTCGTGGATGCGCCAGGGACGCGCGGTGTGGGCGGCGCTCGGCAGGCTCACAGGCGCGCGTTGTGCGTCTCGAGCTGGGCGGTCATGCGCCCACGGAGCGCCAGGGCCCCGGAGAGCGGCCTGACCATCACGCTCAGCCGGTCCACGAGGCCGTGCTCGTCGTGGTGCACGAGGTCGCAGCCCTCGATCTGCCGGTCGCCGACACGAGCATGGAAGGTCAGCGCGTGCTGCCGACCGTCTTCCGAGGCCAGCTCGGCCTCGTATGCGAAGTCCTCGAAGACCTCGAAAACGGCACTGAGGACGGCGACCGCCGCGGCCCGTCCGGCGTACGGCTGGAAGACGATCGGACTGCGAAAGACCACGTCGTCGGCGAGCACGGCTGCGACCGCGTCGGGGTCGCGGGTTTCGATTGCGGAGCGGAACGAGTTCATGGGAAGGTATTGTACATACATGCATGTATCTATCTCTGATAGCCGGCGCCCGCGCCGCTCGCAGGCGGAACGACGGGCGGAGAGCCGCGCGGCGCTGCTCGCCGCAGCCGCCCAGGGCCTCTCGCGCTACGGCTACGGTGACCTGAACCTGGCCCAGGTGGCCGCCGAGGCCGGCTACACGCGGGGAGCGCTGTACCACCTCTTCGCGGACAAGGAGGACCTCGCTCTGGCCGTAGTCGCGTGGGTCTGGGAGGGCTGGCAGGAGCAGGTGGCTCCTCTGGCCGACGCGCAGGACGAGCCGCTCGACGCGCTGGTGGCGCTCGCGCGCGGCCACGTGGCGTACTGCCGCGACGGGCGGGCGCGCGTGATGATGACGCTGCGCGTGGAGTTCGCCGAGCGCGAGCACCCGGTGGGGGAGGCCGTGTCGAGGATCGCCGCCACGCTGCGCCGCCGCCTGGAGCGGCTCATCCTGCACGCGCGCCGCGCCGGCACGATCCCTCCGGGCCCCCCGGCTCGGGTGCTGGCGGGCGCCTGCCTCGCCGCAGTCGACGGCCTGACGATCGGCCTGGCCGGGCGCACGCGGCACGACGAGGCACTGGCCGAGCGGATGGTCCTGGGGCTGGTTCGAGGCGGTTAGGCTGCCCCCGAACCCGCGACGGAGGAGGCATCGCATGGAGCAGCCGGGCGTCGATCTCGTAGCCCTCAATCCCCAGCCGATTCCACCCGGCATCAAGATCAACCTGGTGGCGCTCAACCCGCAGCCGCTGCCGCCCGACGCGACGATCGAGCTCGTGGCCCTGAATCCCCAGCCCCTGCCGCCCGAGGGGACGATCAACCTGGTGGCACTGAACCCGCAGCCGATCCCGCCCGGGGCCAAGATCAACCTGGTGGGCTCAACCCGCAGCCGCTGCCGCCGAGCGGGGGGACGATCAACTTCGTGGCGGTCGCGGCCTGGGAGGAGCCGCGGTACTGAGCGCGGTTGGTAGCTTGCGCTCCGTGCGCGACGGGATCTGCTCCAGGTGCGGCGGGCGCGAGGTGTACGCCTCCCGGAACGGCCTGTCGGTCGGGGGCGGGTTTCCGGCGACGGTCCAGGGGCACATCGACCCGGGCTTCCGCGGGATCCGGCCCCACCACCAGACCGACGGGATCTGGCAGTACGCCTGCGCGAACTGCGGCTGCTGCGAGACCTACCTGCTCGACGACGCCCTCGTCGACTTCGTGCGGCAGGCGTGGGTGCGCGTCCCCGTGGCCGGCACGGCCGAGGCCGGCTAGGAGGTAGCACCGTGCTCGACCACGTGGGATTCACCGTCGGCGACTACGAGCGCAGCAAGGCGTTCTACGAGAAGGCGCTCGCGCCGCTCGGCCTGACCCTCCTGATGGAGCCCGTCCCGGGCGTGGCCGGCTTTGGAGAGGGGCAGAAGCCCTTCTTCTGGATCGACACGCGGGCGCCGTCGGCGCAGACAGCGATCCACGTGGCCTTCGCCGCCGAGAGCCGCGAGCTGGTCGACGCCTTCCACGCCGCCGCGCTCGAGGCGGGCGGCGCCGACAACGGCGGTCCCGGTATCCGCGAGATCTACCACCCGAGCTACTACGGCGCGTACGTGCTCGACCCCGACGGGAACAACGTCGAGGCCGTGTGCCATACGCCGGAGTAGCGCACCGCGGCGGGTCGGGCCCGCCCCTCGTCTGCCTCCATGGCTTCGCCGACACCTGGCGCTCGTGGGAGCTCGTCCTGCCCGCGCTCGAGCGCCGGCACGACGTGCTGGCGCCGACCCTGGCCGGGCACGCCGGCGGGCCGCCTATGCGGGGGAGGGTCGACCACGCCGTGCTGGCCGACGCGGTGGAGCGCGCCATGGACGAGGCGGGCTTCGACACCGCGCACGTCGTGGGGAACTCGCTGGGCGGCTACGTGGCGCTCCAGCTCGCCTCGCGCGGCCGGGCGCGGACCGTGGTGGCGCTCGCGCCGGCCGGCGGTTGGGCGCCGGGGGACGACTCCTGTCGGAAGATCCTCCGCCTCCAGGCGAGCCTGATCGAGATGGCGAGGGCCGCGGCCCCTCATGCGGAGGCGATCCTGGCCTCGCGCGAGGGCCGGCGCCGGGCGACGGCCGCCATCACAACGAGCTTCGAGCACATCCCCGCCGAGCTGCTCGCCCACCAGCTGCGCGGGATGGCGGGCTGCGAGGGGGCCGAGGCGCTGATCGACCACGGTGCCCGTGAGGGCTGGCCGCTCGACGCCGAGCGGATCACCTGTCCCGTTCGGGTCGTGTGGGGCACGGGCGACCGGCTGCTCAGCTGGCCGACGGCCGCCGCTCGCTACCGGCACGAGTGGCTCCCGCACGCCGACTGGGTCGAGCTCGACGGCGTGGGCCACTGCCCGCAGCTCGACGTGCCGCTCGAGACCGCGGAGCTGATCCTCGGCTTCACCTCGCTCGACCGGTAGCGTTCGGAGCCGTGAGAGCGGCGCGGAAGACGCTGATACTGGTGATCCTGGTGTGCGGGCTGGCCGGCCTCGGCCCGCAGGCCGCTCAGGGGGCGGTGGCGCGCTCGTGCAATCCGGTGTTGAACCCCTATCCGGGCACCCGCTACGCCGACTCGGCCCTGCGCCGCATCCGGGCGCTCGGGGTGACCTGCAGAGGGGCTCGCCGCGTGGCGCGGCGAGCCCACTACAAGGCGCTCGGGTTGCCGGTGCCGCCGACTGGCGTCCGGCGCTTCCGGTGGCGCGACTGGCGCGTGACGGGCGACCTCCGGGGTGACGTCGACCGCTACGTGGCGGTCCGTGGTGGCCGCAGCGTGCGCTGGGTCTTCTCCTAGGCCTGGCGCGCCAGCAGCGCCTCGAGACGGTTGTAGGTCTCGTTGAGCCCGGCCTCCATACCCGACGCGATCATGCCGTCGCGCTCCTCGTCGGTGTGGAAGAGCGAGGTGGTCACGATCTTGGTGCGCCCGTCGCCGAGGTCCTCGAAGACGGAGATGTCCACGGACACGTGGCCCGGCATCCCCTCCCACTCGAAGGTGGACACGAGCCGCTCGGGCGGGCTCACCTCCCGGTAGGTGCCGCGGAAGCCGTGCTCGCTGCCGTCGTCGCCCTTGACCACGTAACGCCAGCTGCCGCCGGCCTCCACGTCCATCCGGTCGACGATGGTGGTGGTGCCCTCCGGACCCCACCATTCCGGGACGAGCGCGGGATCGGTGAAGGTGGCGAACACCCGGTCACGTGGGGCGTCGAAGATCCGCTCGATGTGGATCTCGCGGTCCTTCGGCGTGGTCACGACGGCGGAGTTCTGTGCGTTGGTCATTTCGGGTCTCCTTTCGTGCGTTCGAGCAGCGCCCCGAACCGGTCGAGGCGGTCGCTCAGCATCCGCGTGTACATGTCGATCCACTCCTGGACGTCCTCGAGGCGGCGCGGGCCGAGGCTGCAGCGCCGCGCCCGTCCCACCTTCTCGGTGGTCACGAGCTCGGCCTCCTCCAGCACGCGCACGTGTTTCTTCATTCCGGTGAGTGAGATCCCGAACGGCTCCGCGAGCTCGCTGATAGTGGCGCTGTCGCGCCCGAGCCGCTCGAGGATGCCCCTGCGCGTGGGGTCCGCGAGCGCGGCGAAGGTCCGATCGATCTGCGAATACTGAACCACTTGGTTCAGTATAGCTCGCCACGACGGAGCGTGCAAGGTCAGGCCGCGCGCGGCCATGGTGGCGCCGGCGGCGCGCCAGAAGCGCGCCGCGAGGCCGCTCTGAAAGCCCACGAACCAGTCGTCGGGGGACGTGGGGGAACGTCATTCGTCACGGCGGGCTCCTTGGGGTCGGGGCCTGGACGGCCGGGCGCGGCAGGCCGCCGAGCGACCGCGCGCGCCGAACGCGTGCATGGCGCGGGTGGCAAGGGAGAGCGAGTCGGTCTCGACGCCGGGACCGGGATGGTCACGGAGGGTCCCGGTCGTGGCCACGACCTCGAAGCCCGCGAGCTCGAGCACCTTGCGAAGGCCGCGGCGGTTGAACACGAACCACTCGCGCCCGTCGCGCCGAGCGTCGAGTCGCGCCAGCGGCGAGGGGATCGCCGCCAGCGGCAGGCTCACCGTCTCGAGGAGAACGAGCTCGCCGCGGCACACCCGGCGCACCGCCTCGAGGCCGCGCAGCGGGTCGCGGAGCATCTGAAGCACGTAGCCCATCACCACGAGGTCGAACTCCCCGACGTCGAGGAGGTCGAGGTCGTAGACGTCGAGCTCGCGGAAGCCGGCACGCGAGCCCAGCAGCTCCGCGGCGGCGGCGAAGGTGGGCCGCTCGGCGATGTCGATCGCCAGCACCTCGCCGGCCCCGCGCCGCTCGAGCTCGAACGCCCAGAAGCCGTCCATCGTCCCGATGTCGAGACAGCGCAGCCCCTGGAGCGACCCGGGCCACGGCATCCGCTCCGCGGTCGGCCGGAGGTCCCAGGGTCCCGGCGTCACGACCCCCGGAGCCACCTCGATGGCGTGCCACCAGGACAGCCCGGCGATCCTCCGCTCCGCGGCGTGCGTCACCCGCGGCATCCTCGCGGAGTCGGTAATGGAAAGGGCCCGCCGATGCCGGCGGGCCCTTTCGGCCCTTCAGAACGCGGTGTGGGAGCTAGTCGTCCTGCGCCCGCTGCTCCCGCAGCAGCTTGGCGCCGGCGCTGACGCAGGCGCTGAAGGGCGTGCCCCGCTCGCCCTCGGTGTGCTTCTTGCTCAGGTCCGCGCACGCCTTGCGCGGAGACTCGCTCGCTCCGGTGGCGAGCTTCGCCATCGCGGTCACGCACTGGCTGAAGGGCGTGCCCCTGGTGTCAGGCGCGGCGTCGGAGCGCTTGCGGCTCTGCTCCCGGCACTTGTAGCCGTAGGCCCTCGCCTTTGCGGGCAGGCTGGCGCCCGGACCCGGGTCGGCCTGGCGCCGCTCGACGCCCGGGTTGTCGTCGCGCGTCGGCGTGTCCGCGGGTGGGCCGGCCGCCTGGGCGGGGATGGCCGCGACGGCGAGGGCCACCGCGGCGGCGGCAAGTGTCGAATGGATGCTCAGCTTCATCGCTCTCTCCCTGTCTTGGCGGTCCACGGGTATGAACGCGGGGAGCCCGCTGAGGTTCGGCAGTTTGCGCGCGGGGTGTCCTTACGCTTACGTGCTCTGCTCATGACCGATCTCTGGACCGCCGTCAAGGATCTGCCGATCGCGATCGAGTCGTCCTCGTTCGAGACGCTCGTGCCGACCGGGCCGACCGCGTTCGAGGGCTTCACGACGACGCAGCTGCGGCTGCGGGGCCGTTGTGAGGAGGGGATCGGCGAGCAGGTCGGCCTCCCGGATACCCAGAAGAGTCTGCGCGCGAGCGACTTCCCGCTGACCGGCGAGTGGGCCACGCTCGCGGCATTTCTCGCCCATGTCGACGGGATCGACATGTGGCCGGAGCCGCCCGAGTACGAGCTGGAGCGCAACTGGCGGCGTTGGACGTTCGAGTCCGCGGCGCTCGACCTTGCGCTGCGGCAGGCGGCCACGAGCCTGCCCGAGGTCCTCGGCCGTACGCCACAGCCGGTGAGGTTCGTCACCTCGTTCGGGCTCGGCGATCCGCCGGACATCGACAAGGTCGCCAGGCGGCGGGCACTGCATCCGACGGTTGGCTTCAAGCTGGACGTCGCGCCGTCGTGGACGCAGGAGATCATGGACCGCGTCGCGGCAGCCGAGGGTGTCGCGACGATCGACTTCAAGGGCCAGTACGGCCTCGAGGTCGAGGACGAGGCGGCGCTCCTGGCGATGTACGAACGCACGCTGGCCACGTTCACCGAGGTCGTCTTCGAGGACCCGCACGACCACCCGGCGGTGCTCGAGCTCCTCGCGCCGATCGCCGATCGCGTCTCCTATGACGCGCCGATCACGAGCGTCGAGTCGATCGGCGCGACCCCCATCGGGGTGCGCATCGTGAACGTCAAGCCCTGCCGCGTCGGCCGCCTGCAGGAGCTCGGCCGCCTCTACGCGCACTGCGAGTCAGGCGGCATCGAGATGTACAACGGCGGCATGGGCGAGCTCGGTGTCGGCCGCGGCCAGGCCCAGCTGCTCGCGTCGCTTTTCCATCCCCGCGCGCCCAACGACATCGCCCCGTCGGAGTACAACCTCGACGATCCAGCGCCCGGGCTGCCGCCGAGCCCGCTCGACCCCGCGCCGGGCCGCGGCTTTCGCCGCCGCTGACTTCTCAGCGCCGACTGACTCGGTTACAGTCGCGGGCCACACGCCGGTCAGGGGACCGGCGCAACCGAGGGAGCTCTTCTTGAGATCACGGCGCACTCGCGCGTCCGCGGCACTTGCCGCCGTCGCGCTCATCGTGACCGTCGCGGCGGCACCGGCGAACGCGGACCCGAACAACAACACGGTCCGCAAGCTCACCAATGCAGTCACGCCCGACGGCGTCCTCAACCATCTCGAGGCCCTCCAGGCCGTCGCCGATGCCAACGGCGGCACCCGCGCGTCTGGTCGTCCCGGCTACAAGGCATCGGTCGACTACGTCGTAGCCCAGCTCGAGGCCGCCGGGTATTCCCCCACGGTCCAGGAGTTCATGTTCCCTTACGTGGAGGAGAACTCCCAGCTCATCCGCCGTTCGCCGAACCCGCGGACGTTCGTGAACGGGGTCGACTTCCTGCGCAACCGGTTCGACTCGGGTACCCCCGAGGGCACCGCGACCGGGCCGCTGGTCAACGTCGACCTCGTGCTGGACCCATCCGGGCCTGCGAACACGAGTACCAGCGGCTGCGAGGCAGCGGACTTCGCCGGCTTCCCGGCCGGTGCGGTCGCGCTCCTGCAGCGCGGAACGTGCGGCTTCAACGTGAAGGCGCTCAACGCCCAGGCCGCGGGCGCGAGCGCGGTCATCATCATGAACGAGGGGCAGCCGGGACGGACCGGCCTGACCAACATGATCGGAGATGCGACCGGCCTGGCGATCCCCGCGATCTTCACGACGTTCGAAGCGGGCTTGAACCTCGCGCAGACGCCGAGCTCGACAGTGACCGTCACGGTCGATTTCACCGCCGAGCAGCGGGCCACCTACAACGTGATCGCGGAGACCGCGGGCGGCAACGCCGACAACGTCGTGATGGCGGGCGCGCACCTGGACAGCGTCCAGGCGGGGGCGGGCATCAACGACAATGGCTCGGGTAGCGCGGGGCTCCTCGAGACAGCGATCCAGATGGCCAAGGCCAAGACGCCCAACAAGGTCCGCTTCGCATGGTGGGGCGGCGAAGAGTCGGGGCTCTTGGGTTCGACGTTCTACGTCGCGCAGCTCACCCCTGAGGAGAGGGAGGACATCGGCCTCTACCTCAACTTCGACATGATCGCCTCGCCGAACTACACGTTCGGCATCTACGACGGCGACAACTCGGGCGGCACGGCCGCGCCGGGATTCATCCCCGCCGGCTCGGCGGAGATCGAGGATCAGTTCGAGCGCTTCTTCACGTCCCGCGGCGAGCCGTTCAAGGACACGGAGTTCTCCGGCCGGTCGGACTACGGCCCGTTCATCGCGCGAGGGATCCCCGCCGGCGGCCTGTTCACCGGCGCCGAGGTGCCGAAGACGGCGGCGGAGGCGGCGATCTGGGGTGGCGTCGCCGGGGCACAGCTGGACCCGTGCTACCACCAGTTCTGCGACAACCTGCGAGGCGACGGCCAGAACACCACGCTGTTCGCCCAGCTCCGCGAGGACTACGAGCTCGTCGGAAACGTCAACGTTCACGCGCTCGATGTGAACTCCGACGCGATCGCAGCGTCCGTGC
>DASRIC010000048.1:0-16172 GCA_035650215.1 Thermoleophilaceae bacterium
GCGCGCCACGAGCGGATAGAGGGTGCCGGTCAGGTAGAACATCGCGCTGTCCGTCATGGCGCGCTCGCCGGGATCGGTCGGGTAGAGGTGGTCCAGACCGTGCTTGTTGCAGAGGTACTGCATGATCGCGCAGCTCTCCCAAAGCGACCCGCGCGGCAGCCCCTCCTCCTCGAGCATCGGCGTGAGCTGCGCCGGATCCATCCGCACGAAGTCCGGCTCGTCCTTCTTGCCCCATACGTCCCGCTCCTCGAACTCGAGCCCCGCGGCTCGTACAAAGACCCGGGCGGTCAGGTTGTTCACGCTCGGGGTCAGGATGCTCAGCGTGTTGTCCGCCATCTCTCCTCCTAGTGCTGAACCAGCTGTGACTTGTAATCGCTGCGCTCGAGGCTCCCCCAGGGCACCAGGTCGATCCGCGTCTGTACCACGAGGGCGCCTCGTACTTTCTCGCGGATTGCCTCCGCGAGAGCGGCGTCGGCTGTCCGCTCCGGCGCCAGCTCTACGCTAACCGGCAGCGGGGGCTCCTGCTTGACCCCCGCGGCGCGTGGCCGCACCAGGATGTGGCCGCTCACGTCGGGAGCGAAAGCGCTCACGACCTCGCGCAGCGCCGACGGGAAGACGTTCACCCCGCGCACGATCAACATGTCGTCGGTACGGCCGATGCAGCGTACGCGCGGGCCGGTGCGTCCACATGCACACGGGCTCGTGCGGACCACCACGTGGTCGCGCGTGCGGAACCGGAGCAGCGGCGCGGCGCGATGCCGAAGGTGCGTGAGCACGAGCTCGCCGCCGGCGCCGTCGCTCATCTCCTTCACCGCGCCGCTGGCCGGATCGATCAGCTCCGCGTGCACGAACCCGCGGGCGCCGAGATGCATGCCGTCCTGCTCCTCGCACTCCCCCCAGAGCGAGGGGCCGATGTCCCCGATCCCCATCGCCTCGCTGACCCTCGCGCCCCAGCCCGCCTCGAGCCGGGCGCGGAAGGCGGGCTCACCTCCGCCGGGCTCCCCGGCCACGAGCACGCGCTCGACGCTCGAGCCCGCCAGGTCGAAGTCGCGCGCGCCCGCCCACTCCACGAGGTGTGCGGCGTATGACGGCGTGAGCACCACGGCATCGGCGCGCAGCTTGTCGATCGCAAGCACGAGCCGCTCGCTGTTGCCCGTGCCGACCGGGATGTGACAGAGCCCGATTCGGTTGAATGCCGCGAGCGCCGCCCCCGCCACGAACGGACCCGCGTTGTAGGTGCTCACGATGCGCTGGCCCGCGGCCACGCCCGAGGCCGCGTAGCTGCGCGCCGATCCAGTCACCCAGTTGTCGAGGTCGCTCGCCGTGAGCGGGATGTAGCTGGGTGCGCCGGTGGTGCCGCTCGTGGAGTAGATGCGGACGATCTCCGAAGGAGGAGCACAGAGGTGCGCGCCTATCGGGTTGTTGGTCGTGCACGTCGCCTTGATCTCGGCCTTCTCCGTGAAAGGAAGCCGGCCGATCTCTTCGAGCCCGCCGGCCGCCCCCGCGCTCCCGCACCCCGCTTGCGTGAGCTTCTCGCGGTAGAAGGCCGAGCGCTCGATTAGGTACGCGAGCTGCTCGCGGAATGACGCGTCATCCGCCTCGGCCTGCTCCGGCCACGGCGCCGTCTCGCTCGCGTCGATCACGGACTCAGGGCGACGTGTCCTCTGGGCGAGGCTCGTAGGTGATCGCTTCCTCGGCCCTGGCCGCCATCACGAAGCCGATCGGCTCCTGCTGCTCCTCGGCGAGGTGCGCCAACAGGCTGGCGGTGCGCGCAAGGATCGGCACGGCCTTGACCGTCGCTGAGGAGAAGCCGAGGTCGAGCATCACCGCGGCGATCGGCATGGAGACGTTCATCGTTAGCGGCTTGCCCCACGCATCCTCGACCGCGTCGCGCAGGCGCCGCGCGAGCAGCACGTGCGGACCGCTCACCCCGCGCTCGTCGGCGAGCTCGAGGATGCGCTCGGCGCGCGGATCGAGCGGGCGGTGGACCGGGTGGCCGAAGCCCGGCATCCGCTCGCCGCCGTCGCGCACGCCCTTTGCGGCCTCAGCCGCCACCTCCTCGGGTGTGCCGCCCGCCGCGACCCTGGCCTGCGCCGCTTCGAGCACCCGCGCGCACTCCTCGGAGGTGCCGAGTAGCACCGGTCCGGCTCCGAGGATCCCGGCGGCCACGGCGCCCTGGAGCGATCCGGGGTCGGCCGCGAGCGTCATGCGGGCGCTGATGTTCGTGGGCATCATCCCGTGCTCGGCGATCGCCACGAGCAGCAGGTCGAGGAAGTCGCGCTGGTCGGCGCTCGGCTCCCGTCCCGTGAGCAGAAGGTGGAAGTACTCCGTGAAGCTGAGCCGGCCCATCAGGTCGCCGCAGAGGTCGCGGCCACGCACCTCCACCCTGTCCGGGTAGGCCTGGCTGATGTGGCTGACTTCCATACGGGCTTTCATATCGCGTTTCTCAATCCCTCGGCCGCTGGGGCACCATGGGCACGACCTCGCTGCGGAACCGTTCGAGCTGATCCAGCTCGTCGGCGAGCGGCCAGACGAAGATGCGCTCGGCACCGGCCTCCTCGTAGGCACCGATCCGCTCCGCGCACTGCTCGGGCGACCCGATCGGGAGTGCCAGCTCCTCGAGCTGCTCGACGGAACGGCGCAGCATCGGGGCCAGAACGTCGCCCAGCACCCGCTCGGCGTCGCGTCGGGAGTCGGTCACGTGGAGCCACATCGTGGAGACGCCGTTCGGTAACGCACCGCTGCCCTGCTCGGCCAGAAGCGCGAGCCCGTCCCGGAGCTGCGACGGGCTCGTGTTGTAGCCGGACGCGAGCCAGCCGTCGCCCAGCCGAGCTACCCGCCGCAGACCCGCCGCCGAGCCCCAGCTCGCGACCCAGATCGGCGGCCCCGCCGGGCTGGCGGGCGGTGGCTCGAGGGCGATCCCCTCCGTCGAGTAGAACCGTCCTGTGAAGGTGTCGGTCTCGGGATCGAGGAACGCCCGCAGCGCCCGGATCGCCTCGTCGAAGCGCCCCCAGCGCTCCTCGAAGGGCACCCCCACCGCGTGATAGTCGAGCGCCGACGACCCCGGCCCCACCCCGGCCACGAGCCGGCCGCCCGACAGCGCATCGAGCGCGGCGAGCAGCTTCGCGCTCTGCACAGGCCCACGGACGACGGGAAGCAGGACCGTCGTGACGAGCGTCATCTCCGGCGCCGCATCGAGGGTCGCGGCAAGCGCGGTCGGCCCGTCGAGCCAGGGACGGCCGAACAGCAGATGGTCGTTGGCGCACAGGTAGCCGTAACCGAGCTCACCGGCCCGCCGTGCGTAGACGCGAAGCTCGTCGAGCTTCGGTGCCGGGCCGTCGAACTGAATCAGGGGAAGGTGCGCTCCGTACTCCAGGACCAGCCTGCTATCAACGTGGCCGATGTCCTCCATTATCGCCATCGCCCCGCACGAGCAGATCGAGATTCGAGCCTCTAGCGCCGAACTGCTTGCCCTCGACGCCCGCTGGACCGAGGCCGGCAAGCTCCCGCCGGCGCACTATCACCCGCGGCAGGATGAGCGCTTCGAGGTCCTCGAGGGCGCCCTGCGCGTCGTCCTCGACGGCCGGGAGCGGCGCGTTGGCGCCGGTGAGTCGTTCGGGGTCCCGCGCGGGACCGTCCACGCGATGGCCGCCGCCGAGGGCGGCTGCCGAGCCACCTGGGAGATCCGTCCCGCGCTGCGCACGGAGGCCTTCTTCCGCGCCATGGAGGCGGCCGACGGCAACCGCCTCAAGCAGCTCGCGGTCGTGAGTCGACACGCGGAGGAGTTCCGGCTCGCGGGCTCGGTCGGCGTGCTCGCTCGCGCGCTCGGCAAGCTGCGCCGCGCCTGAGCGTGGCGACTGTGTCGGAGCACAACAAGCGCCTGGTTCGCCGCGCACTTCAGGAGATCTACGCCGAGGGCGATCTGAAGCTCGCCGACGAGCTCATCCACACCGAGTACATCGATAACGAGCCGGCCCATCCGGAGCGAGCGACCGGTCCCGAGGGCGTCAGGCAGACGGTGCGGAGCCTCCACGAGACGTTCGGCGAGCTTCGCTTCGAGATCGAGGACGAGATCGCCGAGGGCGACAAGGTCGTCCAGCGGGTGACGATGAGCGGGCGCCACATCGGCCCGCTGATGGGCCGAGAGCCAACAGGGGCGAGGTTCGCAGTGAGACACGTCTACCTCTGGCGGATCGCGGACGGGCAGATCGCCGAGCATTGGGGAAGTCGGGACGATCTCGGCCTGCTCGCGCAGCTCGGAATCCTGCGCTTCTAGCCCTCACAAGCCGAGGATGAGCTCGCGGAAGGGGCTAAGCCCCGCCGGCGATCTCGCCGCGCGCGCCGGGCTCGCGTACCCTCGCGCCGTGGGTGCGATCGCCGTGCGACGCGAGGGCCACGGTCCCGAGATCCTGCTGGTCCACGGAGGTGCGAGTCCAGACGCAACCTGGGGCGCGCTCGCCCCCCTCAAGGCGCGCTGGACGCTTGCTTCGGTCCATCGTCGCGGCTACTCGCCCAGCCCGCCGCCCCCGGATGGACGCCAGGACTTCGATGGCGACGCAGCCGACCTCCTTCCGCTGCTCGGCTCGCGTCCTCATGTGGTCGCCCACTCCTATGGAGTCCTCGGGACCCTGATCGCGGCGGCCGAGAGGCCCGCGGACGTGGGGTCTCTCACCCTGATCGAGCCGCCGCTCTATCGCGTGGTTGCGGGCGATCCGGAGACCGAGCGCCTCGAGCGCCTCGGTGACCTCGTGCTCAGGGAGGGCCTCGACGCGGACCCGGAGACCCTGCGGGCCTTCCTGCGTATCGCGGGCGCACCGGGGGTCGGCGATGGACCGCTCCCGGAGGCGGTTGCCAACGGCGTTCGCCGCGCGCAGGGCGCGCGCGTGCCCGGGGAAGCCCGACCGGGACTCGATCCGATTCGCGAGGCCGGCGTCCGGTCGCTCGTGGCCTCGGGCGATCACACGCCCGGACTCGAGCGCATCTGCGATGCCTTGGCCGCCGCGCTCGGCGCCGAGCGGCTGGTCGCGCCCGGCGCGGGCCATTTCGTCGTCGCGGCGCCAGGATTCGTGGAACGGCTCGAGCGGTTCCTCCTCGCGATCGACTGACCCGCGGCCAACGGCTCGTCGCGCGTTCAGCCGGACCCGTACATCGTCACGGTGCTTCTCCTGCGACATCGCTCGCGGCCACTACCGCTTTTCCCCAGTGGTGTCGTCGCCGCGCTCGCTACAGCTGTCAACGCTTAGGAGCGATCGCGGCGAACTCCGTACTCGGCTTCTCCTTCCCCGCGCTTGGTGCGGCCCTTCAGCGGCTATGTGCGGCTGCTGATGGCGAGGTAGAACGCGTCGCGGAAATACAGCTTGAGGACGCCAAGGTCGATCGTGATTCCGGCTATTCGCTGACGGTCTATCCAGAGCCGATTGCGCTCGAGCGAACGGGTGATCGCCTGCCTGATCCACCATGTGGCGTACGCGGAGAAACTGCGGCCGCGGCGCCAGTCAAACCGCTCGAGCGCGCGGACTAGGCCGAGGTTGCCCGCCTGGATTAGGTCGGCTAGCGTCAGCCCACGGCCGGTGTAGCGCTGTGCGATCGCTACGACAAGACGCAAGTTCGCTTCGACCAGCGAGGTCTTCGCCGCCGTGTCGTTCCTCTCGATCCGCTTCGCAAGCCTTGCCTCGTCCTGGCGAGTAAGGAGCGGCACGCGGCCGATCGAGCGGAGGTAGCGGCGCGCGTCGTCCTCCGCACCGTGCTCGGGCGACGACCCGGGCCGACCCGAGACGGCCTCCAAGCCTTCGAGCGGTAGAGAGATCATGCCGCCCTCGTGGCCGCCGTCCTCAACAATCTGAAGCTTGCCGAGCCTCACGCGGAGCGCGAACATGCAGAAGTCCGAGCCCTCAAGCGCGGAGTCGGACATACCCGCCTCGACATAGGCGCTCGCCCCCTCCCGCTCCGCGAGCCAGTCGATTACGTCTGAGAAGGTCAACTCGCCCAAGGCCGAACGAGCGTAGCCGTCGCGCCCCGCGACGGGCTCGATTGCGCGATTTGCAAAAGCGACTGGCGCGGACGCGGACCGCAGGGGCGTCACCGGCGCCCGAGACGTGCTGTCTGCCCATCGTCAGGCGGCTGGGGCGGGAGAGCCCGGAGCCGGCCCCTCGGGCGTCGCCGCCGGCGCGCCGGTCCGGCGGGCCCGCCATAGCGCCACGGCCAGCGCTCCCAGTCCCACCACCGTCGCCGCGAGCCCGACCAGGGCGCCCGCGACGGGAATCAGGGCCAGCACGCGCAGGATTCCCCAGCCGGCCAGCAGCGCCACCCAGGGCGACCCCGAGCGGTTGCGCAGCACGCGGCGCCCCACGATCCAGGCGGTTGTCACGTACGCGACGAGCAGCACAGGAACCGCGGCCAACAGCAGCGCGACCCCGAACGGAATGCCCACGAGCGTGACGAGTGCCAGGACCGCCAGCAGCGGCACGCCGACTGCGATCACAATGCCCCACGCGACCGTCGCGCCGAGACGCTCGCGCACCGCTCGGTCCGCCGCGTACAGCGCGGCCGGCGCCAGCCAGACGAGCAGCGCGCCGACGATCAGCGTCGAAACGGACACCGCCAGCCACCACGCCAACCAGCTCACCCAGCCCCACCCGCTCGCCGCGCCGGCCCAATCCTCATTGCTGATCTCGCCGCCCACCGTCGCGCCGCGCGTGAGCACTGGCGACTCGTCGCCGTAGCGCAGGTCGCCGCCCACGCGCGCCCTCGGGCCGAGCAACGCTCGGTCGGACACGGCGATCAGATCACCATCGACGCGACCGGTGACCCGCACCGGCCCGGCTACCGACACCACGTCGCCCGTGGCACGTCCGGCGATCCTCACCGTCCCGTCGAGCACGATCACGTCGCCGGCAGTCTGGCCCGCCGGAACGACCACGCCACCCGTGATCACCACATGATCGGTCGCCGCCGAGGCGCTACCGGCTCCGACCAAGAGGGCGAGCATCGCGGCGATCACTGCAGGGACACCGTGGCGGACGGACATCTGAACGCTCCTCGGAGGCGGGGTTCCGTCCAGCATCCCATCCGGCCCCCGCCTGCCGCAAGACACGTCGCCGGCGACTTCATCGGAGCTGACCTCGAGCGGCGCGTGGTCGCCTGCCTGAGCATCGGCCGGCTAGTGGGCATGTGCGCCCTCAGCGCCCTGGCGCGATCTCCTGCTTACGGGCCCGAACCACATCCGCTGGGACGTCGTCGGGCACCGTCCTGTCTGGCAAGAACCGGATCGTCCCCTTGGAGAGCTCGAAGCCCACAAGCCGATCTCTGACCGCGTCGATCGCCGCTGGGCTGAACGGCCGCCGTACAGGAAGGCGGGCATTCCGTAGCTGATCCCCTCATCGGCGTCGGGCGCCGCACCCCTGACGACGGCACGAACGCGCGAGCGCCGTCCTCTGCGCGGGCGGCCAGCCGTCTAGGTAGTCATCCATCACAGACATGTGGGCATGATCGAGCACCGCCGGGCGAGACGGTCTCGACGCGCCGGCGGGGCCGATACTCAGCCGGGCGCGCAGAGTGCCGTTTTCGACAGCAGGAAAGGCGCTCAGGCAGGCGCCCGGGCCCGACCTTTACCCGGGCCGGCGGGGCCAGCGGCGAGGCCGAGCAGCTCTCCGCCATCGGTCACCGCTGAGGTAGACGGCGGACAGTCACTGCTGTACCACCGGCGAACGCAGGCGACCGGCAGCGTCGAGAAGAGAAGCGTCGTTCATGCCCGCCAGACTCTTCCCTGACGGTCCGATGATCTAGCGCGTCACCACCAGCGGTTCCTCGTCCATTGCGACAGCGAGACCGGTGTGCGCCGGCGATTGCTCGTGCCTGAAAGCCTTAGCGGGCTAGCCGCGCTCGGTCGCCGTGCCGGGCACGGGTGTCGGGGCGGGGAGTCGAACGGCGGCGGCGAGTCCGATGAGGGCAAGGACGGCCAGGGCGACCATCGCCAGGACGTAGGAGGTGTTCCCGGAGGCGAGGTCGGAGACCAAGATCGTGCCCGCGATTGCCGTGCCGAAGGACGAGCCGAGGTTGGAGACGCTGCGCGACAGCCCAGAGATCTCCGCCTGTAGCTCCTCGGAGAAGCTGGACTGCACGAGGTTGACCGAGGGGGTCAGCATGACTCCCAGGCCGAGGCCGATCAGCAGCAGGCCAGGCCCGAACGCGATCACGCGCGAGGAGCCTCCGACCAGGGCAAGTAGGAGTCCGATCCCGGCCATCGTGACGACGAAGCCCACGATGATCAGGGTCTTCTGCGGGCGGCGCTTGGCGAGTCGCTCCGCGGCGAGCGACGAGACCAGGACGCCGACGGTGGCCGCGGTGAAGATGACGCCAGTCTCGATCGCGTTGTAGCGGCGGACCTCTTGGAGGAAGACGGCGACGGTAAACGAGACGCCCATGAGCAGCAGCCATTGGATGTTCTGGGTGACGAGCCCGAGGTTCGACGTGCGGTTCTTGAACAGGAGCGTGGGCAGCAGCGGTTCCTTGCCGGCTTGCTCGCGAGCGCGCGTGTAGAGGAAGAAGCCGACGAGAAACGCGGCTCCGGCCGCCAGCAATGCCGCCATCAACGCGGGGTTGCTGTCCGCTTGCAGAATCCCGAACACGACGAAGAACATGCCGACCGCCGACAGGACCGCTCCGAACCCGTCGAACGGACTGGTCGGGTCGGCCGGGAGGGGGTCGGTGATCCGGCGGCTGAGCAAGACGATCAGCGCGATGACCGCGGCTTGGAAGACGAACGCGGCCCGCCAGTCAATTGCGGTGGTGATGAGACCGCCGATCAGCGGCCCGGCCGCGGCGCCGAGGCCTCCCAGCCCGCTGATGACGCCGAACGCCCGGGCGCGTGACGTGAGGTCGCTGAAGCGCAGCGTCGTGAGGATGTAGACGGGCGGGATCAGCAGGGCAGTGCCGACGCCCTCCAACACCGAGTTCCCGAGGATCAGCACCCCGAGGTTCGGGGCGGCCGCGCTGATCAGGGCCCCGACCCCGTACAGCACGAGGCCGATAGTGAAGCAGCGTTTGCGGCCCCACCGGTCGCTCAGCTTGCTGCAGGGGATCATGAGGATCGCCATGATCAACAAGAACAGGGTGATCGCCGCCTGCACACCCTGCACGGTCGTGTCCAGATCCTCCGTGATGTCGCTGATCATCACGTTCATGTTCGAACCCGCGAAACTGCAAATGAACTGAGCGAGCGCGAGCGGAGCCAGGAACCTGCGCCGCGAAACGACCGCGCCCGCCGATGCGCGATCCGCGCTCAACGGGCCGCTCGCTTCGTGCCCGCCCCGACCGCGCGGATCTCGCGCGCCACGCCCATTAGCGTGAGGCAGCTGACCCGGCGCGAGGAGTCGGCGCCGCGCGACGGCCGCCGCACGTCGTACTCCTCGGCGCGTCGGCCGACGATCCCGCAGAGCACCTCGACGAGCGCGCCAACAACGTCGAGCTGCAACCCCTCGCAGGCCATGTTCCGGACGCGGTCCGGATGTGGAGTCCTCACGCTCGCCAAGCTCGAAGGTCGGTCGCGATTAGCCCGAGTAGTGTCTTGCGCTCCTAAGCGAGCGCCTTCGCCTTAAGCGTCTCGAACTCCTGCTGTGTGATCGCGCCGGCGTCGAGGAGCTCCTTGGCCTTCGCGATGTCAGCCGCCGACCCGCCGCCCGCTGCCTCGCGCACGTAATCGTCGAACTCTCGCCTCTGCGCCTGCGCCTGCTTCACGCTGCGCTCCCGCATCCCGTCGTGCTGGGCGATCAGATAGACCAGCACCCCTAGCCAGGGCAGGATCACAACGAAGACCACCCACGCCGCCTTCGCCCAGCCACCGATGTCATGACGGCGGAAAATGTCGACGAGCACGGTGATCACGATCCAGATCCAGATCACCCAGAAGAAGAAGATGATCATCGACCAAAGCACGTCCATGAACGGATAATCAGCCGCCATCACCATCAGCGCGTCTCCCCTCGATCACCTGCGAGTCCAGACGGGATAGTCGCCGATCGATCGGACACGGCCGAACCTGGCGCAGCGTTCGCCCCACGCAGCCCAACCCGATGCGTCGTCGCAGTAGGAGCTGCGCCGCCTCGTTCGGCATCCGCCCCGGAAGAGCGTGTTGCCGCGAACCAGGCGGCCGCTCGCACATCCCGCGATTTATGCATTCGGACTCCGGCGGCGGAAGGCGCGCTGTCGACCGCGCTGCTTCCTTTCGCGTGCAAGAGGCCGCGGGTGGGCGGTGATCGCGCTCGCGACTTCGCCCGCACGCGAGAGCGGGGCTCGTGCTGCAGCCGGACTACTCCCTTTCCATGCAACTCGACACTGCGCCGCCAGTTCACTCGGGTAACGCACGCACTGCTCCTTTGCGGGCAAATCGGGATCCTGCAGGTCACCTAGCGCGGGATCAGTCCGGCCGCCCCGAGCTCCCAGGTGGTCGCCCGCATCTGGGCGGCGATCGGGTTGTGCTTGGCCATGAAGGCCTGGAGGTGAGGCTTGGCGAGGTCGTTGAGCTCGTCATAGGCGTTGTCCCGGAGGTTGTCGGTGCTCTGGCCGCACTCGCCCGTCTCCGGATCGTCCGAGCGCTCCGCCCAGACGAGCAGGAGCCTGTTCGCCTCGGCGATCAGGCGCAGCCCCTCGTCCAGTTGGGTTCGCGCGTCGTCATAGCTGCTCGGCTGGCGCATCCCCGCCAGGCGGGCACGGGCCGCGGCGATCCGCTGCGGCGAGTCACGCAGCTCGCCACGCGCGCGCCTTGGCAGCGTGGTGCACTCGGCACCTGAAATCCGCACGTCGATCGCCACGCTCCGCAGCAGCGCGTTGTAGGCGCGCACGACCCGGCGTTCGTCCGCAGTAGGCGGCAGGGCTTGCTCGGCTACGGGCGCCGGCTCCGAGCCGCAACCCGCAAGAGAGAGCAGCAACCCTGCGACGGCGATCGGCCGTCCTTGCCTCACCACGGCTTGGAGCGTACCCACGCGTTGTTCTGCGAGAGGCGCCATGAACGGGAAAGGGCGCCACCGTTCCGCGTAGTCCATGCCGTCCGGCATGGCTGGCGCGGGTCCACTCGACGGTCGTGTGGTTGTTCATGACTGTGGTCATCCGCACTTTCGGCCCCCGGCTGCTCGTGCTTTGAATGGGAGGCACAAGCGGCGAAGGCGGCTGCACAGTACCCGGGCCGCGTGCACTAGCGCGGCTTGGGGCCTGCGGGTAGCCTGCAGGTCCGCTCGGCGGCAGAGACGATGCTCACGATCCCCGAGGAAGCGCTGTTGGCGCAAGCGCGGCCGTTCGGCAGGGACTTGCCCGACCCGCAGATCTGGCTGCGGGAGGAGCCGCTGGCCGCAGGGCGGCTGATCGAACTTATCCTCAGCCGACGGATCGCGGCTGGGTCCACGCGTGGGCGGCTCTTGTACAGGGAGACGGTGCGCGTGGTAGACGCCACGCCCACTGGCGATCCGCTGCTCGATGAGACGCTGGAGTCGGTCGGCGCGGACGACCGTCGGACGTGCGCGCATTGGGTCAAGCGGCTGGCCAACGGCTCACGGGACGCCTATCTGGATCGGCTCGTGAAAAGGTCCCTGCTCCGTCGTGATGAGCGCGGCAGCGATCCTAAGCAGTACGTCGCCGACGCCGACGCTCTGGCGGCGATCATCGAGCGCATCCGCGCGGTGCTCGAACAGCCCCCGGCGGCCGACCTGCGCGATGCGGCTCTGGTGACACTACTCGGGTACGCCGGGGCGCTGTTTCCGATACTCAACGAGCTGCGCTGGAATCCTTCGGCGCTCATCGGTGACTGGCTCGCCCGGCGACAGCTGGATCAGGCGGGCAGGCGGGCGATCGAGCTGTACACGAATCGGGCTGCGGGCGACTGGGAGCTGGCCGCCGCCGATGGCATCCGCATGATCGCGTTCGAGGCTGAGCCCGAGGGGTGGACTGGTGGCGGTTGAGGTATCCGCCGATGGATGATGACGCATTGGACGAAAGCAGTAGCTGCGCGGGTCATGGCTCCTCGCGGTCATGAATAACCACGCGACCGACGGCCCGCCTGACCCGGCAACCTCACGCGACCCCTCGCGCGGTGGCCGAGGTGAGGCAAACTTTCGTGCCCCGAGCGGAGCGAGGGTGTGCGAAGGACACTCGCCCGCACAGCACCCGCGCCCACGGCGGCGGACCCTACGAGCCGGCCTCCAGGAACGCCTCGTAGCGCTTGACCTCGCGCTCCGCCCGCGAGCGCTCCTCCGACCCCTCCTCGGCGCTCTCGAGCGCCTTGCGGGCGTCGCTCAGCCGCGACTCGAACGCCGAGCGGTCCATCGCGTCCGGCGCGATCGCGTCCTCGACAAGCACCAGCGCGCGGTTGTCCACGACCTGGAGGTAGCCCTCGCCCTGCGCGAAGCGCACGATCTCCGACTCCGACCTGTAGAGACGCAGCTCGGCCGGCTCGAGGATCGCCATCAACGGCGCGTGGTTGGCGAGGATGCCGATCGAGCCCGTGGTGGTGCGGGTGGAGACCATCTCCACCTCGTCCTCGAAGACCTTCCCCTCCGGGGTCAGGACCTCGACCGGGAAGCTATTCCTTGCCATCGCCCTCGCCGTTCTCAGAGGAGGAATCCGACTCCTCGCCCTTGTCCTCCTCGCGCGCCCCGCGCGCCGCCTCGACCACGTCCTCGATCGTGCCCTTCAAGAGGAAGGCCCGCTCGGGGATGTCGTCGTGCTTGCCCTCGATGATCTCCTTGAAGGAGCGCACCGTCTCCTCGACCGGCACGTACGTGCCGGACAGGCCGGTGAACTGCTCGGCCACGAAGAACGGCTGCGAGAGGAAGCGCTCGACCTTGCGCGCCCGCTGGACCGTGATGCGGTCCTCGTCCGAGAGCTCGTCGATGCCGAGGATCGCGATGATGTCCTGGAGCTCCTTGTAGCGCTGCAGGATCTCGCGGACCTGGTTCGCCACGTCGAAGTGCTCCTGGCCCACGATGTCCACCTTGAGGATCGTGGAGGTGGAGTCGAGCGGATCGACGGCCGGGTAGATGCCCTTCTCCGAGATCGCTCGCGACAGCGTGGTGGTCGCGTTCAGGTGCGCGAACACCGAGGCGGGCGCGGGGTCGGTCAGGTCGTCGGCCGGCACGTAGATCGCCTGGATCGAGGTGACCGAGCCCTGGCGGGTCGAGGTGATGCGCTCCTGAAGCTGGCCCATCTCGGTCTCGAGCGTCGGCTGGTAGCCCACCTGCGACGGCATCCGGCCGAGCAGCGCCGACACCTCGGAGCCCGCCTGCACGAAGCGGAAGATGTTGTCGATGAAGAGCAGCACGTCCTGGCCGCCCTGCTCGCGGAAGTACTCGGCCATCGTCAACCCCGACAGCGCCACGCGCATGCGCGCGCCGGGCGGCTCGTTCATCTGGCCGAACACGAGCATGGTCTTGTCGATCACGCCCGACTCGGTCATCTCGAGCCAGAGGTCGTTGCCCTCGCGCGAGCGCTCCCCCACGCCACA
Source organism: Thermoleophilaceae bacterium (assembly GCA_035650215.1). Taxonomy (GTDB): domain Bacteria; phylum Actinomycetota; class Thermoleophilia; order Solirubrobacterales; family Thermoleophilaceae; genus JACVRW01. Next base: position 13,490 of record DASRIC010000048.1, read on the forward strand.
GAACGCCGACAGGCCGCCGTGCTCCTGGGCGATGTTGTGGATCAGCTCCTGGATCAGGACCGTCTTGCCCACCCCGGCGCCGCCGAACAGGCCGACCTTGCCGCCCTTGGCGTAGGGCGCGAGCAGGTCAACGACCTTGATGCCGGTCTCGAAGATCTCGCGCGTGGGCGTGAGGTCCTCGACGTTTGGCGCGGGACGGTGGATCGGCCAGCGCTCCTCGGTCTCCACGTCGCCGGCACCGTCGATCGGCTCGCCGAGCAGGTTGAAGATCCGGCCGAGCACCTTGTCGCCCACGGGCACGGTGATCGGCCCACCGGTGTCGACCACCTTCGTGCCGCGCGAGAGCCCATCGGTGGCGTCCATGGCCACCGTACGCACGCGGTCGTCACCCAGGTGCTGCTGCACCTCGAGCACGAGCCGGTCGGATCGGCCTTCCTCCTCGGCCACATCGAGCTCGATCTCGAGCGCGTTGTAGATCTCTGGCAGCTCACCCGCCGGGAACGCGACCTCGACGACGACGCCCTGGACCTCCTCGACGGTCCCGACGTTGCCGTCGCTGCGGCTCTCCCGGCTGGCGGCTTGCGTTGCGGCTTCCATTCTGAATGCTCCTTATCGAAGTCCCTCAGCGCCGGCGACCACTTCCATGATCTCCTGGGTGATCTCCGCCTGGCGCTGGCGATTGGCGGCGAGAGTCAGATCGTCGATCATCTCGCCGGCGTTGTCCGAGGCGTTGCGCATGGCGCTCATACGGGCCCCGTGCTCGGAGGCGGTCGACTCGAGCAGCGCGCGATAGATAGAGATCTCCACGTAGTCGGGCACGAGTCGCGCCAGGATCTCCTCCGGGTCGGGCTCGTAGAGCCAGAGCGCGCGCGACTCCTCGGACTCCTCCTCGCCCTCCTCGCCCTCGTCCTCGATCACGTCGGCCTGCTGCAGCGGCAGCAGCGTCTCCTCGCGCACCTCCTGGTTCACGGCGGAGATGTAGCCGTTGTAGATGATCTCGACGCGGTCGACCTTCTCGTCAACGTAGGCGGCGGTCATGCCGTCGGCGACGGTGCGCGCGTCGGCGAACGAGGGCCGGTCGGTGAAGCCCGTCCAGGAGCCGCCCAGCTCGAGCTGCCGGAACTCGAGCGAGGACACCCCGCGGCGCCCGACCGCGTACCAGAGCACGGTCTTGCCGTCGGAGCGAAGCTCCGCCGCGCGCCGGTTGCCGGCGCGCACGATCTGGGAGTTGAACGGCCCGGCGAGGCCCCGGTCGCCCGTGATCAGGAGCAGCGCCACCGTCTCGATCGACTCGCGCTCCTCGAGGATCGGCAGGTTCGGGATGTTCTCGGCTGCCTGCGAGGCGCGCGAGGTCATGCGCCTGATGGCGTCCGCGTAGGGACGCAGCGCCTCGATCCGCTGCTCCGCCCTCCGCAGCCGCGCGGCGGAGATCATCTCCATCGCGCGCGTGATCTTGCGGATGTTCTTGACGGAGCCGATGCGGCTGCGGATGTCCTTCAGGTTCGCCATCCGCTAGGCGGTCGCCGGCTCCTGCTCCTGGGTCTCCTCGGTCTCCGGCTCGCCGCCGTCGCCGCTCTCGCCACCGTCACCGGACGCGCTTCCCTGGCCGGTGCGGCCGTCCTTTCCGCGCTCCTCCTTGGAGAGGATGCGGTCGGACTCGCCCTCCTCGATGGGGTTGCCCTCGGCGTCGAAGTCGGGCCCGAAGTCGTCGATCGCCTCGGCGATGCAGTCGCCGAGCCGCGACTCGATCGAGTCGTCCCAGTTGCCCTCGCGCAGCTGCTCCATCAGGTCCGAGTCCTCCGAGTGCAGACGCTGCAGCATCGACTCGTGGAAGTCCTTCACGCGCTCGACCTTGATGCGGTCGAGGTAGCCGCCGGTGCCCGAGTAGATCGCCGCCACCTGGTCCTCGATCTGCCACGGGCTGCGCTCGTCCTGGTTGAGCGCCTCCACGAGGCGCGCGCCGCGGTTGAGCGTTGCCTGGGTGTCGGCGTCGAGGTCCGAGCCGAATTGGGCGAACGCCTCGAGCTCGCGGTACTGGGAGAGCTCGAGCCGCAGCTTGCCGGCCGTCTTGCGCATCGGCGTGGTCTGCGCCGAGCCGCCCACGCGCGACACCGAGATGCCCACGTTGATGGCCGGCCGCACGCCCGAGCGGAACAGGTCCGCCTCGAGGAAGATCTGGCCATCGGTGATCGAGATGACGTTCGTCGGGATGTACGCCGACACGTCGCCCGCCTGCGTCTCGATGATGGGCAGGGCGGTGAAGGAGCCCCCGCCGAGTTCGTCGTTCAGCTTGGCCGCGCGCTCGAGGAGGCGGGAGTGGAGATAGAAGACGTCTCCCGGGAACGCCTCGCGGCCCGGCGGCCGGCGGAGGAGGAGCGAGAGCTGCCGGTACGCCGCCGCGTGCTTCGAGAGATCGTCGTAGATCACGAGGGCGTGGCCCTTGCGATCGCGGACGTCCTCACCGATGGCGCAGCCCGTGAACGGGGCGATGTACTGGAGCGGTGCGGACTCGGAGGCGCCCGCCGTGACGACGGTCGTGTACTCCATCGCGCCCGCGTCCTGAAGGATCTTCACGACCTTCGCGACCGTGAAGTCCTTCTGTCCCACCGCTACGTAGATGCAGCGGATGCCGGTGCCCTTCTGGTTCAGGATCGTGTCGATCGCGACGGCGGTCTTGCCGGTC
>DASRIC010000049.1:0-49612 GCA_035650215.1 Thermoleophilaceae bacterium
CGCGTGTACAAGAACTACGACCCGCGCGCGCAGATCATCAAGGACCACGTGGACCATGTGTTCGAGGTCACCGGGAAGAACCCGAAGCTCGACATCGCCACCGAGCTCGAGAAGCGCGCGCTCGACGACGACTACTTCCTCGACCGCAAGCTCTACCCGAACGTCGACTTCTACTCGGGCCTGATCTACGAGGCGCTCAACCTCCCCACCGACATGTTCACGGTGATGTTCGCCATCCCGCGCACGTCGGGCTGGATCGCCCAGTGGCTCGAGATGGTGACCGACGACGCCACGAAGATCGCCCGCCCGAGGCAGATCTACACCGGGGCGCGCGAGAGCACCTACAGGCCGATCGGCGATCGCGAGCAGCTCACCGACAAGCCGAGCGCCGAGACGAACCTGATCGACCCGGCCAAGAAGTAAGCCCGGCCCCTAGCTGCTCTCCGTCACGAGGGCGGTCTGGTCCTCGACGCCGCCGACCGGCCCGGCGGTCCGTTTGCGCTCGCGCACCTCGAGCCGTCGGGAGAGCCGCGAGAGCGCGAGGTTCACCGCCACGAACAGCAGCCCGATGAAGATGAAGACCTGGAGGAGCGGCGCCTCCACGCCGCCCACAAAGGCCGTGAAGCCGCTCGAGAGCGTGCGGCCGGCGCGCATGACCTCCGAGATGGCGATGATGCTCACGAGCGTCGTGTCCTTGTTGAGCGTGATCAGCTGCGACACGGTTGCGGGCACCATGCGCCGCAGTCCCTGCGGCAGGATCACGTAGCGCAGCTGACGCGGGTAGGTGAGCCCCAGCGACGCCGCCGCCTCACCCTGGCCGCGGTCGAGCGAGAGGATCCCGGCCCGCATGATCTCGGCGATCACGGCCGAGTTGTAGAGCACGAGCCCGAGGATGCCCGCGAACACCCGCCCGGACTGGAGCGCCTCGGGGAAGAACGACGGGACAACGTCCTCGTACGCGTCCTGCCACGAGGGCGGCATCGCGAGCGCGAGGTAGAGGATGATGAAGATCAGCGGCAGGTTGCGCCAGAGATCGACCCAGACGCCGCCCGCGAGCGCGAGCGGCCGCAGCTTCGACAGGCGCGTGAGTGCCAGCAGCAGGCCGAAGATGAGCGAGAAGACGATCGCGATCGCCGCTATCTCGAGGTTGATGAGAAAGGCCTTGAGCAGGAACTCGAGGTTGTTGCCGCTCCACAGCCACTCCCAGTTACTCGGATCGAAGAGGTAGTTCACGTGCGCCTACCGGTGGATCGCGTAGCGGACCTCGAGCCGCCTCACCGCGAGCGTGGTCAAGAGGGTCAGGATCAGGTAGCCCACGGCCGCCCAGAAGAAGACCTCGTCGGTCTGGAAAGTGCGCGAGTTCACGAGCCGCGCCTGATGGAGCAGATCCTCGAGCGCGAGCAGCGACACGCCGATGATCGCCGAGTTCTTGATCATGGCGATCGTGAGGCTGCCCAGGTGCGGGATCACCGTTCTGACCGCCTGGGGCAGGATCACGTAGCGCAGCGTGCGCGGGTAGTCGAGCCCGAGCGACAGCGACGCGTCGATCTGCCCCTTGCCGACCGCGAACACGCCCGAGCGGAGCGCCTCGGCCACGTAGGCGGAGGTGTAGAGCCCGAGGCTCCCCACCCCCGCCACCCACGCGCTGATCGGCAAACCGGCCCGCCGCAGCCCCGCGTAGGAGATGAACAACAGGACGAGCAGCGGGGTGTTGCGAAAGACCTCCACGAACACCCCGCCGACCCAGTTGAGCAGCTTCACGGGTGCGATCCGCATCGTCGCCACGAGCGTGCCGACGACCATCGCGATCACGAACGAGATCACGACGATGCGGACCGTCACCCAGAAGCCGGTGCTGAACTCCGAGAAGTGGTCCGCGAGGACGTTCCAGAGCTCGGTCACCCGAGCGCGAGCGCCTGCTGCAGGTCCATCTCAGGCGGTGCCTGCTCCTTGTTGAGGTACTGGCCGACCCACTCCTGGTAGGTGTCCTCCCAGCGTCCGTCCTCCTCGACGCCCGCGAGCACGCCGTCCACGAACGTCTTCATCTGCTTGTCGCCGTCCTTGATGCCCACGCCGTACGGCTCGGTGGTGAGCTTGTCGCCGACCATCTCGAGCGTGTCGTCCTGGATGATCATGCCGGTCAGGATCACGTCGTCCGTCGAGATCGCGTCGATCGCCTTGTTCTGGAGCAGCTCGAGGCACTCGGAGTACGTGTCGACCAGCTTGAGATCAGCGTCCGGGGCCTCCTCACGGATGGTCTCTTCATAAGTCGAGCCGAGCGCGGTGCAGACCCGCTTGCCGGCAAGGTCGTCCACGCCCTTGATGTCCGATCCCTTCGGCACCAGGATCCGGCCCTCGGCGACGTAATACGGCTCGGAGAAGTCGATCTCCATGTCGCGTTCCTGATTGATCGTCATCGTCGAAAGGATCAGATCAACCGTGCCCCGCTCGAGGAATGGAATGCGGTTGTCCGAGATGGCTTCCACGAACTTGGGCTCCACGCCGAGCTCCTCGGCGATGTAGCGGCCCATGTCCACATCGAAGCCCTCGATCTCGCCCGACTGCGGGTTCTCGAACCCGAACGGCGGTACGTCGTACTTCACGCCGATCGTGATCTCACCAGCGTCCTGGATCTTGCCCAGCGTCGAGTTCGCCGGGTACTGCTTCACCTCAGCGGCCTGATCGCCGCCGCCACTCCCGGACCCGCCGTCGTCATCGTCGTCGTCTCCGCAGCTGGACATCGCCAGACTGCCCATCACGAGCGCCAGCACGGCCAACGGCCGCCATTGCGTGTTCAACTTCATCTGTCTTCCTCCTCAGTGATGGATGATCTTGTCCACGAACTCCCTCGCACGGGGGCTCTTCGCGGATTCGAAGAAGTCGACCGGGCGCCCCTGCTCGACGATCTCCCCGTCGTCGATGAACACGATCTGGTCGCACACCTCGCGTGCGAACCCCATCTCGTGCGTGACGACGACCATCGTCATCCCACCCCGTGCGAGGTCGCGCATGACATCGAGGACCTCACGGATCATCTCCGGGTCAAGGGCGGAGGTCGGCTCGTCGAAGAGCATCAACTTCGGCTCCATCGCGAGCGCGCGCGCGATCGCCACCCGTTGCTGCTGACCACCGGAGAGATCTGCCGGGAACTCGTTCTCCTTCTCGGGGATGCCCACCCGCTCCAGCAGCTGGCGCGCCCGCCGCGTGGCCTCCTTGCGCGGCACTCCCTTCCCCTTCACCGGCCCGAGCACGATGTTCTCGCGCACGGTCATGTGGGGGAAGAGGTTGAACTGCTGGAAGACCATCCCGATCTCGGCCCGGAGCCGGCTGAGCGCCTTTCCCGAGTAGTCGATCGGCCGGTCCTCGAAGCGAAGCTCGCCGGAGTCGATGGACTCCAGCCCGTTGATGCAGCGCAGCATCGTCGACTTGCCCGAGCCCGACGGTCCCGCGATCACCACAGCTGAGCCTCGCTCGATCACGAGGTCCACGCCGTCGAGCACGAGGTTGTCCCCGAAGCTCTTGCGCACCTGCCGCAACTCGACCATCGGCCCAGCGGCGACATTCGCCTCGTCTGGCGAGTTCATCCCCATTTTCGTCATGCCCTTTCGCGGGCGAACGAAAACGAGCGGGCGACCCCCACCCGTCCCAACGGTTAGATCCGGAAGACCGGCACGAGCCGCTTCTCGTGCTCGGCGTCGATCCGGGCGACCACCTCGATGTGCTCCTCGATCCCGGAGCCGCGCAGCTTGATGGCCAGCAGCTCGTCCACCTGGAAGAGCCCGGCCGAGTTGTTCATCGCGATCTCCACCCGCACGGTCCGCTCCTCGCCGGGCTCGATCGTCACCTCGTCGATCGCCGCGGCCGAGATCGAGTGGATGTTCGGCCGGCGGGTCTCGAAGGGCACGCGCGAGCGGCCGGAGGCCATGTCGAGGGCGTCCGCCACGCGCACGATGCCGGCCTCGGGCGTGATCGGATCGCCGCGCCGGCGGTGACCGATCACGGCGTGGAGAGCCTCCGACATCACCACCGTGAGCTCGGGTTCCCCGTAGATCCTCTCGAGCAGCAGCGGCATCCGGTCCGCGGCGAAGAAGAGGCTGTACTGCTCGTGGTCGGTCCGGTGGATCGACATGCCGGTGTCGTGGAACAGGCAGGCCGCCGCGATCACCACCTCGGCGTCGCGCGGCTGCATGCCGTGGTCGGCGACCATGGCCGGCGCGACCCCGGCCCGGGTGAGCAGCCGGAGCAGGCGCAGCGCGATGTTCACCACGATCTGCACGTGCACCACCGAGTGGTCGGACATGTCGCGGCGGTCGGCGTTCAGCTGCTGCATGTACCACCAGGTGCGCAGCCGCGCGTCGGCGTTGGCGGCCTCGATCAGGCGCTCCAGCTTGCGGTTGCCGCGACTCGGCGCGTGGATTTCGATCTCGGGCAGGTCCACGGTGGGACTAGTCTTTCGGAACGTGATGCTCGACCCTCTGCTCGACGGCCACGGCCGGGAGATCTCCGACCTGCGCGTGTCGGTCACCGACCGCTGCAACTTCCGCTGCCAGTACTGCATGCCGGCCGACGGGCTGCCCTGGCTCGACCGCGAGGAGATCCTCAGCTTCGAGGAGATCGAGCGCATCGTGCGGCTGCTCGCGCGCATGGGCATCTCGGACCTTCGCCTCACGGGCGGCGAGCCGCTCGTGCGGCGGGACTTCCCGCGGCTGGTGTCGATGCTGGCCGGCGTGCCCGGCATCGAGGACCTCTCGCTCACCACCAACGCCTACCTGCTCGAGCGCGACGCGGACGCGCTGGTGGAGGCCGGGATCACGCGCGTGAACGTGTCGATTGACTCGCTCCAGCGCGACCGCTTCTTCCAGCTCACCCGGCGCGACTCGCTGCCGCAGGTCCTGGCCGGGCTCGAGGCCATCGGGCGTCACCCGTCGGTGCAGCCGATCAAGGTCAACGCCGTGGCTCTGCGCGGCTTCACGGAGGAGGAGGCGCTCCCGTTCGCGGAGTTCGCCCGCTCCACGAGCTACCAGGTGCGCTTCATCGAGTTCATGCCGCTCGACGGCGACCACGCCTGGTCCAAGGACCAGGTGCTCACCGGCGAGGAGATCCGCGCGATCGTCGACCGCGTGTACCCGCTCGAGGAGCGCCCGCGCGAGCCGCACGCCACCGCGCGCGTGTTCCGCTTCAAGGACGGCAAGGGCGAGCTCGGCTTCATCAACCCGGTGTCCGAGCCCTTCTGCGCCGACTGCAACCGCATCCGCCTCACGGCCGACGGCAAGCTTCGCACCTGCCTCTTCTCGATCCACGAGACCGACCTGCGCGCGGTGCTGCGCGGCGGGGCGAGCGACGGCGAGCTCGAGACGGTCGTGCGCGACGCCGTGTGGCGCAAGGAGCTCAAGCATCGCGTGGGCGAGCCCGGCTTCCGCCAGCCGCCGCGCACGATGTCCGCCATCGGCGGCTGATCCGCCGCGGCCGGCATGTCGTCGTACAGGGTCACGGTGCGGCGGAGCGGGACGGTCGCTCGTGAGCGCTACGCGGACCTCGCCGGCGCGCTGAGCGCGATCGAGGAGCGCGGCTCGGAGCTCGCGCGGAGCGTGGACGCCCGCACTCGCGGAGGCACGCTGATCCGCAAGCTCGAGCCGGTGCAGCAGGTGGTGGCGCGGCTCGAGCTGTCCGGTCCGGGGCGGCTCCGCGCGGGGGTCGACGTGCGCGGCGACGGCTCGAGCGAGGCCTTCACCGGCAAGCTGCGGCGCCGGCTCGTGGTCCAGCGCCGGCGCGAGTCGGCCTACGACGCTCTGCGCCGCGAGCTGAAGGGCCGCTCGTGAGCTGGCGCGTACCGCTGCCGCGCGGTGCCGAGCCGCCCTACCGCGTGTTCGTGAACGGCGTGCCGCAGCGGGAGGGCGAGGACTACGTGCTGCACGGCCGCGAGCTCCGCTTCGCCAAGCCCCTCGAGAAGGAGCGGCTCGGAGCGGGGCGCTGGACCGCGATCTTCCTCGGGCTCTGGGGGTCGTACGGCAAGAACGACTCGGTGGACGTGCAGTACCGCATCGGCAGCCGCGAGATGCTCGCCACCGGGCTCGACATCATTCCGCCCGAGCGCGACTGATCCGATTCCGCGTCCGCTGCGAAGTACCTCGTTGGCCGCCGGCGCGCGGAGGCGCCGCGGCACGCCCGTCTCGCGAGCAGCTCGCGCCCCCCTGCGTGGGCGGCCACGGGGCGGGCGGGCGGGCGGGCGGGCGGGCCAACCTTGACACATCTATGTTAAGGTTGCGCCCCGTGCGCATCGCCGACCTGATCCGGGAACGGCGCCCCGTCTTCTCGTTCGAGTTCTTCCCCCCCAAGACCGACGAGGGCCGGCGAACGCTCGAGGGGTCGCTGGAGATCCTCAAGGACGATTCGCCCGACTACGTGTCGGTGACCTACGGCGCCGGCGGCACCACCCGCAACCGCACCGTCGAGATAACCAAGTCGATCAAGCGCGACCTCGGGATCGAGGCGATGGCGCATCTCTCCTGCGTCGGCGAGCCGGCAGAGCGGTTGGTCGAGATCCTCGCGGAGATCGACTCCGCGGGGATCCAGAACGTGCTCGCCCTGCGCGGCGACCCGCCCCGCGGCGAGGTCAGCTGGCGCCCCCACCCCGGCGGCCTTTCCTACTCCGTCGAGCTGATCCGGCTGATCCGGGAGCGCTTCGACTTCTGCGTGGGCGCGGCCTGCTTCCCCGAGATCCACCCCGACGCGCCCGACCGCGCCAGCGACCTCGGCTACGCGCGCGAAAAGGTCGAGGCCGGCGCGAGCTTCCTGATCACGCAGCTGTTCTTCGACAACGAGCTCTACTTCGGCTACGTCGAGGAAGCGCGCAACGCGGGCGTGGACGTGCCGATCATCCCTGGGATCATGCCGATCACGAACTACGGTCAGATCAAGCGCTTCACGGAGATGTGCGGCGCCTCGATCCCGGAGGAGCTGACCGCGCAGCTCGACGGGCGCGCCGATGACCCGGAAGCGGTTGCAGAGCTCGGAGTCGCCTACGCGACTCTCCAGTGCTCCGATCTCCTGGCACGGGGCGCGCCCGGGGTCCACTTCTACACGCTCAACCGCTCCCCGGCAACCCGCGCGATCCTTGCGGCCCTGCGCGCCGCTCATCCCTGGACGCGCGCGCGGGCCGCCGTCTAGCCGCTCAGAGCCCAGCGCTCAGGCTCGCCGTCGCCGTCGAGCCGCTCGACCTCCCCTCGGAGCTCGAGGTGGCGCAGGTAGCAGAGCGCCTCGGCGAGCCCCCAGCCGATCATCATCGGCTCGGGCAGCTCGCGGCCGATCACCTCGGGCACCACGTCGAAGGCCGGGCGCGGACCGCCCTCGAGCGCCGCCCGCACGCGCGCGAGGCGCTCGGCGACCGCGCTGCGGTTCGCCTCGGCGAGTCCCCGGGCGCCGCGCACCGGCCGGCCGTGGCCGGCGAGCACGAGCTCGACGTCGAGCTCGTCGACCACGTCGAGGCTGCGGAGGAACTCGCCGGCGGGATCGGGGGTGTAGCCGAAGTCGTAGTAGAGCGACACGCGGCCGAGCAGGTGGTCGCCCGACAGGAGCAGCCGGCGCTCGGGCTGGTGAAGGCAGACGTGCGAGGGCGCGTGGCCGGGGGTCTCGTACACCCGCCAGGCGCCCAGGTCCGTTTCCACCTCCACGCCCGGCAGGAGCTCGACGGCGGGCAGCACCACGGCGGAGATCCCGCGCCGCTCGCCGCGGCGGGCGTCCGCGTAGGCCGTCAGCGGGCCGTCGGGCACCCCCGACCTGCGCGCGAGCTCGACGCGCTTCGCGAGGGCGGCCGCGGGGTCGGCCGCCGACGCGGTCATGTGCCCGTGGTTCGGATGCATCCACAGCTCGCAGCCCGCGCGCTCGGTGATCGGCGCTGCCTGGCCGTAGTGGTCGGAATGGGCGTGCGTGCAGACCACGAGGCGCACCTGCTCGAGCGCGAGCCCGGCCTGGTCGAGCGCGAGCTCGAGCCCGCGCAGCGAACCGGGCTCGTGCAGGCCGGTATCGACCAGCACCACGCCGTCGCCGGCGGCGATGGCGTAGGCGTTGCCGTGCGGCACGCCGGGCCAGGGCAGCGGCAGGCGCAGCCGCCACAGCCCGGGGAGCACGCGATCGGCGCGGGGCCGCTCGCGGCGGCGGCCGGTCACCCGACGAGCACTCCGGGGTTGAGGACCTGTGCGGGGTCGACCTCGGCCTTGACGGCGCGCAGCGACTGGGCGAACAGATCGGGCCGCTGGCGGTCGTACCACGGGCGGTGGTCGCGTCCGACCGCGTGGTGGTGGGTGATCGTGCCGCCGCCGGTGAGGATCGCCTCAGCCGCGGCGGCCTTGACCTCGTCCCACTGCTCCAGCTCGTGGCCGCGCCGCGCCGGCGCGAGCACCGTGAAGTAGGGCGCCGCGCCGTCGGGGTAGGCGTGGGTCAGACGCCAGCTGACCACTCCCTCGCCGAGGGCCTCCTCGGTGCGCTCCCGGACCTCTGCCACGAACGAGTCGAGCCGATCCCAGGTGATGGCGGTCTCGAAGGTCTCGGCGAGGATCCCGCCCGCCACCAGCGTGTCGCGCAGGTAGGGCAGCTGCAGGAAGGCGCGCCGCCAGGCCTCGCTCGCCCCTGGGCGCTCGCCCACGCTCGGCGGCTCGGGCAGCTTGCCACCGTGATCCCCGCATAGCTCGACGGCCCGGTCGATCCAGGGCTCGAGCGGGTGGTCGGCCGACTCGAAGCCGAGCACGAGCAGCGCCCGGCCGTCCTCCGCCGCGCTCGTGAGCGCCGCCTCGCGCGGGTCGAGCAGCCGGCAGTTCGAGGGGTGGAGCTCGGACTGGGCCAGGGCGCGCACGGCCGCCGTGCCGTCGGCCACCGACCGGAATCCCACCGCCGCCGAGGCCCGGACGCGGGGTCGCTCGCGCACCCGCACCCAGGCCTCGGTGATCACGCCGAGGATGCCCTCGGAGCCGATCAGCATCCGGTCCGGGCTCGGCCCGGCGCCCGAGCCGGGCAGGCGGCGGCTCTCCCAGGGCCCGCGCGGGGTCAGCGCCCTCACCGACTCGACGAGATCGTCGATGTGCGTGGCCAGGGTCGCGAAGTGGCCGCCGGCGCGGGTGGCAATCCAGCCGCCCAGGGTCGAGTACTCGAACGACTGCGGGTAGTGGCGCAGCGTGAGCCCGTGCTCGCGGAGCTGGGCCTCGAGCGCCGGACCCGTGGCGCCCGCCTGGATGCGGGCCGCCCGCGAGACCGGATCGACCTCGAGCACGCGGTCGAGCGCCCTGAGGTCGATCGTGACCGCGCCGGCGTACCCATCCCCCACGGCGGCCTCGACGCCTCCGACCACGCTGGTGCCGCCGCCGAACGGGATGGCCGCGGCGTTCGCCGACTCGCACCATTCGAGCAGCGCCGACAGCTCGTGCTCGTCGCGCGGGTGCGCCACCAGGTCCGGCGGGTGGTCGAACTGGCCGCGGAATGCCCGCACCACGTCGCGGTAGGACTTGCCGTAGGCGTGCGAGGCGCGCTCGTAGACGTCGGCGCGGCAGATCTCGCGAAGCGCGCGGGGCGGCTCCAGGCGCGGCGGTGGGAGCTCCAGCTCCTCGAGGCGCACGGGACGCTCGGCCTCAGCGGGCGGGAAGCCGAGACGGGCCCGCGTCTGGGCCGCCGTGGCCGCAACCTCCTCGTGGCTCGGCTGCTGGTCCTCGAACCCCCAGCCCCAGAACTTCAGCCGCCGATCGCCCATCGCGAACGGACCCTTGCACACCCACTCCGACCGGGGGCTACAGTTGAGTCTCGCGATGGCCACGCGGACAACGACCGTGCAAATAACGATGCCCCAGATGGGCGAGTCCGTGACCGAGGGCACGATCCTCGAGTGGCTGAAGCAGGTGGGGGATCGCGTGGAGGCCGACGAGCCGCTCGTGGAGGTGTCCACCGACAAGGTCGACGCCGAGGTCCCGGCCCCCGCCGCCGGCACGCTCTCGAAGATCCTGGCCGAGCCCGACTCGACCGTGGAAGTTGGCGCGGTACTCGGCGAGATCGAGCCGGGCGAGGACGGCGGCGCCCCCGCGGGCGCGCCGGAGCCGGAGGCCGAGGAGCCTGAGCCCGAGGCCGAGCCGGCCGCCAAGGGCGAGACCGTCGAGGTGGCCTTCCCCGAGATGGGCGACTCAGTGGCCGAGGGCACGATCCTCGAGTGGCGGGTCAAGCCCGGCGACAGCGTGGCCGTGGACGACCCGCTGGTTGAGGTCTCGACCGACAAGGTCGACGCCGAGGTGCCCGCCCCGGTGGCAGGCACGATCGCGGAGCTCCTGGTGGAGGCCGACCAGACCGTGGCCGTGGGCACCGTGCTCTGCCGTATCGCGGCGGGCGCGGGCGCCGCCCCCGCCACGGACGGGCCCGTGCAGCCGGCCGCCAAGCCCGCCGACGGCGACGGCGACGGGGCGCCACCCGCGGCGCCCGGAGCCGCCAGCGGCAACGGCGACAACGCCACACCAGTGGCAGCGCGGATCGCGAGCGCGCACGGGATAGACATCGAGTCGATCTCCGGCTCCGGCCCCCGCGGCCGGGTGACGAAGGAGGACGTGCTGGCGGCGGTCGAGGGCAACGGCGGAGGCGCCGCCAAGGCACCGAGCGCTGCACCGGCTCCGGCCGGCGCCGAGACGAGCCCGATCCGGGGCCCGGCGGCAACGCTCGTGAAGTTCATGAACGAGAGCCGCTCGATCCCCACCGCCACGAGCTTCCGCACCCTGCCGGTGGACCTGCTCGACGCGCGCCGCAAGGAGCTCAAGGCGGCGGGTAAGAAGCTCTCGTTCACGCACCTGATCGCCTGGGCGATCGTGCAGGCGAGTCGCGACATGCCCGTCATGGCCAACTCCTACGCGGAGCAGGACGGGAAGCCCCAGCGCGTCACGCCAGCCGGCGTTAGCCTGGGTCTGGCGGTCGACGTCGAGCGCAAGGACGGCTCCCGGGCGCTCGTGGTGCCCGTGCTCGCGGGCGCGAGCGACATGAGCTTCGCCGACTTCGCTGCGCGCTACGACGAGCTCGTGGTCGGCGCCCGGGACAACACGCTGGCGCCGGACGCCTACCAGGGCGCGAACATCACGCTCACGAACCCGGGCGGGATCGGCACCGTGGCGAGCGTCCCGCGCCTGATGCCCGGCCAGGGCACGATCGTGGCCACCGGCGCGATCGGCTACCCGCCGGGCCTCGCCGGGGCCAACCCTGACGCGCTGCGAGAGCTCGGCGTCCAGAAGGTCATGACGATGACGAGCACCTATGACCACAGGGTGATCCAGGGCGCCGAGTCGGGGGCCTTCCTGCGCCGAATCGACCAGCTGCTCCAGGGTGAGGACGGCTTCTACGAGGACGTGTTCGAGGGGCTCGGTGTCTCCTCGGTGACCGAGGGCAGCGCCGGACCGGCTCCCGTGACCGCGGCGGAGCCGGTGCCCGCGGCCGCCACGCCCGCCGCCGGGCCGGTGGCGGACGCCGCGCTGCTCCAGGCGGTGCAGGCCGCCACCTCGATCGTCAAGGCACACCGCATGCACGGCCACCTGGCCGCCCGCCTCGATCCGCTCGGCTCGAGCCCGGTGGGCGACCCGGCGCTCGACCCGGCCACCGTCAACCTGACCGAGGAGCTGATGCGCCGCATCCCCGCCTCGGTGCTGCGGGTGGCGGTGTCCGGCGACACCTTCGCCGACGCCCTCCCCGCCCTGCGCGACACCTACACCGGCACGATCGCGTACGAGATCGAGCACATCTCGGACCACGAGCAGCGCGTGTGGCTGCGCCAGGCGATCGAGTCGGGCGAGTATCGGGAGCCGCTCGAGGCCGACGAGCGCAGGGGGCTGCTCGAGCGGCTGTCGGAGGTCGAGGCGCTCGAGAACTACCTGCACAAGGCGTTCCTCGGCAAGAAGCAGTTCTCGATCGAGGGGCTCGACACGCTGGTGCCGATGCTCGACGAGGTGATCGAGCTCTCCGCCGCCGCGGGCGCCCGGGAGGTCGTGCTCGGCATGGCGCACCGGGGCCGGCTCAACGTGCTCGCCCATACGGTGGGGCGCCCCTACGAGACGGTGCTCGCCGAATTCGAGGGCGAGCAGACGCTCTCGGTCGACACCGCCGCGCCCGAGGGCGGCACCGGCGACGTGAAGTACCACTACGGCGCCAGCGGCACGCGCAGCACGGAGTCGGGCCGCAGCGTGACAGTCACGCTGTCGCCCAACCCGAGCCACCTCGAGTACGTGAACCCGGTGATCGAGGGTCGCGCGCGGGCGGACCAGACCTCGCGCAAGGCGCGCGAGCTGGCCCACGACCCGACCGCCGTGATGCCGGTGCTGATCCACGGCGACGCCGCCTTCCCGGGGCAGGGCATCGTCTCCGAGACGCTCAACCTCCAAGCGCTCGCCGGCTACTCGACCGGCGGCACGATCCACGTGATCGCCAACAACCAGCTCGGCTTCACGACCGACCCCGAGGAGAGCCGCTCCACGCGCTATGCCTCGGACCCGGCCAAGGGCTTCGACATGCCGATCATCCACGTGAACGCCGACGACGTGGAGGCGTGCGTGTCCGCGATGCGGCTCGCGCACGCGTTCCGCGAGACGTTCCGGCGCGACGCGCTGATCGACCTGATCGGCTATCGCCGCTTCGGCCACAACGAGACCGACGAGCCCGCCTACACGCAGCCGCGCATGTACGAGAAGATCAAGAAGCACCCCCCGGTGCGCAAGCTCTACGCCGAGCTGCTCGAGGGCGATGGCGTGGTGAGCCCCGAGGACGCGACCGCGCTCGCCGACGCCGCCTACGCGAAGGTGGGCGCGGCGCACGAGGAGCTCAAGCAGTCGATGGGCGGGCCGCCCGACACGGGCCAGCACGAGCTCGACCGCACGATGAGCCGGGAGCCGCGCACCACCGTGTCCGAGGACACGCTGCGCGCGATCGGCGAGCAGCTCGTGCGCGTTCCCGAGGGGTTCAACGTCCATCGCAAGCTGAAGCCCTTCCTCGAGCGGCGTCGCGCGCCCTTCGAGGCCGAGGGCGGCCCGATCGACTGGGCCCACGCCGAGTCGCTCGCGTTCGGCTCCCTGCTGGCACTCGGGGTGCCCGTGCGGCTCACGGGCCAGGACACGGAGCGCGGCACCTTCAGCCAGCGCCATGCGGTGCTCCACGACTCGGATTCCGGCGAGCGCTGGTGCCCGCTCCAGAGCCTGCGCGACGCGAACGCGCCCTTCGAGCTCCACAACAGCCCGCTCTCCGAGCAGGCCTGCGTCGGCTTCGAGTACGGGTACAGCGTCCAAGCACCCGACGCGCTCGTGGTCTGGGAGGCGCAGTTCGGGGACTTCGTGAACTCGGCCCAGGTGATCGTGGACCAGTTCCTCGTGTCAGGGCTCGCCAAGTGGGGCCAGACCTCGCGGCTCACGCTGCTCCTCCCGCACGGCTACGAGGGCTCCGGGCCGGAGCACTCGAGCGGGCGCGTGGAGCGCTTCCTGCAGTCGGCGGCCGAGGGCAACATCCGGGTGGCCAACTGCACCACCCCGGCGCAGTACTTCCACCTGCTGCGCCGCCAGGCGCTCGTGTCGAAGCCGCGCCCGCTGATCGTGATGACGCCCAAGAGCCTGCTGCGGCTGCCGGCCGCCAGCTCCTCGCTGCTGGAGCTGGCGGAGGGCGGCTTCCAGCGCGTGATCGACGACCCGCGCTTCGCCGACGCCGATCGCGACGCCGTGACCAAGCTCGTGCTCTGCTCGGGCAAGGTCTACTACGACATCGCAAGCCACGAGGAGCTCGAGAAGCAGAGCCACATAGCCGTCGCCCGGGTGGAGCTCCTCTACCCGTTCCCCGAGCAGGAGCTCGCCGTGCTGATGGAGAGCTACCCGAACCTCGAGCGCGTGGCCTGGGTGCAGGAGGAGCCGCGCAACATGGGCCCGCGCGGCTTCATGCGCCGGCGGATGGCCGGGATCCTGCCGCGGCGCATGTCCTACGACTACGTGGGCCGCCAGCTGCGAGCGGCGCCGGGCGAGGGCTACTCGGCGGCGCACAAGCGCGAGCAGTCACGCATCGTGCGCGTGGCGCTCGACCTCGAGGAGGACCGGCTCGAGCCGGACTCCTCGGCGCAGCGCCCGATGATGTGACCGCGAGCGGGCGGTGCCCGCGAGCCTTCGATCTCTCCCGCGAGCGGGCGGTGCCCGCGAGCCCTCGATCTCTCCCGCGAGCGGGCGGTGCCCGCGAGCCTTCGATCTCACGCCGCCTCAGCGCTTGAGGCGCTGGGCGTCCGCGATCTCCGCCGAGACCTCGTGCGAGCCGAGCCTCCGCTGCAGCGCGGCGATCGGGCCCGGCGCGACGGCCGCCGCAAGCGCGCCCGCCCGCAGGGCGAGCGGCGCAACGTCGATCTCCGCCTTGCCGGTCTCGATGCCGCGCAGCACCGCGGCCGCCACCTGCTCCGGGCTGCGGGTACCCACCCCACGGCGCAGCTTGACCCCGGTCTCGGCGAACATGCCCTCGCCGGACACGAAGCTCGGGAACACCACGGTCACCCCGACCCCCTGGTCGCGAACGTCCTCGCGGAGGCCAGCTGCGAAGCCGCGCAGGCCGAACTTGGTGGCCGAGTAGAGCGTCGAGCCGGCGGACGCGACCTTGCCCGACAGCGAGCTGACGAACACCATGTGGCCGCTCCCGCGAGCGACCATCCCCGGCACCAGCGCGCGCGTGAGCTGGATCGGAGCGCGCAGGTTCACGTCGAGCGCGCGGTCGATCTCCTCGGGCGAGAGGTCGTCGATCGGCCCGCTCGCCGGCAGCCCGGCGTTCGCCACCAGCACGTCGACCTCGCCTGCCTGCTCCGCGAGCGCGCGCCCCGCGCCGGGGGCGCTCAGATCCGCGACCAGCACCCGGGGGCGCCCGCCCAGCTCGTCCTTGAGGCGCTCGAGCGCCTCCTCGCGCCGACCGCTTAGGAGCACGCGCGCCCCGCCACCGTCGAGGGCACGCGCGATCGCCCCGCCGAGACCGCCGCTGGCGCCAGTGAGGAGAACGGTCTGGCCTTTGATCTGCACGGCGCGGAAGCTACCTCCTACCATCGCTTCCCGTGCTGGTGGAACACGAGGGCAGACGGCCGACTGTCGCGGACTCGGCCTACGTCGCTGCGACCGCGGTGCTGTGCGGCGACGTGCGGGTGGGCGAGGACGCCCGCATCCTGTTCGGCGCCGTGCTGAGCGCCGAGGGCGGCCCGGTGGAGGTCGGCGCCCGCTGCATCGTGATGGAGAACGCCGTGCTGCGCGGGCGCGAGGGCAATCCGCTCGTGCTCGGGGACAGCGTGCTCGTGGGGCCGCACGCCCATCTGAACGGTGCCTTGATCGAGGACGAGGTGTTCCTGGCCACGGGGGTGTCGGCATTTCCGGGCGTGCGCATCGGTCGCGGCTGCGAGGTGCGAGTCGGCGCCGTGGTCCACGTGAACAGCACACTGCCCGAGGGCACGACTGTGCCGATCGGCTGGATCGCGGTCGGCGACCCCGCCGAGCTGTTCCCGCCTGGCGCCCACGACGAGCTCTGGGCGGTCCAGAAGCAGATGGACTTCCCGGGCACGGTCTTCGGCCTCCCTCGCGAGGAGGCGACGATGGACGCCGTCGCGCGCCGTTACGCGAAGCGCTTCGGCCGCCACCGCGGCGATCGCGTGCTGTAGCGGCTCAGCGGGCGCCGTGCCTGCGAACATGAGCGGCGTGACAGTGATCGCGCACGCCGGCCACACCCTGGTCACGATCGCCTACTTCCTGCCCGTGATCGCCTTCCTCGGCTGGCTCGCAGTGACCCAGATCCGCGACCGCCGAAGCCGCAGCCGCGGCTGACGTCGCCTCGCCCCAGCCCGCTATCCTCGACCCTCGCCCGAGCGGGCGTAGCTCAGATGGTTAGAGCGCCGGCCTGTCACGCCGGAGGTCGCGGGTTCGAGTCCCGTCGCTCGCGCTTCCAGGGTCCCTGCTACGGCGGGGATTTCGCCGTTTCGGCGTCGTTCGCGAGCTTGAGGCCTTGGCTCCCGACGTGTCTTCGAGGGTCGCGTCGGGTAAGGAACGGCGAGATGGCGAGAGATGACGGAGCGGCACTCGGGGAGTTCATCGCGCAGGTCCTGCGCGAGGCGACGGGCGAGCCGGAACCAGAGAAACGGCGGCGCCGGTCCCGGCTGTCAGGGATGCGGGGAGTGGTCCTGGGAGCTGGCCTCTTCGCTGCAGTGCAACTCGGGGCCAAGGCCGCCGGGGGCAGCAAGTTCAAGCGTCGGCTCGCGAAGGCCGCCTTCAAGCATGCCGCCAAGAAGCCGGTGAAGGCCGTGCGCGGCATGGCCTCGTAAGCCGGCGCCCTCGGCGCCACCGAGGACGTAGATGCCCTCCTCTGACAGCTGGGGGCGCGACGAGGCCGACCAGGTGCCCCTGGCCGAAGCGCCGAGCGACCGCGGCGCCGACCCCCCGGCCCGGCCCCGATTACGAGCGGCGCGCCCTTGCTGTGACCCCTCCGACTCGTCAGCCCCTGCTGAAGAGATCCTTGAGGTGGCCCTTGCGCTTGCGGGCCGAGCCCTTTGCCTGCTTGCCCTGCCCGCGTGCCTTGCGCTTCTCGTTGCCGCTTAGCGCGCCGCTGGCCTCCTTCACACGGCCGAGCGCCTTGTCGAGGGTGCCCCCCGACTTGTCGCGTGAGCTACTTCGTGCCATGACTCAACCTCCGTGGTAACCGATCTGGTTGCTCTACACGGTTACCCGTCCTGGGCCCGTTTAGCCGCGAACTCGGGGAGGCGCCCTCAGTCCATGTGTGCGAGGACGTTCACGATCGTCCCCGACGGGTCCTCGACGAAGAAGCGGCGGACCCGCCACGGCTCGTCTCTCAGCTCGTAGACGATCCGGAGGCCCCGTCGCAACGCCTCGGCGTGGGCGGCGTCGACGGCGGCCGGCTCGCCGACGTCGATGCCGAACGCCGGCTGCGGGTCCTCCATCCCCTCCGGGGGGATGACCAGCTGGGCGGTCGGGTTGTCCGGCGATCTGAGCCCGAGAACCGGATCGTCCATGGCCACCTCGAGCCCGAGGACATCCACGTAGAACTCGCGCGAGGCCTCCCTGTCTGCCCCGCTCGCGTAGGGAAGGATTCTCCTGACCGTCATCACTCCCCCCAGAAGTCGGAGATCACCTCGGCGTCCCCTTCGACGTGCGGGCCGAATACCAGCACCTCGAGGCCGTCCGAGCCCGCCTCGAAGCCACGGGTCACACCCGGGCTCACCCGAAGCGCGTCCAGCGGCGCAAGCTCGACCAGTTCGTCGTCGAGCTTGACGCGACCCGAGCCGGCGATCACCACGTAGACCTCCTCCGCAGTGCCATGCCGGTGTGCGAACGCCTCGCGCCGCCCAGGCTTGACGATCAGGTAGTTGACCCCGGTCTGCTCGGCGCCGAGATCCCGGGCCGGGAAGCGTGCCTCCTGGCTCTCGGAGAGACCGTGCTGGGCCGCCATGTCCTGCACGTCGCGGAGATTCGTCTTGGCGTGGCTCACGCCCGCGATCGTACCCGGCCGGAGGCGCTCGGCACGCGGTCACGGCCGCTTCGCCGCGCGGGCCGCTTGAGCCGCTCGGCGACCAGGTAGGTGCCCGGGACGAACGCGGCCGCCGCCGCCTGGGCGAGCGTCGTCCCCACCGTTGGAAACACGCCGAGCCGTACGGCACGTCCACGTCGATCGTGGTGATCGGGATCCAGCCGACGCCCTGCATCGTGCGCCCGCCACCGCAAGCAGCCGGCGACGGCGCTCGTGGAACTTCAAGATGTGCCCGGCCCGACCGACGCTCAGTCGCCGGTGGGCGCCACGCCCTCCCGCTCGACCATCAGGATCGACGTACGGCGCGGGGCGCGCGTGCGGTGGACCACTCCCCTCGGAACGGTGAATCCCTGGTGCGGCTGGAGCGCGACCGTCTCGCCCTCCTCGATGTCGAGCAGCAGCTCGCCCTCGAGCACGAGGAAGAACTCGTCGGTGTCGTCGTGCTTGTGCCAGTGGAAGTCGCCCTCGATCACGCCCAACCGCACCACCGCGTCGTTGACGGCGGTCAGGGTCTGGTTGAACCAGGGCTCGTTCGCGGCCATCTCCCCGGCCACGTCGACGAGGGCCATCTGCCCGTACTTGTCGTCGAGGTGGATCGTGTAGCGGTCGTCGAATTCGGCGCTCATGCCGTTGCTTTCTGTCGGGGCGACCCAGGGTACGGAGCCGGGCCGCGCTCGCGGTGGATCGCCACTCCCGCAACTACGAGCAGGACGCCGAACGCCTCCGCGGGCGTGGGCACCTGGGCGAGCACCACGATCCCGATGACCGTGGCGGTGGCGGGCAAGAGCGAGACCATCAGCGCATAGGTCGAGCGGGCGAGCCGGCGCATCGCGAGCTGGTCGCTCACGTACGGGATCACGGACGAGCAGATGCCCACGCCGGCCCCGGCCGCGATCGCGACCGGGTCGCCGAGCGCCGGCACCGCGGCCCAGCCCGCGAGCGGCGTGACCACCACCGCGGCCACCAGCATCGAGGCCGCCAGGCCGTCGATCCCGCCGAGCACGCCGAGCCGGGAGACCCGGTGGGCGAGCACGATGTAGAGCGCGAACAGCCCGGCGTTCGCGAACGCGACCGCAAGGCCGAGCGCCTCGCCCTCGATACGCACCCCGGTGACCAGATAGACGCCGGGCACGGCCAGCAGCAGCGCCAGCAGGTTTCGCGGCGTGCGCGCGCCCACCGCGGCGAGCGCGATCACCGGCAGGAACTCGATCGCCGCCACCGTGCCGAGCGGCAGCCGGTCGATCGCGATGTAGAAGCAGCAGTTCATCACCGCCAGCACCGCTCCCCAGGCGAGCAGCAGCGTCCGCCCGTCGCGATCGAGCCGGCGCACCACCCGCCAGGGCCTACGCCAGGCGGACAGCAGGATCGCCGCCGCCGCGATTCGCATCCACGCGACGCCGAGCACGTCCACGCGCGCGAACAGGAGCACCGCGAAGGCGGGACCGAGGTAGTGGAAGACCGCGCTGACGACGAAGTACAGATGGGGTGACACGCGATCAGCCCGCACGTCTCCAACGGTGCCCGCCCCGGCGCGCACCGTACATGACGATTCGAAGGTAGACTCGCCCACATGGCTACGAAACAGCGGGAGTTCGCGCTCGACGGCACCAACATCAGGCTTCTTCAGGAGCTTCAGGCCGACGCCCGCGTCTCGAACGCCGAGCTCGGCCGGCGCGTGGGGCTCTCGGCGCCCGCGGTCGCCGACCGGCTGGCGCGCCTCGAGGAGTCCGGCGCGATCGTGGCCTACGGCGCCGAGCTCGACCCGCGCGCGCTCGGCTACGCGCTGAGCGTGGTGCTGCGCATCCGCCCCGCACCCCGCGAGCTGGGCAAGGTGGCCGAGCTGGCCCGGCGCACCCACGAGATCGTGGAATGCCATCGCATCACCGGCGACGACTGCTATCTGATGCGCGGCTGGGTGCGCGACGTCGAGCACCTCGAGGAGCTGATCGACCGCTTCGCCGTCTATGGCCAGACGACCACCTCGATCGTGCAGTCATCGCCCGTGCCGCGCCGCGGCGTGCCGCTCGAGAACGGCTACGTCGACTGAGAGAGCAGCCAGAGGGCGAGGCTCGTGAAGCCCACCATCACCGCAAGCATCCAGTACTGCGAGCGCACGGCCAGCTTGGCATCTTCGTAGATCGCGATCGCCCGGTCGTGCGCCAGCACCAGCGCGGCCACGTGGCCCGCGACCACGAAGCCGACCTGCCAGTACCAGGTGGCCTCCCCGCCGATGATGGTGTAGTCGATCTGCGAGTCGGCGGTGCCGAACAGGTCGGAGCCGTCGCCGAGCGGGTCGGACACGAGGTAGCCGAGCGCCTGCCCCTGGAAGAGCAGCAGCGTCATGTAGTGCGCCGCCACGTAGGCGAGCGCGATTGGCACGAGCGAGTGGATGAACGTCCGCGAGAGACGGCCGGCGCTGAACCCGCCGCCCGCGCTCTTTGCTCCGAGGATGCCCAGCCGGTAGAAGCCGGCGATCAAGAGGATGGTCCCGGTCAGGCCGAGCAGGAAGGCCAGCTCGAGCGAGTGCTGCGGCGAGAGGCCCACGTCCTGGAAGGCGCTCGCGATGTCGGGTGAGACGTCGGTCCACGGCTTCTTCTCGGACCCGCCGTCGAACGTGGTCGAGCCGATCATCACCATCAGGAGGCCAACCGTGCCCGGCAGCTCCGAGAGGGCGGGCAATCCCGAGAGCGGCTTGCGGATGCCCACCTGCCCGTCTCGGGACTCGAACACGGCGATCCGCGAGAACAGATTGAAGTAGACGGAGAAGGCCTCGCCTCGCTCGATCCAGCGGTCCACCCCGTAGAGCGCCATCGCGATGAACGTGAGCGCCGAGTACACGAGTGTCGCGATGGCGAGGTTCTCGGGCTTGTCGCCGTTCGAGGCCACGAGCTCGATCACCGCGAAGCAGAAGATCCCGGCCGCCGCCGGCCAACGCCCGAGCCGCTCGGGATAGGGAAGCGGCGCGGGCAGTTCGCCGCGCGCGAACAGCCGGGCGATCCCGGCCAGCGCGCGCCCGATCGCCCGCCATGGGTTGAACGCCCTGAAGACGTCCCCGAAGAGCACGCTCGCGGCCACCAGCCCGAGCCAGAAGATCACGTAGACGAAGACCGGGGCGAAGTTCGCCGTCGAGCTCTGTGTGCCGCGCAGCCCGCTGTAGATCGTGAGCCCGAGCAGCAGCACGCCGATCGTGCCGCACACGATCTCGACCGGACGGCTCGCGAGCACCCGGCCTCCGCGCAGGGGCCGCCAGCTGTCGCGCTGGAGCCTCGGCTCCGGCCACAGCACGGCCAGCGCCACGAACGAGATGACCAGCACCATCGCCGCCGCCCAGCCGAACAGCCACTCCGGGATCGGGAGGTCCGAGCGGGCGACGAGCCCGTGGGCGATCTGGATCACGCCGGCGTCACGAAGGCTGAACGACGAGCGCGGCGATCAGCGGATCCTTGCCCGCGTCCTCAGCCGTGTGGCTCTCCAGCTCGAACACGCCCTCGAGGTTCGCCTTGAACTGGAAGCGCGCCGGCTGCCCCGGGCCGGCCTCGCGCGTGATGTCGTACCCGTGCAGGTGAAGCTCGTCCGGGGCGTCGCTCGCGATCACGATCCGCACCTGGTCGCCGGTGGGGGTCTCGATCCGCTTGGCGCCGCCCACCACGGCGCCGCCGCGGATCTGGATGCGGGTGACCTCGGGCTCCGGCGGCGGGGGCGGCTCAGCCTCCGTCTCGGTCTCCTCGGTGGTCGCGCCGTCGTCTCCGGCGCTGCCGGTCTCCGTCTGCGTCGTCGTGGTCTGCGCGGCCTCTTGCTCGTCGTCGCTGTCGCCGCCCGGGCTCACGATCACGAACGCCACGACGGCGACGACGAGCGCCGCGACGATCAGCCCGATGCGCTGATTGCGAGACATCGCGGCGGCGAAGTATGGCAATCGCGAGATGCGCTACTGAGGAACGGCGAGCGGGTTCGTCAGGGGTGCCTCTTCGTCGAGTGCGGCCGCCGCTGTAAGGGGTTCGAGCTCGTCGCCGCCGGGCCCGTCGGGCTCGAAGCGGTACCCCACGCCGAAGTGGGTGTGGATGTAACTCCAGCCGGGGGAAGACCTCTCGAGCTTCAGGCGGACCTTGCGGATGAACACGTCGACCGAGCGGTCGCCGTGAGCCATCGCCCAGCCCCATACGGCCTGGTAGATCTCCTCGCGCTGGAGCACCTTGCCCTCGGCCTGGGCGAGCAGCTCGAGCACCTCGAACTCGCGGCGGGTGAGATCCACGCTCGAGCCGCGAACGAAGGCCTGGAACTGGTCCGCCCTGATCTCGAGCTCGCCCGACACGAGCGGGCCCGACTCGACCCGCGCGGAAGCCTGCTTGCGACGCCGCACCACCGCCTCCACGCGCGCGAGCACCTCCTCGGGATGGCACGGCTTGTTCACCCAGTCGTCGGCGCCGAGCCTAAGTCCGCGCACCCGCTGCGAGACGCTCGAGCGCTCCGTGCAGACCACGATCCCGAGACCGGGCAGGACGTCGGACACCTGCTCGAGGTACTCAAACGCGCGCGGGCCGAGCAGCGTGAGGTCGACCACGAGCGCGTTGACGCGCATCGCGACGAACTGCTCGGGCGGCGGAGCCGACTCGAGGCAGCGGTGCTGCCAGCCGAGATCGCTCGCCCGCTTCACGAGCACGCGCACGAAGCCGGAGTCAGAGTCGAGGATCGCGAGACGCAGGTCCGACGACATCTCCCCTGAGTCTAGGCGGTCCGGTGGACCGGCCCCCAGGGCGTTTACCGGATCTTCACAGCCGGGCAACGGTCCGGTAACGGAGATTCCGCACATAGCTGGAACAGTCGGCATCCGATGGAGGCCGCGATCGATGGCTACGCGCTCCGGATTGGAGCGCTCGAAATCCGCCCTAACGAGTACGAGGCACTGGCCTCGGGCGAGCGGCTCCCGCTCACCGTGCGGGAGCTCGACCTGCTGACCGCGCTCGCCGAGCGCCACGACCGCATCGTCGGACGCGAGGAGCTGTACCGCGTCGTGTGGGGTGAGCCCTACCGGAAGTCGGACCGCTCCGTGGACGTCTACATCGGCCGGCTGCGACACAAGCTCGGCGAGGCGCTACCCGGCCAGACGCTCATTCACACGCATTTCGGCTTCGGCTACCGCCTCTCGAGCGGCTGACGCGCCGGCGCCGCCGCGTATTCACACCTTTTTCACAGGGGCGCGACAGCTCGGTAACAGACTCCCGGCCAGCCGATGCGAGCTTGCGGGCGACCAATGACCGAATCAAGGAGAAGAAGCGAAATGGGGAAGCTCCTCGCGTTCGCCGCCTGCGGAATGCTCGCACTAGGCGTGGCCGCCTGCGGTGAAGACGACGAAAGCTCCGGCGGTGGTGGCGGCGGAGGCGGAGGCGGCGACCTCTCCGGCACGATTCGCATCGACGGCTCGAGCACCGTCGCGCCGTTCGCCCAGGCGGCGGCCGAGGAGTTCCAGGCCCAGAACCCCAACGTGAGGATCACGGTCGGCACCTCGGGCACCGGCGGCGGCTTCGAGAAGTTCTGCGCCGGCGAGACCGACATCTCGGACGCCTCGCGGCCGATCGAGGACGACGAGATCGCCGTCTGCAAGAAGAACGGCGTCTCCTACAAGGAGGTCCAGGTCGCGAACGACGGGATCGCCGTGGTGACCAACCCGGCTCTCAAGGTCGACTGCATGACCGTCGACCAGCTGAAGGAGCTCTGGAACCAGGGCTCCAAGGTCAAGCAGCTGAGCGAGATCGATCCGAAGCTGCCCGACACGTCGGTCAGCCTCTTCGGCCCGGGCACCGACTCCGGGACGTTCGACTTCTTCACCGAGCAGATCAACGGCGAGGAGGGCGTCTCGCGCGAGGACTACCAGCCCTCCGAGGACGACAACGTGCTCGTGCAGGGCGTCGAGGGCGAGGACGGCGGTCTCGCATACTTCGGCTTCTCCTACTACGAGCAGAACCAGGACAAGCTGAACCTGGTGGGCGTGGACGACGGGGCCGGTTGCGTGAAGCCCGATCCCGACAACATCCAGTCCGGCCAGTACAAGCCGCTCAGCCGCGAGCTATGGATGTACCCGAGCGCGAAGGCGCTGAAGACCCCGCAGACCAAGGCGTTCATCGACTACGTGCTCGAGAACTACGAGTCCATCGCCGAGGCGTCGCAGATCGTGCCGATGAACCAGGAGCAGGCGGACAGCGCCAAGAGCTCACTCGGGAGCTAGGTGGAAGCCGCTTCGACAGCAACAGCACAGGGCCGCGCGGAGGCACCGAGCCTCCGCGCGGCCCGTCGCCGTTGGGGGGAGGGCCTGATCAGGGCCCTGCTCGTGCTCGCGGCGCTGATCTCGATCCTGACCACCACGGGCATCGTGCTCTCGCTCGTGCGCGAGACGGTCCTCTTCTTCCAGGAGGTGCCGATCGGCGACTACCTGTTCGGCACCAAGTGGACCCCGCTGTTCGAACCGGCCAGCTTCGGCGTGCTGCCGCTGATCTCGGGCACGCTGCTCATCACCGGTATCGGCATGCTCGTGGCGATCCCGCTCGGCATCGCGGCGGCGATCTACCTGGCCGAGTACGCGCGGCCGGGCGTGCGCAAGGTGATCAAGCCCGTCCTCGAGCTGCTCGCGGGCGTGCCGACGATCGTGTTCGGCTACTTCGCGCTGACGTTCTTCACCCCCCAGATCCTGCAGGGCCTCGGCCTCGACGTGGGCGTCTTCAACGCGCTCTCGGCCGGGATCATCGTTGGCTTCCTGATCGTGCCCACGGTGGCGTCGATCTCCGAGGACGCGATGTCCGCCGTGCCCGCCTCGCTGCGCGAGGGGGCGTTCGGACTCGGCGCGTCGAAGCTCCAGGTGACCCTGCGGGTGGTCTTCCCGGCGGCGCTGTCGGGGATCGTCGCCTCGATCGTGCTCGGCATCTCACGCGCCGTGGGCGAGACGATGGTGGTGCTGGTGGCGGCGGGGCTCGTGCCCTACCTCGGGCTCGATCCGCGTGAGCCCGCCGAGACGATGACCGCGTTCATCGGCGCCACTGCCAAGGGCGACATCTCGACCGGGAGCATCGCCTACAAGACGATCTTCGCGGTCGGCACGACCCTGTTCGTGATCACGCTGATCATGAACCTGATCTCGATCCGATTCGTCCGCAAGTACCGGCAGGTGTACGAGTGAGCGCTCACGGCCAGGCGATCGGCCGCGCCGACCCGAAGCGACGCGCGAAGGACAGGGGCTTCCTGGCGCTCCTGATCGTGTGCGTGGGCATCTCGGTAGCGCTGCTCGGGGTGTTGCTCGTGGACATCGTGACCGACGGGATCCCGCGTCTGAACTTCGACTTCATCACGAGCTTCTCGTCGATCAACGCCGACCAGTCCGGCATCCAGGCGGCCTTCTGGGGCACGATCTGGCTGATGGGCGTGTGCGCGCTCTTCATCGTGCCGGTGGGCGTGGCCACCGCGGTCTACCTGGAGGAGTACGCGGACGAGACCCGCTGGTACAACCGACTGATCGAGCTCAACATCCAGAATCTGGCGGCCGTCCCGTCGATCGTCTACGGAATCCTCGGGTTGGCCTTCCTGGTTCGCGGCCCGCTCTCGCTCGGGCCGACCGTTCTGGCCGGCGGCCTTACGCTGGGCCTGCTGGTGCTGCCGGTGGTCATCATCGCGGCGCGCGAGGCGATCCGCGCCGTGCCTCCCTCGATCCGCGAGGGATCGATGGCGCTCGGCGCCACGCAGTGGCAGACGATCTGGAAGCAGGTGCTGCCGGCCTCGATACCGGGGATCGCAACCGGGGTCATCCTCGCCCTGTCGCGGGCCATCGGCGAGACCGCGCCGCTGATCGTCGTGGGAGCGGCCACCTTTATCGCCTTCAACCCCGACGGCCTCGACTCGTTCTTCACCGCGATGCCGATTCAGATCTTCGATTGGATCTCCCGGCCCTCGAACGACGTGAACGACTACCTTCCGCTCGCGGCGGCGGGAATCCTGTTGCTGATGATCATGCTGCTGCTCATGAACAGCATCGCGATCTGGCTTCGAAATCGATACGAACAGAAGTGGTAGGTGAGCGACAGTGGCGGAACGAGTGACCGAGCCTCGGGACAGGCAGCAGGACGAGGAGGCCCGGGGTCTCGCGCGGCCGCTCGGAGTGCGCTCCGACGCCTCTGGGCGCGCTGGTGACGAGACAGCCGGGCCCGCGCAGGCCGCGCGCCAGGCGATCTTCGAGCTGCGCGATGTCGCGGTCGCCTACAGCGGCAAGCCGGCCGTGCGCGGCGTGAGCTTCGACATCGGCAAGAACGAGATCACGGCGCTGATCGGCCCATCCGGCTGCGGCAAGTCGACACTGATCCGCTGCCTGAACCGGATGAACGACCTGATCCCCGGCGCCACCGTGGAGGGCACGGTCGCCTATCACGGCCAGGACCTCTACGCGCCGCAGGTCGACGCGGTCGAGGTGCGCAAGCGGATCGGCATGGTCTTCCAGAAGCCCAACCCGTTCCCGAAGTCAATCTACGACAACGTCGCCTTCGGGCCGCGCGTGCTCGGCATGAAGGGCAACATGGACCAGATAGTGCAGAGCGCGCTCGAGCGCGCCGCCCTCTGGGACGAGGTGAAGGACCGGCTGAAGACGAATGCGTTCGGCATGTCGGGCGGCCAGCAGCAGCGTCTCTGCATCGCCCGCTGCCTCGCGGTCGAGCCCGACGTGCTCCTGATGGACGAGCCCTGCTCGGCACTCGATCCGATCTCCACGGGCAAGATCGAGGATCTCATGCTCGACCTCAAGCGGGAGTACTCGATCGTCATTGTGACCCACAACATGCAGCAGGCCGCCCGCGTGTCCGACCGAACGGCGTTCTTCACCGTCGAGCTCGGCGACCAGGAGCACCGCAGCGGCCGTGTCGTCGAGTTCGACGACACCGCGACGATCTTCACGAACCCGTCGGACCCCCGAACCGAGGCCTATGTGACCGGAAAGGTGGGCTAGCGTGTCGGAAACGACCCGCTCGCACTTCCAGGACGAGCTGCTGACGCTCGAGCGGCAGGCCCTCGGCGGGCTTGACATGGTGGTGAGCGCGCTCGATCGCGCGCTCGAGACGGTACGTCACCAGGATGTGGAGCTGGCCCAGATGGTGATCGCGGACGACGACCGCATCGACGGGCGCTACCTCGAGGTGCATCAGGGGGTGCTGTCGCTGCTCGCCCTCCAGGCACCCGTCGCGGGCGATCTGCGGCTCGTGGCCGCGGTGCTGCACATCATAAAGAACCTCGAGCGCATGGGCGACCAGTGCGTGAACATCGCGAAGCTCGTGCCGCTCGCCGGGCACGACCCGCCCGCCGACGAGCGCATCCTCGACAACATCCAGCGGATGGGCGAGCAGGCCCGCCGCCAGGTCATCCAGGCGAAGCAGGCCTTTGAGCGGCGCGACGTGGGGCTCGCCCACGATCTGGTGCGCCAGGACGACGAGATCGACCGCTTGAACCGGGAGACGTTCGCGCTCGCGCTGGAGATCGGCGACGACGCCGATCGCCGCGAGTGGGCGATGCACATGATGCTGGTGGCTCGCTGCGTCGAGCGGATCGGCGACAATGCGGTGGACATCGGCGAACAGACCGCGTTCGTCGTAACGGGCCTGTTCCGGGAGTTCGAGGACGCCTCGCACCCGGAGCTGGCTCCACCGCCTATCGCTTGATCTGCGCCTGCATCGACATCGGAAGCAACACCACGCGACTGCTCGTGGCGGACGCGGGCGACGGCAAGCTGCGCGAGCTGGTGGCCCAGCGCGCCTTCACCCGCATCGGCAAGAGCCTCGGCGAGGGCGGCTCGATACCGGCCGAGAAGATCGCCGAGACCGCCGAGGTGGTCCGGACGCAAGCGGCCGTGGCGCGCGAGGTCGGCGCCGGCGAGCTCGTGGCCGTGGCCACCGCCGCGATCCGCAACGCGCCAAACCGCGACGAGCTGGCCGGCGCCGTGGCGGAGGCGGCCGGAACGCCCCTGGGCGTGCTCACGGGCGAGGAGGAAGCCCGGCTCTCGTTCGTGGGCGCAACGCGCACGCTCGTCCAGCCGGCCGAGGGCACGATCGCGGTGATCGACGTGGGCGGCGGGTCGAGCGAGATCGCGATCGGGGACGCCGCCGGGGGCATGACCTGGTCAGAGTCGTTCAGGATCGGCTCGGGCTTCCTGGCCGACAGCTACCTGCGCTCCGACCCACCCGCGATCGACGAGCTCGAGAACCTGCGCCGGCACGTGGCGGGCACCTTCGAGGGGCTCGAGCCGGCGCCCGCGCAGAGCGCGGTGGCTGTGGGCGGCACCGCCACCTCGCTGCGGCGGCTGGTGGGCGCCGAGCTGGCGCACGAGACGCTCGAGCGCGGCATCCGCGTGCTCTCCTCCACGCCTATCGCGGAGGTGGCGGAGCGCTTCGAGCTCGACGAGGAACGCGTGCGCCTGCTGCCCGCCGGAATCCTCATCCTCGAGGCGATCTCCGACCTGCTGGGGCTGCCGCTGCGAATCGCGCGCGGCGGCTTACGCGAGGGCATCCTTCTCGAGCTGGTGGAGGGGCGGGCGCTTGCCTAGTGCGCCTAGCCCTGCCCGGCCGACGCGATCGCCCGCAGCTCGCGCGGGCGCAGCAGCAACACGAGCACCCCGTCCTTCATGGCGGCCAGGCCGCCCTTCTTCATGTCGGCGCGCGCCCCGGTGAACGAGCGGAGGGCGTCCGAGAAGTCCGGCTCGTGGCCGACGAGGAGCACGTGGCCTGCATGCCCCGCTGCGAGCTCGTCGGGCTGGAAGCGCCCGCCGGCCAGCCGCTCGTCGGCGCGCGGCTCCACGCCGAGCGCCTCGCAGGCGATTGCCGCCGTGTCCGCCGCGCGCAGCTTGGGGCTCGTGAGGCACATCTGGAGCTCGACTCCGAGCGCCGCGAGCGCCTCCCCGGCGACCCGCGCCTGCTCGCGCCCCTTGTGCGTCAGGGGCCGCTCGGAGTCGGGCGAGCCCTCGGCAGCGTCACCGTGGCGGAGCAACCAGATCACGATGCGCGACCATAGTGGGTGACGATGGAAGCTGCGACCGCGATAGCGCAGGCGCCGGCGATCGACTCGCCGGAGCTCTTCTACAACCGCGAGCTGTCCTGGGTGCAGTTCAACGAGCGGGTGCTGGAGCTGGCCGAGGATGAGCGCACGCCGCTGCTCGAGCGGCTGAAGTTCCTCGCGATCTACGCGTCGAACCTCGACGAGTTCTTCATGGTCCGGGTCGCCGGCCTGTACGACCAGGTTGAGGCGGGCATCGACGCGCGCGGACCGGACGGCCTGTCGCCGCCGGCCACGATCGAGCGCATCGGCGAGCGCACGCGCGAGCTGGGTGAGCGCCACTCGCGGGTCTGGGCGCGCGAGCTGCGGCCCGAGCTCGAGCGCCACGGGGTGCGCGTGGTCGACTGCTCGCAATGCTCGGGCCCGGAGCTCGAGGCCGTGGACCGGAGGTTCGCGGAGCAGATCTTCCCGGTGCTCACGCCGCTGGCCGTTGGCCCCGGGCGGCCGTTCCCCTACATCTCGAACCTCTCGCTCTCGATCGCGGTCTGGCTGCGCGACCCGGTGTCCGGCCAGGAGACCTTCGCGCGCGTGAAGGTGCCGAAGGAGGTGCTCCCGCGCTTCCTCGAGATCGGCGAGGACACCTTCGTGCCGCTCGAGGCGGTGATCGCCCGCCACCTCGACGTGCTCTTCCCCGGCATGGAGATCCTGCGCCACGACGAGTTCAGGGTCACGCGGGACGCCGACTTCACGGTCTCCGACGAGGCCGACGACCTGCTGCGCGCCGTCGAGGACGAGCTGCGGCGGCGGCGCTTCGGCGAGGTTGTGCGCCTCGAGGTGTCCTCGTCGATGGATCCCGACATGCGCCGCTACCTGATCGAGCAGCTCGCGATCGACGAGACGCAGGTGATCGACGTCGACGGCCTGCTCGACTTCGAGGATCTCTGGCAGATCTACGGCGTGGACGGCCACCGCGACCTGCGCGACGACTCCTGGACTCCGACGGTCCACCCGCTGCTGGTCGATCCCGACGACGGGCGCGCGGACATATTCGGCGCGATGCGCGCCGGCGACCTGCTCGTCCACCACCCCTACGACTCGTTCGGCGGCAGCGTGGAGCGCTTCGTGCAGCAGGCGGTGCGCGACCCCGACGTCCTGGCGATCAAGATCACCGTGTACCGCACCTCCGACGACTCGGCGCTCGTGCCCGCCCTGATCGAGGCCGCCGAGCGCGGCAAGCAGGCCGTCTGCCTGGTGGAGCTGAAGGCGCGTTTCGACGAGCGCCGCAACATCGGCTGGGCGCGCGCGCTCGAGGAGGCGGGCGCCCACGTGGTGCACGGCCTGCCCGGCCTCAAGACGCACGCGAAGGCGCTGCTGGTGGTGCGCCGCGAGGGCGCCGGCGCGCGCCACTACGTGCACATCGGCACCGGCAACTACCACGCCAAGACCGCGCGCCTGTACGAGGACTACGGGCTCTTCACCTGCGACCGCGAGATCGCCGCCGACGTGGCGGAGCTCTTCAACGCGCTCACCGGCGCAGCCCGCTCGCCCGAGTACCGGCGAGCGATCGTGGCGCCGGACCACATGCGCAAATGGTTCGTCGACCAGGTCCAGAAGACGATCGAGGCTCACCGGGAAGGCCGCGAGGCGCGGATCGTGCTGAAGATGAACTCGCTCGTGGACGCGCGCTGCATCCGCGCCCTGTACGAGGCCTCGCAGGCGGGCGTGCAGGTGGACCTGAACGTACGCGGCATCTGCTGCCTGCGTCCGGGGGTCCCTGGCATCTCCGAGAACATCCGCGTGGTGTCCGTGGTTGGGCGCTTCCTGGAGCACTCGCGCTTCTACGGCTTCCACCGCGGCGACAAGCGCCGCTACTGGATGGGCTCCGCCGACCTGATGCCGCGCAATCTCGACACGCGCGTGGAGCTGCTCGTGCCGGTCCGCTCCGAGCCGCTTCGCCGCGATCTCGAAGAGACGCTCGAGCGCTGCCTGGCCGACGACACCTTCGCCTGGGAGCTGCGACCGGACTCGACCTGGGAGCGCCGGCGCGGCGGCAAGCGCAGCGTGCACCGGGAGCTCATGGAGAGCGCGCTCGAGCGCGCCTCAGCCGAGTAGCGAGCTCTTCAGCGCGAGTACGCGCGCCGCGCTCTCGCGCACGCGTGCGCGGAAGGCCGGCGAGCTGCGCGCCCGGGCCAGCAGGCGCGGGAACACCAGGTTCCAGCTCGCCGAGCCGGTCATGAGCACGAGGTCCGCGCCCGCGCTGACCGATCGCTCCGCGGCCGTGGCCACGTCCGAGCGGCCGATCACCGCCTGCGCCTCCATGCTGTCGGTCACGACCACGCCCTCGAAGCCGAGCTGCCGGCGCAGGAGCCCTGTGACGATGGCGCGCGACTGCGAGGCGATCGCCTGGCCGTCGAGGGACGGATGGAGCGCGTGCGAGAGCATCACGAGGGGGACCCGCGCCTCGACCGCGGCGCGGAAGGGCACGAGGTCCTCGCGTACCCCACCGGTGATCGTGGCCGGGGCGTCGTCGGTGTTCACCGACGAGTCGCCGAGGCCCGGGAAGTGCTTGGCGGTGGCGGCCACGCGCGCGTCGCGAAGCCCGCGCACGGACGCCTGCACGCGCCGGCCGATCCCGGCCGGGTCGCCCGCAAAGGCGCGCGAGGCCATCACGGAGCCAGGTCCTGGCACGTCGGCCACCGGCGCGAGGTTCACGTTCACCCCCGCCGCGCGCAGGCCGCGCCCGGCGCTGCGCGCCGCGCGTCTGACGTTCGCGGGCCCGCCCTGGAGCGGCTGGCTCGCCGGCGGGCCCACGTGGTCGACCGTCCGGATGTCGCCTCCCTCCTGGTCGACCATCACCAGCGCCCTGCCGCGCGCCGGCCCCTGAAGCGAGCGGGTGAGCCTGCGCCAGTGGGCGGCGCCACTGCCGTTGCGGCCGAACAGGATCACCCCAGCGGTCTCGCGGGCCCGCAGCCGGCGCCTGATGTAGTCGGGGCGCGAGCCGCCGTCGAAGCTCGAGATCGTGAGCTGGCCAACCTGCTGTCGCAGGCTGAGCCGGTCGACCGCGCGCAGCGCCTGCTCGCGGCGCTCCTTCGACGGGGCGGCGGCCAGGTCCGCCCCGGCTCCGCCGTCGCCGTTCGTGGCGCCCCCGTCGCCGTCGCCGTTGCCCGCGCCCGCCCCGACCACCAGACCGATCAGGAGCGCCACCGCGCCGGCGGCGGCGAGAGCCGTCAGTCGCCGGCGCGCGGCCGGGTCCGAGGAGACGTACATCGCCCGCGCCTGACTGTCAGCCGGCGGGCGAGTCGGCGAGCTCCGTGTCCGGCGACGAGCTCACTGTCTGGCTGCCACCGTCCTGCTCCCCGATGCCCGCCGCAGCGCAGCCCTCCACCAGCGCCTCGAGCCCGAAGCCGTCGACCGGGCCGAGCGCACCGGTGCCGCGCAGCTCGCCGGCGGCCGCGCGCTCCGCGCCCCACGCCAGGATGCGTCCCGTGAACGTGTAGCCGTCGATGCCGGTCACGTGCACCTCGCTCAGCTCACGCCCGCCGTCGTCGTAGGCGATCGCCACGATGTGCGAGCCGCCCTTCGCCCGGGCGTTCGCGTCGGGTCCGCCCGTCGAGCCCTTGACGAGCCGTTCTCCGGCGGCGCTCCAGAGCGCCTCCACGCCGGGCAGCTTCATCGCCACGCTCGTACCGGCGGAGACCACCTGCATCGCCCGCGAGGCGGGACCGAACCAGCCGAGGTAGGCGTTGACCTCGCGCAGCTGGGGCGCGATCCTCGGCAGCGTGAAGTGCTCGGAGCTCCCGACGGACAGGGCGCCGAGCTCCTTCGAGCCCACCGGGAAGGTGCGCATCCGGGCGGCTCCGCGCTCCGTGCGCACGCGCCCGTCCCGGAACGCGAAGCTGTCGCTTGCGATCGCGCCCACGAGCGAGGCCTTGGTGCCGCCGCTCATCGAGCCGCCGCCGGTGATGAAGTAGCCGCTGTCCACGCGCACCGCGGCGTCGCCGGCGCGCTCGAGCGCGAGCGCCCCCGCCAGGTTGCCGGGCACCCAGTCGTAGCCGAAGGCGGTGACCATCCCGCAGCCGCCGCCCTCGGCCACCGGCCCGTAGCGCTCGAACACCTCGCGGACGAACGGCGGCTCGCCGGTCGAGTCGAGGTAGTGGGCGCCGACGGTGGAGGCGGCGGCCGCGGCGGGCGCTCCGAAGCGCACGAATGGGCCGACGGTGGTCACGAGCACGTCGCCGCGCTCAACCAGCTCGGTGACCGAGGGCGGGTCGGCCACGTCGGCCCGCGCGGTCTCGAGCTCGGCGCCGAGCTCCTCCGCCAGCCGCTCGCACTTCTCGCGCGTGCGCGCGGCCAGGACGGGACGCAGCCCGCGCTCGACCATCGCCTCGGCCGTGAGCCTGCCGGTGTACCCGGTGGCGCCGAAGAGGACGATTCGGGCGGCCATCTCAATCTCAGCTGGGGCGGCGCGACTCGAGCGTCTGGCGCACGCGCTCGACCGCCTGCGGCACGCTGCGCTCCATGCGCTTCAGGTCCCAGCCCGTGAGCGTGACAACCAGCATCGGCGTCTTCGCCGTCACGGTGGCGTTGCGGAGGGTCCGCTCGAGCAGGCCCATCTCGCCGAAGAAGTCGCCAGGGCCGAGGTCCGCCACGTGTTGGCCCTCGCGAGTGACCTCCGCCTCACCCTCTTCGATCACCATGAACTCGTAGGAGAAGTCACCCTCACGCACCAGATTGCGGCCAGCCTCGACCGACACCTCCTGGGCGAACGTGGCGATCTGCGCGAGCTCGCTGTCCTCGATGTCCTCGAACAGCGGGATCGACTTCAACCGGCCTGAATCCAACGGTGCCTCCTCGAACGCGGTCGCGGCGACTCTACCCAACTGATCGAGCAGTCTGCACCGTACGTATCAACCAGAGATGGCGTCTTTGCCCAAGCTCACCGTCGCGTTCGCGGCCGGACGTACGGCGTTCGGAATCGCGCTCCTCGCAGCCCCGAGTCGTGTCGGCGAGAGCTGGCTCGGCCCGGTGGCTGGGGAGCGCCCTGTGCACATCGCGCTCCGCGGCCTGGGCGCGCGCGACATCGCGCTCGCCGCGGGCGCCGCGCGGGCGGCGAGCCGCGGCGAGGGCCTCCGCCCCTGGCTGATCGGCACGGCGGCGGGCGACCTCGCCGACCTCGGGGCGACCCTTGCCGCCGGCGACTCGATCCCGAGTCGCGCCCGCTGGGGCACGCTGGCCCTCGCGGGCGGCTCCGCCCTGGCCGGCGCGGCGCTGGCTGCCTGGGCCGACTCGTGAGCTCCCGCATCGCGATCGTCGGCGCGGGCGTGTCCGGGCTCGTGTGCGCCCACCTGCTCCACGAGAGCCACGACGTGACCGTGTTCGAGGCGAACGACTACGCGGGCGGCCACACCAACACGGTGCGGGTCGACACCGCCCATGAGACCCATCACGTGGACACCGGCTTCATCGTCCTGAACGACCGCACCTACCCCCGCTTCCAGCGCGTGCTCGCGGGGGTGGGTGTAGAGACCCAGCCCTCGGAAATGAGCTTCTCTGTGAGCGACGGGCGCAACTTCGAGTACAACGGCGCCTCTCCGAACGGCCTGTTCGCGCGGCGCGCCAACCTCGCTCGGCCTTCTTTTCACCGGATGGTGCTCGACCTGCTGCGCTTCAACCGCGAGGCGCCCGCGCTCGTAGGGCTGAACGGATCGGGCCCATCGCTGGGCGAGTTCCTCCACCGCGGCAGGTACTCGCAGGCATTCATCGAGCGGCTGATCGTGCCCCAGGCGTCGGCCGTCTGGTCGGCCGACCCGCGCCGCATGTGGGAGTTCCCGGCGAGCATGCTGGCCGAGTTCTTCGCCAACCACGGGATGTTCGGCTTCGCGGGGCGACCCAACTGGCTCGCGATCAAGGGCGGCTCGGCGCGCTACGTGGAGGCCCTTGTGCGCCCGCTGGGCGAGCGGCTGCGACTGGGCGCACCCGTGCGCCGGATCGAGCGCACCGAGCACGGCGTCGAGCTCACTCCCGCCGGCGGCGAGCCCGAGCCCTACGACGAGCTGATCCTGGCCGTGCACTCCGACCAGGCGTTGCGGATGCTCGCCGACCCGAGCCGCTCCGAGGCCGAGGTGCTGGGCGCAATCCCCTACCAGGCCAACGAGGCCGTGCTGCACACCGACAGCTCGCTCCTGCCGAAGCGCCGGCGGGCGTGGGCGAGCTGGAACTTCCACCTGCTCGAGCGACCCGCGGCCCGCACCACGGTCACCTACCACATGAACCGCCTGCAGACGCTGCGCGCCGACCGCGAGTTCTGCGTCACGCTCAACCGCTCGGAGGCGATCGCCCCGGAGAGCGTGCTGCGCGTGATGCGTTACCACCACCCCGTCTACACGCCCGCCGGGATGGCCGCGCAGCGCCGCTTCGGCGAGGTGAGCGGGGTCCGCCACACGCACTATTGCGGTGCCTACTGGGGCTACGGCTTTCACGAGGACGGCGTGGTGTCGGCGCTGCGCGTGTGCGAGCGCTTCGGGAGGCGGCTGCCGTGAGCGCCAGCGCCATCTACGAGGGCTGGGTCAGGCACCGGCGCATGGAGCCGGTCGAGCACGAGTTCCGCTACCGGCTGTTCATGGCCTACCTCGATCTCGACGAGCTTCCCGAGCTGCTCGACAGGGTGCCGCTGTGGTCCGCCCGCCGGCCGGCGCCCGCCCGCTTTCGCCGCCGTGACTACCTCGACATCGAGCACGACGGCCCGGTGCGCCTGCTCACCCACGTGCGCACCTTCGGCCACCTGTTCAACCCGATCAGCCTCTTCTACTGCTTCGATCGCGACGGCGAGCGAGTCGAGCGGGTGGTGGCCGAGGTGACCAACACGCCCTGGGGCGA
Organism: Thermoleophilaceae bacterium; assembly: GCA_035650215.1. Classification (GTDB taxonomy): domain Bacteria; phylum Actinomycetota; class Thermoleophilia; order Solirubrobacterales; family Thermoleophilaceae; genus JACVRW01. The sequence continues at coordinate 35,419 of DASRIC010000049.1, forward strand.
GAGCCACGCGTACGAGCTCGAGCCGCGCGAGTCGACGGTCTCGAAGGAGCTGCACGTGTCGCCCTTCCTCGCGATGAACGCCGAGTACCACGTGCGCCTGACCACGCCGAGCGAACAGCTGCGGGTGCACATGCAGAGCGTGCGCGACGGACGGGTGGACTTCGACGCGACCCTGGCGCTCACCCGCCGAGAGCTCTCGCCCTGGCCGCTCCTGCGCTACCCGTTCATGACCGCGCGGGTGGTGGCGGGCATCTACTGGCAGGCGGTGCGGCTCAAGCTCAAGGGCGCCCCGTACCATCCCCATCCGGCCCGATGATCGCCCGCAAGCTGGTGAGCACCGCCCTCGGCCGGCTGACCGAGGGGCGGATCGAAATCGAGGAGGGCGGACGCATACGCGCGTTCGGCCCGCCCGGCGCCGAGCTGCGGGCCCGCATCCAGGTGCGCGACCCGCGCTTCTGGAGGTCCGTGCTCGGCGGCAGCCTGGGAATCGGACAGGCGTACGCCGAGGGGCGCTGGGACTGCGACGACCTCGTGACGCTGGTCCGGATCGGCGCCCGCGAGATGCCGAGGATCGACCGCCTGCGCGCGCCCTTCGCCCCGCTGCGCGCCGCGCTCACCCGCGTGCCGCGCAACACCCGGGGCGCGGCCCGCAACCACATCGCCGCGCACTACGACCTCGGCAACACCCTGTTCGGGCTCTTCCTCGACGAGACCATGACCTACTCCTGCGCGCTCTTCGAGCGGCCCGGCATGACGCTGCGCGAGGCGCAGGAGGCCAAGCTCGACCGGGTCTGCCGCGCGCTGCGGCTCGGGCCGGACGACCACCTGCTCGAGATCGGCAGCGGCTGGGGCTCCCTCGCGCTGCACGCGGCCGGGCGCTACGGCTGCCGAGTGACCACCACCACGCTGTCGCGCGAACAGGGGGCCGCGGTGCGGGAGCGCGCGCGGGCTAAGGGTCTCGGCGACCGGGTCGAGGTGCTCGGGCTCGACTACCGCGAGCTGCGCGGGCGCTACTCGAAGCTCGCGTCGATCGAGATGATCGAGGCGGTGGGCTGGCAGTACTACGACGCCTACCTCCGCGCCTGCTCGAACCTGCTCGCCCCCGACGGCCTGATTCTGCTGCAGGCGATCACGATCGACGACCGCGCCTACGAGGTCGAGAAGGCCGGCCGCTCGTTCGCGAACGAGCTGATCTTCCCTGGCGGGTGCCTGCCCTCGCTCGAGGTGATCAGACGCTCATGCGCGCGGGCCACGAGGCTGCGCCTGCTCGAGGTGAAGGACATCACCGGCTCCTACCCCGAGACGCTCCGGCGCTGGCGGCTCGCCTGGCGGGCGGCGACCGAGGAGGCCGCCCGGCTCGGCTACGACGAGGTTTTCCGGCGGCTCTGGGACTTCTACTTCGCATGGTCGGAAGGCGGCTTCCGCGAGCGCCGCATCGAGGATGTGCAGCTGCTGCTCGCCGGGCCGGCCTACCGCGGCTCGCGCGTGAACATCCGCCCCGCGATCGCGTCCACCAGCGCGGCCGGGCCGCGCGAGGCGAGCTTGGCGAGCGCGAGCCGGCCCCCCGGGCCGAGCACGTGATCGTCGTCCTCGATCGCCTTCGCGACCTTGGCCGCCCACTCCTCGGGGCGCTGGTCGTCCCAGGCCTCCGCCTCCATGTGGCGGCCGTACACCTCGCGGGTCGCGTCCAGCATGTCCGTGGCCACGCCGGGGGTCACGAGGTGCAGGACGCTCACGCCCGTGCCCCTCAGCTCGCGGCGCAGCGCCTCGCTGAAGGCCACCACGCCGGTCTTGCTCGCGGCGTAGGTGGTAGCCGCGGGGAACCAGGCGTAGCCGCTGATGCTGGCGTTGTTCACGACCTTGCCGTGGCCGCGCTCGACCATGCCGGGCAGTACGAGCTTCGTGAGGTGCACGAGACCCACGAGATTGACCTGGAACATCGCGTAGATCGCCTCGGTGTCCTGCTCCTCGAGCAGTCCGCCGGTCATGAGGCCGGCGTTGTTCACGAGCAGGTCGACCGGCGGCAGCTCGCCGGCGGACGCCTCGATCGACTCGCGGCTGGAGAGGTCCACGCGCACGGGACGCATCTCGCGCGCGCCGCCGGCAGGCGCGTCGAGCGGCGGGAAGCGCTCCGGGTCGCGGGTGCCGCAGAGCAGCAGGCCGAGCGGCCGTTTGGCCAGCTCCTCCGTCACGGCGCGGCCGATGCCGCGGTTCGAGCCGGTCACGAGCGCGGTCTGTCCCTCGAGGTTCATCGTGGCTGAGAGTCTCCTGCACCATGTACGCGCGGGACGGGGCGAACCGCTCATCCTGATCCATCCGCTCGGCGCCGAGCTCGTGGTCTGGGAGCCGGTGATGGAGCGCCTCGCGGCCGAGCGCGACGTCATCGCCGTCGACCTGCCCGGCTTCGGCTCCTCGCCGCCGCTGGCCGGCGGAGCCGAGCCCACGCCGCAGGCGCTGGCCGCGGCCGTCGGTCGCCTGCTCGACTCGCTCGGGCTCGACCGCGTGCACGTGGCGGGCAACTCGCTCGGCGGCTGGGTCGCGCTCGAGCTCGGCAGGCTCGGGCGCGCGCTGACGGTCACCGGGCTGTGCCCAGCGGGCTTTTGGGGCCGGCCGCTCGGCACGCGGGGCGGGCCGGACATACGCCGGCTCGGCCGCGCGCTGCTACCGCTGGTGCCGGCGCTCGTGCGGAGCGTGCGCGGCCGGCGGGCGCTGCTGTCGAGCTCGATCGGGCACCCGGAGCGGGTGCCGCCGCGCGCGGCCGCCCGGCTCGTGCGCTCGTACGTCACGGCGCCCGGCTTCGAGGGCGCGAACGCGGCGATGCGCTCGGCGGTGTTCTCGGGGATGCGCGAGATCGAGGCGCCGGTCACGCTGGCCTGGGGAGAGCTCGACCGGCTCGTGGCGCCTCCGCGGCAGCGCCCCGAGGGCGCGCGCGCCGTGCTGCTGCGCGGCTGCGGTCACATCCCGACCTGGGACGACCCGGCCCAGGTGGCGAGCGTCGTGCTGGGCGCGTAATCAGCCAAGTGAACGTCCCGGACTGGTCGCTATAGGGGGTGATCAGGGACGTTCACTTCGCCGGGGAGCCGCCGCCGCGCTAGAGCTCGCGGCGCGCGTACTTCGTGACGGCCTCGCGCGCCCGCTGGTGGCGCGGGCGGTCCTTCCAGGCGCCGGGCTCGATCCGCTCCGAGACCTCGAGGTCGCGCTCAAACTGCTCGCGCAGCTCGGTGGCGAAGCGCTCGCTCTGCACGCACAGGGTCACCTCGTCGTGCAACTGGAAGGAGCGGTTGTCGAAGTTCACCGAGCCGACCGAGGACCAGATGCCGTCGATCACGAGCGACTTGGCGTGGAGCATCGTCGGGCAGTACTCGTAGAGCTCGACGCCGGCCTCGATGAGGGCGTCGTAGCTCGCCCGGCCCGCCGTGCGCACGAAGTCCTTGTCGATATGCGAGCCGGGCACGAGGATCCGCACGCGCGCGCCGCGCTCGGACGCCTCCACCAGCGCCTGGGTGAAGGGCGGTCGCGGCACGAAGTAGGCGGCCGTGAGCTCCACGTGCTCCTTCGCGGCGGCCAGCGCCAGGAAGTACAGGGCCTCGGCGTTCGAGTCCCCCACGGTGGCGCTCGAGCGCATCACCTGCATGGCGCCCCCGCCGTCCACCTCGCCGAGGTCGGGCAGGTAGCGCTCCCCGGCGAGCACGTGGCCGGTGCACTCGAGCCAGCTCTCCGCGAACGCGCCCTGCAGTCCGCGCACCACGGGGCCGCGCACTCGCACGTGCGTGTCGCGCCAGTGATCGGGGTCCTGGGCGTTGCCGGTCCACTCCTCCGCGATCCCCACTCCGCCGGTGAAGCCCACGCGACCGTCCACGATCAGGAGCTTCCGGTGCGTGCGGTACTGGAGGCGCCGCACCGCGTAGGGCTTGGGCGGGCGGAAGTAGCACACCGTGACGCCGTCCTCGCGCATCTCGCTCACGAGGCTCCGGTCCATCTTGGCCGCCCCCACCGCGTCGATGATCACGTTGCACTCGACGCCCACCCGCGCCCGCTCGCGCAGCGCCTGGGCCACCTGGTCGGCGATCTCGCCGCGCCAGTAGGCGTAGGTGAGCAGGTTCACGGTCTCCTTGGCCTCGCGGATCGAGTCGAGGTAGGCCGGGAAGATCTGGTCGCCGTTGACCAGCAGCTCGACGTCGTTGCCGTACGACACCGGCGCGCCGGTGAGCACCTCCGTGGCACGAAGGAAGCGCTCGCTGCCCACGTCGACGTCGCCGCGCAGCTCGTAACCCTGGCCGCCCTCGCGCCGGTGGCGCAGGCTGTCGGCCGCGTACCAGGCGAGGCCGGCGGCGGCCACGCCGGCGGGCCAGGCCCAGCGGGCCACCGGCATCCGTGAGTCCGAGTCCATTGGCGGCGAAGCTACCCCGAAGGAGACGAACCCATGCGCGCCAACCGTCGCCGGCCCGCCCGGCGCCAGGCGAGGACGATGGCCACTGCGAGCGCAACGACGAGCAGCAGCGCGAGCACGGGCACCACGAACGCGGCGATGGTGAGCAGCGCCGAGCCGGCGTCCTCGAGCAGCGACAGCACCGGGTTGCCGATGCCGCCGGTGCCGACCGTCGAGAGCGGCCGGATCGCCGCGCGGCCGGCGTGGATCGACTCTGCCGTGCCCGCGCCCAGCAGGGCCGCCACGAGCGTCGGCAGGTCGTCCTCCACGCCGGTCTGCCCGGTGAACAGCACCGCGCCGCTCACCGGGGCAACCACGGTGCCGATCGTGTGCAGCACGTGGTCGACCGCCGGGATCTTGTCGCCCACGAAGTCGGCCACCGTGAGCAGCGCCAGCAGCACCAGCGTGCCGGTGCCCGTGAGATCGTCGAACGGCTGCGCCAGGTCGACCGCGTCGAGCCGGGTGAGCAGGGCGCCCGCGAACAGGGGCAGCCAGGCGTTGAGCCCGGCCGCCGCGCTCAGCCCGAACGCCGCGCAGATGCTCGTGAGGTCCACACGCCAAGACTAGGATTCGCGCGCGATGGGAGTGGCCCCTCCTCCTCCGGTGCCAGGCGGCGTGCTCGCGCGGCTGCGCTCCGATCTGCGCTGGCAGCGGGCGGCCCGCGGGCAGTGGCCGCCGGGCGAGATCTCGTTCAGCCTGAAGCGGACACGCGAGTTCGAGCGCGAGCCGCTGCCCCTGCTTCTGCGCCTGCACGACGAGTACGGACCCGTCTTCTCGATCCGGCTCGTGTACGCGCCGGTGGTGTTCGCGCTCGGGCCGGAGGCCAATCACTACATCACGGTGTCCCACGCCTCCAACTTCCGCTGGCGCGACGGCGGCCTGGGTGACCTGATCCCGCTGCTGGGCGACGGCCTGCTGACCACCGACGGCGGCTATCACCGGCGCGCGCGGCGGATCATGCTGCCCGCCTTCCACCGCGAGCAGATCGCCGCCGCCACCGCGACGATGACCGAGGAGGCCGAGGCCGCGCTCGAAGGCTGGACGCCCGGCTCGCGCGTCGAGCTCTACAGCTGGACGCGCCGGCTGGCGCTGCGGATCGCGCTGCGCGCGCTGTTCGGCTTCGACCCCGACGAGGACACCCGGGACGCGTCGATGGCGGAGGAGTTCGAGGCGGTGCTCGGCTACTGGGGGCGCGACTACGTGGTGCAGATGCTGCGCGGGCCGGGGAGCCCGTGGCGGCAGATGATCCGCTCGCGCGGCCGGCTCGACCGCGTGATCTATGACGAGATCGCCGAGCGCCGCCGCTCAGGACGTCGCGGTACCGACATCCTGAGCCTGTTGCTCGACGCGACCGACGAGGACGGCAGCACGCTCTCGGACGAGGAGCTGCGCGACCAGGTAATGACGCTGCTGTTCGCCGGCCACGACACCACCACCTCGACCGTTGCGTTCCTCTTCTACGAGCTCGCGCGCAACCCCGAGCAGCTCGAGTCGCTGGACCTCGAGCCGGCCATCGACGAGACCCTGCGCATGTACCCGCCGGCCTGGATCGGCCCGCGCCGATCGATCGACGCTTTCGAGCTGTGCGGCGTGCGCGTTCCAGGCGGCGTGCTCGTGAACTACTGCTCGTGGGCCAGCCACCACCTGGCGCACGTGTTCCCCGAGCCCTGGAAGTTCCGACCCTCGCGCTTCTCGCCGGAGGCTCGCGCCGAACTGCCGAAGGGAGCCTACGTGCCGTTCGGCGGCGGCTCGCGGACGTGCATCGGCATGCGCTTCGGCCTGCTCGAGGTCAGGGCGATCGCGGAGGCGATCCTGAGCCGCTTCACACTCGAGCTCGCCGAGCCCTGGCGGCCGCTGTCGATCCGTCAGATGCCCACGCTGTCGCCGCGCGCCGGCCTGCCGATGACCGTGCGCGCCCGGTGAGCCCGCCGCCGCTCCGATGATCGCCCTGCTGGGCGGCCTCGGCGCCGCGCTCTGCTTCGCGGGCGCGACGCTGCTGAACTCTCGCGCCACCCACCTGATGCCGGCCACTCACCTGCTCGCCTGGGTGATGGTGATCGGGCTCGCGCTCACGCTCCCGCTGGCGCTCGTGGAGCTGCCGGAGTCGCTCAGCGGCTCCGACGTGGGCCTGCTCTGGGCGGCGGGTATCGGCAACGTGGCCGGCCTGCTCCTGTCCTATCTGGCCTTACGGCACGGCCGGGCGGGCGTGGTGGCGCCGATCATCTCGACCGAGGGGGCGCTCGCCGCGCTCGTGGCGGTGGCCGCCGGAGAGGCGCTCAAGCCCGGCGCGGGCTTCGTGCTCGGGGCGATAGCGCTCGGGATCTGGCTCGCGGGCTCGTCGCGCGAGGACGCGCCGGCACGCGCCGGGGAGCGTCATCCCGAGGCGCGCGCCGTGCTGCTGGCACTTGGCGCCGCCGTCTGCTTCGGCGTGAGCCTCTACACCACCGGGCGCGTGAGCGACGACCTGCCGCTCGCCTGGGCGCTCATCCCCGCGCGACTGATCGGGACGGCCTTCGTGGCGCTCCCGCTGGTCGTGTCGCTGAAGCTCCGCCTCCCGCGCCGGGCGGCGCCGCTCGTGCTGGCCTCCGCCTGCTGCGAGGTGGCCGGGTTCGCGAGCTATGCCGTCGGCGCGCGCGACGGCATCGCGATCGCCGCGGTGCTCGCCTCGCAGTTCGGCGCGATCGCGGCGCTGGCGGCGGCCTGGCTCTTCAATGAGCGCCTGGCACGGATCCAGGTCGTGGGCGTGGCCGTGATCGCCGCCGGCGTGGCGGTGCTGAGCGCGTTGCAGGCCTGAGCCCCGGCGGCGCGGCCTGCCCGGCTAGGCCGCCGCCGCGACGGGCAGGTGGTCGAGCGCCACGGCCAGCGCGGCGCGCGAGCCCGTTCCGATGGCTGCCGCCACCGAGCGAAGGCGCTCCGTGGCAGCGTCGCCGGCGGCGTAGACACCCGGCACCGCGGTCCGGCCGTCCTCGTCCGTGGCGATCGTGCCGCCGGGGGTCAGCTCGCACCCGAGCCCCGCCGCCAGCCCGTTCGGCTGGTCGCGGCGCGTGCGCACGAAGAGCGCGTCGCGCTCCTCGGCGGGCCCGGACGCGAACTCGATCCGATCCAGGTGCCCGGCGCCACCGGCCAGCCGGCGAATCGGCTCCTCACGGACACGCACGCGTGCGGCGGAGAGCAGCTCCCGCCCTCCGTCACCGAGGCTCGCCGGCCCGTCGGTGACCAGCAGCACGTCGCTGCTCCATCCGGACACGACGAGCGCCGAGCGCACCACGTCGGGGCCGTTGCCGTGCACGGCCAGCGCGAGGTCGCGAACCTCCCAGCCGTCGCAGAACGGGCAGTGGAAGACCGACCGGCCCCAGAGCGGCTCGATCCCGGGCAGCGCGGGCGGCTCGTAGCTCAGGCCGTGCGCGAGCACGAGGGCGCCCGTGCGCAGCTCGCCGCCGTCGGAGAGCCTCACCTCGAGGTCCCCGGCCCGCACGCCCGCGTCGACCACGGCGGCGTCCCGGATCTCGACGGTCGGGAGGGCCGCCAGCTGCTCGCGCCCGGCCGCGCGCAGGTCGGTGGGCGCGAGGCCGCCATGGCCGAGCAGCCCGCCGATGGCGCTCGACTTCACGTTCGCGGGCCGGCCCGTGTCGAGCACCAGCACCCGGCGACGCGCCCTTCCGAGGGCGAGGGCGGCACTCAGGCCGGCAGGGCCGCCCCCGACCACGACCGTGTCCAGCCGCGACACCCGGCGCGGCGAGCGTCCGTGACGCAGGCGCCGGCGCTCGCCATGCCGGACGGCTGGGAGCGCGGCGCGGGGGAGTGTGGTCGCTTGGCTGGACATAGTCGATGGATAAGACCGCGAGAGGGTGCAGAACTCATCGGTACGGAAAGCAAACCATTTATCTCGTTGCGCAAGTGTGAGGCGCCTCACACGTGAGCGGCCGTGTCGAATTCGGGCCCGCTCATTCGACGCTCCGGTAGATAGGAAAGGAGATGCCGTGTCCGCAACCGTCCTCTACATGTCCATGTCGCTCGACGGATTCATCGCCGGGCCCAATGAGGGACCCGGCAACGGGCTCGGCGACGGCGGGGAGCGCCTGCACGAGTGGCTCATGCTCGGTGGCGACACCGACCCCAAGGCGATCTCGGGCCGCCTGGCGGGCGTCAACCGCCGGGTGGTCGACGAGTTCATGGCGACCGGGGCGGTCGTCGCGGGCCGGGGGACCGTCGAGCCGGCGGGCTACTGGGGCGGCGACCACCACGACGGCGTTCCGATCTTCGTCCTCAGCCGCCGTGAGCCCGACGGCAAGAGCGGGCAATGGCCGCTGGTGAGCTATGTGAACGACGTCAGGACTGCGATGGCCGAGGCCAAGCGGGCAGCCGGCGACAAGAACGTGCTGGTCCACGGCGCCGGAACCGCGCAGCTCGCGCTCGCCGACGGCGTCCTCGACGAGCTCGAGATCCATCTTGTCCCGGTGCTCTTCGGCCAAGGGCGCCGCCTCTTCGAGAACCTCGATCCCGAGCAGATCGAGCTGGAGCGCACCCGAACCCTCGAGGGGGAGTCCGGTGTCACCCACATGCACTACCGCGTCCAGCGTTGACCGTGCGAGCTGAACCAGCGTCACATTCGCGACCGCGAGGCGGGCTGCGCCGCGCGGTCGGCTTGAACGATGTGCGTGACCGGGACGCCGAGCTCCTCGCGCAGTCGGTCGACGATGCCCGTCTCGAGCCAGTTCGACTCGCCGGGCGGGTAGGTGGAGATGATCACCTCGTCAGCGCCATGCCGGCGGAGCTCATCCTCGATCGCGCCGAACGCCGCATTTGGGTCTCCGATCTTGCCGGTCACGACAAGACCCTCTGCGCGTGCCCAGTCGAGCGCGGTGGAGAGACGGCCGCGTGCCTCGTCGAGCTCGTCGTCGACGTCCGAAGCGATGTAGTGGACTCGTGAGCAGAGGATCGGCGCGACGATGTGGAACTCGCTTCCGGTTGCGGCACGGGTGTGAAGCGCGGCGCGCAGCTCCGCGCCAGGCAGTGTCCGGTTTGCGACCACCAGGACGCGCGTAGGCGCGGCTGGCGGCCGCGGGGGTGCCGCGGAAGCCGCCTCCCGGAGCGGGCGCCGACGGTCCGGGTCCTTGGTGGCGACCTCCCAGAGGAATCCGCCGATCAGGGCGCCGGCAAACAGCGCCACGCCGACGAGTGGATCGAGGAGCGAACCGAACGCGAGCGACGCCCCGATGAGCACAGCACACCCCACCGCGATGTGAAACGCATCGGCTTCGCTGCGGACCGGATCTCGCATACTGATTCGCTTGTCCCGGAGGAGGTACTACTCCCTTCCCGGTGGACTGTCAATGCGCCGGAAGCAAGTCCAAACGCGGACGGCTCGGGCCCGCGGTCCTACTCGGCGCTAGCGCAGGGCCCGAATGCGCCGGCGAAGAATACGAGCGGGTCTTTGATGGGCGAAAGTCGCAGGTCGTCGACCCGCCCGACGACGATCCAGTGATCGCCGGCGGGGTGTTCGTCGACGATCTCACAGTCGAGGCTGGCGAGGGCGTCGGTGAGCAACGGGACGCCGCCGCGTCCGGGTTCCCAGTCGACGCCGGCAAATCGGTCAGCGCCGGCGGGGATCGCGTCCATCGCGAACCGCTCTTGGCGCCGCCCCAGCACGTTGACGCCGAAGCGCCCCGTGCGCCGCATTCGGGACCAAGTGAGCGAGCTCCGCGAAGGGCAGAACAACACCAAGGGCGGCTCCAGCGAGACCGAAGTGAGCGAGTTCACGATCAGCCCGGAGGGCTCGCCGTCCGGGGCCGCGGTCACGAACGCGACGCCGGTGGCGAACCTGCCAAGCGCGTCCCGGAACGAGCGCGGATCGGGCGTCGGCGAACTGGGTACTGGAGCGGCGACGGCCATCTCAGTGGAGCGACGTGTCTTCGCCGAGAGCAACTCGGCCGAGGTAGTCGTAGGCGCGGTTTGCGCCGAGCGGGTGCATGAACGAGCCGGCCTTGACGTCGCGGTACGCGCGCGCGAGTGGGCTGCCGCTCATGTAGCCGGAACCGCCCGACAGGGCGAGCGCGCGGTCGACGATGCGGGCGGCGGCCTCGTTCACGAAGGCCTTGGCGGCCTGAGCCTCGGCGAACAGCGCGCCCAGCTCCTCCGGGCTGCCGTCGGACGCCGGGTTGGCGGCACGGTGCTCGTCGATCAGAGCGGCCGCACGCGACAGGACGCCGCGCGCGGCCGCGAGATCGACGGCGTTGTCGGCCACCTGAATGCGGGGGCGTGCCTCGCCATTGATGCGCCCGGCGATGCCGCGGCGGGCGACCTCGTCGGCCTGCTCGGCGATGCCGAGTGAGGCAGCGGCGTGGAACAGGCCGGCCACGAGGTTGCGCTCGATGTACGGCAGTGGGTCGCCGGCTCGGAAGCCGCCGCGCACCCCGGATTCGGGCAGCTCCACTGCCTCCAGCGAGATCGAGTTACTGCCGGAGGCGCGCATGCCGAGAGCGTCCCAGTCGTCGTGCACGACGACGCCGGGCGCCGTAGTCGGCACCATCGCGTAGGCGTAGCGCTCGACGCCCTCATCGTCGGCGTACGCAACCGCCACGTAGAGATCCGTGGCGGCGGGGGACATTGTGCAGAACAGCTTGCGGCCGTCGATCCGCCAACCGGACTCGATGCGCGTGGCGCGGGTCCCGGGCCGCGTGAGGTCCTGGCCGCGCTCGCTGATGGCGGCCGCCAGCACGACCCCGTCGCGCGCGATCTGCTTGAGCGACGAGGCGAAGCCGCGGGCGCGGCGCTCCGCCCCGGCGGCGACGGCGACTTGGCGCCGGCGTGTCATGTTGAGCACCGCGACCAGGTGCATGTTCACGCCGATGGCGACTGAGGCGTCGCCGCGCGCCAGACGGCTCGACGCCACGACGAGGTCGTGCGCCGACGAGACGTCGAGCCCACCAAGCTCGACGGGTATGGGCGCCGCGAAATAGCCGGCCGTCTTGAGCGCGTCGATCGCCTCAAAGGGGTAGCTGCCATCGCGGTCGTGCTCCGCTGCGCGTGCGGCAAGCTCGGCGGAGAGCTCCTCGGCAACCTCCACGAGGCGGGCGCCGGCGTCGGTATGGGCTGTGAGTTCGATTGGCATGACGGTGTCTCCAAACCGCTCGGCGTGCGGCCGTGGCCGGGAGCCTCGCCCCCGGCCACGAGCCTGCATGCGAGCCTCAGGCAGACGTCACCTCGACGGCGACGGGCACGCCGTTGGTGACCATGTCGTAGACGGCCGAGCGCTTCCGGGCCCGCTCCACGACCTCGCGGAGCTTCTCCTCCGGCGCGTCGCCCGTCACACGGAACGAGACGCCGATCCGCTCGAACCCGTTGCGCGGCTCGTCGTCCACGCCGAGCGCGCCGCGCACGTCCATGTCACCGGTGAGCGTCGACTCGACCGACGTGAGCTCGACCTTGCGCGCCGCAGCCACGTAGACGATCGAGGTCGTCAGGCAGGCGGCGAGCGCGTGTAGCAGGTACTCGGCAGGATTGGGTCCCTCGTCGCTGCCGAGCAGGATCGCCGGCTCGCCCGCGTCGACCTGGAACGTCTCGCTGCGGGTCGTGTCCTCGCCGCCAGCGGCATAGAAGGCCTTAATCGACGAGCGGTTGTGGGAACCGCCGAGCCAGCGATTGCTGGCGCGGAACTGGAACTTCGCCAACTCCGGCTGGGCCTTGATCAGGTCGAGCGTGGCGAACATCCTGTCGGTGTCCACGCCGTTGCGCGTCGTGTCTGTAATTGTGCTCACTTCGAGACCTCCTCGGTCCTTGTCGTGTGTGTGGAACCCTCCTCCCGAGCCGCGTGTGCGACATCGGCGCCACCACCCAAATCCGGGTGGGAGGTGTGGCGGGATGCACGTAGAGACTTGAGCGCGATCAGCGAAACGCTGTGCGCGCCGTACTTGCTGCTCGTCCGCTGCGCCCGCTCACTGGTGAAGCGGTACTCCAGGTTGCGCTGGACAAGCTGCACGGCGAGGCCGGCGGCCGCGATCTTCTCCAGGTAGAGATCGGTCTGGCTTGCTCCCGCGATGCAGGCCGCCCAGAGGTCGGCCCGGCAGGCAGTGCGGGCGGCGATCTGCCGCTCGGTGACGATGTCCGCGAGCGCGAGCCGTCCGCCCGGCCGGAGCACCCGCGCGGCCTCGGCGAACACGCGGCGCTTGTCGGCCGAGAGATTGACAACGCCGTTCGAGATCACGGCGTCGAACGAGGAGCTCTCGAAGGGCAGCTCCTCGATGCGCGCGCGGCGGAAGCTGACGTGCTCCTCGCGCCGGAGCCGCTCTGACTTGGCCAGCTGGCCTGGCGTCACGTCCACGCCGGTGACGGAGCCCGTCGGTCCCACCTGCGCGGCGGCCGCGAAGACGTCCATGCCGGAGCCGCTGCCCAGGTCGAGCACGCGCTCGCCGGGGAGCAGCCGCGCGAGACCCAGGTGATAGCCGACGCCGGCGAACGAGTTCACCGCCCCCGCCGGCAGCCGGTCAAGCAGGTCGGCGGGGTAGCCGAGCGCCTCGGCGAGCGGCCTGCCCGTGGGGAAATGGAGGACAAGACCCGCCTCGTTCGCCACATCGCGGTACATCTCGGTGATGTGGCGGTCGAGCTCCTCGGGATCCACGCCCTCGGGAGTCACGTATGTAGTCTGCGTCTGCATGCCGGCAGCGTCGCCGGCAGGCCTTCCCCAAACCTTCCTAAGCGCTGATTTCCGCTCTACCTAGCCGTTCCAGCGCCTCGCGGGCCTGCCGCTCGTTGAGCAGCTGCCCCGCCGCTGCATAGCCCTCGGCGGCGCGGCGCAGTGCCTCAGCCGCGGCGCGCCGGTCTCCCTCGGCGAGCAGCAGCTCGGCGCGCGCCTGCGCCACCGCCGCGGGCCAGGGGCCGCCCATCCGGCCGTCGGCATCGTGCTCGGCGCGCTCCAGGAACTCACGGGCGCGCTCGAGCTCGCCGGCGCGAGCGCATACTGTCGCCGCCGCCACGTGGTAGCCCGTCGGGCAGAACTGGCAGACCCAACGCGGATCGAACAGCGCCTCCGCACGCTCGATCAGCGCAAGCGCCTCGGCGCTCTCCTCTGGCACCTGCAGCAAGACGCCGTACACGAGGAAGAGCAGGTGCTGGGCGAGTGGGGAGATGTGCGCGAGCTCGAGCGCCTCCTCGAGCTGAGCCCGCGCCCCCGCCCGGTCGCCCAGGTGGAGCAGTGCCTCGCCCAGACGCATGCGTGCGAGCGACTCGCCTCCCACCGCGCCCACCTCGCGGCTGAGCCGCGCGGCGTCGACGAGGTGCGCGCGGGCGGCCTCGAGGTTGTCGGTAAAGAGCTCGGTCTCGCCAAGCACCGTGGCGGCGAACGCCTCGCCGCGGCGGGCGCCCGCCTGGTGGGCCTGTGCGCGCAGGCGCTTCGCGAACCCCGCCACCCGGTCGTAGGGGTCGCCCGCAGTGAGCACGTACTCGGTAACGCAAAGGTGGGCGTCGAAGACGCGGCCCGCGAGCTCCGGCGAGTCCCAGACCTGCGTGAGTTGGCGCCGTGAATGTTGCTCCCAGCCGCCGTCCAGGTGGGCAACCATGCCCTTCAGAGTGGCCAGTTCGCCTGGGTCGCGAGCGTGTCGCTCGGCCTCGACAGCCAGCCGGCGTGCGCCCTCCCAATCGCCCGTGTGCCAGGCCACCATGCCGCGCAGCACGATGAGCTCGCACCGGTCCTCGTGCTGCTCGGCCTGCGCCCCTTCGAGCGCGGCCTTGGCGCCCGGGATGTCGCCCGCCGCCAGGCACGCGCGCGCC
>DASRIC010000050.1:0-11852 GCA_035650215.1 Thermoleophilaceae bacterium
AGGGACGGCCAGCCGATCGACGGCGCGACGATCACCGTGTTCTCGAAAGGCCGGTTCGACACGGGCGACTTCGGCGTCGCCGGGATCACCTATACGGATCGCAACGGCCGCTTCCGCTACCGGGCGCGGGCCGATCGCAGCCGCCTGCTGCGCTTTCGGTACACCGGCTCGCGCCGGATCGCGGGCCGGAGTGCCGACGTCGTGCTCGCAGTGCCCGCCACGAGCACGATCTTTGCCAGCAAGACGCTTCTTCACCTCGGCTCGGCCGTGAGGTTCAGCGGACACATTCGCACGAGGCCGGTGCCGGCCACCGGCAAGCTGGTCGAGATCCAGGCCCACTTCCGCGGTCGGTGGCGAACCATCTCGACGGTGAGGAGCGACGCGCGCGGCCGCTGGAGCTACCGCTACCGGTTCAGCGGCACCGTCGGTCGGGTCCGCTACCGATTCCGGGCGATGTTCCCGTACGAGTCCGGCTACGGCTTTGACGCGGGAGCCTCTCCACCCACCACCGTTACCGTGATAGGCCTCTGAGGGTCCGCAACCCTTGACCGTCCGCCGAGTTCTCACGACTGGAGACTCATGCTGAACGCCCTTCGCCGTCACCTGAGCTACGCGAACGTCATGGCCACGGTCGCGGTCTTCGTCGCGCTCGGGGGGAGTTCCTACGCGCTCGTGCGGGTGGGAAGCGCGAACATCGTCGACGGCAGCGTCAAGAGCAGGGACCTTCGGGATCGCGGCATCGCCGAGCGCGACGTGAGGACAAACACGCTCGGCGCAAGGAGCATCCGGGAGTCGAAACTCAGGGGCGTGCGCAGCGCGCGCGTAGCGGAGGGGCTCACCGGAGGGGCCGCTACGCGATTCATGCTCCGGTGCCCAAGCGGCACCGTGCTGGCGGCCAGCCTGTGCTTTGAGACCAGCACGCGGTTGCCGAACACCTACAGGGACGCGGTAACGCTTTGCAGCGCGGTCAATCTCGGCAATCGGCGGCTGCCTACCCACACGGAGTTGCAGTCCTTCGTGTCACAAGGCGGGGCCCCTGCGCCGGGAGGTGAGATGACGTCGACCGCGTTCGAGTCACGAACGGAATCGGGGACGATTGATGTCTTGGTCATGACGTCAACATCGGGCTTCCAAATCGGCTCCGGCTCCATCGACCGCCCCTACCGCTGCGTGACCAACCCCACGAACGGTTAGCGACCGGCTCGGCGTGACCGAGCAGCCGATCTTCTACTACGACCTCGGCTCGCCGTACGCCTACCTCGCCGCCGAGCGGATGCAGCGGGTGCTGCCGGTCGTGCCGGTCTGGCAGCCGATCCTGCTCGGCGGCATCTGGAAGGAAACCGGCGGGCGCTCGTGGGCGACCACCGATCGAAGGGAAGCCGGCATGCGGGAAATTGAGGAGCGGGCGGAGCGCTACGGGCTGCTGCCGCTCAAGTGGCCGGCAGGCTGGCCCAATAACACGCTCCAGGCGATGCGCGCCGCCGTCTTCGCCCAGCAAGGAGGGCGCGCCGTGGCGTTCTCGCTTGCCGCGTTCCGGCAGGCCTTCGCCGGCGGCAAGGACCTGAGCGACGTGGACAACGTGCTGATCGCGGCCGCTGCCTGCGAGCTCCACCCGCGGGCGGTGATGAAGGGAATCGAGCTGCAGTCGACCAAGGATCGGCTGCGCGAGGCGACGGCGGACGCCTGCGCGCGCGGTGTTCGCGGCGTGCCGACCGTCGCGGTCGGGGACCAGCTCTTCTACGGCGACGATCGCCTCGAAGAGGCGGCCGCGGCGCTCGCCTGATGGCCGCGGTCTGGTGCGGGGTCGACGTGTCGGCCCGGCGCGGTCATCACCTGTGCGTGCTCGAGGGGGACGGCGGTGCGCTCCGCACAACCTTCTACGAACCGGGCAAGACCGCCGAAGTGGTGCGCACGATCGCGCGGCTGAGCCCGGCGGCGGTCGGCATCGACGCGCCCTCCGGTCCTTGCCGGCGGCTGCTCGGCCCGGGCTCGGCGGCGCGACAGGCGCTCGACCTGAAGCCCGGGAGCTACCTGCGCGCCCGCGTATGCGACGCCCTCCTGATGCGCCGCCGGCTGTCGCTCTACCAGGTGCCGGCCGAGGGCGAGGCGGTGCCACCTTGGATGGAGGCCGGCTTCGAGTTGTTCGAGGCGGTGGCCGAGACCACCGGACGCACCCTCTACCGGCCGCCCGCCCCACCGCCGTACGAAGGCCCGACTGCGCCGAGCTCCGGACGCGTCTTCGAGACCTACCCCGATGCCGCCTTCTGCGCGCTCCTCGGCCACCGGCCGCCGAAGAAGGCGACGGCCCAAGGCTTTGCCGCGCGAGTGGCCGCCCTCGCCGACCAAGGCGTGACCGACCCGCGTGGCCTCGAGCAGCGCTCGACGGACGAGCTCGACGCCTGCGTGGCCGCGCTCACCGCCCACCGCCTCGCCACGGGCGGCGCGGGCTGGGTCGGCGACCGCAACGAGGGCGTGATCGTCCTGCCCGTGCGGGAGCTCAAACGGTCGTACGCACCCGCGCACACAGCCGTGCCGGCCCGCCAAGCCCTCGACCCCCCAACCGGGGGTGCGGCGAGTTGAAGCCGATCCCCAATGGGTACAGTCCGACGAATGGCAACGAAGGACGCCACGAGCGCCGGCACGGGCGGCGACGGCAACGGAGACAAGGGCGCCGCGACCGCTGAGGTACCGGGCGCGAAGGAGATCGGCTTCGGGGAGGTCAAGCATGACCTGCCCGATCCGGACACCTGCCGCGCCGTGCTCAGCAAGATGATGCTGATCCGCCGCTTCGAGGAGCGCGCGGGCGAGATGTACGCGAAGGCGAAGATTGGCGGCTTCCTCCATCTCTGCATCGGCGAGGAGGCCACGGTGGTCGGCGCCACCCAGGCGCTGCGCGACAACGACTACCTGATGTCCACCTACCGCGAGCACGGCCAGGCGCTCGCGCGCGGCACGAGCGCGAACGCGGTGATGGCCGAGCTGTTCGGCCGCCAGGACGGCTGCTCCAAGGGCCGCGGCGGCTCGATGCACCTGTTCGACTGGGACAAGCGCTTCCTCGGCGGCTACGGCATCGTGGGCGGCAGCCTGCCGCTGAGCGCCGGCGTGGCGCTCGCCTGTGACTACACGGGGAGCGACGACGCGATCCTCTCGATGATGGGCGACGGCGCCACCAACCAGGGCACCTTCGGCGAGACCATGAACCTCGCCGCCCTCTGGAGCCTGCCGGTGGTGTTCGTGATCATCAACAACCAGTTCGGCATGGGCACGGCGCTCCACCGTCACTCGGCGGTCACGGACCTGTCGCTCAAGGCGCAGGGCTTCGGCGTGCCGGGCACGCGCTGCGACGGCATGGACGTGCTCGACGTGCACAGCGTGGTGACCGACGCGCTCAAGGCCGCGCGCGAGGACCGCAAGCCGCAGCTCGTGGAGGCCGTGACCTACCGCTACCGCGGCCACTCGATGGCCGACCCCGAGGAGTACCGCTCCAAGGAGGAGGTCGAGGAGTGGCGCGGGCGCGACCCGATCCAGGCCTTCGCCGCGCGCCTCGTGAAGGAGGAGCTGCTGAGCCAGAACGAGGTGGAGAAGCTCGACGAGGAAGCGATCGCGGAGGTGGACGAGGCGCAGCGCTTCGCCGACGAGTCGCCCTTCCCCGACCTCGACTCGCTGTACGACGACGTGTACGTGTTCTCCGACGACGTACCCGCCTGGTGGACGGTCGACGAGCGCTCCCCCGAGGTGCACCGCGGCGAGCGCGAGCGCGAGGCCGGCGACGTCCCCCACCGGCTCGCCGAGAAGGGCGCGGCCTACGCGGGCGGAGACTACGAGCAGCGCCGCCGGCGCCCCAAGGACCAGGACGAGGAGGGCTCCCAGCAGGGCCCGGGCGAGGAAGAGGACGGCGACTGATGCCGGTTATGCGCTACCGCGAGGCGCTCGGCCAAGCACTTCGCGAGGAGATGGAGGCGGACGAGAACGTCTTCATCATGGGCGAGGACATCGGCGTGTTCCAGGGCGCCTTCAAGGTCACCGCCGGCCTGCTCGAGGAGTTTGGCGAGAAGCGCGTGCGCGATACGCCGATCTCCGAGAACACGATCGTCGGCATGGGCGTGGGCGCGGCGATGATCGGGCTGCGGCCGGTGGTGGAGATCATGACCATCAACTTCTCGCTGCTCGCGATGGACCAGATCGTGAACCACGCGGCGGCGATCCACTACATGTTCGGCGGCCAGGCCAAGGTTCCGCTCGTGGTGCGCATGCCGCAGGGCGCGGGCCATCAGCTCGGGCCCACCCACTCCCACAACCTCGAGGCGTTCTACCTGCACGTGCCCGGCCTGCTCGTGGCCGTGCCGAGCACGCCGGCAGACGCAAAGGGGCTGCTGAAAGCCGCGATCAAGGACGACAACCCGGTGATCTTCATCGAGCACGAGACGCTCTACGGCCAGCGCGGCGAGGTGCCCGAGAACGGCGGCCCGATGCGCTTCGGCGAGGCCGCCATCCGGCGCGAGGGCGACGACGTGACCGTGATCGGGATCTCGCGCATGGCGATCACCGCCCAGAAGGCCGCCCAGACGCTGGCCGACGAGCACGAGGTGGACGCAGAGGTGATCGACCCGCGCACGCTGCGCCCGCTCGACCTCGACACGATCCTCGAGTCGGTGAAGAAGACCAACCGCGCCGTGATCGTCGAGGAGGGCTGGCCGCACGGAGGGGTCGGGGCCAACCTGGCCGCGCTGATCCAGGAGCAGGCCTTCGACTGGCTCGACGCCCCGGTGCAGCGCGTGACCGGCGCCGACGTGCCGATGCCATATTCCAAGCCGCTCGAGCAAGCCGCCTTCCCGCACGAGGAGCACGTGGTGCAGGCGGCGCTCGCGACCTTCAGAGACCTCTAAGAGGAGACCCAGCGCATGGCCAGCGATGTCGTGATGCCCCGTCTGTCGGACTCGATGGAGGAGGGAACCGTCCTCAAGTGGCTGGTCGACGAGGGCGGCGAGGTGAAGCGCGGCGAGGCGCTGGTCGAGATCGAGACCGACAAGGCCAACATGACCTACGACGCCGACACCGACGGCGTACTCGTGGAGATCGTGGCCCAGGAGGGCGACACGCTGCCGATCGGCGAGGTGATCGCGCGCATCGGCGAGGCGGGCGAGGCGAAGCAGGGCGGCGAGCAGGCGGAGGCCGAGCCGGAGCAGGCGGAGGAGCCCGGGGCCGAGGAGAAGGACGCCGAGGCGCAGCCGGCCGAGACCGAGGAGGCGCCCGCCGTCGCGTCGGCCGAGGCGGGCGGCGGCGAGACCGAGGCGGGCGCCGGCACGGCAACCCGCACGCGCCCCGCCGAGGGCAACGGCGCCGGCGACGGCGGCCGCGTGAAGGCCTCTCCGGTGGCGCGCCGGATGGCCCGCGAGCTGGGCGTGGAGCTCGCCCGTCTGGAGGGCACCGGTCCCGGCGGGCGGATCGTGAAGGCGGACGTTCAGGCGGCCGCAGACAACGGCGGCGCGCAGGCCGAGGCCGAGGCGCCGCCCGCTGAGGCGCCCGCCGAGGGGCGCGAGGAGCGCGCCCCCGCCGCGGCGGCCGCGCCCGAGCCCGAGCGCGGCGAGGCCGGGCCGAAGGGCCAGGCGGAGATCCTCGAGCTCACCCGGCTTCAGCAGACGGTGTCGCGCCGGATGGCGGAGTCGAAGGCCACGGCGCCGGACTTCTCGATCAGCCTGACCGTGGACATGACGAAGGCCGTGGAGCTGCGCGCCCGCCTAAAGGAGGTGGCCGACCCCGCGCCGTCGTTCAACGACATGGTGGTCAAGGCGGCGGCCACCGCGCTGAAGGAGCACCCGCGCGTGAACGGCGCCTACCGCGACGGCAAGTTCGAGCTCTACGAGAAGGTGAACATCGGCGTGGCCGTGGCGGCGATGGACGCGCTCGTGGTGCCCACCGTGTTCGACGCCGATCAGAAGTCGCTCGGGCAGATCGCGAGGGACGCCCGCGCGGTGATCGAGAAGGTGCGCGACAAGACCGTGACCCCGCCCGAGCTTTCGGGCGGCACGTTCACCGTCTCGAACCTCGGCATGTTCGGGATCGAGCACTTCACGGCGATCATCAACCCGCCGCAGGCCTCGATCCTCACCGTGGGCGCGCTCGCCAAGCGCCCGGCGGTGGACGAGAGCGGGCGGATCGTGGCGCGCGACCAGATGACGCTCAGCCTGGTGTGCGACCACCGCATCCTCTACGGAGCGGACGGCGCCAAGTTCCTCGCGCGCGTGAAGGAACTGCTCGAGCAGCCGCTGTCGCTCGCGCTGTAGGCCAATTCGTCTAAAGCACGCGGGCAGGTTCTTCCTCGCCGGTAAGCGTCACACGCGGCTGTTCCGGGTAGGACCTTCGCCGAGCTTCCTGGGGGAAGGGGAAATCCCGCGGATCGCGAGTGCGTGAGCGGAGAGCGCGCGCTCGCGAGCCGCAGGGCCTGCCTGCCGGGACCCCTGCCGGCACCTCACCCCCGGGAGAACTGATGCGCCGCTTCGCCCTTGCCCTCGCCGTATTCGTGGCCGCCGCCGTGCTCGCGGCGCCTGCCGCGGCCCAGACGCCGTGCGCCCCCGCTCCTGCCCAGACCGCGCCGCAGTTCGCCGGTACGACGCCCAAGCTCGGCGACGTGGTGAAGAACCCCGGCGGCGACGGCGGCGAGGTGACCACCGCGCAGGCCTACCAGTACATGGACGCCGTGGACCGCGCGAGCGACAAGGTGATCACGGGCAGCCTCCCCGCGCGCACCTGGCAGGACCGCGAGCTGCGCTACGCGATCGTCGGTCGCACCGAGCGGCTGACCCCCGCCGGCCTGCAGGGCGTGCGGCAGGCGGCGCAGGCGCTGCGCAACCCGCTGACCACGGAGGCCGAGGCCAACCAGATCATCGCGTCGAACCCGGCCATCCTCTGGGTCGCGTCGAACGTGCACGGCGGCGAGGAGTCGGGCACCGACGCGTCGCTGCGGGTGCTGTACGAGCTGGCCGACCGCATCGACGCCTCGGCCCAGCGGATCCTCGACAACGCCGTGGTGGTACTGCTGCCGATTCAGAACCCGGACGGCCGCGAGGCCGACACCCGGCGCAACTTCTACGGCTTCGACATGAACCGCGACTGGTTCGCGCGCACCCAGCCGGAGACCGACGGCAAGATCGAGCTGCTGCGCCAGTACCCCGGCCCGCTCTTCATCGACGCGCACGAGATGGGCAGGAAGACCTACTTCTTCCCCCCCAACGCCGACCCGATCTACCACGAGATCACCGACGAGGCGGTCTCCTGGATCAACAACGACTATGGCTGCGCGATGATCGACGAGTTCACCGAGCAGGGCATTCCGTTCTTCAACCGCGATCTCTACGACCTGTTCTACATGGGCTACGGCGACACCGTGCCCGCTACCGGCTTCGGCGCCGCCGGCATGACCTTCGAGAAGGCGAGCGGGGACCCGATCGCCACGCGGCTGTACGAGCAGTACCTCACCCAGTGGACGTCGCTGTCGGTGGCCGCCGAGCGCAAGGCGCGCATCCTGAGCGAATGGGCGTCCTCTTGGCGTGAGGCTTACACCCAGGGCGTGAACGGCTTCCTCGAGCCGAACGAGATCGTGAACCCGGGCAACGAAGTGGTGACCGACGTGCCCACCGAGCCGCTGCGCCACTACTTCCTGCGCGCCGACGACCCCTCCAAGACGCGCGAGGTCCAGGCGATCGTGCGGCGCCTGCAGCGGATGGACGTGCAGGTGTACCAGCTGAACAGGCAGCTCCGGGTGTCCGACTACAAGCCCTACGGCCGCGACCGCCAAGCGGTCACGCTGCCTGCGGGCACCTACTGGATCCCCATGGCCCAGATGCAGAAGCACTGGGTGCAGGCGATGCTGAACGAGGACACCTACACGCCCTTCCCCTACTTCTACGACGTGACGGCCTGGAGCCAGCCGCTGCTGTTCAACGTGCAGGGCGGCTCCTCTGGCCTCGAGCTGAGCCCGGCCGCGAGCCCGGCGCCGCAGCTGGGCGACCCGGGCGAGCCGGCGATCGGCAGGGACGCTCTCAAGGTCGCCCTGTTCCAGACCGACGACGGCACGAGCGCCATCGAGTCCTCGGGCTGGCTGCGCTACCTGCTCGAGCGGCGCTGGAACCTGCCCTATCAGGACGTGACGGCCAAGGACATCGGCAGCGGCGCGCTCGACAACTTCGACGTGGTGCTGGTGCCCAACGGCAGCGCGACGAGCGGCGAGAAGGCGCTCGGCGGTCGCGGCATCCGCGCCCTGCAGGACTGGGTCGGCGCCGGCGGCCACTGGATCTCGTGGCGCGGCGGCACCGAGCTCGCGGCACGCATCGGCGTGACCACCGCGCTGCTCGACTCGCCGACCACGGACGTGCCCGGCAGCCTGTTCCGTGTGCAGATGACGAGCGACCCGCTGGACAACGGGGTCGGCCCGTTCGCCTACGCGTTCTACGAGTACGACGACGTGATGACGGCCTCGAACCCCGCGAGCGTGGCGATGCAGTTCCCGCCCGCGGCCAGCGAGGACTTCTTCATCTCCGGCTTCGCCTCTGACAACACCGAGGCCGAGCTCGGCGGCACCGCGGCCGCGATCGACGAACCGTTCGGCGCGGGCCGGTCGACCGTCTTCTCGGTCGAGCCGAACTTCCGCGCCTTCACGAACGGGACGCAGAAGGTGCTGCGCAACGCGATCCTCGGCGCCGGAGCGGGGACCGCCGCGAGGGCCAGCGGACGCAACCTCGTGAGCGCCGCCCGGGTGCGCCGCTCGCGTGCGGCGGCCAAGCAGCTCGTGGGCTCGAGCGCCACGATCAGGCTCTCGGTGGAGCGCTCGAGCGCCGCGCGTGCCGCGCGCATCCTGCGCCGCTACGACGCCCGCTACCGCGTGCAGCGCACGCCGGGCCGCACGGCGTTCCTGATCGCGAACCCGCGCCAGCTCGCGGCCGACGAGCACCCGTTCGCCACGCGGCTGCCGAGCGCGCTCGAGCAGGCGGGGGTCGAGACGATCGCCTTCCGCGTGCCGTAGGCGCCCACGGTCGAGTCAGACATCTAGGCTCGGGGGTCATGCCAGATGGCAAGGCCCCCGAGCCGCGCATGCCGCAGACCCTCGACGAGGAGCTCATCGCCGCGCAAGAGCCCGTCGTCGTCTCGACGCTCACCGACGAGGATCGCCTCGAGCGCATCACGCGCGAGCTGCGGACGGGGTTCGAGGCGCTGGCCCAGGTGGGCCCCGCGGCCTCGTTCTTCGGCTCGGCCCGCACCGCCGCCGACGACCCGGAGTACCTGCTGGCGCGCGAGACGGCGCGCCTCGTTGGCGAGTCGGGCCTGGCGATCATCACGGGCGGCGGGCCGGGCGCCATGGAGGCGGCCAACCGCGGCGCCAGGGACGCCGGCGCGCTCTCGATCGGGCTCAACATCGAGCTGCCCTTCGAGCAGGGCATCAACCCCTACTGCGACATCGCCCTCGAGTTCCACTACTTCTTCGCCCGCAAGATCGAGTTCGTGCGCTACGCGAGCGGCTTCGTGGTGTTCCCGGGCGGCTTCGGCACGCTCGACGAGCTGTTCGAGTCGCTTACGCTGATCCAGACCGGGAAGGTGCGCAACTTCCCGGTGGTGCTGATGGGCTCCGACTACTGGCAGGGGCTCCTCGACTGGATCCGCGAGCGCCTCCTGGCGGAGGGCAAGATCTCGCCTCCGGACGTCGACCTGCTGCAGCTGACCGACGACCCGGAGGAGGTCCGTGACGTGCTCATGCGGGCGGCCCACCGTCAGGCGCGGGCATAGCGTCGTAGCGCTCGCGCACCTCGTCGATGTAGGCGGCCAGCCGGTGCGCCAGCTCGGGGTCGTCCATCTCGAGCACGTTCTCGGCGTTCATCTCGCCCGAGCGCGACAGGTTGAACGAGCCCATGAACACCCGGTCGTCCGCCACGGTCACCTTCGCGTGCATGAAGTCGTGGGGAGTCTCGGGCGAGTACTTCGTGGACGGCTTGCCGCGGAAGTCGGCGTGCTCCAGCACCGAGCCGAGGATCGGGATCTTCCAGGCCGAGCGGCCGTTGGTGCGCCACTGGTAGACGACCGTGTCCATCTGCGTGCGGTCGATCACGCCGCGCAGGTCCACCTTCGCCTCCGCCGCGACCTCGGCCAGCGTGCCGAGCACCGGGCCCGCCGTGATCACGGGTGAGGCGATCCTTATCCGCTCGCGGGCGGCGCCGACCGCCTGGGCGATCCGGTGCGAGAGCTCCTCGCCGTGCCCGGGCGTGAACCAGGCGCGGGCGTGGTGGCCGTCGACGGTGAGGTCGCGCGGGCGCTCGTGGCCGCTTCGGTCGACGTCGCGGAAGCGCCACAGCTCCTCGAAATTGCGCTTGTACTCGGCCGCCACGTCGGCGGACTGGGCGACCACGAGCACGTTCTCCTGGATCGTCCAGGAGTCGGTCGTCCAGTTGGCCGAGCCGGTCCAGACCGCCTCGGAGTCGCGCACCACGTACTTGTGGTGCATGAGGTCGGGGATGCCCGGGATGCCGCAGGTGGGGAACGGCAGCTCCTCGAGCAGCTCGGGCGAGGTGCGCGGCGGCGGCGGGATCTCGCGCTCGTCGTGGTCGGCGTTGTAGGCGATGCGGACCGCGACGCCGCGGGCCGCGGCGTTGCGCAGCGCGCCCGCCACCACGTCGCCGGGCTCGTCGGGCAGGCGCACGTCGTAGAGCGCGAGGTCGAGCGACGAGCGCGCTTCGTCGATGAAAGCCGCGGCGCGCTCGGCCACCTCGAGCGCCGTCTGGGCGCCCGGGTGGAGCGGGTTGACCTCGATCACGCGCCGCCGGCCGCCGGCGGGGCGGTGGGGTCGGCGGACTGGTCGCCGCCGCCGATCCCCTCGCGGGCGATGAAGTCCTCGAGGTCCATCGGCCGCTCGCGTGTGCGCTCGGCCACATCGAGCAGCGTGGAGAACAGGTCCACCTCCTCGACCTGCTCCTTGAGGAACCACTGCACGAACTGCTCGCTCACGAAGTCGCGCTCCTCGCGGGCCACGGACGCGAGCTCCGAGATCTGGTCGGTCACGCGCCGCTCCTGCTCGAGCGCGATCCTGATCGCAGCCACGTGGTCGTCGAACGAGCCGCGCGGCGCGTCGACCCCGGGCACCGTGACCGGTGCCCCCGAGTCGAGCAGGTACTTGGTCATCATCAGGGCGTGGCCGCGCTCCTCGATCGACTGGTCGTAGAAGAGCTGCGCGAGCCGCGGAAAGCTTCGGTCGTCGTACCAGACGGCGGCGGACAGGTACTGCTGCGAGGCGCCGAACTCGCGCGCGATCTGGTCGTTAAGGGCCTGGACGAATCGGTCTGCTGGCATGGTGCGCCGCGACGCTAGCGCAGACGCCGACTTAGGGCGGCCGACATGGCCACGCGGCTCAGGCGGCGGCCGAGAGCTCCTCCGTGCAGAACGCGCAGCGCCGCGCGCCCACCGGGATGTTGCTGAGGCAGGCCGGGCACTCGCGCGTCTCGCGCTCGACGTCCGGCTCGGTGGCGTGGCGCGCCATCAGCGCGTTCACGGGCTTGACCACGAAGAAGAACACCACCGCGGCGATGATCAGGAACGACAGCAGCGCGTTGAAGAACACCCCGTAGGTGAACCTCGACCCGTTGATGGTGAAGGACAGGGCGGAGAAGTCGGGCTTCCCGCCGATCGCCGCGATCAGCGGCGTGATGAAGGACGCGGTGAACGCGGTGACGACGGCCCCGAACGCGGCGCCCACGACGACGGCGACGGCCAGCTCGACCACGTTCCCGCGCAGCACGAAGTCTCGGAACTCCTTGAGCATGTGAGAATGCTCGCAGGAGCGATGGACGACTCGACCCGCCTGCACTGCATGA
>DASRIC010000051.1:0-26641 GCA_035650215.1 Thermoleophilaceae bacterium
CGCTGACGCTCAACAACAGAAGGGTCATCGGCAACTCGGCCGGCAGCGCCGGCGGGATCAACACCGTTCGCACGGCGACGCTCAACAACAGCGCCGTCCAATGCAACAGCCCCGACGACATCGTCGGCCTCTTCACGGAGAAGAACAGCAAGATCGGCCCGCGGGCTCCCCGCTGACGGGCCCCCGTCACACCGGGTGGTTATTCTCGATTGACCGATGCTGTCGCTCTACCGCCGCCACCGCCCGAGGACCTTCGACTCGGTGGTGGGCCAGGAGCACATCGTCAGGACGCTCCGCAACGCGATCGAGCTGGACAAGGTGCATCACGCCTATCTGTTCGTCGGCTCGCGCGGAACCGGGAAGACGTCCATGGCGAAGCTCCTCGCCTGCGCCCTCAACGCGGAGGGCGGCGCGCGGGCGGACTTCGACCCGGAATCGCCCACGGCGAAGGCGATCCTGGCGGGGACCTCTCTCGACGTCGTCGAGATGGACGCCGCCTCCAACAACTCGGTCGACGACATCCGCGAGCTGCGCGAGAACGTGGCGCTCGCTCCGATGCAGGGCGGCAAGCGCGTGTACATCCTCGACGAGGCGCACATGCTCACGACGGCCGCGTGGAACGCCTTCCTGAAGACGCTCGAGGAGCCGCCCCCGCACGTGGTCTTCGTGCTCGCCACCACGGAGGCGCACAAGGTGCCGGCCACGATCGTCGACCGCTGCCACCGCTTCGACTTCCAGCGCCCGTCGCTCGAGCAGATCGCCGCCGTGCTCCAGCGCGTGGCCGCCGAGGAGGGCATCGAGGTGCCCGACCCCGCCGTCGGGATGCTCGCGCGCGCGGCCACCGGGAGTTTCCGCGACGCGCTCGGCACGCTCGAGCAGCTCGTGACCTACGGAGGCGCGGAGATCGAGCTCGAGGACGTGCTCGACATCCTCGGGGTCGCGGACGCCGAGCTGGTGCTCGAGGCGGGCGAGGCGCTCGCCGGGCACGACCCCAGGGCCGCCCTGCTCGTGGTCGAGCGGCTGTCCGGCTCGGGGCGCGACTTCACGCAGTTCATGCGCGACCTCTCCAGCCACCTGCGCCACCTGTTCGTGGTCCAGACGCTCGGCGAGGTGCCCGACTCGTTCTCGGTCACCGCCCAGCACACCGACCGGCTCGCCTCGCAGGCGGAGCGCATCTCGCAGGGCGAGATCCTCCGCACGATCGACTTCCTCGCCGCCGCCATCGCGGCTGTGAAGGACGGCTCGGAGCCGCGCATCCAGCTGGAGATGGCCCTGCTGAAGGCAACCCAGCCGCAGGCCGACCTGTCGCTGCAGGCGCTGATGTTCCGGATCGAGCAGCTCGAGGGGCGCCTCGAGGGCCGCACGGCGCAGGAGGAGACCGCCGGCTCGGCTCCCTCCCCTCCGGCGGCGCCGCCGCGAGCCGCGACCCGCCCCGCGGCCGCGGTCGCGCTGGACGCCCCGCCCGAGCAGTCATCGCAGCCGGTGGGCGCGATCGAGCTGGACCAGCTCGTGGCGCTGTGGCCGGCGGTGGCCGGAGCCGTGGCCGAGGAGAACGGGATGCTCGGCGCCGCGCTCGAGGCCGCGCGCCCGATCGGCGTCGAGGGCGACAGGCTCACGATCGCGTTCCCCACCGACGCCGCCTTCGTGCGCAAGAAGGCCGAGGCGAACCGCGAGCTCGTGGCGGGCGCCGTGCGCGGTCTCACCGGGCGCGCGGTCACGCTGGCCTTCGAGCTGAACGAGCAGGCCGCGCCGGCCGGCGCCGCCACGCTCGACCACGACCGGCTCATCGAGCGGCTGCGCGACGAGTTCGGCGCCGAGGAGCTCTTCGAAGACGAACCCGACCAGGAGAAGCGCTGATGGGTCAGCCGAACTTGAACCAGATGATGAAGCAGGTCCAGAAGATGCAGGCCGACATGGCCAAGGCCCAGGAGGAGCTGGCAGGCGAGGTCGTGGAGGCCAGCGCCGGCGGTGGCATGGTGACCGTGAAGATCAGCGGCGACCTCGAGCTGAAGGAGCTCACGATCGCCCCCGAGGCGGTCGACCCCGAGGACGTGGACATGCTCCAGGACATGGTGCAGGCGGCCGTGAACGAGGCCATCCGCTCGGCGCAGGAGCTGGCGGCCTCGAAGATGAACGCCGCGGCCGGCGGGCTGGGCGGCGCGGGCGGCCTCGGCGGCCTCGGGTTGCCGGGTTTCTAGACGCACGTGCGCGACCGGCCGTTGACCGCGCGGTAGCCGCGTGGGACATTCCGGGGCGGTCCGTTACCCGCACCCCCTGGAGGATCCATGCCCCACCGAATCGGCAAGCATCTTCGGAGCCAGGCCGTCGGTTACCTCGCGCTGTTCGTGGCCCTGGGAGGTGTTTCGTACGCCGCGGTGTCGCTGCCCAAGAACAGCGTCGGCACCAAGCAGGTAAAGAAGGGCGCCGTCACGAGGGCCAAGATCGCCAACAACGCCGTGAACGGGGCGAAGGTCGCCCGCAACTCGCTGACCGGGGCGGATATCAGAGAATCCACGCTCGGGCAGGTGCCGTCGGCCGCATTTGCCGGGAGCGCCGGGAACGCCAACACCGCCAACACCGCGGGGCACGCCCGGACCGCTGATTCGGCCGCTCGCGCGGGCGATGCCAATCTTCTCGGCGGCTCGTCGGCCGCGGACTTCTTCCCGGCGAGCAAGGTGCGGACCTTCAACGTGAGGCTCGCGTTCGGCCAGACGCAGACGCTGTTCAGCGCGGGCACGCTCACCTTCTCGGCCACCTGCGTCCAGGACCAGACCGGTCCCAACGGCGCAGCCAATCAGGATTTCACGCAGTTGCTGGTCGCGACGAGCCAGAACGGCGGGATCCTCGCCAACGGTGGCGGTGGGGGCCTGACCGGCGGCCCCACCGACTCTCTCGACACCACCACTCCCGAGGCGGATCGCGAGCTCGCCTACGTCGCCGGTGACACGGGCGACCCGTTCGGAAGCATCGAGAACAACTTCGGCGGCTGGGGGATGCAGGCCGTCGACCCGAACGGCGTCGCGGTGATATTCCCCGACGGACTGACCGGCGCAGTCAACATGTTTGGATCGAATTGCTACCTGGCCGGCTTCGCGATCATCCCGTAGCGCTTCGAGTCGCCTCCGTCGCGCTCGCCGCGGGTCGTATGGCCGGCACGCTCCCGGCGACTGCGGCGGCCCAGGGGGTGCGGCCCGACCCGGGGTTCGGCGAAGGGCGCGGGTGGGTGACCACCCCGATCGCGGGCGCGGCGCCCGTTGCCTACGACGCGGCCGTCGTGCGCGGAGGGAAGATCGTGGTGGCCGGGCAGGCCACCACGCGTGCGGGCAACGGGCAGATCCTCGTGGGTCGATATCGAGCGGACGGGCGCCTGGATCGCGGCTTCGGCTCGCGCGGCATCTTCAGGACGGCGCTCCCCAGAAAGGCCGGCCCGTTCATCGCGACCTCCGTCGCGCAGGAGAGGAAGACGGGGCGCCTGCTCGTCGCGGGCGGATACGGCCAGGGGTCGCTGCTCGTGATGCGCCTGACGCCCGCCGGGCGGCTCGACCGCTCCTTCGGGCGATCCGGCCTGGCGAGAAGTCCCGTAGGCGGGATCGCCCAGTCACTCGCCATCCAGCGCGACGGCGGCATCCTCCTGGGCGGCTCGAACGCGAATCGCAACGGGCGGCCCATGATCGTGGCGCGCTTCAGCCGCGACGGCCGGCTCGACCGCGGGTTCGGCCGCCGAGGCCTTGCGGAGATCCTGTTCTGGAACGCCGATCTGGCCGCCAGCGCGGGCGTCGACGGCCTGGCGACAAGCTCCGGAGGCGAGATCGTGGGCTTCGGGCACCTCGACTACATCGGCTCGGACGGACACGGGAGCGCCGGCGTGTTCCGGCTGTCGTCGAAGGGCCAGCCGGTGCAGGGCTTCGGAGCCGGCGGACATGTCGAGGTCGCGTTCACTCGGCCCGCCGGCGGGTTCGCGCAATGGTTCCCGTGCGCGCTCACACTCGCGTCCGGCGGCCGGATCATGGTGAGTGGCGACGGATCCGTTGGAGCCGGCGGGGCGATCCTGAGCACTCGGTTGACGGGCCAGGGGGTGCTGGATTCATTACGGCGGCGCCGGGGACGGGCGGGTGGTGACCCCCGGCCTGCGGGGCGGCTCCAACGACACGACCTGCGGAGCCACATCCAGCGCGGCAGGCGCCCTGACGGTGGGCGTCGGATCCAGCCTGGGGCGGCTGCAGGCCGACGGGACCGCGGACGACCGCTTCGCGCCCGGCGGTCTCCTCCGCATCGCCAGGCCGAGAGGCGCGAGCATCAATGCCGTGGTGCGCTCGGGGACGCGCCGCGTGGTGGTGGCGGGCTTCGCGCGCAACGCCCTATACGTTGCCCGGTATCGGGGTGCCGGGCAGCGGCGGGTAGACGCCCAGACTCGCCCGCTACCCCTCGGCGCCGGCCGTGCGCAGGCTGCGCGAGCGCGCGCGCTCGCCGAGCCTGAAGCGAGGCTCGGGCTCGGCGCGGCCGCCGAGCACGGCCGCGGCGTGCTCGGCCAGGGCCGGGCCGTGCTTGTAGCCGTGGCCCGAGCCGCCGCCCAGCAGCCAGGTGTTCGAGCGCTCGGGGTGGCGGTCGAAGATGAACTGGCCGTCGGGGGTGAGGCTGTAGTGGCAGCCGGGGGCTGACGCGAGCGGTGCCCCTGCAAGGCCCGGGAAGCGATGGGCCAGGTACTGACGGGCGATCTCGATCGCCTCGGGTGCCGCCTCGAGCGGCCGCTCGTCGGGGTCGACCGGGGCGCCGTCCAGATCGGGGCCGACCTTGAAGCCGTACGGCTCCACGCGCGCGTGGCCGTAGAAGGCGGCGTCGAAGTCGACCCAGCCGGGGCCGGCCCACTCCGGCGGCGCCTCGAACAGCACCAGCTGCTGGAAGGTCACTCTGAGCGGCACGAGCTCGGGGAAGAGGCGTGCGAGCCAGGCGCCGCAGGCCCACACGACCACGTCCGCATCGTGCTCGTCCGCCGGGCCCGGCTCCGCCTGAACAAGGCGGGCGCCCGCCTCCTGCGCGCGGGCGACCAGCGCGCGCACGCCGTCGGCCGCGCGCAGCACGCCGGCCTCGGGCTCGTGGAGGCCGTAGGCGATGTCGGCCACGTTCACGCTCGGGTAGAGTCGCTCGACCGCGGCCGGGTCGAGGCGCTCGGCTGGGATGCCCTGGGCCCGCAGCACCGCCTCGCTGTCCGCCTCCCAGCCGTCCTCGCTTCGGGCGAACCAGACCACTCCCGACTCCACGAGCACGTCCTGCCCGAGCTCGCGCCAAAGCTCGAACGCACGCCGGGCGGAGCGGGCGTAGAAGTCGTCGGGGCCGTGCGAGCAGCGCATCAGGCGGCTCTCCCCGCCCGACTCGGCGCGCGAGTCGGCCGGCCGCGCGCGCTCCACCAGCGTGACCTCCCAGTCCTCGCGGGCGAGGCGGTCGGCGAGCGAGGCGCCGAACACGCCGGCGCCGATGACGATCGCGGAGGGCATGGCCGACCCCAAAGCTACGCTTGACGGCCCGTGTTTGCTGCTCCGGTCAACCGGCTGATCACCGAGCTCGCCCGCCTGCCCGGGATCGGGCAGCGCACGGCGCAGCGCCTCGCCTTTCACATCCTCAACGTCTCCGACGAGGAGGCGCTCGCCCTGGCCGACGCCATCCGCGAGGTCAAGGCCACCGTCGGGCACTGCGAGGTCTGCTTCAACCTCGCCACCGAGGCAACCTGCCGGATCTGCCAGGACGAGCGTCGCGAGGCGGCCACGATCTGCGTCGTGGAGCAGCCGAGCGACGTGATCCCGATCGAGCGCTCCGGCGAGTTCCACGGGCGCTATCACGTGCTCGGCGGCGCGCTCTCTCCGATCGACGGCGTGGATCCGGAGGACCTGCACGTGTCCGAGCTGCTCGGCCGGGTGCAGAACGGCGCCGGTGTCCGCGAAGTGGTTATCGCCACGAACGCCACCACCACGGGCGAGGCCACCGCGCTCTACCTCGCGGACGCGCTGCGCGAGCGCTCGCCGGAGGTGGCGGTCACCCGCCTCGCGAGCGGCCTGCCGGTGGGCTCCGACCTCGAGTACGCGGACGAGATCACGCTCGGGCGCGCGCTGCGCGGACGGCAGGCGCTCTAGGTAGGCTCGCGTCATGGCCGCCGCCAAGATCGTGCGCGGTGCCTGCCCGCACGACTGTCCCGACACCTGCGCGATGCACGTGACCGTGGAGGACGGGCGCGCCACGCACGTGACCGGCGATCCCGACCACCCGGTCACGGTCGGCTTCCTCTGCGGCAAGGTCTCCAACTACCTCGACCGCGTGTACTCGGAGGAGCGCATCCTCCACCCGCTGGTACGCGACGGCGGCGAGCTGCGGCGCGCATCGTGGGACAGCGCGCTCGAGCGCGCGGCCGCCGGCCTCGAGGCCGCGCGCCACCAGTTCGGCGGCGAGTCGATCCTGCCCTACTCG
Source organism: Thermoleophilaceae bacterium (assembly GCA_035650215.1). GTDB lineage: Bacteria > Actinomycetota > Thermoleophilia > Solirubrobacterales > Thermoleophilaceae > JACVRW01. Next base: position 6,457 of record DASRIC010000051.1, read on the forward strand.
TACATGGGCACCCAGGGCCTGATCCAGGGTGACGTGATGAGCGCGCGCGTGATGAACGCGCTCGGCGCCACCCGGCTCGAACGCACGATCTGCGCCACGGCCGGCAAGGTCGGCGTGGAGATGGCGCACGGGCTCTCGCCCGAGGTCGACCCCGAGGAGTGGCCGAACGCGCGCTACGTGCTGATCTGGGGCTGGAACCCGATGTCCACCGCGCCGCACCTCTGGCGCAAGCTCCTCGACGCGCGCAAGGCGGGCGCGCGGATCGTGGTCGTGGATCCGTTCCGCAGCCGCACGGCTCGCGTGGCGGACGAGCACCTGAGCCCGCTCCCGGGCACCGACGCCGCGCTCGCGATCGGAATGATGCGCGCGATCGTGGACGCGGGGCTCCACGACGAGGATTGGTGCCGGGCGCACACCGACGGCTACGACGAGCTGCTCGCGGAGCTGGCCGGCTGGTCGCCCGAGCGCGCCTCGGAGCTATGCGGCGTGCCGGCCGACGACATCGCCCGCGTTGGCCGCGAGTTCGCCGCGACGAGGCCGGCGCTGCTGCGGCTCGGGGTGGGCGCGCAACGGCACGCGGGGGCTCCCCAGGCGTACTCCACGATCGCCTCGCTCCCCTGCCTGACCGGCGCCTGGCGCGATCGCGGCGGTGGCTGCTCGTACATCCCGACGGCCACCGCCGCCGCAGTGAGCGCGGCGCCGCTGCGGCGACCCGACCTCCTTCCGGGCCCGGTACGGACGATCAACATGTCGCAGCTCGGGCGGGCGCTCACCCATCCCACGCTCGACCCGCCGGTCAAGGCGCTCGTGTGCTGGAACTCGAACCCGGCTGCGATCGCGCCCGACCAGGAGCGGGTGCTCGAGGGCCTGCGGCGACCCGACCTGTTCACGGTGGTGCTGGAGCAGTTCATGACGGACACGGCGGCGGAGGCCGACGTGGTGCTGCCCGCCACCACCCAGCTCGAGCACCTCGACGTGCTGTTCTCCTGGGGCCACCACTACGTGACCTGGAACGAGCCCGCGATCGACCCGTTCGGCGAGGCCAAGCCGAACACGGAGACCTTCCGCCTGCTCGCCGCGCGACTCGGGCTCGACGACCCCTGCTTCAGCGAGAGCGACGAGCAGTTGGTCGACGCGCTGCTGGCCGGCTTCGGGGAGAACGGGCTGCGCGAGCGCGGCTGGACCAAGGTCGACCTCGGGCAGGGACCGACTCCTCACGCCGAGGGCGGCTTCGGCACCGAGAGCGGCAGGGCCACGCTACGCGCCGACTACGTGCCGCCGTCAGAGGTGGCCGACGCCTCGCTTGCGGAGCGCTTCCCGCTGGCGATGATCACCCCGAAGACGCACCTGTTCCTCAACTCGAGCTTCGCCAACCAGGAGCGCCAGCACTCGGCGCAGCCCGAGCCCGTGGTGGTCCTGCATCCGGACGACGCCGCCGCCCGCGGGATCGGCGACGGCGAGCTCGTGCGGGTGTTCAACGAGCGGGGCGGCTTCTCGTGTCGCGCTCGCGTGTCCGGCGACGCGCGGCCCGGTGTGCTCGTGGCCCCGATGGGCTGGTGGAACGCCGACTACCCGGAGGGCCGGAGCGGGCAGGCCACCACGCCGCAGCTACTGACCGACCTGGGCAACGCGCCGACGTTCAACGACAACCGCGTCGAGGCTCAGCGAATCAGCCCGTAGTTCTTCTTCGCCACCAGGATCCGGCCGACGGCCTGGTTGAGCCGCTCGCGCGGGATGCGGCCGCCGCGCACGGCTCGCAGCACCGCCACGTAGGCCGCCTGCTGGTCGCCGGCCGGCCCGGACACGAGCAGCATGTCGGCGCCTGCGCGCACGGCGCGCACCGCCGCGTCCGGGACGCTCGCGAGCGTGGTGATGGCGGGGTCGGCCAGGTCGTCGGTCATGGCCACGCCCTCGAAACCGAGGTCGTCGCGCAGGAGGTCCGTGACCACCTCCTTCGAGAGCGAGCCCGGCTCGGTGAAGTCGCTCATCGGGTAAAGCGCGTGGCTGAGCGTGACGCCCGGCACGCCGGCGGCGATCGCGGCCTCGAAGGGCACCAGGTCGCGGGTGCGCAGCTCGGGCAGGTCGAGCCCCACGCTGGCCGGCCCCTCCTCGGTGGACTGGTCGGCGGAGCCGAGCCCGGGGAAGTGCCGCACCGAGCTGAACACGCGCTGCCGGCGGTAGGCCCTGACCGTGGCGTCGGCGAACGCGGCCACCTCGTCGGGCTCGTCCGAGTACACGCGCGCCCCGAGCGCCGACCCGGCGGGCAGGCCGACGTCCACCACGGGCCCGAGCACGCCCGTCACGCCGAGGTCGCGCAGGCTGGAGGCGGAGTCGCGCGCCTGGCGGCCGGCCTCCCTCGCGCTGCGCAGGTCGGCGGGGGCGGCGAAGGGCGGGAGGTCGAGGAAGGTGTTCAGGTCGCCGCCCTCCTGGCTCGCCATCACCCACGGCGGCACGTGCCGCGCCTGGCGCGCCACCACGCTCACCTCCCCGGCGAGCGCGCCGAGCTGGGCCGGGTCGAGGTAGTTCGGCTCCGCGAGCACCACGCCGCCGAGGTCGAGCCGGCGCACCCGGCCGAAGATCTCGGCTGTGGCGTCGGTTCCCCGGAAGCCGAACAGGAAGAGCTGCGCGACCTTGCGCTCGAGCGGCAGGCGCCGGGCCAGGTCAGCCACGCTGCGGGGCACCTGCGGCCCGCGCGCGGCCTTTTCGCGGTCGGCCGCGGGCGGCACGATCCGGGCGAGGAACGACACCTGCTCTCGTGGCTGCTCACCGGGCTCCGGCACCGGACCGGCCGGGCCGCCGCCGCCACCATCGTGGCCCGCGCCGACGACGATGCCGGACACGCCCCCCACGAGCGCCAGCGCGGCGAGGCCGATGATCGCCAGTCGGCGCCGGACCGGGAGTGGTGGCACGCGCCGAAAGCTACCCGCCTCGCGGGTATCGTTCGCCCCGTGCCGAGCGGGGACACGGTTGTCATGAAGTTCGGCGGCACGTCGGTGGCGGACGCCGAGCGCATCAAGCGCGCCGCCGGCCGGATCGTGACCGCCAAGGAGGACGGTCGCGGCGTTGTCGCGGTGCTCTCCGCGCAGGGCAAGCACACCGACCAGCTCGCCTCACTTGCGCACGAGGTCTCAGACCGCCCGCACCCGCGCGAGATGGACATGCTGCTCTCGACGGGCGAGCGCGTGTCGTGCGCCCTTGCGGCGATGGTGATCAACGACCTCGGCCACGAGGCGATCTCCCTCACCGGCTCGCAGGCGGGGATCGTGACCGACTCGGGCCACACCAAGGCGCGCATCCTCGAGGTCAAGGCGCACCGGATCCGGCAGGCGCTCGACACGGGCAAGATCGTGCTGGTGGCGGGCTTCCAGGGCGTCTCCCACGACTCGCTCGACGTGACCACGCTCGGGCGCGGGGGCTCGGATACCACGGCGGTGGCGCTCGCCGCCGCGCTCGAGGCCGAGGTGTGCGAGATCTACACCGACGTGGCGGGCGTGTTCAGCGCCGACCCGCGGCTGGTGCCCGAGGCGCGCAAGCTGCCGGTCGTGACCTTCGAGGAGATGCTCGAGATGTCCGCCTCCGGGGCGGGCGTGCTCCAGCTGCGCTCGGTCGAGTACGCACGCAACCATGGGGTCACGATCCACTGCCGCTCAAGCTTCGAAGACGGAGCCGGTACCGTGGTCCAGGACGAGGAGCTGACGATGGAACGACCGCTCGTGACAGCCGTGACCCACTCGACCGCCGAGGCGCGGATCACGCTGCTCGGGCTGCCCGATCGCCCCGGCATCGCGGGCCGGGTGCTCACCGCGCTGGCCGACGTGAACGTGAACGTCGACATGATCATTCAGAACCTGCCCGAGGCCGAGGGCCACCTCGCGGACATGTCGTTCACGGTCCCGCGCGACGACCTGGGCGCGGCGCGCGAGGCGCTCGATCCGCTCGACTCCGAGTTCGGCTTCGGCGCCATCCAGTCCGACGACCGGATCGGCAAGGTGTCCGTGGTGGGCGCTGGAATGAAGAGCCATCCCGGCGTGGCCGCCAAGACCTTCACCGTGCTCGGCGAGGCGGACGTGAACATCGAGATGATCTCCACCTCCCCGATCAAGATCTCGTGCGTGGTGCGCGAGGAGCACGTTGAGGAGGCGGTGAAGAAGCTGCACACGGCCTTCGAGCTGGGGGCGGAGTCCGTGCTACCCGAGGACGTTGCGGGCGTTCACCGCCCGAAGGTCGCATGAGGGTCGCGGTGGTGGGCGCCACCGGCGCCGTGGGCTCGACGATGCTGGACGTGCTGCGGGAGCGCTCGTTCCCGGCGGCCGAGGTGGTGCCGTTCGCCTCGGAGCGCTCTGCCGGCCGCTCGATCAGCTGGAACGGCCAGGATCTCACGGTGGCGAGCCTCGACGACGAGTCGATCCGGGGCTTCGACGTGGCGCTGTTCTCCGCGGGCTCGGCGGTGAGCGCCGACTGGGCGCCGCGCTTCGCGGAGGCCGGCGCCGTGGTGGTCGACAACTCCTCCCAGTGGCGCATGCACGACGACGTGCCGCTCGTGGTGTCCGAGGTGAACCCCGATGCGCTCGAGGGCCACCGGGGCATCGTGGCCAACCCCAACTGCACGACCATGCAGACGGTGGTGGCGCTCGGCCCGATTCTCCGCAAGGCGGGCATCGAGCGGGTGGTGATGTCGAGCTACCAGGCCGTGTCGGGCACGGGACAGCGAGCGATCGAGGAGCTCCATGCCCAGGCCGACGCCGTGATTGGCCGCCACGACATGCCGGCGCCGTTGGTCTATCCCCACCGGATCGCCTTCAACGTGCTCCCGCAGGTCGAGTCGTTCGCCGACGGCGACGACTACACGACCGAGGAGCGCAAGTGCATGCGCGAGACCCGCAAGATCCTCGGCCTCGAGAAGCTCGGCGTGTCCGCGACCTGCGCGCGCGTGCCGGTATTCACAGGGCACGCGGTGTCGGCCAACGTGCAGACGCGCGACCCGCTGTCGGCGCAGGAGTGCCGCGAGCTGCTCAGCTCGGGGGCGGGACTCACCGTGATCGACGACCCGGCGAACGGCCTCTACCCGACGTCGATCGACGCCGCCGGGCGCGACGACGTGCTCGTGGGTCGGATCCGCTCCGACCCCTCGCACGAGCGCTGCCTCAACCTCTGGATCGTGGGCAACAACCTGCGCAAGGGCGCCGCCACCAACGCGGTCCAGGTGGCGGAGCTGCTTCAGGTGCGCGGCCTGCTGGGCGCGCGCGCCGCCTGAGCTCAGCTGCTGATCGGGCGCAGATCGTCGTCCACCACCACGGGCTGCTCCTGCTGCGGCAGGCGCGACAGCTCGCGGCGCGAGGCGATCCCGAGCTTGCGGTAGATGTTGCGCGCGTGCGTGCGGACGGTCTCGATCCCGATCGATAGCCGCTGCGCGATCTGGCCGTTCGTCGAGCCGTCCTGGAGCAGCTCGAGGACCTCGGCCTCGCGCGGAGTGAGCAGGTCGGCCCCCTCGATGCCGAGGCTCTGAACACCGCCGCCCGAGGCCGCCGAGCGCGGCAGCACGTGCATCCCGCGCGAGGCGAGGTGGATGGCGTTCACGATGTCGCGCGCCTCGGTCTCCTTCGACAGGCAGGCGGTGGCGCCGAACGAGAGCATCTGGTTGCACTCGGCGGCGGTTGGGCGGTTGGCAAGCACGACGATTCGGGTGCCCGGATGGCTCTGGTGCAGCTCGTAGACCTGCGCCGGGGCCTGCAGCGAGCCGAAGTTGAGCAGCACCACGTCGGGCTCGTGCTCCTCGATCGCCTTCTCCACCTCGCCGGACGGGATGCCGGCGGCGACGAGCTCGAGGTTCGGGTCCTCGGAGATCAGCACGCCCAGGCCGACCGCAACGAGATCCTCGAACTTCGCCGACACGACGGTGGGCATGGCCCGAGTCTAGCCCGAAGGGGGGAGAAGGGGGGAGAGGTCATCACCCGCCGGGGTACCCCGATCTGTCCTCCGAAAATCCCCTCAAGATCACTCGCGCGGGGTGGCGACGATCGCCGTCCTGGCGGGAACTATTCGGGGCACAACTTCACGGGACGAGATACGGGGTACGTCCAGCGAGAACCGGTCACGGAGGGCCGGTTTTTCGCGTTTCTGGGGCAGGCCCTCAGGCCGCCGCCAGCTCGGCCAGCGGTTGGCGACGTTCCCCCTCTCGGGAGATACTCGGCCGGCCGCCTCGAGTCGGCGGCTACGCGGCCGCTGCAAGCGCGGCTAGCTGCTTTTGTAGTGCCTTCGTGGAGACCACGTGCTTGCCCATGCCGAGCTCCTTGGGCGCGAGCCCCAGCGCGAGGCCGACCATCTGCGGCAGGTGCAGCACCGGCACGCCCAGGTCGCGCTCCACGAACTTGGCCGCGGCCGGCTGCTGGAGGTCGAGGTTCAGGTGGCAGAGCGGGCAGGGCGTGACGAGGCAGTCCGCGCCGGCGTCGATCGCGTCGGCCAGGTGGCGCCCGGCCTGGCGCAGTGAGGTGGTGCGGTTCATCGTGATCACCGGGAAGCCGCAGCACTTACGGGCGCCCGCGTATTCCACGGGCTCGGCGCCGAGGGCCTCGATAACCATGTCCAGGTACTGGTCGCGCTCGGGATGGTCGGCGTAGCCGAGCCTCTTGGTGGGCCGCACGATGTAGCAGCCGTAGAAGGGGGCGATGCGCAGCCCGGCGAGCGGGCGCTCGACCCGCTCGCGCAGCTTGTCGAGCCCGATCTCCTCCACGAGGATCCAGAGGAAGTTCTTGTTCCACCAGCCGCCGCCGGCCTGGTAGGAGAGACCCTCGGGCTCGATGTGGGAGTTCACCTCGCCGCGGTAGGAGCCGTCGGCGTCGAGCCGCTCCTGGCACTCGGACTGGGCGCCCTGGCAGGTCGAGCAGATGTTCATCATGCCCGCGGCGCCCTCCACCCCCTGCGCCATCGCGAACGTGCGCGCGTTCAGGGTGTCCACCAGCTCCTGGTTGTGCTCGGCGATCACGCCTGCGCCGCAGCAGTTGGCGCGGTCGAGCTCCACGAGCTCGAGGTCGAGCAGTGGCGCGACCTTCGCGACCGAGCCATGCAGCTCGGGGGTGAAACCCCGGGACACGCACCCGGGCCAGTAGGCCAGCTTCACGGCTCCCCCGCTTCCTCGGCGAACGCCCCCACCTCGTCCTCGCCGGCCAGCTCGCCGACGATGTAGAGGTTGAGCTCGAGGCGTTCGTCCTTCGACTCGATCTCCTTCACGATCCTGCGCACCTGTTTCTGGTCCGGCAGCTTGGGGTGCACGAGCGCCTTCTTCGGGGAGACCTTGCCCGACTTGAGGCCGCTGACCACGGTGGGCAGGCTCTCGGTGAGCTGCTTGGCGCCGCTTGGGCGCAGCTGCCCCTTCACGAGGGAGCCGTCGCCGAACGAGCGCGGCAGCAGCTGCGCCTCGTGCAGGGTGCCCCACTTCTCGATGATGTTCATGAACGCCTTCTCGTGGCCGTAGCCGTTGTTGGCGTCCTTGATCTCGAAGTCGCCGGTGGCCCGCCGCCGCAGCCGCATGATCTGGTCCATCGGGGCCACGTCCTTGGGGCAGACCTCCACGCAGGCGAAGCAGTGGGTGCAGTTGTAGATGCCGTGCTCGTCCTCGGCCAGGTCGCGGAGGCGGGACTCGTGCTCGCCGTCGCGCGGGTCCCCCACGAAGCGGTAGGCCTTGGCGAGCGCCGCCGGGCCCACGAAGTCCGGGTCGACCTCCATCGAGAGGCACGCGGACACGCAGGCCCCGCAGTGGATGCAGGCCATCGCCTGGGTCACGTCGAGCATCGCCTCCGCGGGCACGATGTACTCCTGCCCCTCCGGCGCTTCCTCGTCCGGCAGGAGCCAGGGCACGACGCGCCGGACCTTCTTCCAGTGCACGGCCTCCATGTCCGTGATCAGGTCCTTGATCACCGGCATGTTGCCCATCGGCTCGATCGTGACCGCCCCGTCGCGGCCCTGCTCGGAGGCCTGGCCAATCGGGGTGTTGCAGGCCAGCGCCGAACGCCCGTTGATGCGCACGCCGCACGAGCCGCAGATCGCCGCCCGGCAGGAGCAGCGGATGCCGATCGAGGCGTCCTCGCGGTCCTTGACCTGCAGGATGGCGTCTAGCACCGAGCGCTCGGGCGGGAGCTCGGCCTGGTAGTCCGCCCAGTAGGCGGGCTCGCCGGACTCGGGGTCGTAGCGGCGGATCTTCAGGGTGTAGTCGGCCATCGCGCTAATAGGTCCTCTCCTGAGGTTCCCACTGGGTCATGGTCACCTCGGAATAGGAGATGTCGGGTTCGTCGCCGTTCGGCGCGACGTTGATGTGCTTGAGCCACTCGTCGTCGTTGCGCTTGGGATAGTCGGTGCGGTACTGGGCGCCGCGGCTCTCCCGGCGCTCGAGCGCCGAGACCACGATGCACTCCGCGTTTTCGATCATGAACTGGAGCTCGAGGGCGCCGAGCACGTCCTGGTTGAAGACGCTGCCCTTGTCGTCGATCGCCACGTTCTCGGCCTCGTCCTTCAGGCGGCGAACGATCTCGAGCGCGTTGTGAAGGCCGGCCTCGTCGCGGAAGACGGCCACGTACTTGTCCATCGTCTGTCCCAGTTCCGCCTTGATCTCCGACACGCGCCGGCCGCTGCCGTCGCGGCGCACGATGTCGTCGATCATGCGCTCCTCGTCCTGGAGCTGGGCGCGCGAGGGCTCGGCCACCGGCAGGCCCTTCACGGCGGCGGCCGCGTGCGCGCCCGAGCGACGGCCGAACACGAGCGTGTCGAGCAGCGAGTTGGCGCCGAGGCGGTTGCCGCCGTGCACGGAGACGCAGGCGACCTCGCCCGCCGCGTAGAGGCCGGGGATCGGGGTGCGGCCGTGAATGTCGGTCTTCACCCCGCCCATCACGTAGTGGTTGCCCGGCTTGATGTGGATCGGCTCGCGGGTGATGTCCACGCCCGCGAAGTCACGCCCGACGTTCACGATCTCGCGCAGCGCCTCGTGGATGCGCTTGCGCGGCACCACCGTGATGTCGAGCGCCACCGTGCCGTCGGGGTACCCGCGACCCTCGTTGATCTCGGTCTGCTCGGCGCGCGACACCACGTCGCGCGAGGCCAGCTCCATCTTGTTGGGCGCGTACTTCTCCATGAAGCGCTCGCCCTCCGCGTTGTAGAGGTGGGCGCCCTCGCCGCGTGCGCCCTCGGTGATGAGCAGCCCGAGCCCCGCCAGCGTGGTGGGGTGGTACTGGATCATCTCCATGTCCATCAGCGGGGCGCCGATGCGGTAGGCCATGGCGATCCCGTCCCCCGTGCAGATCAGGGCGTTCGTGGTCGGGTCGTAGATCTGGCCGTTGCCGCCACTCGCCAGGATCACGGCCTTAGCCGCGAACAGCTCCATCGACCCGTCGCGGATGTTGCGGGTGATCGCGCCGCCGATGCGCCCGTCGTCGTCCTGGACTAGCGAGGTGGTGAACCACTCCTCGTAGCGCGACACCCCCTCGTACTTCATGAGCTGCTCGTAGAGCACGTGGAGGATCGCCTGGCCGGTGATGTCGGCCACGTAGTAGGTGCGCGCGGCGCTCGCGCCGCCGAAGGCCCGCTTGCCGAGTCGGCCCTCCTCGTTGCGGTGAAAGGTCACCCCGAGGTGCTCGAGCGTGAGCAGCTCCTCGGGCGCCTCGCGGCACATGATCTCGATGGCGTCCTGGTCGCCGAGGTAGTCGGAGCCCTTCACGGTGTCGAAGGCGTGCGACTCCCACGAGTCCTGCGGGTCGAGCGCAGCGTTGATCCCGCCCTGGGCGGCGTTCGAGTGCGAACGCACCGGGTGGACCTTCGAGATGATGCCCACGGACGCGCCCGCGTCGGCCGCAGCGAGGGCGGCGCGCTGGCCGGCGAGGCCTGCTCCTATGACGAGAACGTCGTGCTCGGGCATGGGTGGGCGGTGGCGATTCTATGGAAAGCGCGTACTCACGCCGGCGCGGCGCCCCGCAGCGCCCGGCGGACGGCCTCGATCGTGACGATCCCGCGCAGCACGCCGTCGCCGTCTACGGCCATCACCGCGCCGAGCCGCGACAGCGACTCCTGGGTGAGCAGCGTCTCGAGCGGATCCTCGAGCCGGGCGCGCAGGCCGCTCGAGCCGTCGTCGTGCGCCATCACCGTGCTCACCTGGCGCGTTCCGCGCTCCGCTCCAGGAACGCTGTCGAGCGCCTCCCGCGACACCACGCCCACGAGCCGGCCGTAGGGGTCCACCACCGGGAACCAGGGCCATCCGTAGCGCAGGAAGAAGTCCGCGTCTGCCTCGTCGACCGTGAGGGTCTGCGGGATCGCCACGGGCTCGGTGTCCATCACGTCGGATACGCGGATGTCGCCGATCCGGTCGGAGAAATTCGCCTGCTCGGTCGCGCTCCTCGCCGCCTGCGCGAGGAAGAAGCCGATGAAGGCGAACCAGACGCCGCCCACGGTGTCGATGCCGAAGATGAACAGCGCCGCGCCGCCCGCCACCAAGAGCCAGCCGAAGCCGCGGCCGAGCAGCGCCGCGAAGCGGGTGGCCTTGTTGCGGTCGCCGGTGAGCTTCCACGCGGCCGCCCGCGCGATCCGCCCCCCGTCGAGCGGGAAGCCGGGAATCAGGTTGAAGAGCAGCACCAGCACGTTGATCGAGAGCAGGTAGCCGAGCACCGCGGTGGTGGCGCCGGCGGTGGTGTCCTCGAAGCGCGAGCTGTCGATCACGGCGGTCGAGCTCGACACCGCGGAGCCGGCCAGGTAGCAGGCCAGTGCGATTACCAGCGTCACGACCGGCCCGGCCACGGCCACGCGGAACTCGACCCCCGGCGACCCGCTGTCCTTGCCGAGCTTCGCCACCCCCCCGAACATCCACAGGTCGATCCCGAGGATGGGGATCCCGTTGCGGACCGCCACCAGCGCGTGGCCCAGCTCGTGGAGCAGGATCGAGAGGAAGAACAGCAGCGCGCTGACCGTGGCCAAGAGGAACGCGCTCGAGCCGGGTGAGACGTCCTCGTAGTAGCCCGACAGCGACCAGATGATCAGGAACAGGACGATGAACCAGCTCACATCGACGCCGATCCGGATGCCGAATATCCGGCCGAGCTGGATAGAGCCGCCCCCGAACATGCACGGGGCATGGTGGCAGGTAACCTCGCCGCCGCAGAGCCAGAACCAGATCGTGAAAGGACCGTTTTGACTCACAGCGTCACCTTCATCCCGGGCGACGGCACCGGGCCCGAGATCGCCGATGCAACGCGGCGGGTGCTCGAGGCAACCGGCGTCGAGTTCGACTGGGACTTCCAGGACGCGGGCGTCGACGTCTACGAGTCGGAGGGCAACCCGCTCCCGGAGCGGACGCTCGAATCGATCCGCGAGCGCGGCGTGGCGATCAAGGGTCCGACCACCACGCCAGTGGGTTCGGGCTTCCGCTCGATCAACGTTGCGCTCCGCAAGGAGTTCGACCTGTACGCCTGCATCCGCCCCTGCAAGGCATACGAGGGAGTGCGCACGCGCTTCCCCGAGACGGACGTGGTGATCGTGCGCGAGAACACCGAGGACCTCTACGCCGGGATCGAGTTCGAGAAGGGCTCGGACGAGGTGGAGAAGCTGCGCCGCTTCCTCGCCGACGAGCTCCAGTCGCCGACCCGCGACGAGTCGGGCATCTCGATCAAGCCGATCTCGGTGTTCGGCTCGGAGCGGATCGTCGAGGCGGCGTTCAACTACGCCGAGGAGAACGGCCGCGGCAAGGTCACCGCCGCCCACAAGGCCAACATCATGAAGTTCTCAGACGGCCTGTTCCTCGAGGTCGCGCGCCAGGTGGCGGAGCGCCACCCCGACATCGAGTTCGAGGACCGGATTATCGACAACCTCTGCAACCAGCTCGTGTCGCGCCCGGAGGAGTACGACGTGATCGTGCTGCCGAACCTCTACGGCGACATCGTGTCCGACCTCGGCGCCGGGATGATCGGCGGGCTCGGGCTGGCGCCCGGGGCTAACATCGGCAGCACAGGCGCGATCTTCGAGGCGACCCACGGATCCGCACCCAAGTACAAGGGGCAGAACCGGGTGAACCCCACCGCGCTGCTGCTCTCGGGCGTGCTGATGCTGCGCCACCTCGGGCAGGCGGAGGAGGCCGACCGCATGGAGCGCGGCATCGCCGAGGTGATCCGAAAGGGCGAGAAGGTGACCTACGACCTCAAGCCCACGCGTGACGACCCCTCCGCGGTGGGTACGTCGGAGTTCGCAGACGCCGTCATAGAGGAGATGTCATGAAGGTCACGATCACGGGCGCGGCCGGTCAGATCGGCTACGCGCTTCTGTTCAGGGTCGCGTCCGGGCAGATGCTCGGCGCCGACCAGAAGATCGACCTCCGCCTGCTCGAGGTCCCGCAGGCCGTGAAGGCCGCCGAGGGCACTGCGCTCGAGCTCCAGGACTGCGCGTTCCCGCTCCTGGCCTCGACCGAGATCTTCGACGACCCGGTCAAGGCGTTCGACGGCGTGAACGCGGCGCTGCTCGTGGGGGCGCGGCCGCGCACGAAGGGAATGGAACGAGCCGACCTGCTCGAGGCCAACGGCCAGATCTTCCGCCCCCAGGGTCAGGCGCTGAACGACGGCGCGGCCGACGACGTGCGCGTACTCGTGGTGGGCAACCCGGCCAACACCAACGCGCTGATCGCGCTCTCGAACGCACGCGACATCCCAGCCGAGCGCTTCACCGCCATGACCCGGCTCGACGAGAACCGCGCCGTTGCGCAGCTCGCCGGCAAGGTCGGCGCCTCGGTCGACGACGTGGAGGACCTCGTGGTGTGGGGCAACCACTCGCCCACGATGTTCCCCGACCTCTTCAACGCCAAGGTGAACGGGCGGCGGGCGGTCGATCAGGTGGACATGGACTGGTACCAGAACGAGTACATCCCGCGGGTAGGCAAGCGCGGCGCCGAGATCATCGAGGCGCGTGGCGCGTCGTCGGCGGCCAGCGCCGCCAACGCCGCGATCGACCACATGCGCGACTGGGTACAGGGCGCCAACGGCCTGCGCTCGATGGCGGTGCCCTCCGACGGCTCCTACGGGGTGGCGAAGGGGATCGTGTCGAGCTTCCCGGTGCGCTGCTCAGGTGGCTCGTATGCGGTCGAGCAGGGGCTCGAGGTGGGCGAGTTCGCCCAGTCGAAGATCGACGCGACGGTCGGCGAGCTCCAAGAGGAGCGCGCGGCGGTGGAGAAGCTCGGCCTCGTCTAGGCCGGGTGCCAACCCTTACCCTTTTTTATTACCTGACCCTCTGACTGGAGGGTCGGCATTACCCGGTAGAGGTAGTTCGCTTTGATCCCCATCGCCTTCGCCATTTCAGCGATGGTGATGCCGGGCCGGGTGCGCACCAGCTCGAGCGCCTCCTTGGCGCGTGTGCCGCTGCCGCGCGGCCGCCCTCGGCCTCGCCTCCGGCGCGTACCCCCGGACGTGCGGGCGGCCGTGCCCGTGCCCACTCCCGCGAGAGCGGAAGCTGCCTTCTCCAACCGCTGATACTCGTCCACCAGCGGCCGGAGCTCGCGCAGACGTGCGTCTATCTCCTTGCGCTTCTCATCCAGAAAATCAGCCATTAACCGTGAAGCCTACTGGACAGTAAGTGCGCTGTCACTCCACGAGTCTCTTGAGCCGCTCGAGCGAGCCGTCGAGCTCCTTCTGGGTCACGCGCGCCACCGCCTTGCCCGCCATACGGCCGAACGGTCCGCCCGGCAGCTCGTACTCGTTCATGTAGGAGAAGCGCGTTCCCCCGCCGTTCTCGGCGAACCCGTACTCCACACGGGCGTGCGACGCCACCGGCCCCTGACCCTCCCAGACGACGTGCGTGCAGGGATCGTTCTCGACCACGTTCCAGCGCACTTTGAACCTGCGTCCGGCGAGCTTCAGGCACTGGGTGAGCTTCGAGCCGCGCCGCAGGCGCTCGGGCGGCGAGCCCTCGAGGTGGTGGTGGATCGTCACCCAGTCGCCGAGCCGCGCGGGATTCATCACCACGTCGTACACCTCTTGGGGCGCCGCCGCGATCTCGACAGTGCGCTCGACCCTCATCGCGCCGCCAGGGTGTCCGAGCGCTCCCACTCGGCCAGGGCGTGCTCGACCGCGCGCGCGAAGGCGCGCGGGCGCAGGCCGTAGAGCCGCGGAGCCTCCGCCGGGTCGCGTGGCAGCACATCCGACTCGAGGCTCTCCATCAGCGGTCGCACCAGCTCGAGCGGCTGGTCCGCGATGGCCGCCACGATCGCGCTCGCCGGCGGCGTGAGCGAACGCCCGAGGCCAACGGGCATGCGCCCCACGCCCATCGCTTCTGCGATGCGCTCGATCATCGCGCCGTAGGTCAGCACGTCGGGGCCGCACACGTCGAGCGAGCGCCCGGCGGCCTCCGGGGTAGCGGAGGTGCGGGCGAGGAACTCAATGATGTCGCGTTCGTCGACGGGCTGGGTGCGGTTGGAGCGCCAGCGCGGCATCGGCAGGAGGCGCAGCCGCTCGACGAGCCGGACGAGCACCCTGAACGACGACGAGCCGGCGCCGATCACGATCGATGCCCGCAGCGCGGTCGAGCCCGGCACGCCGTCGAGGAGGATCTCCTCCACCTCGAGCCGCGAGCGCAGGTGGGGCGAAGGGGCGCCGGCCGGGGCGATCCCGCCCAGGTAGACCACCCGCTCGACGCCGGCGCTCGCCGCCGCCGCCGCGAACGCCTCGGCCGCCCGCCGGTCGCGCGCCGCGAAGTCCTCGCCGCGCGCGGCCTCCATCGAGTGCACGAGGTAGTAGGCCGTGGACACGCCCTCGAGCGCGCGCTCGAGACCCTCGCCCGTGAGCAGGTCGCCGGCGTGCGCCTCCACGCCCTCGAGCGGCTCCACCCGCTCGGGCGTTCGCGCCAGCGCGCGCACGGGGCGCCCCTCCGCCGCAAGGCGGCGCAGGAGGCGGCTACCCACGTACCCGGTCGCTCCGGTCACCAGATCCATGGCCGCACATCCTGTCAGCAAGAAAGTTCGCCCCCCCTGAAAACCCGCTCTGAGCGGCCCTCCTCATGGAGAACCTGCAATCTGCGGGAAAAGGAAAAACGAGCGATTTGCGACTTCCGGCCTGGAGCGAGCCGGGGCGATGTTGCAGGATGGCCCTAGTGCCGAAGCCCAAGCCAGCCCGCTGTGAGGACTGCTACTTCCACCAGAAGCAGCTTTGCGCGCTCGAGCTCGCCGGGCCCTGCACGACCTTCCGCCCGGCCGAGCGCGACCTGGCCCCGGAGCGCCAGCTGGCCTTCGTGTTCCGCACCGAGCGGACCACGGCAACTTTCGCTTTTCCGCAGCCGAGGACTTAAAGTCGCTACATGCGGCTCACGGTTCTCGGGAAGTCGCCCTCCTGGCAGGACGCCGGCGGGGCGTGTTCCGGCTATCTGATCGAGGAGAACGGGACGGCGGTCCTCCTGGACTGTGGCAATGGAGTGTTCGCCAAGCTGCGCGAGCGGATCGACTACATCGATCTCGACGCCGTGGTGATCTCGCACCTCCACGCGGACCACTTCCTCGACCTCGTGCCGTACTCGTACGCGCTCACCTACGCCCCCCGCCAGCAGCCGGTGCCGGTCGACCGCTGGCCCGGCACCGATCACCCGGCGCGACCGGAGCTGCACGTGCCGCCAGGCGGCCGGGAGGCCTTCCGGCGCATCGTCGGGACGTGGGGCAACCACGACCTGATCGAGAACGCCTTCCGCATGCGCGAGTACAAGCCCAGCGACGAGCTCGAGATCGGACCCTTCCGGATCAGCTTTCGGGCCGTGCCCCACTTCACCGAGACGTTCGCGATGAACATCCACTCGAACGGCGCCGGGCGGCGCCTCGTCTACGGCGCGGACTGCAGCCCGACCGACGCTCTCTCCGACTTCGCCCACGGCGCCGAGCTGATGCTCATCGAGGCCACCCTGCCGCGCCCCGAGCGCACGGGGATGCGTGGCCACCTCACGCCCGAGGAGGCCGGCACCCACGGTCGCGGCGCCAAGCGGCTCGTGCTCGTGCACATCTCCGACGAGCTCGACGCGGACTGGGCACGCGACGAGGCCGCCAAGGCCTTCGGGGGCGAGGTCGACGTCGCGCGCGAGGGCGCCGTCTACGAGATCTGATAGCCCAGCGCGTCCGCCACGAGCCCTCGGCCGCGATGCAGCCGGCTCATGATCGTCCCCTCCCGCGTGCGCAGCGCTCGGGCGGCCTCCCGGTAGCTGAGCCCGGCGAGGTCGACCGCGGCCACCGCCTCGCGGTACGGCTCGGGAAGCGCCGAGACCGCCGCCAGCACCTCGGACTGCTCGGCGGCCGCCTGGGGTGTTCCTGCCGAGCGCCGCTCCGGCAGCTGGTCATGTTCCTCGAGCTCGACGGTCCGCGGGCGCCGCACCTCGGTCCGGTAGCGCGAGTTGAAGGTGTTCCTCAGCACCCGCATCAGATAGCCGAGGTCGTCGTCGGAGCGCAGGAAGCGGGGCTTGCGCAGTACGTGGACGTAGGTCTCCTGCACGAGGTCCTCGGCGTCCGCGTGCGAGCCGCACATGCCCACCGCCGCGCGGTAGAGACGATCGATGTGGTCGCCGAGGCGTTCCGGCTCGAGCTCTCGCAGAGGCTCCTCGTTCACGGGCGCGCCCGCCAAAGTACTCCGATCCCGGCTGCGGGCTACTCCGATGGGGCCGCGGGCTTCCAGCTGGCCAGCTCCAGCAGCTTCTCGAGCTCCGCACCGGATCCGGACAGCACGCAGCTGCGTCCATCCGTCCGCCGCCAGGTCACCACCAGGCGGCCGTCCCCCGCCTTATGGTCGAAGCGGGTCCCGGCCACCTCGGCCTGCTTCCAGTCCGCCGGCCAAGGAATCGACTTCCCGTCGACGATCGAGTAGGCCAGCTCGCGGCCCTCCTTCTCGTAGAAGACCGTGACCACCCGGCGCCCGTCGAGCTCGTCGACCCGCCGGCCCGTGGCGCGCCAGCCGAATGCCTTCGCCCAGTCGGGGAACGGGCTCGCCGCGCCCGGCGGCGGGGCGGTGGCCGGCAGCCGCCCGATCTCGGCCGCCTCGACGACGGTCGGCCCGCCGGCGCCGCCGGGGAGCACGAGCAGGAGCGCGAGCACGAGGGCCGCAGCGGCGCCCGCGAAGGCGCCCGACAGCGCCACCCGCCGCCGGCGAGCGGGGCGGCGCGCTCGCTCGCGCTCGGCCTCGATGCGCGCGCGCAGCCGCGGCGGCGCCACGAGCTCGATCGACTCGAGCGCGGCGAGCGCAAACCGTTCGCGGTCGCTGTCCCCGGGCACCTCCATGTCATGTCTGACGCTCCGAGTGGCTCCGATATTCCCGCCGGTGCGCCAGGGCCGACAGTCGCAGCACGGCCTCGGCGGGATCGATGCCGGCGCGCCTCATGACGTCGAGCACGATGCGCTCGCCCGCGCTCACCTCGCGCTGCAGCTCGTCCGGACCGAGCAGCACGCCGGCCTCCACGTCGAGCGCGTCGGCGATCTTCAGGTACACGTAGAACGGCGCGTTCGCCCAGCCGCGCTCGAGCCGCGAGAAGTAGCCACCGCTGTAACCGTCGCCGTCGGGCTTGGGCACCCTCCGGGCGAGCTCCTTGAGCGTCCAGCGCCGATCCTGCCGCAGCCGCCGGATCCGGTCGCCCACGACCACGCCCCACTCGACGTAGTACGGCGCGCTCCAGCGCGGCCCGTCCCGGTTCCTGAAGGCGCTCACGTGGATCTGATTGCGTCCCATGCGGCCACCGTGCCAGCCGCCCTGCACGTCCTCAAGCGTGACTCGCGGAAACGAACACCATTGTGTCTGGGAGCAAACGCGGCGTGTCCTCCACGCAACCTCGTTGTCGTAAACGCGAGGCTCGTTCGAGCGAGTGCGCCGGGCCGGCCGGGCAACACATCACCCGCGCGCGGCGCGGCGACTATCCTCGGGCGCCGTGACCCAACAGCGCGACCTGTTCGCGAACTTCGAGCGCATGCGGCGCGAGATCGACGAGCTCTTCGGGGACGTGTTCGAGCGCCAGACCGGGCTGCGCGGGCGCGGCTTCTCACCGTCGGTCGACGTCTTCTACGCCGACGAGCCGCCCCGGGCGGTGGTCAAGGCGGACCTTGCCGGGATCGACATCGCCGACGTGGCGCTCGAGATCCGCGGGCGCCAGCTGCTGATCGCAGGCGAGCGCCGCCCCGCCGAGGCGCGCGGGCGCCTCTACCAGCAGATCGAGATCGAGCACGGGCCGTTCAGGCGGCTCGTTGAGCTCGGGGCTGACGTGGCGGCCGACCAGGCGAAGGCGTCGTACGAGGACGGCATCCTCGAGGTCGAGATTCCGCTGGCCCGGCCGGACCAGGGCGTCCGGCGCGTGCCGATCGACGAACCGCAGCCGTGAGCATCCACATCCCCTCATCGGAGGGCGAGGCGGCGACGGCGGAGGTTCGCACCAACCTGCCGGACACGCTGCCGATCCTCCCGCTGCGCGACAGCGTGCCGTTCCCCGAGACCCTCACGCCGCTCGCCATCGGCCAGCACCGCTCGATCCAGCTCGTGAACGACGTGCTGGCCGGGAACCGCATGCTCGCCATGGTGGCCGCGAAGGACCCGGAGGACGAGGAGCCGGGTCCGGACGACATCTACCGCGTCGGCGTGGCGGGCGTGGTGGCGCGCATGCTGAAGGTGCCCGACGGCACCCTTCGCATCCTCGTGCACGGCGCGCAGCGGATCGAGGTCGGCGAGTTCGTGAGTGCCGAGCCCTACCTGGTCGCGCACATCAAGGAGGCGTTCGACGAGATCCGTCCGTCGGCGGAGCTCGAGGCGCTCCACCGAAACGT
Source organism: Thermoleophilaceae bacterium (assembly GCA_035650215.1). Classification (GTDB taxonomy): domain Bacteria; phylum Actinomycetota; class Thermoleophilia; order Solirubrobacterales; family Thermoleophilaceae; genus JACVRW01. The sequence goes on from DASRIC010000051.1 coordinate 25,238, forward strand.
CCAGGCCACCTTCTCGCGCATCATCGAGGAGCTGCCCTACCTGCCGGAGGAGCTCCAGGTGGCCGTGGCCAACCTGGACGACCCGGCCGAGCTGGCGCACATGATCGCGGGCGCGCTGCGTATCAAGACCGATGAGAAGCAGGCGCTGCTCGAGGAGCGCAGCGTGCTCAAGCGGCTGCGCATGCTCTCCGAGGTGCTCGCGCGCGAGCTCGAGCTGGTGGAGATCGGGACCAGGATCCAGTCCCAGGTCCAGTCCGAGATGGACAAGGGCCAGCGCGAGTGGTTCCTGCGCCAGCAGCTCAAGGCCATCCAGGAGGAGCTCGGCGAGGTCGACGAGCAGGAGGCCGAGGCCACCGAGCTGCGCGAGCAGCTCGAGCAGGCCGGGCTGCCTGAGCACGCGTGGAAGCAGGCCGAGCGCGAGCTCGGACGCTTCGAGAAGCTCCCGCCACAGGCCGCCGAGCACGGCGTGATCCGGACCTACCTGGAGTGGCTGGCATCGTTGCCCTGGTCGAGCTCCACCGAGGACAGCTACGACCTCGGCCACGCCCGCGCGGTGCTCGACCGCGACCACTACGACATCGATCGCGTGAAGGACCGGATCCTCGAGTTCCTCGCGGTTCGCAAGCTCAAGCCGGACGCGCGCTCGTCGATCCTCTGCTTCGTCGGGCCGCCGGGCGTGGGAAAGACCTCGCTGGGCCGCTCGATCGCGGGGGCGATGGGGCGCCGGTTCGAGCGCATCTCGGTGGGCGGCGTGCGCGACGAGTCAGAGATCCGGGGGCACCGGCGCACCTACATCGGCGCCATGCCGGGCACGATCGTGCGCGCGCTGCGCGACGCCGGCTCGAACAACCCGGTATTCATGATCGACGAGATCGACAAGATGGGCGCCGACTTCCGCGGCGACCCCGCCAGCGCGATGCTCGAGGTGCTCGACCCGGAGCAGAACTCCAGCTTCCGCGACCACTACCTGGACCTGCCGTTCGACCTGTCGGACGTGATGTTCATCACGACGGCGAACATCCTCGAGGCCATACCGCCCCCGCTGCGCGACCGCATGGAGGTGATCCAGCTCGCCGGCTACACCGCCGAGGAGAAGCACGAGATCGCCCGCCGCTACCTGATCCCGCGCCAGATCGAGCGCAACGGGCTCACGCCCGAGCAGGTCGAGGTCAAGGAGGAGGTCATCGACATCGTGATCCGCGAGTACACGCGGGAGGCCGGCGTCCGCAACCTGGAGCGCGAGATCGGAACCCTGATGCGCAAGGTCGCGCGCGAGTTCGCGGAAGGCAAGGCCAAGCGCAAGGTCACCGTGACCCCCACCAAGGCGCGCGCGATGCTCGGCCGCCGGCGCTTCTTCTCGGAGTCGCGCCTGCGTGCCAAGGTGCCGGGTGTCGCGACGGGGCT
>DASRIC010000052.1:0-57274 GCA_035650215.1 Thermoleophilaceae bacterium
CCGTCTCTCATGATCATCAGAGATGCGTGCTCCTGGGTGACCGGAACTCGACTGCCTCCCCCTCGGCCTTCCAGCCATCCGAGTGTCAAGTATCGGTCGCCGAGGTCAATCAGTTCCTGCGTTTCCCCGCGATATGCGCCCCAGGCGCTCAGCCATTCGCGGAAGTACCTGCGGTAGCCGTCGTGCCCGCGATAGCTCGACTCACGACGCCCGCCTCAACCAAGGCGGCGGGCGGGATGAGTTGCACTTCGCGGTGATAGTTGATCAAGACCGCGTCGAAGTCACGGCGGTTGAACGCCTCGTAACCAAGCCTGACCGCCCGCCAGCCCAACGTCTGCCGAATGCGGAACTAGGCGGCAGCCGAAGCCCCAATCGTCTAAACAGGCTGGAGGTCGCCGGGAAGCGCAGAGCGAGCCTTTCGTCGAGAGCCCGACTCGACCCCTCACGCACCCGAAGCGGCTTGCGCACGACCTCCACGTTCTCCTGCGCCATCGCTCGCCCAGTATCTGCCGCAGGCGGGAGGGGCCAACCCGAGCGACCCTCGCAATAGACAGCCGGGGTGGGCTGCTGCGCCCGCCTGATCCCTGAATTCGGGGAGGCGGCCCGCGGCCTGGTGGGCGGCGGGCCGTGCCCTTCAGAAGAGCATGGTCAGCTCCTTGACGCCCGCGTGCGTCCTGACGCGGAGCGAGTGATCGCCGCGTTTGAAGACGCGCATCATGCGCGAGTTGCCCTGCAGCAAGTCCGCGGTCAGACCCCGAGCGCCGTGCCCGCGGGCGTAGTCGACCAGTCCCGCGTGCAGAATCCCGCCGAGGCCCACGCCCTGCCAGTCCGGATCCACCATGTACGCGACCTCGGCGAGGTGGGTGGCGGGACTCAGGTAGTAGCAGCTGGCGGCCACGATGCGTTCGTGCTCCGATGGCCCGACCACGGCGACGAATGCCATCTCCTCCTCGTAGTCGACGCTGCAGAGGTGTTGGGCGGCCGTGTCGGTGAGCGACTTCAGCTTGTGGAAGAACCGGGTCTCCCGGTCCTCCTCGCTGAGTCGATAGAAGAGGTCCTGCATCGCTCGCGTGTCGCTTGTGCGCGTCGGGCGCAGGCGCACGTCGCGGCCGTCGTGGAGCCGTACGTCACGCACCTGGTCTACGGGATACGCCATGCGGCTGCGCAGCTGCTGCTTCGGACCGACAAGGCCCCTCTGGACCGCGGCGTCGAGCAGCTCTGTGCGTACATCGGGATGCGCGATCTCGATCAGTGCGACCGCACGCTCAGCAAGCGAGCGACCGAACAGGTATGCGGTGCCGTACTCGGTGATCACCCAGTGCACGTCCGAACGCGGAATCGTGACCGCCTCATCGGGGCCCAGGTCGAGTGAGATGGCGGAGCGGCCCGCCGGGGTTCGTGAGGCCAGGCAGATGATGGCCGTTCCACCAGGCGAGGCGAGAGCGCCGCGGTGGAAGGCCGGTCCGGTGGAGACTCCCCCGTACAGCGCCCCGTCGAGGCTTTCGGTGCACACCTGCCCGGTGAGGTCAATGGTGAAGGCCTGGGTCACCGACACCATTCGCTCCTTCGCCCCGATAACCGTTGGGTCGCAGATGTAGTCGATGGGATGAAAGGCAAAGCGGGGATCGTCGTGCACCAGGTCGTAGAGGCGCCTCGAGCCCATCGCCCAGCTCGTCGCGACCGGGCCGGTGACGACGCCGGCGGCGACGAGATCGACGATCGGCTCAGTGATGACGTTCGAATGGATGGCCAGGTTGCGCCTCCTTGTCAGGTGAGCCAGCATCCCGTTCGGCACTCGGCCGAGGCCCACGTGAAGCGTGGACCGATCGTCGATCAGCCGCGCGGCGTAGCGAGCGATCTGCTCGGCCACCTCGCCGACGGGGTCGTGGAGATACTCCACCACCGGCGTCTCGACCGGCACGAAACTTGCGATGCGATCGACCGGGATACGGCTGTCGCCTGCGGTGCGAGGCATCGCCGGGTTGACTTCGGCGATGACCGTTCGTGCGGCCAGCGCCGCCGCCTTGGACACGTCAACCGATATCCCCAGGCTGCAGGTCCCGTCCGGTTCGGGTGGCGCGACCTGCACCATCGCGACGTCGAGGGGGATCTGCCCGGTCTCGAACAGCCGGGGAACATCCACGAGCGAGAGCGGCACGTAGTCCACGAGACCCGACTCGCGCAGGGCACGGACGTCGTGCAGGGCGCGGATGTCCCCCCCGACGTAGAACACGCGATGCCGATAGTTCGTATGAGGCGGGTCACTCGTGCTCACCCTGTCGGTAAGGAAATGCACGAGGACAACTCCGGGCCGCCTGACTTGCTCCAGGGCATCGACCAGAGTCCGCGGAGTGGCGCAGGCGCTGCCGACGAAAACCTTGTCCCCCGGGCGCACCACCGAGACCGCCTCCGCGGCCGAAACCTGGCGGTCACGCCAGTCGACTGCCACCTCGGCACTCATCCGGAAGTCAAAGGCTACCCGCGGGCCTCCCCGCCCCCATGACAGTCTGGATCATCCTGTTCTGGGCACCGCATTTGGTGCCGTAAGCAGGACGATCCCCGGCCCTCGTAACCCTCCGGGTAGCTGGCCTGTCTCCTGGGTAGACGCGAAAGGAAACCCGGACCCATTGGAGCGATCAAGGATGGCCAGCGATCTGACCGCACGGCTGCGCGACACCACCGGCAATGTCGCACGGGAAGCACTGAAAAACTTGGGAAGCGGCGCGGGGTCGAAGCGACGCCTGCCGTGGCGTAAGAAGGCCAGCCCGCTGTCGGGCGCCAAGGGCGTGGCCGCGGGCGCCGGGCTGGCGGCACTGGTGCCGCTGGCCAAGAAGGGCGTCGACGCAGCACGTCGGAAGGGCGGACCGGATCTTGCCTCGAAGGTCGGCGACACCCTCGGCGACAAGCTCAAGGAGACCGCGTCGGAGAAGATCGACGAGGCCGGCGGCCTCGGCGGCATGGCCAAGCAAGCCGCCGGTGGCGTGCTCGGCGGTGGGCTCTTCGGCGGCGGCGACGGCGGGGGCGGCGGGGGCGGAGGCCTTCCTGGCGTCGGAAAGGGCCGGCGGATGCCGGTCCAGCAGTCGGTCGACGTGGCCGTGCCGATCGAGACCGCCTACAACCAGTTCACCCAGTTCGAGGACTGGCCGGAGTTCATGCACCGCGTCACGCGCGTGACGCAGGAGGAGGACAACGAGGTCTCCTTCGCTACCAAGATCTGGACGAGGACCAGGGAGTTCGTCGCCGAGATCGAGACCCAGCGTCCGAACGAGCGCATCAAGTGGAAGGTTTCGCAGGGCATCACCCATACGGGCGTTGTCACCTTCCATGAGCTCGCTCCCGAGCTGACACGGATCGAGCTGAACATGGACGTCGCTCCCGGCGGGATGATCGAGAAGTTGGCCCGGGGCATGCGCAACGTGAAGCGCGCGGCGCGCGCGGACCTCCACCGCTACAAGGCGTTCATCGAGATGCAGGAGCTGGAGACCGGAGCCTGGCGCGGCGTGATCGAGGAAGGCGAGGTCGTCGAGGAGCACCCCGAGGATTACGACAGCGGGCGCGAGTACAGCGACATCGAGGACATCCAGGCCGAGGCGGATGCCCAGGCCGGGGAGGACGAGGAGCAGGAGGAGCAGGAGGAAGAGGAGCGCGAGGCCGTCGGCGCTCGTAGCTGACGACGACCTGCCGAGAGGGAAGGACGGGAGTCATGAAGTCACGATCGCGAGATAAGGCCGAGGGCACCGCCGACACGGTTGTCGGGAAGCTCATGGAGGCCTTCTCGAAGCTGACCGGCAACCGCTCCGCGGGCGCCAAGGGCAAGGCGGCGCGCGGCCGCGGCGCCATGCGCAAGAACAAGGGACGGGCGAAGCGGGCGAAGTGAGGCGGGACTTGTAGGGACGGGTCGATGAGCGACCACGCCGCCCTCAAGTCAGCCGCCGCCTCGCGGCAGGTGCTCTCCGACCGCGTGCGTGCCGGGGAGCCGACGTTGGGCACGTTCTGTGATTTGGGTTCGGCCGCAATCGCGGAGATCGCCGCCGGCACGGGCTTCGACTGGGTCGTCGTCGACCTCGAACACGGCGCGGCCGACCGCGCCGCGGTTCTCGACTCGCTTCGGGGGATCGCCGCCTCAGAATCGGCGGGTCTGGTGCGCGTGCCGTCCTGCGACAGCGAGCTGATCGGCTGGACGCTCGATGCCGGGGCCGCCGGCATCGTCGTCCCTAGAGCGCATGGCGTCGCCGACGCACGGCGCGCGCTCGATCGGTCGCTGTACTCCGCGGGCCGCGGGGTGTCGCCGGCCTCCCGCGCATCGCGGTACGGCCGGGAAGCCGAGTACGCGCTCACCGCTGACGCGCGACGCCTCTTGATGATCCAGATCGAGACGCCCGGCGCGCTGGCCGACGCCGAAGCCATCGCGCGGTTGGATGGAGTGGACGTCCTGTTCCTGGGGCCAGGTGACCTGGGCAAGGAGCTCGACATCAGCGGCGCCGACCATCCGAGGATGCTCGAGGCGGCCGAGCAGATCGTTCGCGCCGCCCAGGCCGGAGGCAAGAGCGCCGCCGTGTACGTGCACGATCCGGGACTGGCCGCCGTCTACCGCGAGCTGGGATTCACGCTCATCGCATCCGGCTTCGACTCCTCGCTCGTCGCCACTGCGTATGACCGGCTGCTCAGGCAGATCGTGGACGGCTGAGCGCGCTCACGGCCCGCCGGGCGCGAGGAAATCCAGCACGGTGTCGGCGAACAGCTCGGGCGCCCGGTGCAGGCAGCCATGGCGCTGCCCGGCGAGCAGCATCAGGCTGGCTTCGGGGAGCCCGGCCGCCACCGCCTCCGCGTCCGCCCTGATCGACGGGACGCTCTCGGCGCCGGCAAGGACGAGCGTCGGCGCTGTCACGCCGGCGTAGCGCTCCGGCGCGAATCGGTAGCCGTTCTCGAGCTCGAGCTCGCGGTGGAGCACCGCTATGCCTGCCACCGAGGCCGACCAGCTCGGGGCGCGGTGGTCGCGGGCCAGCTGGGCCGGCCCGTGGTGCTCGACCTCCTCCAGGACGGCGTCGAGCGCCGCTTCCGCCCGGTCCTGGCGGAGCAGGGCCTCGACGCGCCCGGGCAGGCCGTCCGGGCAGATCGTCCGACCGTCGCGCGGCACTCCCTCGTAGAGCACCATCCGGCGGATCTCGGCGCCCGCGCGCGCCGCCTCGAGCGCGCACAGCGCGCCGAAGGAATGGCCGATCAGGTCGACCGGTCCCGGCAGCTCTTCCAGCACCGCGACCACGTCGGCGCTCTCGGAGCGTGCGTCGTAGGTGTCGGCGTCCTCGCTGTCGCCGTGACCCCGCCGGTCGAGCGCGTAGACGCTGACCCGTCGCTCGAGCAGCGGGCGCACGGCGCCGAACGCGTGCTGCCGGTCCGACAGCGCCCCGTGCACGAGCAGCACGGACGGGCCCTCGCCGCTCGCCTCGTAGGCGATCAGGGTCCCGTCAGCGGAGGTGGCGCGGCGTACCGGAACGCGGGCAGGCTATACCCGAGACGAAGGTCCGGCGGCTCAGGCCGTGCCCGCGGCGAGGTCACGAGCCGTCAACTCGAACGAGTCACGGTCGATGCCCCAGGCCATCCTCCGTGGCGCGATCCGGATCCAGGCGGGCTGGAACGGGAAGCTCGCGTTGAGGCGCTCGCCTTCCTCGCGCCGTCTTCGGTGTGGGTCTCGGCACGCCCTCGAATCTCGATCCCGCGCGACCGCCACGGGTCCACCGAGGCCAGGTCGTCGACCACGACCGCGACGTCGGGGCTGCGCCGAGCGTCGCGGAACCTCTTGCTCCCGTCGGGGTCATAGAAAACCCCGACCGGCATCGCGTTGGGGGTCGTCCGTCAGCGCCGACTGTCGCGATGCGTCCGAGCGGCGGGCTCGGAGCCTAAAGGCAGGGAACCTATGCTGCCCGCGTGAGCGACCCTGCGACACGCGAGCTCGGCACCGGCGATCCGCAGGAGTTTCGCCGGGCCGGTCACGAGCTCGTCGACGCGGTTGCCGATTACCTCGCGGGATTGCCCGAGCGGTCGGTCTGGCAGCCGATGCCGGATGACCTGCGCGCGGAGCTGCTCTCGCTGCCGCTCCCGGACGGGCCGACCGAGCTTGGCCCGCTCGCCGGCACGATGGCGAGCGAAGTGCTGCCGCACGCGATGGGCAACGGGCACCCGGCCTTCTTCGGCTGGGTGAACTCGCCGCCGTCGCCCGCGGGAGTGTTGGCGTCACTGGCCGCGGCGGCGATGAACCCGAGCGTCGTGTCGGGCGACCACGCCGACGTGCACCTGGAGCGCACCGTTGTTCGCTGGCTGGCGGAGCTGGTCGGCTATCCGCACGCGCCGGGCGGCGGGCTGCTCACGAGCGGTGCGTCCGCCGCGACGATCGTGTGCCTCGCCGGGGCCCGGGGCCGCGCCGGGGCCGCGGACGGCCGCGACCTGCGACGGGAGGGACTCACGGGTGGCGCGCGGCTCCTCTCCTACGTGCCGGACGAGGCCCATAGCTGTGTGCCGCGCGCCATCGAGCTGCTCGGCCTGGGCAGCGGGTCGATCCGTCCCGTGCCGCTGGCTGGGGGGCGGCTCGATGCGGACGCGCTGCGGGCCGCGATCGCGGCCGACCGGGCGGCCGGTGCGAGACCGGCGCTGATGGTCGGCTCGGCGGGCACCGTCAACGCGGGCGCGATCGACCCGCTCGAGGACCTCGCGGACGTGGCCGCGGCCGAAGGGCTGTGGTTCCACGTCGACGGCGCGTACGGCGCCTTCGGCGTGCTCGATCCGGCGATCGCCGGCCGCTACCGGGGCATGGAGCGCGCCGACTCGCTCACGCTCGACCCGCACAAGTGGCTCGGCGTTCCCGTCGACGCAGGCTGCGCGCTCGTGCGTCGCCCGGACGACCTGCGCGAGGCGTTCAGCATCGTGCCTCCCTACCTGCGCCAGGACACCGGCGCCGAGGTGGGCACCTTCGCCGAATACGGCCTGGAGCAGACACGGCCGTTCCGCGCGCTGAAGACGTGGGCGACGATCGCCGCCCGCGGTCGCGCCGGCATCGTCGCGCAGGTCGTGCGCGCGAACGCGCTGGCCCGCGAGCTGGCCCGGCTCATCGAGCAGGAGCCGTCGCTCGAGCTCGTCGCCGCCCCGGAGACCTCGATCGTGGCCTTCAGGGCCCGGCCCTCGGGCTGTTCCCCCGACCGGATCGAGGCCGTGAACCGCGCCCTGCCGGAGGCCGTGCAGGCGCGCGGCCGGACGTTCGTGACCGGCACGATCCACGAAGGCCTCGAGACCATACGCGCCTGCATTCTCCACCCGGGCACCACCGACGCCGACCTCGCGACGCTCGTGGCGGAGGTAGCCGCCGTGGCCGGCGAGCTGGCCGCACGCTCCTCCTAGCGGCTGGCGGCCGGGTCACAGGGCGGCTGCGATCGCCAGGGCGCCTCGACGCCGTCGCTGCGAGGACGAGAGCCGCACGGGCGCGGCGCCGAGCACGGTCTCCGCGCACCAGGACACCTTGGCCGGATCCATGCCGAGCTCGAGGGCGGCGCGCCGGATCGCCTGCTGGCGGTTGAGGCCGTCGGCCTCCCCCCGCCGCACTCGCCGCGCGACCGAGGCCACTGCCTCGTTGGGTGTCAGAGCTTGTCCGTGCATGGGGGTCACCTGTCCTTTCCTGGCTTGGCGTGACTGCAGGGCCCAACGATCGCCTCTGCGCGTTCCCGCCACCAGGAGGGTCAGCCGACGTCTGGGTGTCGGTAATCCGCCATTCGGCGCTGCCACGCCCGACGTCCAGGGCGCCGGGCCGCTCAAGTCTCGTGCGTGACGTCCGAGTCATACGGCAATGGCTCGTCGACGTGGCCTAGCGGCCGCAGGAGGCTCCGCATGACCTCGTTTCGCTCGTTCGTCGCACTGCTCGCGCTGATGGCGAGCGCGGCAGTGGCCCCCGCGGCCGCTTCGGCCGAACCTTCGACGCAGAGGACGCTGACCTACGCGTTCACGGACTGCAGCGGGCCCGCGGGGACGCCGGCGTCGTTCGTCGCCGTGAAGCAGCCGGGCGGGGGAGCGGCGCTCCATCTGACCGCGGGTCGCGGCGTGTTCATCCCGGTGCAGGCGCTCGACGCCGAGAGCGGCGAGGTTCTCTTCGCCACTCCCGGCTTCGAGCGGAACGGCCGGGCCACGGTCACCTGCTCGCTCGTGAACCCGCGCAGCGGTCAGGCTCAGCTCGTCGCGGGGTTCCTGACGCCCGTGGGCTAGGCGTACCTGCGCTCAGCAGGCCTCGAACGGCAGGGCCAGCACCTGGCCTGGGAAGATGCGGTTCGCGTCGGGCACGATGTCGCGGTTGAGATCGAAGATCTCGGGCCAGCGCGCGGCGTCGCCGAGCCGCTCCTCCGCGATCCCCGACATGGTGTGGCCTCGCTGCACCAGGTGGACGCAGAGCGAGCCCCAGGTGTTCGGGCCCACGATCCCGTCCTGGACGAGCCCGGTGTCGTGCTGGAACTGCAGGACGGCGTCCTTCGTGGCCGGCCCGAAGACCCCGTCCATCCCCACGAGATTCCCGCGCACGTTCAGCGCGTTCTGAAGCCCCTTCACCGCCTCGCCCTTCGATCCCTGCTTGAGCGTGGGCGGCGTCTGCGTCTTCACGGTCGGTGCCATACGAGTCCTTCCTTTGCGTGTCGGCTGCCGGCCCGGGCCGGGGCCGGCCGATCGATCTAGCCATAGCGCCTCGCTGTCACCGGGGCGTCACCCGCGCATCACGCGCTACGCCCAGATCCGGTCGAACTCCTCGGCGTCGAGGGGAAGGAGCCAGCAGGCGGCGATCCGCCCGTCGCGGACCCGGTAGAGACCGACCGTCGACCAGCGTCGCTCGACGCCCCCGAGCGTCGCCCGACCGTCGGTCAGGGCCGCCACGTGGTTGCCCTCGCCCGCGAGGATCTCGCGTGTCTGCATCTGGAAGCTGCGCGAGGCGAGCTCGCGGCGACGCTCGAAGTAGGCCATCACCTGCTCGATGCCCTCGTAGCGCCCGGCGATCGCGTTCCGGCCCGGGATCGTCCAGACGATGTCGTCCGTGAGGAGCTCGCGCAGGCGCTCGCCCGAGCCGCCGGCGTAGAAGTCGCGCTGGGCGAGGTGGAGGCTCTCGATGTGGTCGCGGGCGGCCATCGTTCTAGAGCGGGGACTCTATATCGAGTTGCGGCTCGGCATCGAACGGAGGTAGGTTCTTGCTGCGAGTGCTCGAACGAAGCTGCGTATTGGCCGTCGCTGTGAGCCTGGCGGCTTGCGCCGGCCTCGCGCCCGAGGCGCGGGCCGATTACTACCGCTACGACTGGACCCAGGAGATCACCGAGCGCTCCAAGCGCTACACGATCTGGGGCACGGGCGAGGAACGTCATGGGTACGAGGTGGCATACAAGGGACCGCGAGTCATCGTCCGCGGCTCGACCACCAACTCGGACACCTATGAGTGCCCCGGAGTGGACAGCGTCTCGAGCTGGATGGCGGTGGCGGACGATCCAGACAGCGCCTCGCGCAGCTTCACATCGGCCAGCACCGCCGCGGTGGCGTCTCAACTCGGAGGCAGCTACCTGGTCACCACGACCAACTGGAGCGCCGACGACATCAACATCCGCGTCGTCTCTTCGTGCACCAACGACTGGATCGCCTATCCGTACTTCAAGGAGTCGCTCGTGGAGTACCTCGAGGACTGGGTTGCCGGTCTTCTCCAAGGCACTCCGGACTGGGTGGCTCTGGTGGTCAAGTCATTCGCCTGGTTCTCGAGCGCCTCGCGCGCGTCGAGTGGCGAGGCACCGGTGCAGGCTGAGAGAGCGGGCAACGTCTTCCGGCTGCGCGACGGAACCAACAGGCTCGCGCTCAGCTTCAGGCAGTCGAGGCACAGCCGTCGCCCACCCGCGATCTACCTCGCCACGAATCCGTCAGCCGCGGACTGCCGAGCGCGGCGGCTGCACGTTCCGGTGATTGACGGCTCGGGCGCCGCGCTGATCGAGCTCCGCTGCCATGGGCTGAAGCGGGGCGCGACGGCGCGTGTCACGATCCGCAAGGGGATCCGGCGAACCTTCCCTCTGCACGAGGGCAAGGGCACCATGCACATCCGCCTCGACAAACCGCCCGGGACGGTCGAGCCCCTCGTGCACCTGAGCACCCGTCCGTCGAACGCGCCATGCCGGACGGTCCGTCACCGCCTGCGCCTCACGCGCACCACGATGGACCTGCGGCTCGCCGGGCGCTGTGGCCGGGCGGCGCGCGACGCGGTCGGAGCACTCTACGTCGGTGGCCTACTCGCGGCGGGGAGCGACGCCTCCGGCTGATCCCACGTAATAGAGCTATCGCTCTATAATGCCTGGCGATGCAGACGAACGCAGACATCGTTCTGGCCACGTTTCGCGCCGTGGAGCAGCGCGACCCCGACCGGCTCTTCGCGCTCTGCCACGACGACGTCGAGTTCCACGACGCGCCGTCGCTCCCCTACGGCGGGGCCGTGCGCGGCAAGGCCAAGCTGCGGGAGTGGCTGGACAGCGCGCCGGAGAGGACGTGGCTCGGCACCTGGGACGGGCTCCAGCCGACCGAGGCCGAGCGGCGTATGGATCCCCGCGTGGTGGCGAGCGCGGGCCAGGAGGTGACGGTCGTCTTCACGCAACGCGCCATGGGCGCGGATGGTGAGCGCTTCGAGTCGCCGGTCCTCGGCCTCTACGAGGTTCGCGACGGTGCTCTCGCCCGGGCGCAGATGTTCCACTACGACACCGCGGCGATCCTGGCCTTCCTCGAGCGCGCCCGGGCCGCCTAAGTCACCTAGAGGGGCTCGTCGATCACCGCGGCCACCGCGCGGCCCAGCTCCGCGCGCAGCCCCTGGGGCAGGCGGCTGCCGGTGATGAGGTGACGCCGGGCCGCGCCGTAGGGGAGGTCGAAGACCGCGAGCAGCGTGCGATCGAGCGCGGCGCGGCTGCGCCGGCCGTAGAGCCGGCGGGCCAGTGTCATGACCGCCCGCTCGACGGGCCGGTTGAGCACCGCGAGCTCGTCGGCGAGGGGCCCGTCGGGGACGGCCCTGATGAGATCCTCGCGCCGAAAGCCCACGAGCAGCTGGGCGTCCGCGGGATGGTCCTCGCAGAAATCGACGATCGAGAGCGCCGCCGCCAGCGCAGCCTCCCTCGGACTGTCGCGCTCGACGGCCGCCAGGAACGAGGCCTGCGAGCGCTGGACCGCCCGGATCCAGAGCCCGGCGATCAGCTCGTCCCGCGAGCCGAAGCGGTGGTAGAGCGATCCGGTGGGCGCGCCGCTGGCGCTGGCGATCGCATCCATCGTGGCGCTCCGGGAGCCCTCCTCGAGGAGCAGGTCGCGGGCCGCGTCGAGCATGGTGTCGGTGGGATGTACCTGCGGTCGCGGCATGGATATTCGAGGGATAGCTCTACTACACCCCGCGGCCGGAGCCGCGATCTACCCGTAGGGATTCTTGGGCGAGCGGTCCTCGGACAGCGATGCCTGCGTGCGTGCCACGAGCAGCTCGATGGCGTCCGCCAGGTGAATCGGGGCGATGTTGTAGTCGCCGCGCTCGACCCGCAGCCTGTGCGCCTCGAGAAGCACTTCGGCATGCGTGCAGCCTTCGGGCGGCTCGAACCGGTACGAGGCGAGCTCGATCAGGAGGCCGAGCGGGTCCTCGAAGTAGATCGAGTCCATGAAGCCGCGGTCCTTGACGCCGCTGTGCCGGATGCCGCGCTCGTCGAGGCGCTCGACCGCCTGCCTGAAGCTGGCCTGCGAGACCGACAGCGCGAGGTGATGAACGCAGCCCGGGTCCGTCGGCGTGCGCTCGGCGTCCGACTCGCGGTCCTCGTCCGTGAACACCGTGATCAGGCGACCGTCCCCCGGGTCGAAGTAGAGGTGGCTCTCCGACTCGTTGTCGAGGTTCGGCTGCTCGAACACGAACGGCATGCCGAGCAGGCCCTCCCAGAAGTCGATCGAGGTCTGCCGGCCGGCCCCGACGATCGTGATGTGATGGACGCCCTGACTCTGGAGCTTGCGCACGCAGGCGGGCAGTCTACGCTGCGCGGATGGCGTCGCTGCTGGAGATCGACGACTCCCTGCTGGTCGCGGTCGACGTCCAGCCCGGCTTCCTCGCTCGCGTGGAGCCGGAGCGCGCGGCCGAGTCGCTCGGGCGGGCGGCGTGGCTCGTGGGCGTGGCGGCGGCGCTCGAGGTGCCGGTGCTCGCGACCACCGAGAACGCGGACCGGTGGGGCGGGGTGCACGAGGCGATTGCGGCGCGGCTCCCGGCCGGCGCCGAGGTCCACGACAAGCGGGTGTTCGGGCTGGCCGGCGACCCGCCGGTGCTCGCGGCGCTCGAGGGCACCGGCCGCCGCAGCGTCGTGCTGCTCGGGCTGGAGACGGACGTCTGCGTGGCGCAGTCGGCGATCGGCCTGCGGGAGCGCGGCCTGGATGCCCGGGTGGTGATGGACGCGACGGCCTCGCCCGGGGACGCGCACGAGCACGGGCTCGAGCGGCTCCGCGGCGCGGGCGTTCCGCTCGTGTCGGCGAAGGGCGTGTTCATGGAGTGGGTCAGAACGCCGGCCGCCTGCCGCGCCTTCGAGGCGGCCCATCCGGAGCTGTTCACGGACGCGCCGGTGCTCGTCTGAGGTCGGCGCGCTGACCGACGAGTTCGTGACCCAGACAATCGAGCTCCCCCGCGGCGAGATCCGGGTGCTCCAGCCGCGCGAGGTGGCCGAGCTGCCCGACTCGGGCGGGGTCGAGTGGGCGCCGCTCGCTCCCTACTGGGCGGTGCTGTGGCGCAGCGGCGTCGCTCTCGCCCGCGAGATCGACCCCATGGAGCTCGAGCACCTACGCGTTGTGGAGCTCGGCTGCGGGCTCGCGCTGCCGAGCATCGCGGCCGCCCGGGCGGGGGCGCGCGTGCTCGCCACGGACGTCTGCGAGGAAGCGCTCGCGCTTGCGAACCGGAACGCGCGCGCGAACGGCGTGGAGATCGAGACGGAGCGGGTCGACTGGGCCGAACCTGCCGAGCTCGTCCGGCGGGCGCCGTTCGACCTCGTGCTCGCGGCCGACGTGCTCTACGAGCCGGCGAACGTCGCCCCGCTGCTCTCGCTCCTGCCGCGCCTGGCCTCGCGGGCCTGGTTGGCGGACCCCGGCAGGACCACGGCCGCCGCGTTCCACGAGGGCGCGAGCGGCTCCTGGGAGGTGGAGACTGAGAAGCGCGGAGTGGTCGGGCTTCACCGCCTGCGGCTGCGTGCCTCCCTCCCGGGCCCTTGACTTCAACCACGCTTGAGCATGCATCATCGGTTGCCACATGCCTGTCGCGATCGTCACCGGCGCCTCTCGCGGCCTGGGCCTTGCCCTCACCCGGGCGCTCTCCCAGCGCGGCTGGACGCTCGCGGTCGACGCGCGCGACGGGGCGGCGCTCAGCGCGGCGAGCACGGGCCTCGATGGCGTGCGCGCGCTCGCGGGCGACGTGGCGGACGAGGATCATCGGCGCGCGCTCGTCGAGGCGGCCGGCGGCCCGATCGACCTCCTGGTGAACAACGCGAGCGTGCTGGGGCCGAGCCCGCAGCCCGCTCTCGCCGACTACCCGCTCGCCGAGCTGCGGCACGTCTACGAGGTAAACGCGATCGCCCCGCTCGCGCTGATCCAGCTGGCGCTGCCCAGCCTCACCGCCGGCGCGGCGATCCTCGACGTGACCTCCGACGCCGCCGTCGAGGCCTACGAGGGCTGGGGCGGATACGGCTCCTCCAAGGCCGCGCTCGAGCAGCTGACCGCGATCCTCGCCGCCGAGCGACCCGACCTGCGCGTGTACAGCGTCGACCCGGGAGATATGCGCACGCGGATGCACCAGGAGGCCTTTCCTGGTGAGGACATCTCGGACCGCCCGCCGCCCGGGGACAGCGTGCCCGGGCTGCTCGCGCTGATCGAGGGGGAGTTGCCGAGCGGGCGCTACCGGGCGGCCGACCTGGCCGAGGCGGGCCTGCGCTCGTGATCGCGGCCCAGCGCCGGCTCCAGATCGGCGAGCACGCCGAGGCGAGCGAGCCGCCCGAGGAGCGCGGCCTGGCACGCGACGAGGTGCGCATGCTCGTGGCGCGGCGCCGCGGCGAGCCCCGTCTGCAGCACGCCCGTTTCCTCGATCTGCCCTCCCAGCTCGCGCCGGGCGACCTGCTGGTGGTGAACACCTCGGCCACGCTCCCCGCGGCGCTCCCCGCGAGACGAGCGGGCGAGTCGCTCGACCTCCACCTCTCGACACCCCTGCCGGACGCGGACCCCGACGCCACCCCGCTGCGATACGTCGTCGAGCTGCGTCGCGACGGCGGTCCGCTGCGGGACGCCGCGGCGGGCGAGCGTCTCGCGCTGCCTCGCGGCGCGAGCGCCGAGCTCGTGTCGCCTTACCTGGGCGCTCGGCGGCTGTGGGTGGCCGAGCTGCGCCTCCCGGGCGACCTCACCGCCTACCTGGGTGAGCACGGGCGGCCGATCTCGTACGCCTACCTGCGCTCGGAACGGCCGCTGGCCGACTACCAGACCGTCTTCGCCGCCGAGCCCGGGAGCGCGGAGATGCCGAGCGCCGGGCGTCCGTTCACGCCGAGGGTGCTCGCCGCCCTGATCGCGCGCGGCGTGGCGATCGCGCCGGTCACGCTTCACACCGGCGTCTCGTCGCTCGAGCGCGGCGAGCGTCCGTACCCGGAGTGGTTCCGCGTTCCCGCCGCCACCGCGCGGCTGGCGAACGTCACGCGCGGCTTCGGCGGCCGCGTAATCGCCGTGGGAACGACGGTGGTGCGAGCGCTCGAGAGCGCGGCTCGCGAAGACGGCGCTCTCGACTCGCGCGAGGGCTGGACGAGCCTCACCGTGACCCCCGAGAGCCCCGTTCGAGCGCTTGACGGGCTCGTAACCGGCTGGCACGACCCCGACGCGTCCCACCTGGACATGCTGGAGGCGATCGCGGGCCAGCGCCTGATCGTGGACCTGTACGGGAGCGCCGCCCGGCATGGGTACCTTTGGCATGAGTTCGGCGACGTCAGCCTGATCATCCGATGAGCTCGAGCACGCAAACCCCCCTTGCGATCGAGGCGTCCGGCCTCGAGAAGTCGTTCGGCGAGACCCGCGCCGTCTGCGGCGTCGATCTCGCCGTGCGCACCGGCTCGGTCTACGGCGTCCTGGGGCCCAACGGGGCCGGCAAGACGACCACGATCAGGATGCTCGCCACGCTCCTGCGCCCCGACGGCGGCTCGGCGCGCGTGCTCGGCCACGACGTGGTGCGCGAGGCCGACGCCGTGCGCGGAGTCGTGAGCCTCACCGGCCAGCTCGCCTCGGTGGACGAGGACCTGAGCGGCTGGGAGAACCTGGTGCTGCTCGGCCGGCTGCTCGGCCTGAAGCGCCCGGCGGCCAAGGCGCGCGCGGTCGAGCTGCTCGACGCCTTCGGTCTCGAGGACGCCTCGGACCGGCTCGTCAAGAACTACTCGGGCGGCATGCGCCGCCGGCTCGACATCGCGGCCAGCATCGTGGTGAGCCCCGAGGTGATGTTCCTCGACGAGCCCACCACCGGGCTCGACCCTCGCTCCCGCAACCAGGTCTGGGACATCATCCGCACGCTCTCGGGCGAGGGCACCACGATCCTGCTCTGCACCCAGTACCTCGACGAGGCCGATCAGCTGGCCGAGGGGATCGCCGTGATCGACCGCGGCCGGGTGATCGCGGAGGGCACGCCGAGCCAGCTCAAGGCGTCGGTTGGCTCGGGCGCGGTCAAGGTGCGGCTGCTCGATCCCGAGCAGCGGCCCGAGGCCGAGCGGGTGCTCGAACGGCAGCTGGGCTCCGTGCACCGCGAGGCGGACCCCGCGGCGCTGTCCGCCCCCTGCGCCGATCCCGACCGCGCGGCCGAGGCCGTGGCCGCGCTCTCCCAGTCGGGGGTGAAGATCGCAACCTTCTCGCTCGGGCAGCCGAGCCTCGACGAGGTCTTCCTGGCGCTCACCGGACACACCGCCGAGGACCAGGAGCAGAACGGCGCGGGCGCGGTCCAGGAGGAGCAAACCGCATGAGCACCGAGCAGGCCACCACCGGCGCTCCCGCGCCGCACGCCGAGGCGGCGCTCCGCAAGGCGCTCGCCTCGACCACGCGGCCTCCGCGCGCGAGCGCGGCGTCGGCGGTTCTCACGTTCGGCTGGCGCGGCATGCTGAAGGTCAAGCACGTGCCCGAACAGCTGCTCGACGTGACGATCACCCCGGTGATGTTCGTCCTGCTGTTCACCTACCTCTTCGGAGGCGCGATCGAGGGCTCCACGGGCGACTACCTGGACTACATCCTCCCCGGCGTGCTCGTGATGTCGGTGCTCTTCACAACGGTCTACTCCGGCGTTGCTCTAAACACGGACCTGACCAAGGGCGTGGTGGACCGCTTTCGGTCGCTGCCCATCTGGCGGCCGGCGCCGCTCGTGGGCGCGCTGCTGGGTGACAGCGTCCGCTACGTGGTGGCGGGCACCGTGATCATCGTCCTGGGCCTGGTGCTCGGCTTCCGGCCGAGCGCGGGTGTGGGCGGGGTCGTGGCTGCGCTGGCGCTGGTGGTCGTGTTCGCGTTCGGGCTCTCCTGGGTCTTCACCACCCTGGGGCTCTTGCTGCGCTCGCCCAACGCCGTGCTTAACGGCGGCTTCCTGGCGCTGTTCCCGCTGACCTTCCTGTCGAACGTCTTCGTGGAGCCCGCGACGCTGCCGGCGGCACTCGAGGCGTTCGTCGACGTGAACCCGATCTCGATACTCGCGACCGCCTCGCGCGGGTTGATGGACGGCTCGGCGGAGGCAGCGGACATCCTGATCTCGCTCGGCGTGGCGGCCGCACTGACCGCGGTGTTCGCGCCGCTCACCTCGCGGCTCTACCGCACGCGGAGCGCCTAAGCGCAGCCCCCGCACATCGAACGTCCCGGAGTGCCCTGTATGGCACATACTCCGGGACGTTCATGGTGGTATTGCGGCCGCGCGCGGGCTTGCAAGAGGCCCCTCGGGGCGTGAACGTGGGGGTGGATGGCGGACCGTGTGATCGTTCTCGGCGGCGGGGTGGGGGGCCTGAGCGCCGCCCACGAGCTGAGCGAACGCGGCTTTCGGGTGACCGTGCTCGAGACGCGCGACGCGGCGGGCGGCAAGGCGCGCAGCTTCCCCTTCCCGGGCTCGGGACAGGCCGGGCGCCCGCCGCTCCCCGGCGAGCACGGCTTCCGCTTCTTCCCGGGCTTCTACCGGCACCTGCCGGACACGATGCGACGGATCCCGGCCGGGCCGGCGGGCCGCTCGGTGTTCGAGAACCTCGTTGCCGCCACCGAGATGCAGCTCGCCCGCAGGGGCGGCAAGGAGCCGATCCTGCCGGTCCACCTGCCGCGCACCTTTCGCGACCTTGAGACGGCGTTCCGGTTCGTGTTCGAGTACGCGGCCAAGCTCGGCGTGCCGGCCGCCGACGCCGCCTACTTCGTGAACCGGCTTCTGGTGCTCCTCACGAGCTGCCGGGAACGCCGCTTCGAGGAGCTCGAGAACCAGAGCTGGTGGGAGTTCTCGGGCGCCGAGCGGCGCTCGGAGGTCTACGCCAAGTACCTCGCCGACGGCCTGACCCGCACCCTCGTGGCCGCCCGCGCGCGTGAGATGAGCGCACGCACGGGCGGCTACATCCTGCTGCAGATCATGTTCGACCTGGCGAACCCGGCCGGCCAGGCCGACCGCGTGCTGAACGGCCCGACCAGCGACGTGTGGATCGACCCGTGGGTCGAGCTCTTGCGCGAGCGCGGCGTGGAGCTGCACCTCGGCCAGCAGGTGCAGGCCATCCACTGCCGCCGCAGGCGCGTGACCGGCGTGAGCACCGTGGCCGGCGGCGTTCCCTCGCGGCACGAGGCCGACTGGTACGTGGCGGCGCTGCCGGTGGAGGTGATGGCGCCGCTGCTCGGCGACGGGCTCGCGCTCGCCGACCCGCGGCTGATGGGCCTGCACCGGCTGCGGACGCGCTGGATGAACGGGATCGTCTACTACCTCGACCGCGACGTGCGGGCCGTGCACGGCCACACGATCTACATCGACTCGCCGTGGGCGCTCACGTCGATCTCGCAGCCGCAGTTCTGGCAGGACCGCTTCCAGCCCGAGCGGCTCGGCGACGGCCGCGCGCGCGGGATCCTGTCGGTCGACGTGTCCGACTGGGAGGCGATCGGCAGCGGGGTCAAGAAGCAGGCGATGTTCAGCTCGCGCGAGGAGATCGTGGGCGAGGTGTGGCACCAGCTGCGCGAGAGCCTCGACGAGGACGCGGAGCGCGAGCTCGAAGGCGTTGAGGTGCTCGAGGCCTTCCTCGACCCGAGCATCGTGCACCCCAACCCGACCGAGGCGATGAACCTGGAGCCGCTCCTCATCAACACCGCGGGCTCGTGGAGCGACCGGCCGGATGCCGCGAGCGAGCGGATCGACAACCTGATGCTCGCCTCCGACTTCGTGCGCACCAACACCGACCTCGCGACGATGGAGGGCGCCAACGAGGCTGCGCGGCGGGCGGTCAACGCGATCCTCGAGCGCTCATCCTCGCCCGAGCGGCCGTGCGAGGTCTGGCCCCTCTCCGAGCCGGCCCTGTTCGCGCCCTTCCGCGCGCTCGACAAGGTGCTGTTCAAGCTCGGGCGGCCGCCCCGGCCGCCGCGGCTCGAGGACGGCGAGGTCAAGGCGCCCGCCCCGCTCAGGCTGGGCGGCTGGCTCGCGCAGCGCGTGCGCGGAGGCTAGGAGGACGCGCTCGGCGGCATCCCGCGGGTGCCCGCCGCGGCGCCGTCGGGGCCGGCCTGGCTCTGCACCACCTTCTCGACGGCGTTCCCGGCGGCGCGCACCCCGAAGTAGGCGCCCACGATCGCGCCGATCACGCCGAAGCCGGAGCTGGCGATGGCGACCACGTTCTGAGCCTTCTGGTTGCCCTCGGGCAGGGCGTCGACGGCGATCCAGACGATGCCCAAGAGCACGAGCAGGCCGGTTGCCGCGACGAGGAGACCAGCGATGCCGATGATCCACGAGCCTCGGGGAGGTTTGGGGTCGGGCACTTGGGAGCCTCCGTGGTAGTAGGCCGGGCGCTCGGAGCGTGCCAGCCGCCGTGCCGTCCGGTCAAGCGCCCGCGGTTGGCGCGCGCCCGGCGGTCTGTTCTGATGGATCCGACACGCCGGCCCCCCCGCATCGGAGGTTTTCGCCATGGCCACCTACGAGGAGTACCAGTCGAGCGCTGACGCGCAGCGCACGAAGAGCCTCTCCGCCACCGGCCCGCCCTTCAACATCAAGGTCCGCTTCCTCGGCGGGCTCAACGCGCGCCAGCGCAACGCCTTCAAGAAGGCGGCGGACCGCTGGACGAAGGTGATCGTGGGCGACCTGCCGCGCGTGCGCGTGGACAACGAGATGATCGACGACGTGCTCATCCTCGCCCAGGGCAGGGCGATCGACGGCCCGGGCAGGATCCTGGGCCAGGCGGGACCGACGCACGTTCGGCCGGGCAACGCCGGAAAGCACGCGTTCCTCCCCGCCAAGGGCATCATGTCGTTCGACACCGCCGACCTGGCGAAGATGGGTCGCGACGGGACGCTCAACGACGTGATCACCCACGAGATGGGCCACGTGCTCGGCATCGGGACGATCTGGGAGCTCAAGGGCCTGCTGAAGCGCCCCGGCACGGCCAATCCGACCTTCGCCGGGGCCGGTGCGATGGAGGAGTACCGCGTGCTGCGCGGCGCCACCCGCCGCCGCCGCGTGCCGGTCGAGAACACGGGCGGGCCGGGCACGGCCGACGGACACTGGCGCGAGACCGTCTTCCGCAACGAGCTGATGTCGGGCTTCATCGCCGCTCCGGGCAACCCGGTCAGCCGGCTGACCGTCGCAAGCCTCGGCGACATGGGCTACGAGGTCGACGTGGACGCCGGTGAGACGTTCGTGCTGCCGAACCTGCTGCAGCTCGCGGAGGCGGGCTCGCTCGTGGCGCATCGCGCTCCGGTCGACGACGGCGTGGTCTTGCCCGTGATCCCGGTGACGCTCCCCGCCGACAGCCTGGCGAGCTAGCCGCGCCGTGACCGACGAGCAGGAGGAGTCGCATGGCCGCATGCTGCGGCCGAAGGTCCGAGTGCTCGGCGAGGAGGCGCTCGTGCCCGAGACGAGCGTCATCTCGCCCGCGCCCAATCGCTTCTCGCACGAGCTGAGCAAGCAGGAGGACCCGTTCCCGGAAGGCACGCGGGTCCTCCTGCTCGTGGAGGGGCGCGAACGCTCCTGGGTCGTGGACGCCGACGGCACCTACGCGGAGGTCACGAGCGCGAGCCTGCGCGAGCTCGCCGGCTGAGCCGGCGCTAGGCGCCCGCCTGCGAGAGCGGGTGCCCGCAGTGCGGGCAGACCGGCTTCGGCTGCGGGCGCCGGGGGGGCGACGAGTTCGAGCGAGCCAGCGGGGTCCGGCCGCGTCGGGCCTCGCGGAGCGTCTCGCGGTCCGCCACCCGGCGCCGTGCCTCGCGCAGCTCCAGGCGCAGGGCGCGCACGGACAGCCCGCCGGCCGCCGCCCGGTCGAGCCACAGCTCCTGGTCGGCCGGCGGCAGCCCGGCCAGCTCCGCGTGGTGGCTGAAGGAGAGGTTCTCCCGGCGCCGGGAGAGCTCGAAGCGGCCGGCCACCCAGGCCATGTTCATCAGGCTCTGCACGTCGTAGCCGGTCACGGCCGCGGCCGGCCGATACTTGTCGCCGTAGCGCGCGGTGCCGTAGCGCAGCCAGTCGCCGAGCCACCAGCCGCTGCCGCGCCCGAGGGCGCCGAGCCAGCGGCCCTGCTCGACCCAGTCCGCCACCGACAGCTCCTGGCGCGGCGACCACGAGGTGCTGCTGAGTGCGGCGGGCGTGCGCCTGGCGGGGCCGACGGACGCAGGGGCGGGGGCCAGCGATTGGGACGAGTGGGGGGGACGCGGGGCCATTTCCTCGATTTCCTCGAGCGCGTTACCTAAGCGCCACGCTACCACCAAAGCCGCTGCTCACTGACGGGTTCGTCACACAGCGGCGAGCCGGGGCTCGGGAACGCACAGGGTGGGCGCGAGAGCCCGTGCATGGGCGCCACCTCCTGCACGGTCGTTTGCGAGCGCGGGAGCCCCGGACCTAGGCTCGCGGCCCGAGGAGATGGGCCACCCGGCTTCCAGCGCATGAGGATTCCAGCCCCGATCGAGTCGGCCGCCCCGCCGTCAGCGGCAGAGCGCGGCAGCGGGTCCCGCCGCTTTCTGCCCGCCCCCGCGTTCCGGGCGCTCGCCGCTCTCGCCGAGGTGGTGGTGGACGGCGAGCGGATCCCGCCCGAGCAGGTGGCGGGCAACGTGGACGCCTACATGTCGAGCTTCCGCGCTCAGCGCAAGTGGGTCGTGAAGGTCGCGCTCTTCGGGCTCTGGCTCTACCCGGTCCGCTTCCTGCGCCCGCCCTTCCCGAACCTCGACCCGGAGGCGCGCCGGCAGTTCGTCGAGAAGCGCTTCATCGACGACATCAGCTTCGGGCGCGTCCGCTTCATGCGCCGCCTCGTGCAGGCGATGTTCCGGCTCGCGCAGCAGATGGCCTACCTCGGCTACTACGGCGACGAGCGCACCTACGCCTCGGTGGGCTACGCGCCCTTCTCGAAGCGCGAGCGCTACGCCCAGGCGGTCAGCTCGGTGGTGCCCGACCGGCCGAAGGTTAGCTGCCTGCACAGCGCCGACCTCGGCCGCGACGTGATCTCGGCCGACGCGGTGGTGGTCGGGAGCGGCGCGGCGGGCGCGATCGTGGCCTACCGGCTGGCCGAGGCGGGGCGGCAGGTGCTCGTGCTGGAGCGCGGTCGCCACATGGACCCGTCGGAGTTCAGCGAGGACGAGGTGGAGCAGATCTCGAACCTGTACGCCGACGGCGCGCTGCAGCTCTCGCGCGACTTCAGCTTCCAGGTGCTGCAGGGCATGTGCGTGGGCGGCTCCACGGTCGTCAACAACGCCGTCTGCTTCGAGCTCCCGGCCGAGGTGCTGTCGCGCTGGAACGGGCCGGGGCTCGAGGCCGGGCTCGACGAGCCGCGGCTGCGCGACTCGTTCCAGACGGTGCGCGAGTGGCTCCAGATCCGGCGCCCGCCGAGCGGCGTGCTGCAGGCGGGCGCGACGAAGTTCGTGGAGGGCCTCGAGCAGCTCGGCCTGTCGAGCCCGCCGAACGCGGTCGACGTGGTGGAGACGAACATCGCCGACTGCCCGGGCAGCGGCTACTGCAACATCGGCTGCCCGTTCGGGGCCAAGCTGTCGATGCTCGACAAGGTGCTGCCCGAGGGCCAGGAGCGCTTCGGGCTCGACGCGCTCCAGATCCTGCCGGAGTGCCGGGCGGAGCGGATCGAGACGAACGGCGGACGGGCCGACGCCGTGATCGCGCGGCTGAGCGACGGCCGCAAGCTGCGCGTCGAGGCGAACACGATCGTCGTCTCCGCGGGGGCGATCGCCTCGAGCTGGCTCCTGATGCAGAGCAGGATCGCCAAGCGGCGGGCGGGCCAGAACCTGTGCTTCAACATGGCCTCGCCGATCACGGCCGACTTCGACGACCAGCTCGACTCCTACGACGGCGTTCAGATCTCCCACTACTTCGAGCCGCCCGCCGAGCGCGGCTTCGTGATGGAGACGTGGTTCAACCCGGTGGTGAGCCAGGCGCTGAACATGCCCGGCTGGCTCGACGACCACCGGCGCAACATGGAGCGCTTCCGGCATCTCACCGCCGCGGGCGTGCTCGTGGGCACCCGCGGCACGGCCCGCCTGCGCCCGGCGCTCACCGGCGGCGTGGACATCGACTACACGCCCGCCCGCGAGGACGTGAAGACGCTCGTGGAGGCGCTCAAGCTGCTCGGGCGCATCTACCTCGCCGGCGGCGCACTGCGGGTGATGCCGTCGACCTTCCAGTTCCACGAGTTCACCTCCGAAGCGGAGCTCGACCAGCTCGACCACTACGTCGACCACAGCAACTACCTCTCGATCGGCACCGGCCATCCGCAGGGCGGCAACGCGCTGAGCCGCGACCCCGGCAAGGGCGTGGTCGACCCGTCGTTCCGCGTGCACGGCTTCGAGAACCTGTTCGTCTGCGACGCCAGCGTGTTCCCCTCCGCGACCACGGTGAACCCGCAGTTCACGGTCATGGCGCTCGCCGACTACGCCGCCCAGGGCATGTCGAACGGCGTGGCCCCGCCCTGATCCCCAACCCCCGCGAGCCGGAGGACTCATGCCGACCACTACGCGAACAACCTGGACCTTCGACACGCTTGCGAGGGCCGACCGCCCCACGCTCGAGCGCGTGCTCCTCGACGGCCCGGCGCCGGACCCGGAGCAGCTCGAGGGCTTCATCTACTGCGGCTGGAACCACGAGTGGGTGGGCCGGCTCTCGGGCGAGAAGTTCAAGAAGGGCTTCCGAAAGCGGCAGGGCAAGCCCTTCGGCTACAACGAGATCGTCCGGCAGGACAACCAGGGCCATCAGGGGGAGTGGGAGGTAAAGCTGAAGGATGGTCGCCCGGTCCAGCTCGGCTACTTCCGCGTCTCCAACGTGGAGGACGAGCCGCCGCAGCCGCTCTACGAGCCCTACACCCATCTCGGCCACTTCAACTACGACGTAGACATCAACACGGGCCGCAACCTGCCGTTCCGGGTGATCCGCGACTTCGTGGTGCTGCCCAATCGCGACGACCACGAGCTGATGCTGTGCAAGGCCTACCTCCAGCTCGGGCTGCAGTCGGTGAACGTCTTCTACTGCTACTTCCTGCTCGGTCACCGCCTGCCGATCGAGCACGAGCCCTGGTGAGGGCGTGGCCGCCGACGTCCTGTTCGAGCCGCTCGACTTCCGCAACCTGACGATCAAGAACAGGATCCTGCGGTCGAACATCTCCGGGCGCTTCGACAACTACGACGGCTCGGGGACCCAGGCGCGCGTGAACTGGGAGGAGCGCTTCGCGCGCGGCGGGGTGGGGGCGATCGTTTCGTCCTACTCCCCGGTGCACGTGCGCGGCCGCATCCTGCCGAACTACGCCACCATCGACCGCGACGAGCGCATCCCCTTCTGGCGCCGCGTGGGCGAGGCGGTGCACCGCCACGACTGCCGCTTCATCCTTCAGCTGAGCCATTCGGGCCGCCAGCAGGACGTGGGTGGGGTGGAGAACCTGGGCAGGAAGGCGCTCAGCTCAACGGGGAGGACCGAGTCGTTCCACGGCTTCCAGTGCCAGGCGATGACCGTCGAGGAGATCGAGGAGACGATCGCGTGCTTCGCGGCGGGCGCCCGCCGGGCCCGCGAGGCGGGCCTCGACGGCGTGGAGCTGCACGCCGCGAACGGTTACCTGATCACGCAGTTCCTGAGCTCGGCGATCAACGACCGCAGGGACGACTACGGCGGCTCGCTGGCCGCCCGGGCGCGCTTCCTGCTCGAGATCGTGCGCGCGATCCGGCGCGAGGTGGGCAACGACTTCCATCTCCAGATCAAGGTCAGCGCCGTGGACTACAACAACGCGGTGATCTTCTGGGACAAGCGCGGCAACACGCTCGAGGACTCGATCGAGATCTGCAAGCTCGCGGAGGCGGCCGGCGTCGACGCCGTGCACGTGTCGACTGGAAGCATGTTCCCGCACCCGCGCAACCCGGCCGGCGGCCTGCCCGTCGACGTGGCCGCCGAGACCTACGACACGATGCTCTCGAGCGGGCTCTACACCTTCCGCAACTACCTGCTGGCGCGCTACCGGCCGCTGCGCCCGCTGTTCCGCTTTCTCTGGAACCGCACGACCCGCAAGCTGCCGGTCGAGGGCCTGAACGCCGGCGACGCCCACGCGATCAAGCGCGAGCTGTCGATCCCCGTGCTCTGCACTGGCGGCTTCCAGACCGCGTCGGTGATCCGCTCGCTGATCGAGGAGGGGCGCTGCGACGCCGTGACGATCGCGCGGCCGCTGATCGCGAACAACGACCTGGTGCGTGTGTTCGAGGCGGGCCACGACCGGCCCGAGCGGCCGTGCACCTACTGCAACCGCTGTCTCGTGAACGTGATCGAGAACCCGCTCGGCTGCTACGAGCTCGAGCGCTTCGACGGCGATCGCGAGCGGATGCTCAGACAGATCATGTCCGTCTACCAACCCACGGGCTTCGAGGAGAGCGAGGAACGTGCACTTCATCCGTCGGGGACTTAGGACCAGCTTGGCCGCGCTGATCGTGCTGGCCGCGCTGCCGGCCGCCTCGATGGCCGGCACGGCGTCGACCGTCGTGGACGGCCAGAAGCGATGGGTCGTCTACGAGGCGGGGGCGGGGGAGGTCAACGACCTGCTCGTCCAGGTGTCCCGCCAGAGCCGCACCGTGCGCCTCATGGACGACGGCGCCGCCATCGTGGCGGGGGCGGGCTGCCGGAGCGAGCCTCCGAGCTGGGTGTATTGCTCGCTCGACGGGCAGCGGGTCCGGCTCGTGCAGGTGGATCTGGACGACGGCGACGACAGGGCCGACGCCGAGACGGTGACGGCCGACGCCGCGCAGGTGAACGTCGTCGGCGGGTTCGGCGACGACGTGCTGCGCGGCCACGGCCCGAGCCGATTCAACTTCGGAGGGAATTCCGGTGACGACGTGCTCGTGGGCAGCGAGGGTCCGGACATCCTGCGCGGCCAGGCCGGCATGGACTTGATGACGGGCCGGGGCGGGGACGACCTCATGATCGGCGACGAGGGCCGGGACGTCCTTCGTGCCGGGCTCGGCCGGGACCGCCTGTTCGGCGGCGTGGACGGCGACAGGCTCGACGCGCGCGACGGAGCCCAGGACGCCGTCGTGAGCTGCGGAGACGGCACGGACTTGACGACAGCGGACCGGGTCGACCGGGTGAAGACCGTCGGCTGCGAGCAGATCAAGGGGTGATGGGCGCAGCGATGATGTCGGGCACAGCGATCATGTCCGGTCAGCGGTAGGTGACGAGCGCGCTCCCTGTGCCCTCGAGGTAGCCGTGCTCGTTGAAGGACACGAGCGTGGCGCCGGAGCGACCGCTGACCACCTTGGTGAGACTGGCGTTCACGAGCACGCGGTTGAACGGCACGAGCGCCTGGTCGGGAAGGCCGAGCAGCGCCACGCACACCGCGGCCAGCGGGCCGCCGGACGTGCAGACGAGCGCCGTCTGGCCCGGGCCGAGCGACTCGACGAGCTCGCCGAGCGCCGCGGCAACCCGGTCGCGGAAGGCGGGCCACGAGCCCTCGCCGGCGCCGCCCGCAAGCCAGGCGAGCAGGGCCGCGTCGAGTACCGCCTGGAACTCGCGGGTGGTTTCGGGAGCCGCCGCCGAGGCGGCGTGGCGGGCCACGACCGTCCCGCTGTCGTACTCGTCCCAGCGCGCGTCGATCACGGGCGCGAGCTCCTGTGCCGCCGTTATCGCCGCCGCCGTGTCGCGCTGGCGCGCGAGCGAGCCGCTCACAAGGCGGTTGAGGCGAACGCCGCGCCGGTCGAGCTCGGCGGCCAGCAGGTGCGCCTGCTCGTGGCCGCGCTCCGAGAGCACGTCGTAGTCCGCGCCGCCGAAGGAGCCCTGGGCGTGGCGGACGAGCAGCAGCGTGGGCACAGGCGCCAGTCTGACGACGGCGCCGGCGAAGGGGTTGCCGTGGAGCGCCGGATGCGAGAGGGTGGGAACCGGACTCCTGGCCCCGACTCGCTGCCCCGATGTTCAATTTGTTTCGCAGGCCCCGGTCGACCCTGGTCGAGTGCCGCGCATGCGGCACCGAGTTCGTCCACCCGGTCGAGTGGCACCCTCATGACGACGAGCGCTGGTGGATGCTGCTTCACTGCGGCGCCTGCGGCTTCTTTCGAGAGACGATCGCGAGCAACGCGAATGCCGACATGTACGACCTCGAGCTCGACCGGATGCAGGCCGACATGCGCTCCGAGGCGGAGCGCCTCCAGCGGGAGCGGCAGGCCGAGGAGGCCGAGACGTTCGCAACCGCGCTCGAAGCCGGCCTGATCAGCCCGGAGGACTTCGTCGGCTGACGGCGGCGGCGATCGCGGCGGCGGAGCGGTCCACGTCCTCCTCCGTCGTCGCCCAGTTCGAGAACGACACGCGCATCACCTCGCGGCCGTTCCAGGAGGCGCCCCCCAGCCAGCAGGTGCCGTCGCGCTGCACGGCGGCCACGATCGCGCGGGCGTCCTCGTCGCCCCCGGGCAGGCCGACCAGCACCTGGTTGAGCACCAGTTCGTTCAGGATCTCTACGCCGGGCACGGCGCTGAGCCGCTCGGCCATCCGGCGCGCGTTCGCGCAGTTTCGCTCCACCAGCGCGGCCACTCCGCTCCGTCCGAGCGAGCGCAGCGCCGCGTACATCGGCACGGCACGGGCGCGGCGCGACGACTCGGGCACGTACGCGCTGCCGTCGCGCTCGCGCTCGTCGGTCACCAGGTAGGACGCGCTCAGGGTGAGCGGCGCCCGGTGCGCGGACCTGTCCGCGACGATGGCGAGCCCGCCGTCGTAAGGGGCGTTCAGCCACTTGTGGGCGTCGACCGCCCACGAGTCCGCGCGCTCCACCCCGCCCACGAGGTCACGCGTCGACGGGCAGGCCGCGGCCCACAGCCCGAAGGCCCCGTCCACGTGCAGCCAGGCGCCGGCGTCCGCGCAGGCGTCGGCGATCGGCTCGAACGGGTCGCAGGCGCCGGTCAAGACGTTCCCCGCCTGCGCGCAGACGATCGCCGGGCCATCGAGCGCCGCCAGCGTCTCGGCGAGCGCGGGGGCGACCATGCGCCCCTGGTCGTCCACGGGCACCTCGATCACGCTTCCCGACCCGAGCCCGAGCAGTCGCAGGGAGGTGTGGATGGTGGCGTGCGCCTGCGCGCCGCAGATCACGTTCACGCGCGGCGCGCCTGCCAGGCCGTCGCGCTCGACGTCCCAGCCGCTGCGGGCGAGCACCGCGTGGCGGCCGGCGGCGAGGCCGGTGGTGTTGCCGCCCTGCGCACCGGTCACGAAGCCCACGCTCGCCCCCGCCGGCAGGCCCAGCAGGTCGAGCGTCCACTCGGCCACGATCTCCTCGATCGCGGCGGCGGCGGGGGAGAGGGCATGGAAGGCCGCGTTCTGGTCCCACGTCGACACCAGCCAGTCCGCGGCCAGCGCGGCGGGCAGGGCGCCGCCGATCACGAAGCCGAAGTAGCGCGGGCCGGCGCTCGCGACGATGCCCGGGTCCGCGCCGTCCGCGAGCGCGTCGATCACAGCCGCCGGCTCCTCGCCCTCGTCCGGGAGCGGGCCGCCGAGCCGTCCACGGATCTCCCCGGCGCCGAGCGCGGCCCCCACCGGTCGCTCGTCCAGGGTCTCGAGAAAGCGCTCCGCCTGGGTTACGGCGGCTCGCAGCGCAGGCGTCCGGTCGGCCATGCGGGCGATCCTATGCGGAGCTACCAGGCGAGGGTCGCGCCGTCCCGAAACATGCCGTCGTCGGGGAGCGTGACCGCCCAGGCCACCGAGGCGGCCCCCTCCTCGATCGGCCGGGCTCCCATCTCCTCGGCGCCGGGCCAGGTGGCCGTGAGCCCCGGGTACGGATCTCGGCCTGCCGCCGGTCAGTCGATCACGATGCCGACCGTCACGCGCACCACCCTGCCGCTGCGCAGGAAGAACGCGGTGAGCCGCTCGCCGGGGATGCCGGCCCCGGTCTGGCACAGGCGACCGCCCGGGATCGGGATGCAGTTGGCCAGCTGAGGCACGCGCGTCATCACCGCGTTCAGCGTCGAGCCGACGCCGACGTTGCGGACCGTGCGGTCGCCGCGGCCGGTCGTGGTCACGGCGGTAACGCGGTTGCCCGACTGGAAGGTCACGACGATCTTGCCGGCGTAACGGAACTGGGTGAAGTTGCCGAACTCGTTGTTCCCGTTCACGATCCGCGCCGGGTTGCCGAGCGCGACGCGCACCTGCGCCTTGGTGTTGCCGAGCCGCGCGCCGGCGATTCCGCGGTCGACCTGGATGAGCGCGCCGGCGGCGGGAGGCACGAGCAGGGCAGCTACGACCAGCGCGGTCAGGAACAGCACGAAGCGCCTCATGGGCTCTCCTTCGGGTGGTGGGGGGATGCTGGGCGGCGCCTAGCGTACGCCCGCGGCACCCGAGCGCGCCAGCGCCGCGGCCGCGGCGGCGATCGCGTCGGCGTCGATGCCCGCGCCGTGCAGCAGCTCCTCGGGCGTGCCCGACCCAGGCAGGTCGCGCACTGCGAGCTTGCGCACCGGCACGAGCGCCCCGGTCTCCGCCAGCGCTGCCAGCACGGCGTCGCCGAGTCCGCCTTCCGCCCAGTGGTCCTCGACGGTCACGAACGCGCCGGTCTCCTCCGCCGCCGCCCGCAGCGTCTCGGCGTCCGCGGGCTTGACCGAGTAGAGGTCGATCACCCTGGCCTCGACGCCCTTGCTCGACAGCCGCTCGGCGGCCGCGAGTGCCTCGTGCAGCGTCACGCCCGCCGCCACGATGGTCACGTCCTCGCCGTCGCGGAGCACGCGGCTCCCCCCGACGGGGAAGCGCTCACCCGGCTCGTAGATCACGGGCATCCCGCCGCGGTGCACGCGCAGATAGGCGATCCCGTCGAGGTCGGCCATCGTTTCGACCAGCGCCGCGGTCTGGTTGGCGTCACACGGGTAGAGCACGGTGCTCGAGTGCACCGCGCGGAAGGCCGCCAGGTCCTCGAGGCCCATCTGGGATGGACCGTCCTCACCGATCGACACCCCCGCATGCGAGCCGCACAGGCGGATGTTCGCGCGGCTCACGGCCGCCATGCGCACGAAGTCGTACGCGCGCGTGAGGAAGGCGGCGAAGGTCGATGCAAACGGACGCCAGCCGCGGCGCTGCATCCCCACGGCGGCCGCGACCATCTGCTGCTCGGCGATGTACATCTCGAAGTAGCGCTCGGGATGGGCGTCGCGGAAGATCTCGCTGTGGGTGGAGTTCGACACCTCGCCGTCGAGCGCCACCACGTCCCCGCGCATGTCGCCGAGGGCCTTGAGGGACTCGCCGTACGCCTTGCGGGTGGGCACCTTCTCGCCGACCTCGTAGCTGGGGAGCCCGCCTCCCGGCGCCGGGAAGCGGTGCGGGCCGGCGCCGTTTGCCGGCGCCGCGGGCGTGACGCGCAGATCGCGCGCGCCGCCCAGCTCCTCGATCGCCGCCCCGGCGTCCTCGAGCGGCTTGCCGTGCTTGCCGGGCAGGTCCTCCACCTCACGCGCGCCCTTGCCCTTGACGGTGCGGGCGAGCACCACCGCCGGGCGGTCGCCGGCGCCGAGGGCGCGTTCGTAGGCGGCGTCGATCGACTCGATGTCGTGCCCGTCGACCTCGATCGGCTCCCAGCCGAAGGCGCGGGCGCGCTCGGCGTAGGCGTCGAGGTCCCAGCCGAGCATCGTCTCGCCGGTCTGGCCGAGCCTGTTCACGTCGACGATCGCCGTGAGGTTGTCGAGCCGCTCGTGGGCCGCGTGCTCGAACGCCTCCCAGACCGAGCCCTCCGCCAGCTCGCTGTCGCCGCACAGGACCCAGACGCGCGCGCCGGTGCGGTCGAGCCGCTTGGCAGCCAGCGCCAGGCCGACGCCGACCGGCAGCCCCTGGCCGAGCGAGCCCGTGGCCACGTCGACCCAGGGCAACACGGGGGTGGGGTGACCCTCGAGCCGGCTGCCGAGCTTGCGGAAGCTCAGCAGCTCGTCGTCGTCGATCGCGCCCATGGCCTTCAGGCAGGAGTAGTAGAGCGGCGAGGCGTGCCCCTTCGAGAACACGAGATGGTCGCCCGCCGGGTCGCGCGGATGCTCGACGTCGAGCCGTAGGCGCCCGTCGAGCAATACCGCCATGAGGTCGGCGGCGGACATCGACGAGGTTGGGTGGCCCGAGCCCGCGGCGTCGCTCGAGCGCACGGAGTCGACCCTCAGCTGGGCGGCGAGCTCGCGCCTGAATTCGTTCCGGTCCATACGAGGCGCTTACCCGGTGAAACCGGCCCTGAACGGCGACGGGGCGGCCCATATGGGCCGCCCCGTCTCCTGCAAGCGAGCACGCGCTGGAGAGAGCGCGGACTGCCCTTCCCTTAGGCGGGGAAGCGTCCGATGATTCGCGTCTTCACGTCCGCCGTGCCGAGCTCGGCGCCGGCGGTGAAGGGGGTGCCGAAAAAGCCGTTCAGGGCGTCGACGGAGCCCTGGTTGAGCTTGACCACCACGTTCTCGATCCTGAGCCAGCGCTTGCGCTTGCCGGTGCTCGTGATGCCGATCTCGGACAGGTCGGGCTCGACGTCCGCGATCGAGATGCGCGAGGTCTCACCCGCCGCCGTGACGAGCGCGGTGAGGTCCGGATCGCTGTCGAGCACGATGCGCAGGTTGCGCACCGAGATGGTCGTGTCGCCCTTGGTGAGGGTGAAGCCGCCGGTGTGGCTGATCTTGCCGGTGGCGGCGGTGATCGCACCGGCGCCGTTCTTCGTGACCTTCACGCGGCCGTTCGTGACCGGGAAGGCCAGGTTGCCCTCGCGGTCGGCCTCGGCCGGGCTGTCCACCGAGAGCGTCACGCCGGCTGCGGCGAGCGCCGAGGTGGCCCCGGCGGAGAGGTCGAGAGTGGTCGTGCCGCGGCTGACCTTGTAGCCCTTGGCGCCGGCCTTGCCCTTGTCCTTGCCCGGCGCGGCGGCCACGCCGGCGGCGGTCGCCAGCGCGAGCGCGGTGAGAGCGGTGATCGCCACCAGCACCAGCAGGCGCGGGGCGCGAATGATCTTCGTCACGAGGAATCTGCCTCCGTCGTCGATTCGTCTTCCACGCACACAACGCGGGAGGCGGCCCGAGGTCGCAGAGTTCGGAGGCGATCGTGCGGCTCGCTACGCGTCCTGGCGGATATCCAACACGACCTTGCCGGTCGCGCCGCGGCCGTCGATCAGCTCGAGGGCCTCCGAGGCGCGCTCGAGCGGGAAGCGCGCGCCCACGATCGGGCTCACGTGCCCCGCCTCCGCCAGCTCGGCAAGCGCGGCGCCGATCTCGCGGTTCAGGTCGGGCTTGCCCAGCACGTAGGCGCCCCAGCCGGCGCCCACCACCTCGAGGTTGTTCAGCAGCAGGCGGTTCACGCGCACCTCGGGGATCGAGCCCGCGGTGAAGCCCACCACCACCGCCCGCCCGCCCTCGCGCAGCGAGCGGAGGCTGTCCGTGAAGCGGTCCCCGCCCACCGGGTCGAGGACCACGTCCACGCCGCCGCCCGACAGCTCCTTGGCCTCGTCCTTCCAGCTCGAGCCGGAACGGAGTACCTCGTCGGCGCCGGCGGCCCGGGCCACCTCCTCCTTGTCGTCGCTCGACACCACCGCGATCGTGCGGGCGCCGAGGCCCTTCGCCACCTGGAGCGCCGCCGTGCCCACTCCGCCGGCGGCGCCGTGGACCAGCACGGTCTCACCCTCGCGCAGGCGGCCGCGCAGCTTCAGCCCGAACCAGGCGGTGTGGTAGTTGAGCACGAGGCCGGCCCCCTGGGCGTCGTCGAGCCGCTCGGAGAGCGGGAATACGAGAAACGCCGGCGCCACCGCCGTTTCGGCGAAGCCGCCGAGCGCGCAGAACGCCGCCACCCGCTCGCCCTCGTGCACCGCGGCGCCCTCGGGCGCGCTGCGAACGATGCCGGCCACCTCACTGCCCGGGACGAACGGCAAGTCGGGCTGGAGCTGGTACTCGCCGCGGGTCTGGAGCACCTCCGGGAACGACACCCCGGCGGCGCGCACGTCGATCACAACGCCGGTCCCGGGCGTGAAGGGGTGCGAGGCCTCCGGCTCCGGCAGGTCGGCCGGCTCGAGCGCCGAGGCCGGGCCGCTCAGGTCGACGATCTGGATCGCCCTCATCGCGCGGCAGCGTACTGCCGCGCCCGAGTCAGCCGCTCGGCTCGTCGTCGCCCTCGCTCAGCTCGAGCAGGGCGAACTGCACCTGGTCGCCGTCGATCTCGGCGTCGAGGACCTTGCCGTCGAGGGCGCCTGCCGCGTCGGGTGAGAGGAAGATCGGCGCGCCGTCTGTCTCGACCACCAGGTCCTCGGGCTCGGGCGCCGCCACCACCTCGATGCTGAGGTGGGGGCCCTGGCCGTTCAGCGACTGAGTCTCCGGGGAGATCCTGAGGCCTTCGGCACCGGGCTCGTGGGCCAGGTCGCGTACTACCTCGGCGGCGTCCTGCGTCAGCATCAGCATGGCGTGGGCTCCGTAGGCTCGGGGGGGCGGAAGACCTAGTGTCCCCGGGCGCGCGCAGGCGCAAACGGCGGCCTACCCCGTCCCGGCCGCCGAGGGCACGGTGTCCACGTCGCCGGCGCGCGGCTCCACCTCCTCGATCTGGCCGAGCGGGCCCCGGCGGCCGCGATAGAGCAGGAGCCCGACGAGCGCCGCGAGGACCGGGATCCCGCCCGCCAAGGCGAGCGTGGCGCGCGCGCCGATCGCCGCGACCAGCAGCCCGCCGGCCGCGAGTGCCACCAGCTCGGCGCCGTTGCGAAGCCCGTTGTAGGCGGCGAAGGCCCGGCCGTGCAGCCGGTCGGGCACACGCTCCTGGATGAGCGTTCGGGCGAGCACGTTCTTGGTGCCGTGCCCCACCCCGCCGAGCACCCACATGGCGGCCCCGAAGCCCACGGCGAGCCAGGCGGTCGGCAGGCCGAGGCCGAGCCCCTGGACGCCCACCGCCAGAAGCGCACCCAGCGCGAGGGCTCCGGCGGGCACGCGGCGCGCCACCAGGAGCGCCCCGAGCACCATGCCCACCATCCAGGCGGCGAACAGCAGGCCGTAGAGCGCGTCCGAGACGCCCAGGTCCTCCTTCAGGAAGAACACCTCGGCGGTGGCCGACGCCGTCATGAACAGGAGCGACACGAACACCACGCCGATCACGAGCCCGAGCGTGCGGTCGCGGAACAGGAAGACGATCCCGTCCCGCGCGCGGTCGGTGTGCTCGTCGCTCGCCGGGTGCGGCGGCCGGCGCGCCCGCAGCGCCAGCGCCGCCAGCGCGACCACCGCGAAGGTCCCGGCATTCACGAGCATCGCCACCTCGGTGCCGCCCAGGCCGGCGAGCAGGCCGCCCACCACCGGCCCGAGCGTCATCCCGGCGTAGCGCGCGGTCTCGACGTAGCCGTTCACGTCGGTGAGCCGCCGGTCGCCGCCGATCACCGGGACGAGCGCGAACTCGGCCGGCTGAGCCACGGCGAAGCCGACACCGAGCAGCGCCGCGAGCACGAGGATCGCGGCCACCGAGTCGAGCGCGAGGGCCATCGCGGCCGCGATCGCGACCTGGGCGAGCGATGCGGCGACCAGCAGGCCGCGGGCCTCGAGCCGGTCGACGAGCAGGCCGGCCGGCGCGGCGAGCACGACCACCGGCGCCCAGAGCGCGATGAAGAGCGCGGCGACCGCGATCCCTGAGTCGGTCATCTCCTGCAGGTGCAGCGTGAGCGGGATCCAGAGCAGGAAATCGCCGAGCGCCGAGATACCCACGGCCCCGACGATCAGGCGCACGTCGCGGTCGCCCAGCGCTGCGCCCCGGATCACAGGCTGGCCATCAGCGGCGGCGCCACCTGCTTCTTGCGGCTGATCACCCCGGGCAGCTCGATCACGCCGTCGCTCGCGTGGGCCCCCAGCGCCCGCTCGGCTGCCGCGCGGTCGCCCGACACGAGCAGGTCGGTGCTCTTCCCGAGGATGTCGGTGACCATGAGCGCGGAGAGGGCGTGGCCATTGCGCTCGCGTGCCTCGTCGATCGCCTCGAGCAGCTCGGCGCGGCGCTCCAGCAGCGTCCGGCCCACCGTCTCGATCTGCGCGATCGAGATCGTGTGGCCGCTGCTCGCCTCGTACTCCTTGGCGTCGCTTCCCACGATCTCGGCCGCCGCGAGGCCGGACACGTCGGAGCTCGCCTCGAACATCTCGCGGCCGAACTCGCGGGCATCGAGATCGAGCACGCGCTCGAGGTACTGGACCACGGTGTGGTCGCGCTCCGTGGTGGTCGGCGAGCCGAGGATCACGGTGTCGCTCATCACGGCGCCCAGCAGGAGGACGGCGGTCGGACGCGCCGGCTCGAGCCCGTTCTGCCGGAAGCGCTCGGTCACGAGCGTGGCCGTCGAGCCCACGGGGTCGAAGGTGGCGCGCACGGGCACGCGCGTCTCGATCGAGCCGATGTGGTGGTGGTCGAGGATCTCCACGATCTCCGCCTCCTCGATGCCCGGGGCGCTCTGCCCCTGCTCGGCGTGGTCGACCAGGAGCACGCGCCGCGGCTCTGGGCGCACCAGGTCCGAGCGGGTCACGAGGCCGACCGGCCGTCGCGCCCCGTCGACCGCCACCGCCGCCCGGTAGTGCACGTCCTTGACCCGTTCGGTCACGTCGCCCACGAGGTCGTCGGGGCTCACCGTGAGCGGGTCGGCGTCCATGAGCCCGCGGCAGGGCGCGGCGAGCGTGATCATGCGGGCCGACACGTAGGTGTCCAGAGGCGAGCGGACCACCGCCGTGCCCCGCCGGCGCGCCAGCTCGAGGACCTCGTCGGACGGCGTCGTGTCGTTGCTGGTCACGAGCAGGGCCACGCCGCGCTCGATGGCGAGGCGCTGCGCGTCCTCACGGTCGCCCACCACCACCACGTCGCCCTCGGAGATCGCGCTCGGCGACGACACGTGCCGCGACTGCGCCCAGACCCGGCCGGCCACCTCGCGCTCGTCGCCCTCCACGAGCGTCCCCTCGAGCACGGCCACCACGGCCGCGACGCTCGTTGGAGTGTCGACCAGGCTCGACGCCTCGCGCGACTCGCGGATGTAGCGGCGCGCCAGCGCGCGCTCGGTCATCACGCCCACGAGCTCGCCGTCGTCGCCCACGATCGGGATCAGGTCGAGGTCCTCGTTCGACATCTCGAGGCCCACGTCGCGCACCGGCTTGCTGTGGGGCTCGGTCGGGAAGCTCACGCGCATCACGTCGCACACGCGCAGGTAGACGTGCGGGAGGAAATCCGGCTCGGACGCCCCGCTGCGCTCGAGCAGCCAGCGCGACTGCTGGTTCAGCTCGCCGAGCCGCACCGGCAGGTAGGTCTCGTCCGGCTCGAGCCGCCGCTTGAGCTCGGCGTACGCGATCGCGGACGCGATCGAGTCCGAGTCGGGGTTGCGGTGGCCCGTGACGTAGATCACCGGGCGCCTATCTTTACCGACCCGTCAGTCGCGGGCCGAGGCGTAGCGCTCGAGCGCCTCCCGGCGCGCCTCGCGGTGGTCGACGATCGGGGCGGGGTAGTCCTCGCCGATCACGCAGCCAAGCTCGCGCTGGAGCTCCTCGGGCATCGTCCACGGCTCGGCCAGGTGTTGGCCGGGCACGTCGCGGAGCTCGGGCACGTAGCGGCGCACGTAGCGGCCCTCCGGATCGAAGCGCTCGGCGTGCCGGGCGGGGTTGTAGATGCGCCGGAAGGCCGGCTGGGGATCCACGCCCACGGAGGCGATCCACTGCCAGTTGCCGTTGTTGTTGGCCTCGTCGCCGTCCACCAGCAGACGCATGAACCAGCGCTCGCCCCAGCGCCAGTCGATGCCCAGGTCCTTGGTGAGGAACGACCCCACCACGAGCCGCGCGCGGTTGTGCAACCAGCCCTCCCTGCGCAGCTGGCGCATCCCGGCGTCCACGAGCGGATAGCCGGTGCGGCCCTCGCACCAGGCCTCGAAGCGGCGCTCGGCGTGGCTCCAGACGATCCGGCCGCGGTAGCGCTCCTGGAACTCGGAGCGTGCGTTGCCGGGGAAGTGGAGCAGCACGTGGTGGTAGAAGTCGCGCCAGCAGAGCTGGCGCCGGAACGCCTCGGCGCCCTTGCCGCCCGGCAGCCGCTCCTCGACCTGACGCGGGGAGACGCAGCCGAAGTGGAGGTACGGCGACAGCCGCGAGGTGCCGTCACCGCCGAGCGCGTCGTGCTGGTCGGCGTAGTCGCGCACCGGGCCGCGCACGAACGCCTCGAGCCGCTCGCGGGCGGCCGCCTCGCCGCCCGCCGGCGGCTCCTCGACCTCCTGCTCGAGCCCCAGGTCGGCGAGGCTCGGCAGCGAGCCGGCGTCGAGGCCGCGCGGCAGCCCGGGCAGCTCGGACGGCGCGCGCAGGATTGGGCGGCGCTCAAAGCCGAGCCACGAGCGGTAGAAGGGGGTGAACACCGTGTACGGCTTGCCCGTCTGCGTGCGCGGCTCGCCCACCCGGTCGATCGCGTTCAGCCCCGGGTGCGCGTGGAGCTCCACGCCCGCGCCGCCGAGGGCGCGGTGCACGCGCTCGCCGCGCCGGCGAGCGAACGGACTCACGTCAGCGCTGAAGTGCACCGCCCGCGCGTCGAGCTCGCGCGCGAGGCGGGCCAGCTCGCGCTCCGGCGAGCCGTGGCGCAGCACGAGGCGGCTGCCGCGCTCCCGCAGCTCGTCGTCCAGCTCGCTGAGGCACTCCAGCATGAACTGCGTGCGCGGTCCTGAGCTGTGACGCCCCTGGAGCAAGCGGTCGTCGAGGCAGAACACCGGCACCACGCGCTCGTGCTCCTCGAGGGCGGCGGCGAGGGCCGGGTGATCGCGCACGCGCAGGTCGCGACGGAACCAGACGAGCGCCGTTGACGAGCTCATTCGCCTACGCCGCCCGGCGCGCCGCCGGCACCAGCCGCACGCGCTCGGGCATCAGCGGGATCAGCGCGCGCCGCACGTACTCGGCCCCGCCCGCCACGAGCAGCTTGCGGAGCGCGGCGGGCGGCAGCGCCGAGAAGCCGTACTGCTCGCGGATCCGATCCGGCAACAGCGCGATGGTGATGAAGTTGGCCGTCTCGACGAGTGGACGGGCGAGGAGCGGTACCGGCGGCTCGAGCACGATCGCGCGGCCGCGCTCGCGAGCCCAGTCGGTCACGTACAGCCGGTCCCCCTCGAGCATCTCGCTTCGGTAGTCGTCGAGGTCGTCGAGCGTGCGCGGCATGTCGCGCAGCCGAAGCCCGAACAGGCGCCCGACCAGCTTGTAGTCCTCCCAATAGGCGGCCTCCTCCTCGCGCGCGAGCGGGCGCACGTAGGCCCGGTAGACCACGAGCGCCGAGTCCACGAGCGTGAACAGCACCCACATCAGGAGCTCCGGATCATCGGCCCGGTACGGCGTGCCCGCCGGGTAGGGGCCCACCGCCTGCTTCAGGCGACCCTGCACGCGGCGGTGCATGGCCCGCACGTGGCGCGTCATCCGGTCGGCGTCCTCCCTCGAGCCGAAGCCGATCGTGGACATCACCTCGGCGGTGCGGGCCAGCCGGTCGTAGGGATCCTCGATCGTGGTGGTGTGCGCGAGCAGCCCGGACACCGCCAGCGGGTGCGCGGCCTGCATCAGCAGCGCGCGCGGGCCCGAGAGCGCCATCACGCGCTCGCGATGCACGCGGCGCAGCATCGAGTCGTCGTGGAAGTAGCCGGCGGCGCTCACGCGGCCGCCTCGGGGGCACGCGCGCTCACGTAGGCGAGCATGCGGTTGGCGAGCGCGGTGGCGCGGTGCAGCTCCGCCGGCCCAGGCGGGGCGAGCGGGCGCAGGCCGGGCGGGGTCTCCGGCAGCTCCGGCAGCCCGTCGCGGGCGATTTGCCAGGCGATCGACGTGGCGCTCCGCACCACGCTCGGCTCGGCGCTCCAGAGCGCCTCGAAGCGGCGAGCGCGGTCGGGCAGGGGAGCCACGGTGGGCGGCTCCCAGGCCGCCAGGCAGGCCGAGTAGCCGGGCGCGTCGCAGATCACCGTCCACTCGCGGCCGAACGAGCTGCGGCGCGCGATCGGCACCTCGACCGGCGCCCCCTCGCGCCGGCGCACGCGGCGGAAGTCGGCGAACACGATCGCCAGCTCGGCGGTGCGCGCGAACTGCCGCCAGCGCGGCTCGGAGCTCCGGTACAAGCGCGCCTGCTGGAAGCTGCCGAACAGGAGCCCGCGCTCGGCGCGCGCGCAGCACTCGTCCTCGATCGCCTCCGAGAGGGCGTTCAGCACGCGCTTCGGGTACACGGCCGGCTGGAGGTCCGGCCAGGCGCGCCGCAGGCCGGCGTAGATCGAGTCGGCCGGCGCGGCCTCCTGGCGCTCGCGGGCCTGCTCGAGGGCGGCGGCCAGCGAGAGCCCGGTGCTGCGGGCGCGCAGGGCTTCGAGCACCGTGGCCGCGTCCTCCTCCGAGTAGCGCCGGTGGCCGCCCGGCAGCCTTCGCGGGGCCGGAACCCCGTACCTGGCCTCCCACATCCTCAGCGTGGCGGGGGCGAGGCCGGTGCGCTCCGCCAGCTGACCGATCGTGAGCTCGCCAGGGGTAGACACGCTGATGAGGTTATCTCAACGGTCTGTTGAGAATCACTCGGCGTCGCGGATGACGAACGCCTCCTCGTCCACGTAGCACCACGACCACTCCTCGTCGGGCTGGGCCGAGCGCACGATCGGGTGGCCCGACTCCTCGAAGTGGGCGCTGGCGTGGCGGTTCGGCGAGCTGTCGCAGCAGCCGATGTGACCGCACGCCTGGCACATCCGCAGATGGACCCAGCGGCCGCCGGTGCGCAGGCAGTCCTCGCAGCCCTCCACTTCGTCGGGGAGCTCGGTGATCTCGATCGTCTCGAGGTGGCTGCAGCTCATCGTGGAAGTGAAGCAGGCGCGCGCAGCGCAAGCTCGAGCTCGAGGCGCGCCACCGGTTCGTCGAGGTCGTCGCCCAGCAGCTCGCGCAGCCGTGCCAGCCGGTAGCGCGCAGTCTGCGGGTGCACGTCGAGGGCCCGCGCCATCGCCGCCGCGTTCCCGTGCTGCTCCACATAAGCCAGGGCGGTCTCGCGCATACGCGCGCGCGCCTTCGGGGTGAGCGCCTCGAACGGCGCCAGCCTGCGCCTGGCCATCTGCTCCACGAGCGCGCCGCTGCCGTGAAGGAGCACCTCGACGAGATGGTCCTCGGCGCGCACGAGCCCCACGCCCGCCTGGAGCGCGCCTGCCTCGCGCGCCCGCAGGGCGGCCCGCGCGAGCGACCAGGAGCCGGCCAGCTCGGCGAGCGGCGATGCCGGCCCCAGCACGGCGTGCCCACGTTCGCCCGCTGCGGCCAGCTCGCGCTCGCGGCCGGGCCCGAGCGGGTCCGGCACGATCGCGCAGCCCACCCCGTCGAGCGAGAGCGCGAGGGCGTCGACCGGCAGCCGGGCGGCGAGCCGCTCGAGCTCGCGCTCCGAGCAGGCGATGGCGGCCACCGTGCGCGGGACCGTCCAGCCGCCGGCGTCGGCCGCGGCGCGCAGGTCGGCCGGGTCGGCCGGCGGCTCGCGCAGCAGCAGCGCCGCGAGCTCGCGCCGGCGCCGCCGCCGCTCGCCCTCGACCTGGGCCTGCGCCGCCGTGTAGCCCTCCACCGAATCGGCGGAGATCTCCTCGATGTAGGCGAAAATCGACTCGGCCAGCAGGCTGAGCTGATCGGACTCGAGCCCGGCGCCGCGGGCGGCCGCCGCGATTCGCCGCCAGGCCACGCGCGCTCCCACCCGGTAGGCGGACTGGAGCG
Source organism: Thermoleophilaceae bacterium (assembly GCA_035650215.1). Lineage (GTDB taxonomy): Bacteria > Actinomycetota > Thermoleophilia > Solirubrobacterales > Thermoleophilaceae > JACVRW01. Next base: position 40,312 of record DASRIC010000052.1, read on the forward strand.
CGTCGATGGTGCGCCCTTGGCGCAGCTCGCCGCGGCCGAGCCCCTCGTAGACCTCGCGGCTCGGGCCGCGCTCGGTGCCCGGGTCGCGGATCAGGGCCACGAACTGGAGCAGCGCCGCGCTGACGCCAGTGCGGACGCCGCGACCGAACGAGCCCTCGAGCGGGCGCGCGTACTCGGGCACCTCGCGCGCGATCGTCATGAGGATCTCGTCGGTGATCGGGCCGAGCTCGGGCTCGATCACGTCCGCGATGTCGGGAGACAGGCCGCGCCAGGGCTCGGGTTCGATCGTTTTTATCATCTAGACGAGTAAAACAGATGACCAGATTCGACCCTGGAAGGGTATTCGCTTTGCTCGATAGCGGGAAACCTTGAGGCATGACGAGATTTGAGAAGCGCGTGAACCTCGCCGCCGTGGCGATTCCCTTCCTGGCCGCGATCGCGGCGATCGTGATCCTCTGGAACCAGGCCGTCTCCTGGACGGACCTCGCCATCTTCGCGGCGATGTACGTGCTGACCGGCGTGGGCGTGACCGTGGGCTTCCACCGCATGCTCACGCACCGCTCGTTCCTCGTCCCCAAGTGGCTCGAGTACACCTTCGCCGGCTTCGGCTCGATGGCGGTCCAGGGGCCCGTGATCGACTGGGTGGCCGACCACCGCAAGCACCACGCGCACGCGGACCACGAGGGCGACCCGCACAGCCCGCACGTGGGCCACGGCGACGGCGTGGGCGGCGTGCTGCGCGGCCTCTGGCACGCCCACGTGGGCTGGCTGCTCGACCGCCAGGGCCAGGCTTCCACGCGCAAGTACGCGCGTGACCTCTACGAGGATCGCGGCATGCGCCACATCAGCCGCGCGTTCCCCTGGTTCGTGCTCGCCGGCCTCGCGCTCCCGGCGCTTGCCGGCTGGCTGCTCACCGGCACGCTCGCCGGGGCCGCCACCGGGCTGCTCTGGGGTGGCCTCGTGCGCATCTTCTTCGTGCATCACGTGACCTGGAGCGTGAACTCGGTCTGCCACTTCCTCGGCAACCGCCGCTTCGAGACCGATGACCATTCGACCAACGTCCCGTGGCTTTCCCTGCTCTCGTTCGGCGAGTCGTGGCACCACAACCATCACGCCTTCCCACGCTCGGCCGAGCACGGCCTGCGCCGCTGGGAGCGCGCTCTCGACCCGTCCGCGCTCGTGATCTGGACGCTCGAGAAGCTCGGCCTGGCGCGCAAGGTCGTCCGGATCGCCCCCGAGCGCCAGCTCCAGCGCGAGCGCGGCGCCGCGCCCGCCCAGCGGGCCCGCACGCCGGTCGAGTCGGCTTCGTAGGCGGGCCGTTTGTGGCGGCGTGCCGCGGGTAGCCCCGAGGCATGCCGCCACGTGGTGTGAAGAAGGGCACCAAGCGCGCCCGCCAGTACGAGAAGGTCAAGCAGAGCGTGAAGGAGCAGGGTCGCTCCGAGGACCGCGCCGAGGAGATCGCGGCGCGCACCGTGAACAAGGAGCGCGCCCGCAGCGGCGAGTCGCGCACACGCTCGCGGAGCTCAACGCAGGACATCTCCTCCGGCCGTCGCGGCGGCCAGCGCTCCGGAAGCTCGGGCCCGCGCGGCCGCACGCGCGAGCAGCTCTACAACGAGGCCAAGGATCGCGGCATCGACGGCCGCTCGAGCATGAACAAGGCCCAGTTGCAGCGCGCGGTGGACGCAAAGAAGCGTTGAGCAGGCGCGCGGACTCTTAGCTTCCTCTCACCCTCTCTTAGGCTGGCGTTCAGGCGCTCCGGCTTGGATGCCGGACATGAGCGACGCCACGATCACCCCGCCCTTCCCGAGGGCTCGCCCCGGCTCCTATCGCACGCGCGCGGAGGCCTACCCCTCGGCGCTCGAGTTCGGCCTCGCCGTGCCGGTCAGGGCAGGCTCGCACGAGCGCGACGTCGGTCTCGGCTGGTGCCGTGACGGGGTCCTCTACCGCTGCGCCGTTGTGCTGGCAACACGCGAGGTCTATCTGTGCCAGCTCGGTCCACCCGACAGCGGCGGCGGGCACGTGCGCGTGCTCGGCACGCTGCCGCCGGGGCGGACGATCAACGACGTGTTCGACGGCTGGGCGGAGGCCCACGGCGCGCCGGACTCGCTCGACTGGCTGCTGGGGCGTGCCACGGCCCTCGATGGCCCGGCCGCGGCCCCTCAGGCCGGCGTGGGGGCCGGCTCGGCCTCGGCTTCGCCCGTGCGCGAGGCGTCGCGCCTGAGCCGCAGGCCGATCAACGGGTAGATGGTGGTCGAGAGGATCGCGGCGCCGACCAGGGAGGCGGCCGTGGCGGCGCGCATGTGCCCCTCCTCCACGGCGATCGTGGTGATGGCCACCACCAGCGGCAGCTCGGTGGCCGAGTAGAACGCGAGCGCGGTGCGGTCGCGCTTGTCGAGCAGCCGCTGGTAGAGCAGCATGGCGGGCACGCCGCGCACGACCACGAACAGGCCGAGGAAGAGCGGCACCAAGAGGATCCGGATCGGGTCGTCTGCCAGCGCGGTGGCGTCGAACTTGATGCCGCTCACGATGAAGAAGAACGGGATGAAGAAGCCGTAGCCCACGGCGGTGAGCTTCGACTCGAAAAGCGTGACCTCGCGTCCCCTTAGCGCGATCCGCACGATCACGCCGGCTACGAAGCCGCCCAGCAGCAGGTCGAGGCCGAGCGACGACGCGAGCGCGGCCAGGGCGAACACGAGCACCACGGCCACCCGGATCGCAAGCTGTCCGCTCGTTTCGAGCGTGCGCTCGAGCAGTGGCCAGCCGCGGCCGGCGCCGCGCACCGCGAGCAGCGCGGTGGCCAGCGCGGTGGCCAGGAAGGCGAGCAGGATCACCGTGTTCTCGACCGCGCCCTTCGTGGAGAACACGAGCGTGATCAGCAGGATCGGGCCGAACTCGCCCATCGCCCCCGCGGCAAGCAGGTAGGTGCCGAAGCGGGTGCGGAGCTCCTTGGCGTCCTTGAGGATGGGTATCAGCGTGCCGATCGCCGTGGTGGCCAGCGCGGACCCGGTGAAGACGAGCGAGAGCACCACGCCGGCGAGCGCGAGCAGGCCGCCGAGCCCGTACGCGAGCGCCAGCGAGAGCAGCCAGCCGAGCGCCGCCAGCCGCAGCGGCACCCCCCGGATGCGCTCGAAGTCGATCTCGTAGCCGGCGAAGAAAAAGAGCATGCCGAGACCGAGGCTTGAGAAGAACTCGATGAACTCGTCCGGCTCCGCGAGGCCGAGCACCTCCGGTCCGATGATGATCCCCGCCACGATCTCGATCACCACCACCGGCAGCGGGAGGCGCGGCGAGAGCATTCCCGCCGCGAGCGCGGCGAGCGCCGCCACGACGACGATGACGAGGAAGGACCCGCTGTCGACGTTCAGCACGCGCGCACTATCTCAGGTGCGTCGTACGGCAGAGGGAGCTCAGCCGAGCAGCCGCGGGCGGGTGGCCTCTATCACGGCCGGCCGGAAGCGGCTGCCCTCGACCCCGCGGCCGGACAGGCGCAGTCGCAGGATTCCGGTGCGGGTTGTGCCGGGCGAGGCGGCGCCGAACACGAAGTTGCCCAGGCTGTAGGCCACCAGCCGGTGGGCGCCGCTCCGGCGGATCGGCTGTAGCACGTGCGGGTGGGCGCCGATCACGGCCGTGGCGCCGGCGCCGAGCGCCGCATCGGCGAAGGCGCGCTGGCGCCCGTTCTCCACGGTCGCCCGCTCGACGCCCCAGTGGAAGGTGGCGATCACCACGTCGGCGCGCCGCCGGGCCGCCCGCACCGAGCTCTCGATCGCCGGGACCGTTGCCGCCTGGGTGCCCGGGCGCCCGGCCGTGGCGAAGAACGACGCGGGCAGGATGTCCGAGAAGCCCACGAACGCCACCCGCAGGCCGAGCCGCTCGACCACGCGCGGGCGCGCGGCCGCGGCGAGGCTGCCACCGGCGCCCACCGGCGTCATGCCGAAGCGGCGCACGTTCGCCACGGTGTCGAGCAGGGCTCGGGTGCCGTAGTCGCCCACGTGGTTGTTCGCCAGATTGAGCACATCGAAGCCGGCGAAGCGCGACATCACGCGCAGCGCCGCCGGCCGGCCGCGGAAGTTGAACTCCTTGGGCACCGGCGCGCCGCGCGTGGACACCGCGCACTCGAGGTTGCCGAAGGCGATGTCCGAGCGCCGCAGCGCGGGCGCGACGCTCGTCCACGGATGGCGCAGGCCGCGCTGCGCCATCAGCGCGCCCGGGGCGTCGCCGAGGTTCACGTCGCCCACCGCGGCCAGTGTCACGTCGCGCGAGCGCACCGCCACGCGGCCGGAGGCACGGCCGTCCGGCGACAGCGCCCGCAGGAGGTAGCGCTCCCGGATCCGGCGCGGGCGCACGGTGCGCGTGAAGCCGCCGGCATCGTCGGCCCGGGCGCGCGCCAGGATCGCCCAGCGCGAGCGCAGCCGGATCTCGAGCCGCACCACCGCGCCGGCCGGGGCGCCCGCGCCGCGCAGCTCGAACGGGACGCCGCTCGCCACCAGCCGCGGCCCCTCCAGGGCCAGCGGCGGCGGCTGTGCCCCGTGCGCCGCCGGGGCCGGTACGAGCAGCAGGGCGACCAGAACGGGGGCGAGGCGGCCGCGGCGCACGTGCGGAACGCTAGTGCCCGCGCGAGCGCTTGTCCCGCGCGGCGCGCTCGCCCTCCGCGTCGACCAGCGGCTGGAGCCGCAGCCGCACCGGCCGGCTCAGCACGATGTAGCTCGTGGAGCGCCGGATCGCCTGGCCGGCGAGGATGCGGTTCACGATCTCCTGCAGGTGCTCGGTGTCGCGGGCCGCCACCCGGCAGATCAGGTCCTCGGGCCCGCTCACGGCGTCGACAGACAGGATCTCCGGGGTGCCCTCGAGCGTCTCGATGGCCTCCGCCAGCCGTCCTTGGGTGAGCTCGAGCAGCACGTAGGCCTGGATCGGGTGGTCGATCGCCGCGGCGTCGATCTCCGGCCCGTAGCCCCGGATCACCCCGCGCTCCTCGAGCTTGGAGAGGCGGGCCTGCACGGTGCCGCGGGCCACGCCGAGACGCCGGGATATCTCGAGCAGCCCGACGCGCGGGTCCTCACGCAGCGCCGCGATCAGCCGGGCGTCGAGCTCGTCGACGGAACTGGTCAAAGTGACCAGAGAATAACCGCTGATGCTGACGAAAGTGGGCAATCTGCCCGATGAATGAGGACACACTTGTCAAGCGTGCGCGAAAGTGGTGCACTCCGGTGCATGTTCGAGGAGGCACAGCTCTATTCACCGGTGACCGCAAGCGAGGACGGCCAGGTCGAGGTCCACCTGGCCGACGACCACCCAGGCGCGAACGATCCCGAGTACCGCGAGCGCCGTAACGAGATCGCCGCGCTCGCGCTGGCCTGGAACCCCGGTGAGCCCGCGCCTCCCGTCGAGTACAGCGACGCCGAGCAGGAGGTCTGGCGCACCGTCTGCCGCGAGCTGCGTCCCAAGCACGAGAAGCTCGCCTTCCGCGAGTTTCTCGAGGCGAAGGAGGTGCTCGCGCTCCCCGAGGACGGCGTGCCGAGCCTCGACCTGGTGAGCGACCAGCTCGCGCCGGTCACCGGCTTCCGCTACGCGCCGGCCGCCGGGCTCGTGCCCCTGCGCGAGTTCTACGGCTCGCTCGAGCAGCACCTCTTCCACTCCACGCAGTACGTACGGCACCCGGCGCTGCCGCTCTACACGCCCGAGCCGGACATCATCCACGAGGTGATCGGGCACGGGCACCTGCTCGCCACTCCGACCTTCTCGGAGCTCCACCGGCTCACCGGCGTGGCCACCAACCGCCTCGAGGACGAGGAGAACCTGCGCTTCCTCTCACGCGTGTTCTGGTTCTCGGTCGAGTTCGGCGTGGTGGTCGAGGACGGCGAGCTGCGCGCCTACGGCGCCGGGATCCTCTCCTCCTTCGGCGAGATCGACGAGTTCCGCGAGATGGAGCTCCGCCCGCTCGACCTCGTGGAGATGGGCACGGTCGACTACGACATCACGCACTACCAGCCAGTGCTCTACCGCGCCGAGTCGATGGACGAGGTCCGCGAGGTCGTGGGCGGCTTCCTCGAGACCTGCACCGACGACTCGATCGCCGAGATGCGGGCGAAGGCGCCCTCGCTGCAGTCCTGAGCCGTTCGCTGCTGCGCGTTTGACCGTCTCCCGTTCTCTGACTAAGGTCAGAGAATGGCCGAGGCGATGGTCGAGCAGGTCCGCCGCTTCAACCGGACGGTCACCGAGCGCGTGGGCGCGCTTGATGATCGCTTCCTCGGCCGGGAGCGACCGCTCGGCGAGGCGCGTGTCCTGTGGGAGATCGGGCTCGAGGGCTGCGAGCTGCGCCTGCTGCGTGCGCGTCTGGGCCTCGACTCCGGCTATCTGAGCCGGCTGCTGCGCTCGCTCGAGACCGCGGGGCTGGTCACGGTCAGGGCGAGCGACGGCGACCGGCGGATCCGGGTCGCGCGGCTCACCGCCGCCGGCCGCGCCGAACGCGCGGCGCTGGACCAACGAGCCGACGAGCACGCGCGCTCGTTGCTGGCGCGGCTCAGCTCGCCGCAGCGTGAGCGCCTGGTTGCCGCGATGCGCGACGTGGAGCGCCTGTTGACCTCGGCGAGTGTCGAGATCACGCCCGTCGACCCCGAGCACCGCGACGCGCGCTACTGCCTCGCGGAGTACGTGACCGAACTCAACCGGCGATCGGAGCGCGGCTTCGATCCATCAGCCGGCGCCACGATGCTGCCGCACGAGGTCCGTCCGCCGGCGGGGGAGTTCTTCCTCCTCTACCTGCGCGGCGAGCCGATCGGGTGCGGCGGCGTCAAGCACCATGCCGGCGAGCCGACCGAGATAAAGCGCATGTGGATCACCCCCGCCGCGCGCGGGCTCGGGCTCGGGCGGCGCCTCCTCGAGCACCTCGAGGCGAGCGCGCTCGCGAGCGGCGCGTGCGTCGCACGCATCGAGACGAGCGCGACCCTCACCGAGGCGCTCGCCCTCTACCGCGCGAGCGGCTGGGTCGAGGTGGCGCCGTTCAACGACGAGCCCTTCGCGGACCACTGGCTCGAGAAGGAGCTCGGTTAGGGCTCGGACTGGGCGCCACGGGGAAGCGGCGGCAAGCCGCCGCGTCAGCGGATCGGGGGCGGGCCGCCGAAGCCGCCGCCGGGCGGGCCGCCGAAGCCGCCCGGACCGTCCGGGCCGCCCGGCCAGTGGCCGAGGCCCGGAGGGCCGGGCCCGAAGCCGGGGCCCGGAAGGTCGCCGAGCGCGTTCTCGACCTTGTCGCGGTCGAGGTCGAAGCGCTCGGCCAGGAAGCGGGCGAGGTCGGCGCGGCCGTCCTTCATCATCCGCTCGCCGGCCCGCGGCCGGACCGAGCGGAGCGCCTGGGCCAGCTCCGACCGGCTCACCCCGAGCTCGTCGGCCAGCTCGCCCAGCATCGCCCGCGGCGCTCCGCGGCGATGGTCGGGGCGCTCCGGCCTCGTCTGCTCGAGCGCACGCTCGAGCGCGTCGCGCTCGACGCCGAGCTCTCCTGCGAGGTCTTCGCGGAAGCCGTCGAAGCCGCCCCGGTCGCCGGGACCCCGGTCGCGGAGCGCCTCGAATGCCTCCTCGACCTTCGAGGCCTCGATGCCGAGGGCGTCGGCCAGCCGCTTGGCCTGCTCCGTCCGCCGCTCGGCGTGCTCCTGCTCACCGCGCTCGCGGAGCGCCTCGAGTGCGCTCTCGACCTTGTCCTCGGAGATCCCGAGCTCCTTGGCGAGGGCCGCCGCGAACGCGCCCTCGCGCTTCGCGTGCTGACGCTCGTGGAAGTCGCGCAGCGCCTCGTCGAGCCGATCGGCGTCGACGCCGAGCTCGTCGGCGAGCTCGGTCGGGGCGAACCCGCGCGCCGCGAACCCTGGCGGCTCGTCGGCCCCGCCACCGCGCGCGACGGCCTGGCCACCGCCCGAGGCGCTTCCGATTGCATAGGCAGCGGAGGCGAGCGCCACGGCCGCGGTGAGCACGATTGGTGTGTACCTGGTCTTCGGTCGCATGGGGGACAGCGTCGTGACGCTCTGTAGGCGCAGCGTAAGAGCGGCGTAGGAGCAGCAGAAGAAAGGCCCCCGGTGCCGCCACAATTGCCCACGTGAGGCTGCTGATCGTGGAAGACGACCGCGCGCTGCGGGACGCCGTGCGGCGCGCGCTCGCGCTCTCGGGCTACGAGGTGCTCACCACCGATACCGGCCAGGGCGCGCTCACGCAGGTGGCCACCACGGCGCCCGACGCGGTGGTGCTCGACATCGGGCTCCCGGACATCGACGGGCTCGACGTGTGCCGGCGCCTGCGGGCGGCGGGCAACCGGGTGCCCGTGCTGATGCTGACCGCGCGCGACGCCGTGGACGACCGCATCGACGGGCTCGACGCGGGGGCCGACGACTACGTGGTCAAGCCCTTCGATCTCGGCGAGCTGAAGGCCCGGCTGCGGGCGCTGATCCGCCGTAGCGTCGGCGAGGGGGACCCGGAGGCGCTCTCGTTCGAGGAGCTTCGGCTCGACGTGGCGCGGCATGGGGTCTGCGTGGGTGAGCGCTTTGCCCCGCTGACCCGGACCGAGTACGGGCTGCTCGAGCTCTTCATGCTCAACCCGCGCCGGGTGCTCCCTCACGACCTCATCTACGACCGCGTCTGGGGCTACGACTTCGGCCCGGCCTCGAACGCGCTGCGCGTGTACGTGGGCTACCTGCGCCGGAAGCTCGAGGAGGCGGGCAGCCGCCCGCTCGTGCACACCGTGCGCGGGGTGGGCTACGTGCTGCGCGAGCCATGAGCCTGCGCCTGAGGATCGCGGCGGCCGCCGGCCTCGCCGTGGCGATCGCCGTCGTTGTGGTGGCGGCCGTGGTGTACCTGGGCGTGCGCGGGCAGCTGCGCGGCGAGGTGGACGACTCGCTGCGCGACCGCGCCGAGCAGGTCACCCGCTTCGCGGAGGGGCGCGAGCGCGGCGCTCCGCCCGGCTTCTTCGGGCCGGGGGAGGGCCGCCCGCCGCCCGGCTTCGCGCCGCGCGAGGTGCCGCTTCGGCCCGAGCCCGCGCCGTTCGGCGGCACGGTGTCCTTCGTCCAGTTCGTGGCACCCGACGGGGGCGTGCGGCGCGTGGCCGGGGCCGGCCGCTCGCTGCCGGTCGGCGACGAGGCGCAGCGGATCGCGCGCGACGGAGGGGGCAGCGAGCTCTCCGACCTCGACGTGGACGGCACTCACCTGCGGGTGCTCACCACCGGCCTTCGGGGCGGCGGGGCGATCCAGGTGGCGCGGCCGCTCGACGAGGTGGACAGCCAGCTCGGCAGCATCGCGCTGGTGCTCGCGCTCGTGGGCGTGGGAGGCATCCTCCTGAGCGCAGCCCTCGGAGCCGCGGTTGCCAGCACGGCGCTCGCGCCGGTCGCCCGCTTCACCCGCCGCACCGAGGAGCTCACCGCCGACCCCGACCTCTCGCACCGCATCGACGTGGTGGGCGACGACGAGCTCGCGCGGCTCGCGCGCAGCTTCAACGCCACGCTCGACTCGCTCGAGGGCTCGGTCGAGGCGCAACGCCAGCTCGTGGCGGACGCAAGCCACGAGCTGCGCACGCCGATCGCGAGCCTGCGCGCCAACATCCAGACGCTGGAGCACGCCGGCAGGCTGTCGGCCGCCGAGCAGGAGGCGCTGCGCCGCGACGTGATCGAGGAGCTGGACGAGCTGACCGCCCTCGTGGCCGACGTGGTCGAGCTGGCCCGCGGCACGAAGCTCGGCGATCACGTGGGCGAGCTGCGGCTCGACGAGATCGTGCGCTCCGTGGTCGAGCGCGCACGCGGCCGCGCGGCGGACCTCGACTTCCGGCTTGACACCGAGGCCACGCTCGTGCGCGGCGAGCCGCAGCGCATCCAGCGGGCGGTGTCGAACCTGGTGGACAACGCGGCCAAGTGGAGCCCGCCCGGCGGCGCGGTCGAGGTGGCGCTCGCGAACGGCGTGCTGCGCGTCCGCGACCACGGCCCCGGTTTCGACGACGACGACCTTCCACGCGTGTTCGAGCGCTTCTACCGCGCGGACGGCGCCCGCGCGATGCCCGGCTCGGGGCTCGGGCTCGCGATCGTGCGCCAGGCAACCGAGGCGCACGGCGGCAGCGTGAGCGCCGCCAACGCCCCCGGCGGCGGGGCGCTGCTCACGGCCTCCTTCGGGCCCGGCCTGTCGCCCGGACCTAGTTGACGATCGAGCCGATGGCGGCCAGCGCCTTCTGCACGTTCAGGCGCCCGTTGTAGACGACCTTGCCCTGCAAGGCGGCCGGCTTGTCGACCTTCTCGCGCAGCGCCTTGCGCAGCTGCCCGTAGGTGGCGTCCGGCTCCTGCTTGCGAAGCATCGCGGCCGTGCCCGCCACGTAGGGCGAGGCCATCGAGGTGCCCGACAGCGTCTTGTAGCTGCCGTTCAGGTAAGTCGAGTAGATGCTGTCGCCGGGGGCGCCGACGTCGACCGTCACGTCGCCGTAGTTCGAGAACGACGCCAGCTGGTCCTCGTCGGTGGTGGCGGCCACGGCGAGGATGTTCGAGTCCGTGTAGGAGGCGGGATAGAGCGGGTTCTTCTCGATGTCGTCGCCGTTGTTGCCCGCGGCCACCACGAGCAGCGTGCCGTGGTCCTGCGCGTAGTCGACCGCGTCGTGGAGCGAGGACGACTGCGAGCTCGACCCGAAAGAGCAGTTGATGATCTTCAGCCCCTGCTTGACGGCGTACTGAATGCCGCTGATCGCGTCCGAGGTGGAGCCCTTGCCCTTCGAGTTCATGAACTTCACGGGCACGATCTTCGTCGACCAGCAGGTGCCCGCCACGCCCGCGTCGCTGTTGCCGCGCGCGCCCACGATGCCGGACACGTGGGTGCCGTGGCCGTTGTCGTCCTCGCCCGATCCCTTGCCCTCGATCACGTTGTAGCCGTAGGTGTCGTCGACGTAGCCGTTCTTGTCGTCGTCCTTGTTGTTGTTCGGCTTGTCGCCGCTCTTGTAGAGGTTCGCCGTCAGGTCGGGGTGGTCGGTGTCCGCGCCGGTGTCGAGGATCGCCACCTTGGCGCAGGCGGTGCGCGTGCCCCAGGCGTCCGGCGCGTCGATGTCGTGATCGTCCGGCGAGTCGACCACCGCCCACTGGAGCGGGTAGAACGGGTCGTCCGGGACCTTCGGCGCGGACGAGAAGAGCAAGGAGTCGGGCTCTGCGTACGCCACCTCGCGCAGCCGCGTGAGCCGCTTGCGCAGCGGGCCGGTCTCGCTGCCGGAGCGCGGGCGGACCAGCACGAGGCGACCGCTGCGTAGCGCGTCGAAGCGCCGCGCGATGCGGGCGTCGGCCGCCGCGACGAGCCGCTGCTGGCGGTCCTTCGACACGCCCTTCTCGAACCCCACCAGCAGCCGACCCTCGGCGGCGGGGGCCGCCGCCTGTGCGGGTGCGGCCAGCACGAGGACAGCGCCGATCGCTAGGGGCCAGAGAGCGCGGATGTGAAGACCCTACCCCGGGTTCCGCGAGCCCGCGCGCACCACAGCGGCCGCCACCACCAGGTCCTCCCACGCCATGCCCGCGCTCTTGAACAGGCGCGGCCGCTCGGGCGCGACGCTCGCCTCGCCGCGTACCAGGGCGTCGAGCGTCACGAGCTCGGACTCCGCGAGCGTGCCCGCGAGGATCGGGGCGATCACGTCGCCGGCCTCGCTCAGCGCCACCGTGCGCGCCTCGACCACCACCGTCGCGCGCTCCACCAGTCGCTCGTCGACCTCGCGCGCATCGGGCTCGTGCGAGCCGACCGCCACGACGGTCGCGCGCTCGGCCACGCGCTCGCCGTCGAACAGCGGCCGGCGAGCCGTGGTGGCGCAGCAGATCAGATCGGCCGACGCCACCGCGTCCGCGTCGGCGCGCGCCGCGTGGAGCCCGGCGGAGCGGCAGCGCCGCACGAAGCGCTCGATTCCCTCCAGGTCGCGCGCGACCACGTCAACGCGCCCGACCGGGCGCACCGCCTGCAGCGCCTCGACGTGCGCCCAGGCCTGGGCGCCAGTGCCGAACACGAGCAGGCGGCTCGCATCCGGCTCGGCGAGGTGCTTGACGGCGAGCGCGGAGACCGCCGAGGTGCGCAGCGCCGTGAGCGCGATGCCGTCGAGCAGCGCAGCGGGCGCGAGCGTGTCGGGATCGAAGAGCACGTACACCCCCTGGACCCTCGGCAGCCCGGCCTCGGGGTTGGCCGGGGCCACGCTGGCGAGCTTGACGCCCAAGGCCCCGGCGGCGCTCGAGGGCATCACGAGCAGCTCGCCGCGTCCGCCTTCGTCGGGGACCGAGATCCGAGCCGGGTCGGCCTCGGGGTCGAGGCCGGCCCGCAGCGCTGCCTCGAGGGCGTCGACCGCCGCGCCCGGCGGCAGCCGCCGGCCGATCTCCTCGTCGTCGAGGAACGCCGGAGCGCTCACCGCAGCGCGAACCCGGTGCCGAGCGGGTCGCGCGGGTCGAGCACGAAGCGGTGCTCGCCGGTCCTGAACGCGCTGCCGCGCACCTCGGTGATCACGGCGTCGCGGCCCTCGGCGGCCACCTCCTCGACGACGCGCGCCTCGAACTCGCTTCCCACGATCGACTCGTGCACGAGCGCCGCGCCCTCCGCCAGCCTGCCCTCCGCGTGCAGGAGCGCCAGCCGCGCCGAGGTGCCCGAGCCGCATGGCGAGCGGTCCACCTCGCCGTCGGCGAACACCGCCACGTTGCGCTGGTGCAGCGGCGGCCCGGCATCGAGCTCCTCGTAGAGGATCGTCCCGTAGACGCCAGAGAGCCGCTCGTCACTCGGGTGCCGGGTCGCCGGGCTCCCCTCGAGGGCGCGCTTGACCGCGCGCCCTGCCGCGATCAGCTCCGTCAGGGCGCCCGGCTCGACCGGCAGGCCGAGCGCGGCAGCCGGCAGGCAGGCGTAGATCGCGCCGCCGTAGGCCAGGTCGACCCGCGCCGGCCCGCCCTCGAGCTCCACGGGCACGTCCCGCGCGAGCACGTAGGCGGCCACGTTGCGAAAGGTCACGTCGTCGACGGCGCCGCCGGTGCTGCGCACGGTCGCGGCGACCCGCCCCGAGGGCACGTCGATCGTGACCGGCGTCTCGCCGTCCGGGTCGGCCTCGACCAGCCCCGTCTCGACCGCCCAGGCGCCGAGGGCGATCGTGCCGTGGCCGCACGCGGTCGAGTAGCCGTCCTTGTGCCAGAAGATCACGCCGAGGTCGGCCCCGCCGTCGTCGGGCGGCACGAGGAAGCAGCCGTACATGTCGGCGTGGCCGCGCGGCTCGTGGCATAGCAGCCGTCGCACGGCGTCCACCTCGTGGCTGGCGCGCGCGTGCTCGCGCCGCTCCCGCACCGAGGCGCCCGGGAGCTCCGGGCCGCCCTCCAGCACGATCCGGAACGGCTCACCGGCGGTGTGGTAGTCGGTGGTACGCACCTCCACCGCCGCGCGCTCCTCGGCGTCTAGAGGCTGTCGCGCTGGGCGCGGTGATCGGCGTGGATCGCCTGGTCCACGGCGCGCACGACCTTCTCGGGACCGTTCACATAGCTGAACTGGAACTCGGAGTCGTCGGTGCCGGCGGTATCGAAGTCCACGTGGCCCACGCCCAGCATCCGGTCGAGCACGCTCTGCTGGTAGTTCACGTTCTGCACGCGCGCGAGCCGCGTCTCGTGCACTTCGCGGCGCACGATCCCGGTGGTGATCCGCAAACGCTGGTCGGTGATCAGGTAGCGAGTGGAGACCCGCCTGAGCCAGCCGATCAGGAGCGTTCCGGCGGCGATCACGAGCGCCACCAGCACGCCGACGGCCCCGACGTCGAGGAGCGGGACGAGCACCACGAACACCACGACCGCGAGCACGAGCCCGCCGGCGTAGAACGTGAGCAGCGCCCGCCACGCCGGCCGGCCCTGATAGAGGACACGCTCGCCCGCGCGCAGCTCCACGCCGCCCGGGAGCGATCGTTCCCCGCCCTCTGAGTTCGCAACCACCGGGGGCAGCGTATAGCGCCCGGCGCCGCCGCACAGCCGGCCGGTCTACGATGGTCGGGTGACCCGCTCGCTGCTGCGCCCGCTCACCCTCGCCCTGCTCGTCTGCGCCCTCGCCGCGGCCGCCGCTCCAGCCCATGCCCAGGCGGCCCCGACCGTGAGCGCGGCGCCCAAGCCGATCGCCTTCGGCCAGATCCTCACGATCACCGGCAGAGGCTGGCCGGTGATCGAGTTCTGCAGCCGCACGGTCCGCCTGTCGCTCAGGAGCGCGCAGAACGTGTTCCGGATCGGCACGGTCCGAACGCGCCTCGACGGCCACATCCGGCGCCGCTGGATTCCTCGCCGGAGCGAGGTGGGGGCCGGGCAGTGGCGGCTGGTGGCCCGGATGCGCTGCGAGAGCGGGCTCGACGGCTCGCCGATCATCCAGCGCGCCTCGACGCCGCTGCGGATCGTGCCGTAAGCGCCCGCCGGTGGCGGCGGACGCCTAGCGCATCCCGCTTCGAGCTTGCGGCGGTTGCCCGAGCTCGCCGCGGGCGTCGAGCTCCTGACCCTCGGCCGCGATCAGGATCTGGTCCGCGCTCCCGCCGCCCGCGGTCCAGCGCTCCACCGCGCCGGCGTGGAATGCGTCGAGGAAGTCGTCGGTGTGCATCGGGTCGTGGTGGAAGAGCAGCAGCCGCTCGGGCTCCGTGCGCCGGGCGAAGGCCAGCGTGTCGCTGAGCGAGGAGTGGCCCCAGCCCACGTGGCTCGGGTACTCCTCGTCCGTGTACTGGCAGTCGTGCACCAGGAGCGTGGCCTCCCGAGCCAGCTCGTACCCCGAGATCCACTCGGCCTCGATCCGGTCGAGGTCGCCGGCCAGCACCGGCTCGTGGTCGGGGATGAAGCAGAGGCTCGTGTCGCCCTCGGTGATCCGGTAGCCGAGCGTGGGGCCGCGATGCGTGATCGAGGCCGCCCGCACGGTGGCCGGGCCGATCCGCCACTCCGAGTGCGGGGCGTCCTTGAACGACACCCGGCAGGGCAGCTCGCGCACCTCAACCGGCGCGAGCGGCGCGGAGATGTAGCGCGCGATGCGGTCGAGCAGGGGCGCGTCGGGGGCCTCGGGGCCCCAGATCACGAGCTCGGAGTCGGGGCTGAAGGCGGGGGCGAAGAACATGAGCCCCTGGATGTGGTCCAGGTGCAGGTGGGTGAGCAGGATGTTCACCTGCTTGCCCTCGCCCGTCATGCGCAGCCCGAGGTTGCGGAGCCCGGTGCCGGCGTCCAGCACGATCGTGGTGCCGTCCGAGAGCGTGACCTCCACGCATGAGGTGTTGCCGCCGAAGCGCGTGGTCTCGGGGCCCGGGGACGGGATCGACCCGCGCGCGCCCCACACCTTCACGCGCATCAGGACGCCTCGTCCTCGGTCGGCCAGAAGAGCGCGAGCGCCCCGTGGGTGGCGTGGCTCGTGACGATCGGGATCGCCGTCACGTGGATCTCCATCTCGTGGCCGTCCGCCTGGAGGAAGCGCAGGGTGCCGAAGGCCGGACGCTGCTCCCGCAGCGCGCGCACGAGCGGCAGCGAGTCGAGCGGCATCGGATTGCCGTCCGCGTCGACGGGCGGAAAGGCCTGGCCCCACGCGGCCTGCGACAACGGACCGACCTCCTCGAAGCGGCGGCCCAGCAGGGCAGATGCGGCGTCGTTGTAGAAGGCAAGCCCGCCGTCCACGTCGACGAGGAACGCCGGTGTGGACAGCCCCGTGACGAGGTTGCGGGCGTGGATCAGCTCGAGCGGACGCTGACCCTCGCTCACGGCTCGAGCCTCCGGCTCAGGTTGCGGATCTCGCGCACGGCGACGGGCAAGGTTGTGAGGTCGAAGTTCCGATTCACGCGGATGTCGGCGAGCGTCTGCAGGGAACGCTCCGAGGCTGGATTCTCCTCCACCCACGTCTCCACGCGCGCGCCGGCGTCGTCGGCCGCCCGCGGGCTCCAGAGCACCTCGGCCGTGAGGTCGCGATGGATCGCGTACAGATCGTCGCGGAGCGCGGCACGGGCCCGCGCACGCCAATGGTCGTCGCGGGGCAGCTCGACGATGCGATCGCGCAGCCAGTGCAGGCCGAGCCGGTGGCCGAGCGCGAAATGGACGGCCGCCACCTCCTCCACGTCGAGGCCCGTCTCGCCCGCCACCTCGACCACGTCAAGCGCGGAGAACATCGTGGCCAGCGCGGACACGCGCTCGGCGAGTGGCTGGGGAACGCCGGCGTCGCGCAGCTCGTCCGCGCGCCGGGCGAGCGGCTCTGCGTCAGCCGGGGCGAGCAGCGCCGGCACGGCCTCGAAGAGCGTCTCCGCGCCCGGGCGGAACTGCCCCACCGTCGAGGCGATGTCCATCGGGCGCGAGCGATGCCGCAGGAGCCAGCGCGTGGAGCGCTCGATCAGCCGCCGGCCCTCGAGCAGCATCGAGAGCTGGATGGCGCTGTCCACCTGGTTGTCCAGCGCCTCGATGTCCGCCCACTGCGGCCGCATGCCATAGATCTCGCGCGCCACCGCGTAGCCCCGGGCGATTTCGGACGCCGGCGCCCCGGTCTCCTCGTGGAGCCTGAACACGAACGTGGTGCCGCCGCCGTGGAGCACGTTGTTCACCACCTGCGTGGCGACGATTTCGCGCGCGAGCCGGTGCTCGCGCATGGCGTCGCCGAAGCGCTCCGGGAGCGGATCCGGGAAGTAGCGCTCGAGCTCCGCGGACAGGTAGGGGTCCTCGGGCACGCCCGAGTCGAGCAGCTCGGCGTACAGGTCGATCTTGCTGTACGCCAGGAGCGTGGACAGCTCGGGCCGGGTGAGGCCGCGGTGATCGCGCTTGCGGTCGGCGATCTGCTCGTCGTTCGGCAGCGCCTCGAGGTCGCGGTGGAGCTTGCGCGCCCCCTCGAGGCTGCGGATGAAGCGTTCGTGCACGTCGACCATGCCCGGGGCGTGCGCCTCGGCGAGGCTGAGCGTCTCGCACTGCTCGTAGTTGTCCTTGAGGACGAGCGCCGCCACCGAGTCGGTCATCTCCGCGAGGAGCTCGTCGCGCTGCTTGGCGGT